>CAYMLO010000083.1:0-45147 GCA_964390905.1 uncultured Planctomycetales bacterium | reverse complement strand
CAACGTGAACGCCACCGCGATCAGGGGCACACACTACCTCGCTTTCTACTCCGGCGAGGCTCCAGACACGGCGATCCTGATATCCGTACTCCCTGCACCGCCGGCCGGGAATTCGCTTATCAGCCCCTCGCGCCCCGGTGGGCCGCGAGAATAAGGGGACAGGTCATTGATAAAACAGCGTTGTCCCTCCCAAGAAGTTCGTCCTCATTGATGATAGAGGACTTACGTGACTCCCTGCTTGAGGGCGAATCGGCTACCATCCACCCGCACTGAGTCCGAACTTGGGGGACGAAATGGGGGCTGTCAACATCATCATGTGCGTGCTGCGATCGTTACCTCTGGGGTTGCGACCGTTGCAGCAGAGAACTTGGCTTCTCGCCAACAGCTGATCGTTCTCCAGAGATAGACGAGTGTCTTCTTCTCGCAGGAAGACTTGAACCGGAGAGAAAGGGTTAAAAACGCCGCCCACTGTGGCGTAATTGTGGCGTTGTGGTGCTCAAGATGTGCAACATGTTGAACATGTAGAGCAAGCGAAAATCGTGGTAACTTCATGGTGCTCCTGTAAGCAGCAACAGACACGGGACTTGGGATCAACGCCTGAGATCGGCCGAAATGGGCTCATAACCCAGAGGTCGCAGGTTCGAGTCCTGCCCCCGCTAGGTCTAAGGGCCTGTCGCTAGATGACTTAGCGATGGGCCTCTTCTTCGCGCAGTCCGCGTGCAACTAAGATGCAACTACGCTGACAGCGCGCAGCGAATACGCAGCTGGCCTGCGGCGCGGCTCTTCAGGCTGGCTTCATCCAGCGGACGTAGTGGCGGCTGGGTCGGAAGCCCGGCATGTCGTACCGTCCAGCCTCTTTCTGCCGCACCTTGGCCGCCCGGATGGTCCGCAGGATGCCCTGGTAGCCGGGGTCTTCGGCGTTCTGCCCGAGAGTTTCGACCTGGCCAAGGATCCCATCAACCCATACGAGACGGACAAGGCGTACTGGCGTTCATTGCGGCATCGGTCCGCCGAGGCGTGCGCCCAAGATGGTCAACGTCTGGGCTTTCGGGACGTGCCTTTCCGGTGAGGTCGGTACGTAGCCACAAGGCTCTTTTGGTGGTGGCTGTCACATACCCCCCACGATCGGATACCAGTCGGGCCGCCTCGGGTCCTGGTGGAAGCGAGCGTAGTAGTCACCCTTCTCTTCGAAGAGTTTTTCGTAACGGCGCATCTTCTCCTCGTCGAGTTCGATGCCGAGCCCCGGACCCGTGGGAACGGCGATGGTGCCGTTCTCGTACGACATCCTGCCACCAACAATGATGTCGTCCTCCAGGTAGTGGTAATGGGCGTCGCCGGCAAAGGACATGGTGGGAATCGTGGCTGCGGTGTGCAGCATCGCCGCCAACTCGATGCCGAACTCGGCGCCCGAGTGCATCGCCACGCCGAGATTGAACGTGCGGCACACGGCACACAGATCCTTCACGCCGCGCGGCCCCTCCCAGTAATGCAGGTCGGTTAGAACGATGTCGACGGCGTCCATCCGTATGGCCGGGCCTAGATCGTCGAACTTGTTGGGGTACATGTTGCTTGCCAAGGGGATGCGAACCTGTTGGCGTACCGCGCGCATTCCCTCCAGGCCCCAAGCCGGGTCTTCGTAATACTCCAGGCCGAGTTCTTCGAGCCGCCGGCCGACCCGCACAGCCGTCGGCACGGACCAGACCCCGTTGGGATCGATGCGGAGCCCGAAACTGCCGCCGAGGCGATCACGGCAGAGCTCGAGCACCCGCGCTTCTTCCATGGGTTCCATGACGCCCGCCTTGAGCTTCATGGCGCCAACGCCGAGCATCTCGTGGAGTTCAACGCACAGGTCGGCGAGATCCTCGGCGGACGTATCGTCGCCCCCGCCGGGTCGGTCGTATCGCCAGAACAGATAGGCGATCATCGGTATGGCGTCGCGGACCTTCCCGCCGATCAACTGGTTCATCGGTACGCTGGCCGCCTTGCCCTGGATATCGAGGCAAGCGATCTCCAACGCGCCGTAGAGCCGCGCGTTGGAAAGGTAGTAGATAGTCCGCAGCACCTTCAGCTTGATCGCCTCCAGGTCGAACGGATCCATGCCCACGATCCGCGGCTTGAGCTTCATCAAGGCTCCGCGCTGATCGCCCCCGCCGACCTCGCCCAGCCCGATGATCCCCTCGTCCGTGACAAGTTCGACGACCGTCCGTATCAGGTAGCCCGGGTGAACGCCCGTGTTGTGGCGCAGCATGGCGCTCATAGGAACCGCCACTGTACGGACTCGCATATCAACAATCTTCATGGCTTCCTCTCGTAGCGTTGCGTCTTGACGTACCGGTATGTCATTGACTACTCGTTTCCTTGAGACGAAGGGGGTAACGCGACCTCGCGAGTCACGCCGCGACACACGTCGCTTGACTGCCCTTTGTGCCCATCGCGGTCGACCGCGCGGACACGGTAGTAGTATGGGGTATGCGGTTTGAGCCCCTTGTCCTCGAAAGGAACCACGATGTAGGGGCCGGGCTCGACCTTTGCCACGAACGTATTGCCGCTGAGCTCGAAATCGGGGATGTCGCCGCGGTACAGCTCGTAGTGCAACAGGTCGGACTCCGCGTTCTGGCCCCATTGTAGGTAGAGCGTGTCCGGCCCGTCGCCGCGCCACGCCCTTGGATCGGCGATCAGGCCCGTGTAGACCGAGCCCACCTTGGCCGGCGGCGAATCCCCGGCCACTTGGGTCGCAGCCCGTATTGGCCGCGAGACGGCCCCCTGACGCGCGTTGGCGGTCACGGCGGCCACACGGTAATGGTACGCCGTATCGGGGCTCAGCCAGTCGTCCGTATGGCCCGCCTGCCTCGTGGTGATCAGCAGATGGTACTCATTCGGCGCGAAATCGGCCTCTTTGCCGCGGTAGACGTGATACTGCCGTGCCCCGGCAACGGGTGCCCATCGCAGCGTGACGCTTCTGTCTGAGCATTTGCCCACGATCGGTTGCGGCGCCGGCGGCAACGGACCCCCTGCCTCAATCCGCAGCGTGGCGTAGCCGAAGGGGTCGAGTTGCAGTGTTGGGCCTCTCAACGTCTCGCGGTCTTCCTCGATCAGCGAGCAGCGCCTGAAATGCAGGTCCCGGCCCCATCCCACGGCGACTCGCGCCGCCTCCACTGAACGACCACAGGACTCGTGAAATCGAGCGATCACGCCTCGACCGGGAGTCTCGCTGAGCTTCAACGTGAGCATGCTGACGTTGGGGGCATCGACCGAAAGGAAGCTGTGCGGACCGGCCGGGAGCTTCCCCACCTGCGCTTGTGGAATCATCGTCGCCAAGACTGGCGTGACAACTCGTTCGGCGAACCTTGCCGCGTTCAGATCTCGAAGGCCTCTCTGGCGGCTGGTGATGACATAGCGGTAACGAAGGTTGATGTGTGAAGGACCGGTCACGTAGGCGTGGGCGTACAGCCAGTCGTTGAAGACGTAGCTATAGAGGTGTGAGGAGCATGGATGCTCCCGACCGGTATTCTTCCTTTGGTGGATCGTACCGCATTCGACAAGCTGACTGTCGAACTGGACCAACGTGATTCCGAACTGACGATTCCCCACGTAGAACCAGTCTCTCGCCGCATGGTAGGCGGTGGTGCCGTGTCCTGTCTGGTTCTTGTAGGGATCGGCAGAACACCCGTTCAATCCGACGCGGAAGACGCCTTCTGGTACGTCGAAGGGGAAAGCATAGTAGCCGAACCGGTGCCACCGGTCCTTGCTGGCCAGGTCGCGCACATGTTCCAGGCGGTTGTCGACGTGGATGCGCTTTTCGTGAACGGGTAGAGTGACGCGCTGTTCGATTGCGGCCCCAGTTACGGGTTCGTTCATGCGCGCGACGACCGTCTGGTCGAATGGTCCTATCTCGATCTCGAACTGGGCTTCATCAGGTGAGGAGAAGCTCTCGTGTCTGTCCCTGGTGAATATGAGTTGGTTGCATTTGTATGGGCTCGAAGTGTCGACCAACTCCCGCTTGAGCTGCTTGTCAAAGATCCCTGCAATTGAACCGTCGGGGCCGAAGTCAACGCGATAGAAGTCGTTTTCGATCGAAGGCGGTTCGGTGCAGGAGCGTGTTCCGATCGGCTCGGCGCGCCCCTTGGCCAGAGCAAACACCGCGTATCCCATCGGCGGAATCACCGAAGTCCTGAACCGTAGCTTACGGCCCGCTACGCAGGCGGGTGCAACCGTCCCGTCGGGACAACGTACGGAAGAGATGGCTGGGTGCGAGTCCGGCAATTCGACTTCCACGGTTTCAGAACGTGCGTGGAGTGTTGGGTTGAAGATGAAGATCGACGGCTCCTTTGCCGGAGCCAAGGCGGCGAGCGCCTTCAAGGCCCGGGCGCTCTCCGCCTCGGCTGTGGCCAGCCCCCGTTCGATCCAGTCCCGTTTCTGCATCCACGTATCGTAGACGCGACGTCCCTTGTAGCGGCTCACGCCGTAACCATGCTCATCGTTGCACACCAATGCGTCCCATGCCCTTCGGAAGGCGAGGGTTGGATAGACGAAATCGGGATCGGACAGCCGGGCCAGCGTGGCCAACTTCTCGGCGACGGGAAGCAGCCGGTCGGCCGCTCGCTTCATCGCCAACAGGGACGGGGTTGACAACGGATGCTGCGCCCAGCCTCCGGTGATCATGCCGGTGAGCGTTGGGATCTGGTTGCCGAAACGTCTCTCGACGTTGCGGAACGGTTCGGGGAGTTGGCCGAGTGTCCGGATTTCAGGCCAACGCCAGCGAGCATTCCATTCCTTCGCGAAGGAAGGGAATCCCAGGTTGGGGGCCTCGTTGTCGGAATAGAAGGAGATGAGCCAAATGTCATACGGGTAACGCGCCTCGAGCTTGGCGAGTTGCCGGGCCATCTTGCGCTGGGCAATTTTGGGCGTCTTGGCCATGATTCCGAAGTCATGCCCGGCGGAGCCGTATGTCGGACTGGTCCACACCAGAAGCCGTTGCTTGTTGTCGGGCCCGAGCCAGTAGAAAAGGTGCGGTAGAGCAGACTTCCAGCCCACGTCAATGCGGCTGCCTCCACCCTCCTGCCCCGCTCCCATATGATCGCGCGAGCCCTTCACGCCCCAACCAAGCATCTTCCTCCGGACCCCCGGGTTCCAGGCGTTCGGAAGGAACGCCAGGTATCGGACTCCCGCGTCGGCGTAGGCCGTGACCAGCGGCCAGGTGATCCCGTTGTTGTCGACCATCAGCATAGTCTCGCCGGGGACATCCCAACGTCTGCGCAGCTCCCGAACGTAATAGGCGCTGCGGCACAACTCCTCCATCCCGTACACCTGCGTGTGGTTGCCGGAATGCGACGCGCCGATGTCAAAGATGCCGTGCTTGACGTACTTCTTCACGACTTCATTCGCGGCCCGTTCCGAACGATCCTGCGGGTAGTTCAGCCACCACCAGAGTCCCTCGACGACGTAGCGGAAGCGCGACGCCTCGGGCCAGTCGGATGTCCGGTCGGCCAGCCGGCCTGCGCGATCGATGAAGTCGACGACCATCAGGCGCTGCTTGTATTGGGAATCGTGCAATCCGATATCGACGTGCGCCGACTTGAGCACATAGAGCGTCCAATGGCGGGGTGGTTTCCATGTCAGGACCCGCTCGGCAAGCACCTTCGTGCCGTCCGACAAGACCCAACGAGCGTCGATCGGCCGTCTGGGCTCATCGAAGAACAACGACCTTTCGTTGGTGCCTTCACGCAGTGCGCCAAGCGGCTTCGTCGCCAGGAGTCGACCGTCACCCGACTGGACATCCAGCACAACGCCGTCCAACGCCCGATTGCTTTCGATCGACACGTCGATTCGTTGAAGCGGGGGATCGTCGCGTGACACCAGGGAGGTGGGCGTCACTTCCCACCGCTTCACCGCCCCCGCCGCGACCGCCTTGTCCAGCACGGTGCCGACACTCGCCGAAAAACCCAACAGGGCTACGCCGACTCGCATGACGTTCTCCGACATCCCGGCCTCATCTCATGGCATCCTTAGCGTTGCCCTGGCCGGTTCGTCCGAACGAACCTCCATCTCGAATCGCTTGGTCTTGCCGCCATGGGTAACGCCAATCTCATAGTCGCCATGGAAACCGCGAAACGCTGCCTTGCCCTCACCATTCGATTTGACTACCAGGTTGGTCTGCCAGTCGTGGTTGATCAGTTGGTCGAGGGCCCTATAGGCAGGCTTGGGATTGAAGTCTTCGTCGGTCAGGCCGCCGCCGGCGACGCCTTCGTTGCCGTGTGCCGTGCCATCGCCGAGATTCCACCAGGTGATGCCGGCCATCTTCGGCGCAGAGAACCAGAGGCGGTAGATATCACGAACCACGCGGGCCTGAACGGCCAGGCCGTTGTGGCCCGCGGATCCGATCGTGATCTCGGTCACCCACAACGGCAAACCCAGCTTGGCGAACATCTCGTAGTTGTCCAACAGCGCGCCAGGGTCGCAGCGGGCGCCGCCGGTAAGTCCGTCGAGCGCCTTGCGGCTGAAGAAGTGGAACTGGAAGCCGATGCCCTCGATCGGGACGCCGTTGTCGAGAAGCTCTCGGCACTGCCGGTAGAAGCGGTTGGTCTCGTTCGCTGGCCAGTTGAAGCTCGCCACGTCGTTGATGATCAGCACGTTGTCCGGGCGGAACACCTTCTGCTCCTCGGCAAACGCCCAGGGGACATAGGTCGGATAGTCTTTGTTCTTCGCGGAGTAGAAGGGGTAGCTCGACGGGCAGACGAGCGATTCGTTCGTCCCGTCCCAGATCGGAATGTCCTTCGCGTAACGCTCGGCGATCTCCTTGAAGCGCTTCTGGTAGAGCCGCTTCAGCTCGTCTGGGTCTTTGGGGATCCAACCGGGATTGTGGGCGTGCCACAGCAAGGGGTGGCCCTTGAGCGTCAGGCCGTGCTTTTTGCCGAACGCGATCGCTCGATCCGGCGGCGGACGGCGCCAGAAGTAGGGGCTCGGCTCGGTGAACCGCAACTTGCCGCGTTCCGGCTCGGTGCCCGCCCAGTAGAACGGCACCGTCGCGAAGTTGAACAGCTTCACGAAGGCGTCTTCGTATGCCCGTTCCTTCTGCTTCATCTGACCCAGCACGAAGATGTTGCAGCCGAAGAGGAACGCGTGCGACTTCTGCGTGACTTTCACGCTCGCACCAGCGATCGGTCGGCCATCGCGGCCGACGACTTGCACCACCACGTCGCTCTTGCGGTTCTTCTCGATGCCGTCGTCGATACGCCTCTGCACGGCCGGATCGTCCCACCGCTTGAGATAACTCTCCGGCAGGCCGGCGTCGGTGGGTCGACCGACTGCGGCAACGGCGGCCGACATGGTCGCCACGATCAGACCAGTTCGTACGGTCATGACTGTCACCCTCCGTGGGATGGAAAATGCCTGACGATACGGCTCGTAGGTGGTTTCACAGCCATAGCCCACCGTCAACGAAGATCGAGGCCCCGGTAATGTAGCGCGCGGCATCCGATGCCAGGAAGGTAACGGCCGGCGCAATATCCTCCGGCTCGGCGATGAACCCGGCTGGGATCTTCTCGACCACCTTCGCTTCGTAGTCGGGATCGGAAAGGACCTCGCGGTTGATGTCCGTTCGGGTAGCGCCCGGGCACACGTTGTTGATCGTGATCCCGTAGCGGCTGTACGACTTGGCCATTTCGCGCATCATCATGGCCATGCCGCCCTTGCTCATGCTATACGGTGCGGAAAACCCCGTGGGGGTCAGCTCGTGCACGGAGGAGACGTTGATGACGCGCCCCCAGCCGGCGTCGCGCATCTTGCGCAACGCCCGTTGAGCACAGAGGAACGCCCCCTTGAGATTCGTCGTCATGACGGCGTCGTAGGTCGCTTCGTCGAAGTCGCAAACGTCGGCACGCGGCTCGATGCCCGCGTTGTTGACCAGAATCTCGACCGCACCCAAGTCGGCCTCGACGCGATCGAACATCCGATCGACGTCCGCCTTCCCGCCCACGTCGGCCTGAACGGCCAGGGCGCGGCGGCCCATGGCTTCGATGCTACGGGCGACTTCCTCGGCCCGTTGCCGGCTGCGGTTGTAATTCACGACCACGTCGGCCCCGGCTCGGGCGAGGTCCAGGGCGATGGCCCGACCGATGCCACGTCCAGCCCCGGTGACCAGGGCCGTTCTGCCTTGCGGTGAAGTCATGGCGATTCTTCTTCGTGCATTGCCTCGGGCACGTAGTCGCGGTTGAAGAACGCATAGAGGGCCACCAACGCCGCGACCGCGCCGATCACGTAGGCGGCCCCCAGCAACGCGATTCCCGCGTCGAGCCCCCAGGGCTTCTTCATCGCACCGAGCAGGTAAGGAGCGGCCGCCCCGATGATAAAACCGAAGCTCAGCACGAAGCCGACCATCGAGGATCGATAGCGCGGCGCCGTGACGTCGAACGGTGCGGCGAACAGGTTGGAATCGTAGACACCACGGAAGATGCCGTAGAGGCCCGATGCCACCAGGCAGATCACCAACGTGTTGGCGTAGGCCATCCAGATAACGAACGGGGCGCTAAGCAACAGGCCGATCCATTCGAACTCCATCCGGACCATACGACGACGAATCATCAGCCGGTCGGAGAGGTGCCCTCCGGCCAATACGCCCGTGGCGGCCGCGGCGTAGTGGACCGAAAGCGCCCAGAAACTGGCTGCCGTCAGACTCAATTCGAACTTCTCGTGCAGGAACGTAGGCATCCACGTCAGATAGCCGATATTGGCAAACACGTGACAGGCAAATGACACGGCCAGAAACATGACAGTCGGCTTGGCTTTGAGGTACTTCAGCACCTCAGGCGCCGAAGGACGCCGCGGCGCGTCCGGGTCTTCCTGGGGTTGCGGAGTGTCTTCCATGCGAAACACCAGCCACAGCGCCCATGCGACCCCCAGCCCACCGAAGAGGTAGAACGCGTGTCGCCAGCCGAAATACTCGCCCACAAATGCACCGACGAAGCTGATGGCCACACCAATGTAGTTGGCTGTTTGGTGGATCCCCATCGCCAGCGCACGAGTGCGCTGGTGTAGCTGTCCGATCAGCGAGTTGGCTGACGGATAGTAGAAGGCTTCGCCGGCCCCCGTCGCCAGTCCCCTAAAGACGATCAGTCCGATGATTCCGCCCGCCAGGCCGGTCAAGAGCGTGGCGGCACTCCAGAGGGCAAGCGCGCCGATGATCACCCATTTTCGCCTGAGGGCATCGCCGGCGTAACCGCTGATGGGCACCAGGACCCCATAGATGATCGTAAAGACCGTGGCCACGAGTCCGGCTTGCTCGTTGCTCAATTGCAGGTCGGGCTGGATCTGCGGCAACAAGTTGTTGTAGATCTGGCGGTCGGCCTGATTGAAGCAGAACGCCACCCACAACAGCACAAGCAGCTCCCACTTGTACGGCATCAGCCGGTCGCGATGGACTTCGGCCTTCGTCATTGTCTAGAAGTACCCCCCGCGCCCGTGGACGTCGTCGGCCGACAGCCCGGCGTCGACCCACCCCTTGATCTCTCCCTCGTTCCTCTCGATCGTCTCTGCCCGCTCCAGTACTGGCTCAACCAGACGGCGCGGCACGACCAGCGCCCCGTCGATGTCGGCGAGAATCAAGTCGCCTGGTTTGATGATCACTCCCTCGATCACGAGGGGCATTTGGTAGTCCGTGATCTTGCATCTTGACAGGGATCCGTTCGATGTTCGGTAGCGATACCAGATCGGAAAGCCCTGCTCCAGGATATCCTTCGTGTCGCGGATTCCGCCGTCGATAATGGCGCCGCGCACACCGCGTTTCCGAGACGCTCGCGTCATGACCCCGCCCCAATGCGAAGCGTTGTCTTGACCATTGGCATTCCATACACAGATCATGTTCGGCCGAAGCTCGTCCAGCATCTTCACCCGCAACTCCAGCTCTCCGGCCAGCGTCGGATCGGCCGCCGAGCGGATCGTGAAGGCGAAGCCCGCGACGACCATCTCATCTCTCAGCGGCACGATCTCCGGTGGCAACGCCTGATCGGTCAAGCACATCTCCCGAAGGACGTCATTGACGGCGCCCGTGTAGAGCTTCTCGTACCGCTCGACGATCTCTTCCTCCGGGCACGCCAGCTCGACCTGCTCGACGGTGTCTCGCAGGCTGCGAAGCTTGTCCGTGTGCATCTTGTAGCTCATCGGTCTTGTCCCAAACGTGTGTAGGCGTGGAAGCGATCCAGTTCATTGATCTCGACGACCGGTAGGTCCGCCGGGCCCACAAAGCCGATCGCACTGGCCGAATTCGTTCATGTCATGGTTGCGTCCTCTGACCGGCGAGGACGATCTCGCGTTTCGGTGCGTTCCAGGCCTCAACCGTCACCTTGATGACTTTCGCCCCAAGCTCTTCTCGAGGACGAACGACAACCGCCACGTCGCGGCGTTCGCCTGGAGCCAGCCAGAAGTAGTTGTCCGTCGCTCGGAACAACCGCTTGATCCCGTCTATGTCGATCGTCACCGGGAAGGCCGGCGCTTGGCCAGCATTGCGGACACGAAGATACGCTGTGGTCTGCCGTTTGCCCGCCTTACGAGAGAACAGGGCCATCTCCAGGGCCGTCTTCGTTTGCGAAACGGTGGGCTTCAGCCAGGGACCGTCCTTGAAGTACGGCCAGGGCTGTGGCCCCCCCCGCCACCGTTCACGCTCAGTCGCGTCGGCAAGCATCGTCAGGCTGCGCGGCCAGTAGACCGATCGCGAGATCAGTTGGCCGGCCCCCTTACGGAGCTCGGCGACGACGAAGAGGAAGCGATCCTTCATGTCCTCGGGGATCGCAACCGAGCCCATGTCCTCCGCCACAACCGACGGTCCGGGCGGCAAGCAGATCGAGCCCCGACGTTGCTGCCAGATCGGCTTGAACTCGTCGTCCAAGACGGTCACCTGAAGCGACAGCCCCGAACGTGCGTCGCGGTGCGCGTGCACGACCTTGGCGGTGATCGGAATCGTCTCGCCGGGCGCCCAAAGCAGGTGCGGAAGCGAGGTGGCCACATGCGTCGACTCATACGTGCGTTTGAGGAAGTAATACGACGCCGTCGGCTGGCCGAAGCCGTCGACCAGCATGATCCCACTCACGACCGGCCACGGTCGCTTGAACACCCAAGGCATCAGACCCGCGGTCACGGGGTAGTTCGCCTGCATCAGTTCAGATAGCACCTGGTAGAACTCGCCCGCGCCGATCTGCGATGCCTCCGCGAGACTCTCCAGAGACGGATCGCTCATATTGTCGATGTGCGAGGCCCGACTGAGCATCCGCGGCACCCGGCTGGAACTGTATTCCACGAAGTGGTGCAGGAAGTCCGGATGGGACTTCTTGAAGCTCTTGTCCCAAAGCTCGCCCAGGTCTTTGAATTCCGCCGGATCGACGATCTCGTATAGCGATCGTGCTTCGGCAATGCAGTGCATACCAGTCTCAGAAACGTACGGCACCCACCGGTACAGCCTGGCGTACCATGTCGGGTCCATGTCCGGGTAGGTGTGGATGCTGCCTTCGCCCGGGCTCGCCCGGAGGAAGGCCCGGGTGCCGTCGAACTGAGCAATCGTGCGCTCCAAGATGCCGATGGTGGCCGAGTTGCCGCGTGCGTAGGGCGTGAATTCGTTTCCCCCACACCAGACGGCCAGTGACGGGCGGTTACGCAACCGAAAAACGGTCCAGGCGACCTGCGATTCCCACACGTCTTGCGGCCAATCCGGCGTGTACCGGTTGCCGATGGGGAAGTCCTGCCACACCATGATCCCCAACTCGTCACACAAGTCGTAGAAGTCGTCCGGCTCGAGGATGCCTCCGCCCCAGACGCGAAGAATCTGGATCCCCGCGTCCCGGGCCGACTCCAGGAACCAACGATAGCGATCCGGGTTCAGGTCCAACAGCACGTCGGCCGGCATCCAATTGCAGCCCTTGACGAACAGACGTCGCCCGTTGACGACGAATTGCCAGTCAGTCCAGCGATCGTGCATCCGCGGGCCCGAGCTGCGCACACGCTCGATCGTTCGGATTCCATAGTCGAATGTGATACAGTCGACTGGCCTGCCATCGCACATCAACTGCAATCGAACATCGTACCGGTGCGGATCGCCCAGCCCGTTAGGCCACCACAGACGAGGACCCGCCATGGAGAAGTCTCTCTCGATCCAGTTCCGACCTTCATAGAGATCGAGCGGAGACTCAACCCGGAGGCGCCGCGTGCCGCTTCCTGCGTCGAGGAGCTCCACAAGCAGCGTGTGATTGCCGGAGAGTCGTTTGGCATTCCAAGGCCTGCCCTTCGCGCGCCAGGCCCCGTGGCCTTCTGCCCGCAGCGAATGCTCTGTCGAACGCGTACCGGCCAAGACTTCCACGTGTAACGTCAGTTCAGCTCGCCTGGCGTCTGCCTTTCGAGTAATCAGGAAAGGTCGCTCGATATGTACGCGAGGCACAGACTCCAACCGAACGCCCTGCCACATCCCCACACTGAACCAGGGTTCGGCACCAACGCCGCCGCACAGTTTCCAGCCCTTGATCGTGCGGTTGCTCGCGCGGGGCCCGGCCTTGGCGAACACCGCGTCGAGGGCGTTTGCGCAACGGACTTCGACGATCAACTCATTGGCCTGTCCAACCTTCAAGTGTCGCGACACCTCGATCGCCGGGCCGCCGCTCATTCCCTCGTGCTTGCCAAGCAGCGTTCCGTTCAGCCAGAATCGGGCGTGGTAGTCAATCCCATCGCAGCAGAGAAAAACGTAACTCTCCGCGACATCCTTCGGGACCTCGAACCGCCGGCGGTAGTACCAGACTTCCTTCTCGACCCACTCGTACCGGAGGGAATGCAAATGGGCGTAGGGGTACGGCAAGGCCCCAGCGCGGTAGAGAGCCCAATGGATCGTGGCCGGCAGATCGACGGGGATCCAATTGTCGAGCTTCTCCAGATCGCGGCGCTGTTCGATCGGTGCGTCGCAGTGCCCAAGCTGCCAGCCGTCATTCAGACTCACGTGCTGCGAACCGGTGCGCGGCGTGACGTAGAACGGTGTGCACAGCCAGGTCGTTTTGTGCTTGTCCTCGGCGAGGCCGCATGCGGGCCAGGCAACGGCAATGACGATCATCGAGACCAGACCAGGAAGCTCTCGGGCGCTTCGGATCATGGGATGCTCCGTTTGCACTGCCCTTGTTGCCCTCAAGATGCGACCCTCGAGGGTCGCACGACAGCGTAAGGAAGGCCATGCTGCGAGGCCCCCGGCATCGAGGCCGTCATGGGACGCCCGCTATTGTATCGCCTGCCGCTTGCTCGGATGCCAGGAAATGCTGTAACATGCGCTATATTTGCTGTACTATTTAATATGGTGATGGGCTCCTGTCCAAGGTACGAGCGCATGCAACGCAGCGTCCGCAGAGCACGTCAGCGACGGGTTGCATTGTTGATCGAGTCGTCCCGTGCCTACGCTCGCGAACTCATAGGGGGAGTTGCCCGTTTCAATCGGGAACGCGCGGATTGGCGCGTCGAGTTCACGCCGCGAGGCTTGGATGACCCGCCGCCTGCATGGCTCAAGACCTGGAAGGGCGATGGGATCCTTGCACGGATCAACGACCGGCAGATGGCCAGCGCCCTGTCGCGCAAACGCGTTCCGGTGGTCGATCTTCGCCGGACCCTTCGCCGGAGAGGCGTACCCTCGGTCGGGCCGGATGACGCCGTCGTGACCCGGCTGGTTGTGGACCACTTTCGTCAGAACGGTTTTCGGAGGCTGGCCTTCGTGGGCCTACCCGTGGGTGCGCACAAGGCGATGGATGCCCGAGCAGCGCATTTTCGCCGGCTTGCTGAACAAGCGGGCCATGAACACTGGCAGCTGAACGTCAAGGTCGTCACACGCGGCGATCGCTGGGAAACACAGTGCAAGCAGATCAGCCGTTGGATCGAACGGCTCGATCGCCCGTGCGCGATCATGGCCTGTAACGACGATCTGGGCCTGCAAGTGCTCGACGCCTGCCGCCGCGCCGGGATTACGGTCCCTGACGAGATCGCCGTGGCCGGCGTTGGCAACGACGAGTGTCTCTGTAGCTTGGCGTTGCCTGCGCTGACCAGTGTCGATCTGAATCCGCGGAAGGTTGGCTATGAGGCGGCGGGTTTGCTTGACCGAATGATGGCGGGCAAGTCGGTTCCCGATCGAGAGACGGTTGTCGCCCCGCTCGGAATCGTCGCCAGGATGTCGAGTGACGTGGTGGCAACCGAGGACGCTACGGTGGCGCAGGCAGTTCTGTTCATCAGGCAACACGCATGTGGAGGGATTCAGGTTGCGGATGTGTTACGTCACGTCTGTGTCTCCCGCGCATCGCTTGAACCCCGCTTCAAGCGTGTTCTCGGCCGCACCGTTCATCAGGAGATACGGCGCGTTCGTCTGTTGCGAGTTAAGGAATTGCTTGTCGCAACGGACATGCCCATCAAGCAGATCGCTCGGCAGGCCGGATTTCGTTACCCCGAATACATGATGCGTGTCTTCCTGCGCGCTACCGGCCGGACACTCAAAGAGTATCGCGGCTCTGTTAGAGTATGACATATAGCGGTCCTGCCTGCGGACGGTCAACTCGGCTACCATCGTCAGTTGGCGTCAACGTGGGTCCGCCGCGCTCGCGTGCGTCGGCGAATGGATCCCTTGACGTGCAACTAGAACGCAACCAACATCGCGCACGACATGCTCAGCATGCGCAACATGCCGAGCGCTTTGGATGCCCTTAAGGAGCTGGCGAATCCGTAAGTTGCGCGTTTGGAAGACCTTCGGGGACTGTGCGTGGTCTTGCTCATAGCCCGGAGGTCGCAGGTTCGAGTCCTGCCCCCGCTACGTTGTAACTAGCGCAGGATCAGGTGGTTACCGCTTGATCCTGCGTTGTTTTTGCGCGCGACGATCTCAGATTGTGACGTGATTGTGGCGTGCCGCCACGCGAACAGCCAGCTTGGCGGGGGAATCGAGCAGCTCGTCGGGGTCGGCCAACGGAGGCAGTGCCTCCCCGCCGTTCCCCACCTCGGTGGACTTCACCACCACTACGAACGACGAGCCGCCTGAGCCCAACTAAGCATCAGCGTAACGAGCCGTTACGGATGCCAGGCAGGGGGAACGACCCCGCTGGAGTTGGTATCGTACACGGCGCGTTGTTCCAGGGAACTACCTGGCGCCCCGAGACCAAGGCTATCAACCGGGCCCAGGTGCCTTGGTTGTGTTCTCGGGAAGGGCACGTCACCAAGGACGAGGTCCTCCGGAGGGGCAGGTCAGTCGGACCTGGGCTCTAGCTTGTCAGCGATCACACCACGATCGGCGAGCACCACAACCGAATCGTAGACAGGCAGGCGACCGAACGTGCAGGTGTTGCCCTCTCGTTTCCAGAGCGACTTGTCGATCTGGCAGGCCCTTCCGGTCAGCATGTCGATCCATACGGGATCGTCGAACCGCTGGTTGAAGACAGTCAACGCGACGTTCTCGAGATGCGGGTTCTTTCCCGGCGTGTCGCTGCTCCGCCACAGCGTGACGAGGGCCCGGCCCCTGGCGGCGCGGTAGCCGAAGATCGCGTACTTGGCCTTCGCCATTCCGCCCGAGAGTTCTGCCCTGAAGTCCGGGATGCGCCGCACCGTGTGATCGAACAAGGCCGTTATGTGCTGGACGGTTCGGTACGCCTGCTTGACGTGGTTGATTGTTCGATCGGGGTTCGCCGCCAGCAGCCCCTTCGAGTTGATGAGTATCTTGAGCTTGCTCTGGTCATCGCGGAAGTCGGAGTCCCTGCCGCCGGGTCGGACGCGATAGGCCATGTCGCAGATGGCGAAGTAGGAGGACGGGATGTCGCGCCCCAAGTCTCCGAGGAGGCGTCGGGTGGCCCACTTGGCCTGTCGCTGTTCGTTCCAGTCGTACTTGGAGACCGCCCCGAACGAGCCGGCCCGCGAAGGCACGCCGTTCTCGCCCTGGCGTAGCGTGATTTCCTTCGAGAACGAATGGACGATCCGGCGCAGCTTTTCGACCCGACCATAGCTGTCGTCGGGGTTGTAGGAATACGGGTGGTAGACGATCTCGTTGACCAGCGAGAGCTTGGCTTCGCCGCGCAGCCACGTGAGCATGTCCTTGACGAATGCGGCGTCGAAGGCCCCACCGGCGGCGAGGATCAGCCTGGCCTGCGGCTGACGCTCGCGAATAGTCTGTCCCGTTCGGACAGCGAACTTGGCGTATTGCACGGCGCCCTTGCCCCGCCCCGTGCGCGGTTCGTTCCAGATCTCCCACTCGTCGACGTGTTTCTTGTACCGGTCCACGAACGCGCTCACGTAGGCGTCCCACGCATCGAGCGCCTCGGGCGAAGACGGGAGTCCACCGCTCAGTCCCGTCCCGCCGCCGCCGGGATAGATCGGGTTGCCGTAGCACAGACAGACCCAGGGCTCGACGCCTTGGTCGGCCATATCGGGGATGATCTCGTCCAGCCAGGCCCAATCGTACTTGCCCTTCTGTTGCTCGGTCTTGGCCCAGCCGGACTGGATGCGGGCCTTCTTGACGCCCAGCGGACCGAGGTACTTCCGCCAGTTCTTGTAGATCGTGTAGTCCCGATCCATCGTCTCAGCGCCAACCGACCAGTTGGATGCCTTGATGCCGCGGGCGTGGCGGGGGGCGATCTTGCCCAGATACGTGAAACCCTCGCCGGGGTTGACGGCAGGCTGCGACGCTGCCGCCGCGCCGGCCGCTTCGGCAGCCCGGCAGGACGGGCCAGGCAGACTCACCGTGGCCGCATGAAGGCCGCAACAACAGGCAATCAGTCGCGCGATGTTTCGTGAACGCCCAACAGTAGCCACAACTCAATCTCCTTCTTTCAGATGCTTCACGCCAGGTAGTCTATTGCCGGTCAGGTTGATGTCCCGACACGCGTCGCCTTGCAGTCGCAAGAACGTATCGGTCTTCGCGTCTGATGGGCACCCATGAATCAGCGCCCCCTGTACTCCCCGAAGCCGGAGCACACAGTCGGCCGCGGGCGACACCTCCGCTTGCAGTCCGAAGATGTCGAGGCCTTGCACATCGTCGCACACAACAGCGGGCCGCAGGTCGTCTGCTTCGACCGCGAGATCGACGTTATGGAGCCGCAGGGTTTTGGCATGTCGGCAGAAGAATCCAGAGGCTTGCAGCGTCCCGAACATCTTGCCTGACGGATACGCAGACGCCTTCTCGCGGATCTTGCGCCGTGCGTCCTCCTGCGTACCACCGCCCTTGAACTCGATACGGATGTTGTGGAGCGTGACGTTCTCGACGGGAAAGCCGGGAATCCCCGTGATCGAGCAACCCGTCGCACTCGCGCCGCTCACCTGGACGTTGCTGATGATCACGTTGCGAAGCGATCCCATGCCGGGCGGCGGGAGTCCGGGGATCGGTCTGGCTCGATTGCCCAAACGAATGAAGATCGGCGCCTGCACGTCCCTCATCGAGACGTTCGAGACGCTGACACGATTGAGCACGCCGCCGTCGACCATCTCCACGGCAATGCCGGATCCGCCCGTGTCGTGGATCGTGCAATTGCTGATGACGATATCCTCGAAGCCGCCGTTCGATTCGGGAACCTAAGGCGACTTTTCGTCAGGAGTTGCCTTGGCCCCGGGCGCGAGCTTGTCGGTAATCGCACTGCGATCAGCGAGCACTACCACCGAGTCGTAGACGGGCAAACGAGAGAACGTGCAGCTCTTGCCCTGCTGTTTCCAGAGGGAGCCGTCGATGTCGTAGACGCCTCCGGTCAGCAGGTCGATCCATACGGGATCGCGGAAGACGCTGTCAGAGACGGTTAGGGCGACATTCTCCATCTGGGGCCGTCTGCCTGGTTTGTCACTACTCCGCCATAGCGTCACGAGCGGCGTGCCGTTCGCGGCGCGATAGCCGAAGATTGCGTACCTTGCCTTCTGTGATCCGCCCGAGAGCTTGGCCTGGAAGTCCGGGATGCGCTTGACCGTGCTATCGAACAGGGCCGTGATGTGCTGGACGGTTCGGTACGCATGCTTGACGTGGTGTATCGTTCTGTCGGGGTTGGTCGCCAAGAGGCCCTTCGAGTTGATGTGCACCTTCAGCTCGCCCTGATCGTCGCGCAAGCCGGAATCCCTGCCACGGGCTCGGACGCGATAGGCCATATCGCAGATCGCGAAGTAGGAAGACGGGATGTCACGACCCAGATCCCCGAGCAGACGTCGCGCGGCCCACTTGGCCTGCCGCTCTTCGGTCCAGTCATACTTCGACAAGGCGCCGAACGAGGCTTTCGCGGACGGCGCGCCGTTTTCCCCTTGTCGCAGCGTGATCTCGTCGGAGAACGAACGGACGATCTGGCGCAGCGTCTTGACTTTGTCATACTTGTCGTCGGGGTTATAGGCGTAGGCGTAGGGGTGGTAGGCGATCTCGTTGACCAACGAGAGCTTGCCTTGGTCGCGTAGCCACGTGAGCACCTCCCGGACGAAGACGAGGTCGAAGGCCCCGCCGGCAGCGAAGATGAACCTGGCCTTGGGTTGGCATCGGCGGACCAGTTCGGCGGTTCGGGCGGCGAACTTGGCGTACTGCATGGTGCCCTTGCCGCCGTCGGCGTGCGGCTCGTTCCAGAGCTCCCACTCGTCGACGTACTTCTTGTATCGATTCACAAAGGCCTCCACGAAGGCATCCCATGCCTTGAGGGCCTCGGGTGAGGAGGGGAGTCCGGGGAGTCCTCCGCCCAGGCCGGTGCTGCCGCCGCCAGGATAGATCGGGTTGCCGTAGCACAGACAGACCCAGGGCTCGACGCCTTGGTCGGCCATATCGGGGATGATCTCGTCCAGCCAGGCCCAATCGTACTTGCCCTTCTGTTGCTCGGTCTTGGCCCAGCCGGACTGGATGCGGGCCTTCTTGACGCCCAGCGGACCGAGGTACTTCCGCCAGTTCTTGTAGATCGTGTAGTCCCGATCCATCGTCTCAGCGCCAACCGACCAGTTGGATGCCTTGATGTCGCGGGCGTGGCGGGGGGCGATCTTGCCCAGATAGACGAATCCCTCGCCGGGGTTGACGGCAGGCTGCGACGCTGACGACGGGTCTATCGCCTCGGCGGCCCGACAGGCTGAGCCAGGCAGGACTGCCATGACCGCATGAAGACCGAGACAACAGACGATCAGTCGCACGATGTCTCGTGAACACCCAACAGTAGTCACAACTCAATCTCCTTCTTTCAGGTGTCTCACGCCAGGTAGTCTGTTGCCAGTCAGGCTGATGTCCCGACACCCATCGCCCTCCAATCGGAGGAACGTATTGACCTTCGCGTCTGATTGGCACCCATGAATCAACGCCCCTTGCACTTGCCGGAGCCGGAGCACACAGTCGGCCGCAGCCGATACCTCCGCTTGCAGTCCGAAGATATCGAG
The DNA here is from genome assembly GCA_964390905.1 of uncultured Planctomycetales bacterium. Classification (GTDB taxonomy): domain Bacteria; phylum Planctomycetota; class Phycisphaerae; order UBA1845; family JAFGLZ01; genus JAFGLZ01. The sequence continues at coordinate 25,797 of CAYMLO010000083.1, read as the reverse complement.
GCCTCGCACATCGTCGCACACGATAGCGGGCCGCAGGTCGTCTGCTTCGAACGCGAGATCGACGTTATGGAGCCGCAGATTCTTGGCATGGCGGCAGAAGAAGCCATAGGCCGGCAGCATCCCGAACATCTTGCCCGAGGGATATGCGGACGCCTTCTCGCGGATCTTGCGCCGTGCGTCTTCCCGCGTGCCGCCGCCTTCGAACTCGATGCGAATGTTGTGGAGCGTCACGTTTTCGACGGGAAAACCGGGAATCCCCGTGATCGAGCAACCCGTCGCGCTCGCGCCGCTCACCTGGACGTTGCTGATGATCACGTTGCGGAGTGATCCCATGCCGGGTGGCGGGAGTCCGGGGATCTGCCGGGCCCGATTGCCCAAACGAATGAAGATCGGCGCCTGCACGTCCCTCATCGTGACGTTCGAGACGCTGACACGATTAAGCGCGCCGCCGTCGACCATCTCCACGGCAATGCCGGATCCGCCCGTGTCGTGGATCGTGCAATTGCTGATGACAATGTCCTCGAAACCGCCGTTCGATTCGGTACCCAGCTTCAAGGCGTTGGCGAGCGTGGTGAGCACGCAGTTCGTGATCGCCACACGTTGACAGGGCCGATTCGTCGTGGCCTTGAGAACGATCGCATCGTCGCCGGAGTTGATCGAGCAATCGGAGATCCGCACATCTTGGCAACTGTCGATGTCGATGCCGTCGCGGTTGGCGCGAATCCGGCTGCGGATGGAGATGCCGCTGATCGTCACGTTCTCACATGCCAGATAGTGGGACAGCCAGCGGGCGGAGTTTCTGAAGCTTACGTTCTCGACACGAACGTTCTTGCACTCGCTGAACCGCACGAGGTACGGCCGGCCCTTGTCGTCGCCGGGCTTGGCGGGGAAATGCTCGCCCTGTCCGTCGATGACGCCGCGACCGGCGATCGCGATGTTCTCCGCCCTCTCGGCATAGATCAGGCTCTTGGTGAACCGTGCTCGGTAGAGATAGACGATCTCGGGCGTGATGTCAGGATAGTCGGCGATGTTCGTGCTGCCCAGCAGGGCTGCACCGGCCTCGATGCAAAGGGTCACATTGCTCTTGAGGCGGATCGTGCCCGAGAGAAACGTCCCGCCCCGAAGACGCACCGCTCCGCCGTTGGCCTCGGCGCACGCATCGATGGCCTTCTGGATGGGTTTCGTGTCGAGCGTGACGCCGTCGCCGACCGCGCCGAAGTCACGGACGTCGTAGATGCCGCTGGAAGACGACCGTTCGGCACGGGCCTGACTACTGACCAGGCCAACCACCGCTGCCAACAGACCGCCCACGATCCGTCGGGATCGCACAGCGAATCGTCGTGACGTTGCTCCGTGCGGATTCATGCGTGCTCCAAGGAGAAGGCGTTGCACTCGTGCAACGACATGGGATTGAGCCGATACGGCCCCTCATAGCCCGTATCACGTAACAAGTGCGCGGTTAGCGCGATCGACAAGGGATAGAACCAGGAGCCGAGCATGATATGCGTTCGGCTTGGGTCCTCGTCCCGGTGCTCGGCCGTCACCTTCGACTCGCCGGGCCTCCAGATCCAGTGGGGACGCGACTTCCATTGCTCGGGGCGACTGTCACGACGGTGCAGGAGCCAGCCGCACCCGTCGGGCGATTCGTGCATCAAGGCATGGTCGAGGTACCGACGTGCGGCCTTGCAGAGATCGTCACGACGATACTCGGTCAGCTCGCCCAGATTCGCCATCATGTAGGCGCCGTCGTAGTCGGGACAATCCGAGCCGCCCGGCCAGAAGGAACCATCGCTCAACTGGCAGGCCAGCGTCGAATCGAGGTTGCGTTCGACCGCCCGCAACCGCCAGCCCTGCGCGAAGTAGATGGGCGTGAGGTGAATCGTACCGAACAACCCGTTGGGCAGGTCGGCTCCGAACTGCGTGCCCCAGAAGCCCGTGTCGTCGTCGAGCAGTTCCTCCAAGGCCGGTAGCATGCCCTGTTCCATGACCGCATCGACCCCGGGCTCGTCAGACCAATCACGGACGGCCATCAACGCAGTGGCACAAGCGAGTACCTGATTGGCGGCCGCCCAGGGATTGCCCCAGTCGTACTTCTTGACCCAACGATAGAGCGCCCCGGCATCGAGGAGCGGCTCGATGAATCGCAGAGGATGTCGTGGCGGTCGGTCTAGAATCCGCAGTGCCCAGAGGTGGCCGCGCGTGCAATGCCAATGAGGCTCGAGCGAATCGATGTTCGAGTCGGCACGGTCCCGATGCGCTGCGGTGCGAAACAGGCCGTCTTTGGATTGATCAGCGCGGATATACTCGGCCCAGCCGTCGCGTTCCTCCTCGGAAAGCGAATCCAAGGCGCCGAACATGTCGAGGACATGCAGGGCGTGGTAGGAGCCGTAGAAGCTGTCGCTGCCACCGGGCTCTTTGCGATACTGCCAGGGCGACTCGTCCAGCTTCATTGCCTCGACGAAACGCAATGCACTCGCCTTGATCTGGTCATATCCCGGCGTGGCTGTGTCAAACAGAAGGTGGGTCATGATTGCGATGCACCTCCATCGCTCAGGAATCTCAGTTTGCCCGACTGTTCGATCAGACGGCACGGTAGGCCGGCGCGTTGGCCGTCAAGCACGAGATCGAACGGCTCTTCGCGGACAACCGTCAAGCGCCACGTCTGGTCGCCATGGGCAAGGCTGTAGGTCGTGTCAGTGTGCTCGGCGGTCCACTGGTCGATCAGTCCGCAATCATCAACCGCCAGGAGGTGTACGGCGAGTCTCGAGCGATGCGGCTGCGGCTCGATCCAACGATAGAGCATCCCGCTTCCGGAATGTCCCTCGCCGTTCCGGTTCGGTTCGGGATGGTAGGCGTCGTGTACGAAGGCATAGACCGGGCCACTGAATCGGCCCTCCGAGGCGTGGGTGATTGTCAGCCCGGCAAAACCTCGCTTCATGGCGACTGTCCGTCCGCCGAGGACTTGGAATGCCGAAGCGCCGTCGCGGTTGTTGAGGAGCCAGTTCCAGACGGTGCACACAGGCTGCGAGGCGCGAATCCGATCGACGACAAACAACGCATGCGGGCCGGCTTGGATCCACACGCGCGTGAACTCCTCGATGGGATCTCCATAGAGAGCACCGGCCTCCGAGGCGACGGCCGTTACGTCGCCGATCCGTTCGATCAAGCATAGCTCTCCTCTTGGTGCGACCGGCTCGCTGACCCGGCCGTCGGTGATTTGACGTCGCGGGGCTAAACTCGTTTGCTCCAAGAAGCTCGATTTGGCCAGGTCTTCCTGCAGGCCCAGCGCGTCCTGCTCCAACAGGAACGTACAGGTGTTGTGCGTCTGACTCGAGCTTTCGAGTCCGTGGATGATGTTTCGATAGCAGCTGTGCCCGGAATCGACGAGGAGACGCTGGTTGTTGTGTACGAGGATGAAGCTGTTGACGTCGCCGTGCAGATGGCCGGGACCATGCAACGGCTGCGTGCCGCCCTGAACGGCCAGCACCGTTCGGCCTTCCCATCGGTCGCGGACGAAGACGTTTCCGTTGGAGAAGCCTCTTACGACCGGCAGATCCGCCTCTGCGGGCGAAACGGGAGGGGCGCTCTGGGTGAGGAAGCGGAGAGTCAGGAATCCCCAGTCGTTGCGAAGGCCGAACGTGGCCAGATCGTGCGGGGATTGGGTCGGTACGGGTGCATAGTAGGTGTCGAAGAGCCAGCGCGCCAAGCCGGCCTCGGTCGGCATCGACTCGCGACAGCGGCAGGCCACCTGGCAGAGGACGTCGCCTGACGGACGGAACGTGGCGGCCGAGTCGTTGAAGTTCACCGCGCGTGCCCGTGGCTCGGCACCCCATCCGTCGAGCGGGCTTGCATAGAGCATGCTCTGTGCGAACCACGGCATGAGCTTGGCCTGTACCTCCGGGCCAACGGGCTTTAGCTCCGGTGCTGCCCCGGTGATCGACTCGTACGAGAGCATCAACGTCAGGGCAAGGTAGTTCGCGTACTGGAGCGATTCGGCGTAGCAGCCATCGGGCTGATACGCCTGGGCGCCGATCAGGGTTTCCCGGGTAGCCAGTTCGAGCGATTGTTTGTCACCGGTCACGGCCGCCGCTGCCGCAACGCCCGCGACGAGCACGCTGCGCCAGTTCGCCAGGTGGTTGTTGCGATCCAACCAATGCCGACAAAGCGCGATGCCCTTCGTGGCAAGCGCGTCGCGGATCTCGTCGCGCTCGCTGGGCGAGAACACATCGGGCGCCAAATCGATGACGGCCGAGAGACCCCAGCACAGATGAGCCGTCTCGAGATGACCGATCGCGGGCTTTGTGACATGATCTCGAAACCAGGGACCGACCCAGTCCGACTCGGGGCGCCGGGCAATCGACAGACTCACGTCGCGGAGCCACGCGGCCAATTCGTCGGTCGGCTGAAGGGCATGTGCCATCGCAGCATCGGAGAGGTACTCCGCGACCGGATACCACCATTCGGCGTCTTCCCCGCGATCAAACAGCCCTGGCGACACCGCCCGACGCGCGGTTCGCGACATCAGCGCGGTCCAGAAGCGGTTCACAATGAGATCGCCGTCACGCCTCGCCTCGGTAATCGCCTGTCGATCCTCTTGGGGCAGATAAATGCTCATGACGATTCACAACCCCACTGAGACGGACCCAAGAACCCCCAACCCGAACGGCACTAGAAATACCCTCCCCTGGCGACCACGTCCGTCGGTTTCATCCCGCTCTGGATCCACTCCTTGATCTCGACTTCCTTGTTGACGATCTGCTCGGCTGCCAACAGCACGTCATAGGCGATCTTGGCAGGGACGGCCACGACCCCGTCGACGTCGCCGAAGATCCAGTCGCCCGGCTTGACGATGGCCTCGCCCATCAGGATTGGCCTTTGGTAGTGGTGCATCCGGAATCGACCGAGCATACCCGTGCTGGATCGATACTGGTGGAACACGGGGAAGTCCTGGCTGAGGATGGCCTGGGTGTCTCGGATCCCGTTGACAACGGCGCCGCGGCAGCCGGCGCGAACCGCCGCCATCGTCATCACTTCACCCCATTGGGCGGTGATGCGGTCTCCGGTGCAGTCCCAGACGACCACCGAATCCTCATGCAGCGATTCGAGCATTTGGGCGCGCATCTCGAACTCGCCTTCCGTGGTGACGTCCGGGCCGCCTTTGACGGTGAACGCACGTCCAGCAATCTTCATGTCGTCGCGTAACGGCGAGAACTCGGCCGGCAGCGCGCTGGCGTGCATCTTGTACTTGAAACGAAGTACGTCGTTTACGGCTCCGGTGAACAGGCTCAGATACCGTGCGCGCATCTCCGGAACGTCGATCGGCGGCTTGGCTGGCGAGTCGTCGCGAGGAGTCTGGTTCATGGCAGTTACTTCTTGAAGAATGCGATATTGTCGAGATTGACCTCTCGGATCAACACATGCTCGGGCTGGGACAGGACAAACAGGATCACGTCGGCAACGTCCTGGGCCTTCAGGAAGTTCTCGCGAGGCACGGGACGGTCGCCCCAGTAGTCCGTATCGACCGGACCGGGGTTCAGGTCGGTCACCTTGATCCCCTCGGCCAGCACCTGATCGGCCAGGCCGCCGCTGATGCCCCGCGCGCCGAACTTGGAGGCACAGTAGACCGGGGCCACGGGATTCGTCCGTTGCCCGGCCATGGAGATGACCGTGACGATGTGCCCCGATTTCCGGGGGCGCATGATCTTGAGGGCCTCACGGGTGCAGAGGAAGACGCCTCTGACGTTCGTGTCAAACATCTGTGTGAAGTCTTCCAGGGATGCTTCAGCCAAGTCGGTTGTCGGTATGCCAATGCCCGCGTTGTTAAGCAGCACGTCGATGCCGCCGAACCGCTCGATACAGGCGGAGAACGCTGCCTGGACGTCCTGTTCGCTTCGAACGTCCCCACAGAAGACGCTGAGTCGATCCGACGCAGCGTCCTTTGCGAGCGTGTCGAGCCCCGCCTGCGTCCGACTCATCCCGAAGACCTTCGCGCCTGCTTGCAGCAACTCCAGAGTCGTTGCCCGACCGATCCCGCTACCGGCGCCAGTAACGAAGATGATCTTACCTTCAAGGTTGCTCATGTAGATGCCCCTTTCGCTCGGTTAAGACGGTGTGTCAGAATGCAGAGCGCTGTTCCAATCGCGGCACAGACAAGGCCGACCGTCACGCCGACCATACCACTGAATTCAGTAATGGCAATCAGGCTCACGCCCACATAGAGGAGTCCCACGGCCAGGAAGGCGCCGCCAAAGAGCATCGCCAGACGGGTCCGTACCAACGGATCGACCGAGGGAACGTTGGCCGGATCGACAGGCGTTCGGAGCTTGCTAAAGAGGCGATCCACAAGCTCTTGCCTCGCTGGGGATGCACGGTTCAGCCAGCCGGTGACACAGAAGATGGTCACGGCGGCGGCGATCGCTGCCAGCGTGGCGACTTCCCAACTCAAAGGAGCGATCGCGTCGAGTCCCGAATCGCTTCCCAGGAACGGTAGGCTGCCTATCCATTCCCGGATCGACTGGTAGAAGTTGAGAATCAAGGCCAACCCCGCTCCGACGCTGATGGTGAGGACCAGCGACAACGACGTGGGACGGCGCAGCAACAGGCCGCCCAGAAGCGGCACGGCCAGGGGGATCGCAAGGATGCTCGTAAAGAGCTTATTGGCTTCGAAGGCGCCACCCATGCCGCCCACGAGCATCGCGCCGAACGTTATGCCCAGGCCGATGAGTATCGTGAAAACGCGCCCGGCCCAGAGCAGATGGCGACCGCTGGCGTCCGGCCGGAGGGAACGCTTGTAGATGTCGTTGGTAATAACCCCGGCCATGACATTGTATTCCGAGTTGAGAGAGGACATCGTCGCCGAGAACATGGCGGCCAGCATCATTCCCAGCAATCCTGACGGCAGTAGCTTTGCGGCGATCGCAACGTAGGCCATCTCGTGATCGGGCAAGTCCGGCAGGACGACCCGTGCAGCCAGAGGCGGCACGAGGAACAGAATCGGGGTGACAAGGAATAGCAGTGCACTGAGCCAGGCCACGCGTCTGGCTGCTCGCTCGTGGCGAACGCAATACAGCCGTTGGATGAAGGCCCAGTTTGCGTTGTACTTGACCAGGATCATGACGTAGTAGGCGAGCAACCATAGGGGGGCGCCCTTCGGACCGTTGAGCAGTCCGAGGTGCTCCGGCACAATCTTCTGGACGCCGGTGATCCCGCCCGCGGCGCTCACGGACAGCGGAAAGAGGATGAGGCTCGAGAGGAGCAGCACGACGAACTGGATCGTATCGAGCACGGTGACGGCCCAGAGGCCCCCGATCACCGTATAGAAGGTGATAATCACTCCGGACGCGAGGATCATCGTGCGGACATCCCAAGGGGTGACGGTCGCAAGGAACAGGCCGATCGCATACATCCGCACGATGTTGTCTAACACCCGCATGACAAGGCCGACCCAGGAGAAGAACTGCCTGGCGCTACGGCCGAATCGGACTTCCAGATACTCGACGGGGGTGGTCAGTTCGGCCCTCCGCCACCGATCCGCGAAGACCATGGCCGCCAACACACAGGGCGGCACCGTGCACCAGATCACGGTCAGGGCAACCAGGCCGTGCTCGTACGCCAGCCCTGCATAGGCGACGAACACGAACGTGCTGAACATCGACATGTAGTTGCTGATGCCGGCCACCGGCCAGGGAATCACCCCGCCCCCCTTGAAGTAACCGGCCATGTCCTTGACGAACCAGCCAAAGAAGATGCCCACCCCGGCCATGAGGACCAGGTAGATCAGGAACACCAAGTAGTCTAAGGGCTGGACGGTTTCCATGTTTTACATTATAAAATTCGTAGTGTACAATAGTGACGTCAGTATAGCGTCCTGGAGATTCCTGTCAACGCTTGGAGCCATGCCGTGATCCAGGTCATTCACCGTGCCCTTGACATTCTGGAAGTGCTGGCCAGCCAGCCCGGACGGGCATTTCCTTTGGGAGAAGTCGCCGAGACGCTCGATCTACATCGTGCTACCTGCAGCAACATTCTCAAGACCCTCTTGCAGCGCGGCTACGTGGAGCGGCTTCCCTCTCGTGGCGGCTATCGGCTCGGGAGTCTCGCTTCGCCTTGGCACGGACTGGCCGAACATGACAACGAACTCGCCATCGCCGCTCGGCCCGTGTTGCAGTTGTTGTCCCAAACGCTGAACGAGACCAGCCTCATCGGCGTAATCCGTGGCAGGAAGCGCGTCATGCTGGAATGTGCCGCCAGCGACCGCGACCTCCAGGTGCGCAGCCGCCCGGTCCGGAACGTCTACGAAACGGCGTCGGGACGCCTCCTCCTGGCATATCTTCCCGAACAGCAACTGGAGGCGTTCGTCGAGCGCGTCGGCTTGCCCAATCCGCGCGTGTGGCCCGAGGTCCGGTCGGCCAAGGATCTCGTCCGCCGGCTTGCGACCATTCGCCGCAACAAGCTGGCCCGGAGCGTGTCGCCCGAACACGTGGTCGGCCTGGCCGTTCCCGTCTGGCGAGAGGATGAGGCGGTCGCGAGCGTCAGTGTCTATCTCCCGGAAGTCCGCTTCACGGCGCGACGTCGCAACAAGATCGTTTCCACCCTCCGGGGAGCTGGTGATGAGATCTCACGACGACTCGCACCGGAATCGGAAGCGGACGCTCGCCCAGTATCGACGGGATGGCAGGTTCCCTAGCTGCTGGGTCAGAAACGGCAAGCCCATTCGCTGGCGTGCGGCCGAGACGCTCGAAGCCTGGAAGCGGGGCCTGGAGTTTGGTGGAGTTTGGGGTCAGAGCGCATCTAGTCATTAGTCGCGACACCTTGTACCAGCGCTAATGACTAGATGCGCTCTGACCCCCTCTGTTGCCCTCTGTTGAGCATCAGGGCATCTCGACTTCGTAGAGCATCTGGGCCTTGCCGCTGGCGGAGACTGACAGGGGAACGGACAACCTGCCGTCGGTGGCGTTCGCTTGGACTTGGGCGGTGCGTCTGCCGCTGACCGCCAGGGCGTGGACCTTTGCCTCGCCAGCGTGTTGAAGACGGAGCGTGACAGTGGCGCGGCCGGCGCGGACCAGATGCGGCAGGTGTCCCCAGGCGAGCAGCTTCTGACGAGTGTGGTTGGCGAAACGCGTGCCCGTGTTCTGTAGATCGGTGAGGTGGGTGATGAGGAGCCGCTTGCTGCGGGTGATGGGCTCGCGGTCAAGACTGCTGACCCAGACCGTCGCGTAGGTATCCTGGACTTCAATTGAGGCTGCACGTGTTTCGATACGTCTCCCCGCAGGTGCGAAACCTCCCGCCGTGCGCGCCGTGTCCAGCGTGAGGATGCCCTTGGATGCGTTGATGGTTACCTCGCCGGTCTCGCTCTGGATACGCTTCATCTGGAGGTCGGTCTGGTTGGTCGCCGGCAGCCAGCTCCGCTGAGCGAAGGTATCGAGGATCTTCCGCTCGGCGCCGGCCGCGAGCGGATTGGACCTGCCGCCGGGAAACACGAGCGGCAGATCGTGGTCCGTGTCCTGGGGTGTCTTGCCGATCTTCCAGCCGACGCGAGTCAGCCAAGCCAAGCTGTTCCATGCGGGCGTTCTGCCGCCTGCAGCCGCGGGTGATTCGAGCAAGGCTTCGGTGGTGGAAGTGATGACGACCGCGTGCTTGGCCGGCTGCAAGTCGCCGCGCAGGAACAGGCAGAGGCCGGCGCGTTCGGAGGCTTGCGTGAGCGGATCGGCGGCCACGTCGAAGTAACTCAGGGCCGCGGGCCGTGTGATGTTCTCCTTACTGTAGCTGTAGACGTGACGCCACAGTCCGTCCCAGTCCTGCAGTGCGGCCAGCGCACCGGTGAGCATGCCGCTCACACCGCGGTACTGGCCCGGGCCACAGTAGTTGAATTCGGTGATCGTGAACGGTTTGCCGAAAAGCCGCGTGAAAGCGCAGGCTCGGCCGCCACGAGCTCCGCCAGTGATTGGATTGGCGTTTCGACAGCTAGTGGGCGGCTGCCGAAGGTTTGACAGGTATTTCGGATGGTCTACATAGAAGTGGTCGTCCACGTAGTCGAACTGGCTGCGCACGGCCTGCAACTGGACGGGGCTGCTCCACCCATTGCAGTCACTCAGCAACGCTTGGCAATGCAGTTCGTCGCGGAGAAAGGCGCGCGTACGATCGAAGAAGCTACGTTGGATCTGTGCAACGAAGACGTTGAACAGAACGGCACCCCGGTTCCGGCTCCGCAGGTTCTGCAACGGCACTGTTCCTTTTGCGGGGTCTTGGCCGTCGGGAAGGTTTCCCATCGCGTCGGCCAGGGCCTGACGGTCCGGGTAGCGGGAGGCAAGCCAGCGATTCCACTCGCGCTGCCACTCGTCGCGCAGTCGGCCTTTCAGGCCGCCCATGAAGTTGGCGGGGCAATCCTCGTTCATCAGGCTCAGCCAGGCCAGCGCGGGATCGTCGGCGTATCGGAGTTTGGTGTAGGGGTTCTTGTGATCGAGCAACACCCGGGCAAATGCCTTGAAGTTCTCGTACGCCCGGTCGTTGACGTACACGGCCATCTTGAAGTCCTGTACGCCGAAATCGTTCGGGCCGACGTTGTAGTAGTTCTCGAACGTCCAGCGCTCGGAACGGGGGGCCACATTGGCCCGGTCGGCCTTCGGTTTTCGGGCGTGGTCTCGGTAGACGTCGGCGAGGGGGATGAGCCGTGAGACATACAAATCGGTGGAGACGTAGATGCCGCGCCGTTTCAGTGCCGCGAAGAGGTAGTCGAACTGGTCCAGCGTGTCGGGCCGCAGGCGGATCTCGCCCGGTGTGCGTTCGACCAGGTCTCTTTCATAGTGATGGATGCGCACCGTGTTGTAGCCGAGTCGCACCAATCGCTCAGCGAGGTGGTCGGCCAGTTCATGCGGAAGGTATTGGGCGGTGCAACACAAGTCGACACCGTAGAAGCGCGTCGGCGTGGCGCGTTTCTCGAACGCGAAGTGTCCCGCTTCGCTAACTGCGACGCGACCAAACTTGCCTGCCGGGGTGTGGCGCGGCACGATATGGCTGAAATCGAGCGCGGAGCCGGGCTCGATGTCTAGGCACACGTCCAGCGGCAGCCAGTCGGAGCCTGCGGTGATTGTCACAGGGGCGTCTTCTGCGGCGAGCGTCAGAGTCGGTGTCAAGGCACAGGCGGCCAGCGTTGCAGCGATGAGCAAGGAGCGTACGGTCTGAAGAAGAACGGATGAAACGCGGCTCGGAATCGATGCGATCATCGGACCCCCGTGGATGACTTGTCGAGTTGTCATTTGATGCCCTGCTTGCGTGATCTCAGTTGTCGGTTGCCCTGTTGGCGGGGAATCGTGCCGGGCCCGACGGCCAGGTTCGTCGGGCCGTTGTTGAGGAGCACTGTAGCATCGATGTATATCCGCTTCAAGACTTCCGGTGGATGCCAGATGCGGAAGTGAGAGAGGGCGGAGAAGGTGTCAGCTCCTTCTTTGCTTCCGCAGCGCAAGCTCAGGAGTTGGTGCGTGTTCTGCGGGCATTGCTTACAGTGTTCGCCGACGGCAGAGCGTGGCTGCTGCTGCACGGGTACTCAGGGCGCTTGGAGAATGGAGGCATCGGGCTCGAGGCGCGTCAATCGGTCCTCGTCGCATGCGCAAGCACTGACTTCATCGAACCAACCGAAGAGGACACGTTGCACGAGTTCCATGGATAACCAAACCCATTGAGAGGAAAGGCGGCTGGGATGAGGCGTAGAACTGCATCTCTTAGCGAAGTCCAGCCGGTGAACTCACTGGCCGGGTTTCGTCGAAGAGGCTTGTCCTTCCACGGCGAACGAGTTCGCCGTCCAAACAGGCAACGCCGCAGCTTCGGACGAGAGCACCGCATGGGTTGCCTGTGGTTCCTCTTCCTCGTGGTCTTTCCCGGCTTGGCCACGGTCGGCGTCGCCGAGGACGAAGGCATCGCCTACCCCGAGGTGGGCGCGATCCAGCCGCGGCGGAGCCGGGAGATCAAGGGCTCAAACTGGTCGGTGGGGGCCGAGACCATGGACCGCGGCTACACCATCTACGAGAACTGGAAGGACTACCTCGGGCCGCTGGGCGTCAAGAAGGCGCGGATCCAAGCCGGCTGGGCAAGGACCGAACGGCGGCCCGGAGTCTACGACTTCGCCTGGTTGGACGCCATCGTCTTCGACATGGTCAAGCAGGGCGTCGAGCCGTGGATGAATCTATCCTACGGCAACCCAATCTACCCGGACGGCGGGAGCATCAGCCTGCGCAGCAGCGTGCCTACCTCGAAGGTCACGTTGGCGGCCTGGCAGAAATGGGTGCGGGCGACCGTCGAGCGATATCGGAAGGTGATCGACGAATGGGAGGTTTGGAACGAGCCCAACTATCGCATTCAGCCGGCCGATTACGCCCGATTGCTCGTGCTCACCGCCGAGACGGTGCGCGGGGTACAACCCAAGGCCACGATCGTGGCATTCGCCTTGGGAAGCCGTGTCGACTACCGATATGCCGACAGAGTCCTGGCCATCGTCAAAGCCGAGGGCAAGCTGGACCTGATCGACCAAATCTCCCACCACCGCCATCAGAGGAACCCCGATGTCGTCGATGCCGAGATCGAACTGGCGAAGGTGGTTCGCAAGTACTCCGATCGGATCGTGATCCGCCAGGGCGAGGGAGGCTGCCCCTCCGAGCCCAATAGCAAAGGGGCCCTGGCCAAGTATCCGTGGACCGAGTTGATGCAGGCAAAGCACGTGCTGCGACGCCTGCTGGGCGACCTCGGCCGCGACAAGGAGTCGTCGTGCTTCGCCATCGTCGACATGAAGTACCCCGATCGAATGAACCGCAAGGGACTCCTCTACGCCCGGGACGACAAGACAGTGGCGCGTCCCAAACCGGCCTATTACGCCGTGCAGCATCTCACGGCGGTGTTTGATAATCAGGTGGTCCGGCTGCGCGATTTCACATGTGACGCTCCCGCCGAGCCGCCGTTGTCCGCGTACGGTTACCGGCATCGGCCCAGCGGCGGCACCATCGTAACGCTCTGGTTCTGCGGCGACATGCCCACGAATGCGAACGGCAAAACCCCTGTGGATATCGTGTTTCACGGCGTCGCATTCTCCGAGCCGCTCTATGTGGACCTGCGGACCGGCAAGGTCTTTGCCGTGCCCGCGACGAGTCATTCGCACGACGGAACGACCTGGCGATTCCGGCAGATCCCCTGCTACGACTCGCCGGTTCTGCTTGCCGACCGCGCGGCCCTTCGGTTGCGCTGTCCCTCCCGAAAACTCCGTCCTCATTGATGACAAACGACTTACGTGATTCGTCGCTCGAGGGTGTATCGGCCAACCCCAAATGCCCTACCGACGAGCAACGGTGAGATGCCGGGGCGTAGCCCCGTTATCGCCTTACGCGGAATGACGTCGCGTGAACCCACTCGTCCTGCGGCGGCGGATACGGCCAGTGATTCCCGACATGATACACAGACAGGACCCGTCCGTCGGGCAGCTCCAACAAGGCTGGGACCCCGAGGAGGTAAGCCTGCCCGCCTTCTCTTGGCGCAACGGGGGGGCGCTAGTATAAGAACGGAACACGCCCCGGCGCTGTAGCCGGGCAAGGTTATCTGGGAAATGTCGGATCACTCACTGTCCTCAGCAACACGAGAGGCGGCACATGGGTCAATTCTCAAGAAAGGTGTTTCTCAAGAGAACTCTGCTGGGGTCCTTGGGAGCGGGCGCGTACCTCGCCGACCTGGACGGCTCGGCACTGGCCGCCGAACAAGACAACTCGGCTCGCGACCGGTCCTATGTCAACAAGTTGCCCATTGCCGGTCAGTACGACGTGATCGTCGCCGGCGGCGGACTTGCGGGAGTTGCTGCGGCATGTGCCGCGGCGCGGGCCGGGGCCAGCACGGCTCTGATCGAAGCTCAAGCGTTCGCCGGCGGGGTTGCGACGGCGACCATGGAAGCCACCATGTCGAATCGATTCCACAACGCGGCCGGAGAGCAAGTGGTCGGTGGGAGACCGTACGAACTGGTCGAGAGGCTGGTGGACCTGGGGGCGACCACGGCCACCTGGGCCAAGCAACCCTATCACATCACGTTCGATATCGAACTGGCCAAACTGGCGATGGACATGATGCTCGAAGAGGCGGGAGTGCACGTCTACTACGGGACCATCGTGACGGATGCAGTGACGTCGGAGAATCGGGTTACCGGCGTGGTCATCTCCAATCGGTCGGGTAATCAGAGGCTCAAAGCAACCTGCGTGGTGGACTCCACGGGGGATGCGGACGTAGCCTACTATGCCGGCGTTCCTCTACGAGCTGCCCGTATGTCGAACAGCTTCATGTTTCGATTGGGGAACGTGGATTTTGAGCGGCTGGTTGCCTTCTTCCGCGAGAACCCGGAGGAGTATGGGAACGCTCGGAGTGGAGCACGGAGCATTGACAGGATGCTCGCTTTCCATAAAGCGGGATATTTCATCCTGGAGCACTACGGGAATAAGTTGAAGAAGACCGTGCGCGATGCCATTGAGCGCGGCGAGTATTCCGAGACATGGGGACCTTTCCATCATAATGCACGCCTTCAAGATGTCGGGCATTTGCGCGGAAAAGACGCTCAATGTGAATACCGGCATGGTCCGGCTGGAAGGCGTCGATGGAAAAGAGCTATCGGACCTCATGCGTCATGGAAGGGCCATGGCGCACCACGTGGCTGGATTCCTGCAGAAACGTCTGCCTGGATGCGAGAACAGCTTTGTCGTGCACACAAGTTGTCCTTCCCGAGAACTTCGTCCTCATTGATGATACAGGACTTACGTGACTCCCTGCTTGAGGGCGAATCGGCAACCATCCACCCGCACTGAGTCCGAACTTGGGGGACGAAGTGGGGGCTGTCAACATCATCATGTGCGTGCTGCGATCGTTACCTCTGGGGTTGCGACCGTTGCAGGAGAGAACTTGGCCTCTCGCCAACAGCTGATCGTTCTCCAGAGATAGACGAGGTGTCTTCTTCCCGCGGGAAGACTTGAACCGGAGAGAAAGGGTTGACAACGACGACCACTGTGGCGTAATTGTGGCGTTGTGGTGCTCAACATGTGCAACATGTTCGACATGTAGAGCAGACTGAAACCGCGGCAACTTCTTGGTGTTTCTGCAAGTAGTAGCAAATACGGGAGTTGGGATCGACACCTGGAATCGGCCCCAATGGGCTCATAACCCGGAGGTCGCAGGTTCGAGTCCTGCACCCGCCAGGTTGTAAGTGACGCAGGATCAGGTGTTTATCGCTTGGTCCTGCGTTTTTTTGCGCGCGTGGCGGCAGAAATGCGGCGTGATTGTGGCGTGCCACTGTAAGGACAGCCGGCGTCATTCGTAGAGCATCTACCTCGTCGGAGTTGGCCAACAGAGGTCGCAATCCAAGATCGTTGCCATCCCGCTCGTTGGCGGACTGCACCACCACTACGAACGACGGGTTGCCCGAGCGCAATCAAGTCTCAGGCCGACGGATCGTTCCGGGCATCAGAACGGAAGAACTATGCCGCCGGAATTGGTATCCTGCTCGGCATATCGCTTAGCAGAGCCGCTTGACACCCCGAGGTCGCGGCAATCAAACGAGCCATAGCACTTGGGATGTGTTCTCGGGAGGGACCTGTTGGGGACCGCACGCAAAGGGCTTCTCTCATGCTGACAAGAACAGAACAGCTCGTGTCCATCTTGGTAGGGCCGTTAATGGCTTGGGGATGCGGCATCCTACTGCCGGGGCTGCCGTCCCTGGCGGCCGAAGCGGATCAGAACGTGCGACCCAACGTCCTGTTCATCGCCGTGGACGATCTGCGGCCCGAGCTGGGTTGTTACGGTGCGACTCACATCAAGAGCCCACACATCGATCGGCTGGCGGAGCGGGGAACGGTATTCCTAAGGGCCTACTGTCAGCAAGCCATTTGCGGGCCGTCTCGGACCAGCCTGCTCACGGGACTACGGCCGGACACAACAAAGGTCTGGGGGAACCACACCCATTTTCGCCAACGCCTGCCCAACGTTGTTACGTTGCCTGGGCATTTCAAGAACCACGGCTATCACACCCAGGGGATGGGCAAGATCTTCCACGGTTCCTTCCCGCGGAAGGCATTCGCCTACTACCGCGGCTGCGACATGCACGATCCGCGGTCGTGGAGTGTCCCTTCGTGGCTTGGCGGACCGCGGTACTACTACACACCCGAAGGGATCGCCGCCGCTCGCAGAGACTTCCAACGAATCTCCGGCAAGAGCGGCAGTGCGCTGGACGGTTGGGTTGACTATTTCTGCCGAGGTCTCGCAACCGAGGCTCCCGAGATCCTCGACGAGGTCCCCTACGACGGCGAGTTGGCCGTCCGTGCGGCGCAGGCGCTGCGCGAGCGGAAGCAAGAGGATCGCCCCTTCTTCCTGGCGGTGGGCTTCATCAAGCCGCATCTGCCCTTCGTCGCGCCCAAGAAGTACTGGGACCTGTACGACGCGAAGCAGATCGAACTGGCCGGCAATCCGTACAAGCCCAGGGGGACGCCGGCAGTGGCGATGCACGGTTTCGGCGAGCTGCGGTATTACAGCGACATCCCTCGGCGGGGCCCTGTCAGCGATGACAAAGCCCGCCGGCTAATCCACGGTTACTATGCCTGCGTGAGCTATGTCGATGCTCAGATTGGTCGGGTGCTGAGCGAACTGGATCGGCTGGGTCTTCGGGACCGAACGATCGTCTGTCTTTGGGGTGACCACGGCTGGCACCTGGGCGACCATGGACTGTGGTGTAAGCACACCAACTTCGAGAACGCCACCCGCGCTCCGCTGATAGTGTGCGCGCCCGGCGCCAAGTCGCCCGGCCGCAAGACCAACGCACTGGTCGAATTCGTCGATATCTATCCCACATTGGCCGAGTTGGCCGGCCTACCCGTTCCCAAAGCCCTGGATGGAACCAGCCGGGCCCTACTCCTAGACGATCCGGCTCGGCGAGGCGCAGATACCGCCTTGAGCCAATACCCGCGCGGCAAGGCCATGGGCCGCTCGATGCGCACGGATCGTTACCGCTTCACCATCTGGCAAGACCGCGGCGGCGGCAAGCAAATCCTGGCCGTCGAACTGTACGATCATCAGAATGATCCGCAAGAGAACCACAACCTCGCCGTGCGACCCGAACACGCCTCGCTGGTCCGACGCCTGACCGCCAAACTGGAAGCGCAGTGGGACCGATCGCATACATGTGTCCCGTAGGCCCGTCACGGCGGCGCAGACATCGTGCTTGAACAGACGATGAAACGCTCCCGGAGAGGTCAAGTGAGAACAGCCTCGATTTCCGGAATCGCCGTCACCCTTGCCATCGTCGTTTCTTTCTTGGACGCACGTGTCCTTCCCGAACACTCGTTCTCCCTGGGTTAGAAGGACTTAGACATAAGGCTCGCTCAGCCAACCTGTGGTTTTGGCTGAGCCTCTTCTGGTAATCTACCCCGTCCAACCGCCTCGGCTGTAGGCTTCCGTTCGTGAACCCACTGAGGGCTGTGGCATGAAGGACGTACTCCACCCCGTCTTGGGTACCATCGTCTCCCTCTTTCGCACTCGCTACGGCCTGCACGCAGAGAACCTGGCTCTGCGTCACCAGCTATGCGTGTATCAGCGTAGTGTGGGGAGTGCGGCGTTGCCGGTTTCAGCCGGCTCTGTGGTACGTGATAACCGCGGCACCGGGCTTGTCTTCGATCTCGACGGTCAAGCCCTTTTCCAGCAGCTTCTTGCCCCCAACCCGCCACGTTCCTTCGACGTCGAAGTTCATGAATTCATAGTCGCCCGTGGGATCAATACCTCTGAGGCGGAAGGTCTCCGACCCGGCCGCGCACTTGGGACGTCGGAAGGCCTGAATGACTCCGTCCCCGCGTTCCGGTCGGTTGAACTGCCAGGCAATCCATTGCGTGTGTTCAAGACTGTAGTCGGTTAGGGGGTAGTAGTCGGCGAGCATAAGCGGCGCGATCCGTCGGCACTCGGTATAGGCTTGACGTTGGGCCGCCGTGTTTTCCGGGGTGAGCCTCCCCATGCCGAATGAGGCCATGTAGAAACTGCGGAAGGAATATGGATCATACGTATACACGCCGGAGCCCTGAAACGGCAGCCAGAAGGACAGGCCGTAGGTGTGTCCTTGATTGCCTTCCACAACGCCCCGCATCCTCGGGAACTGGAAGTCGCTTCGCAGCAGGGGCACGGCCCGCCGCACGGTCTCCAGATCGTTGCGACGTCCGCCGGACGCACACGAGTCGATGCGCAAGCCAGGATGCCGACGTTTCAGCTCGTCCCAGAAGGCCAAGTGTCCCTGCACATAGAGGTTCTCCGTGATCCCTTGGCGATCGGGGGCATCATGCTTGCGCCAAGCCGGGAGCGGGCCACATCCGTTCATATCCTCGCGATACCAGTCAAGCCCCTGGGACTTGATCATGCCGTCCACATGGTTGATTAGCCAGTTCCGGGCCTCGGGGTTGCCTTCGTCGAGCAGGGCACCGTGCGACGTCCCCGGCAGGAGCCATTCGGGATGGTTCCTGCCCAGCCATGAATCGGGACTGCCAACCCGCTCGACCTCGAACCACAGGAGGAACGCCATTCCCTTCGAATGGGCCCAGTCGCTGAACGGCCTGAACCCGCGAGGGTACTTCGCCCGATCGATCTCCCACGTGCCGGTGTTCAGCCAGGCGTCTTTGCCCTTGTATGGGCCGACGTCGCTCGGATACCAGGTTGTTCCGCCCGCTCCCGCGTCGCGCCAGCAGATGTCGGGCTTGATCCCTGCCTGGAGGAACTTGTTGGCGTACTGGATATCCTGCTCGGAGCCGCCGACCTGAATCTGAGCGACCGACGGTTGCGGCCGGCCGTCGACGCGAGGCAAGTTGTGGGCGACGTACCACCGCCGCCAGACGTTCTGGGCGGACACCACGTCGGTTCCCTGCCAGAACAACAGGGCGATCAAGGGGGTGCGGATTTCTTCGCCGGGTTTCAGGTAGAGACGGGTACGTTCCTGGCCCGCCTGGATACGTACCCCGCTACCTTCGTTGTGCGAGAAGGAAGCGGCCCACTGACCGGGCCAGCCTACGGCGAGGATGACTCCCCCGCCCGGCATTTGCAGGTTGAAGTAGGGCCATCCTCTCGGACCATCGCACGACTTTCCGGACGCAGGCGGCGCGAATTTCTCGACCGCCTTTGCACCGAGCGTCAACGCATACGGTTGATAGCTGTCCGCGCTGCAGGAATCGCCTTTGATCCCATGGAGCACGAACTCGCCGCCGCCGGCGCGGCCGAAGCATGCATCCAGGCCCTGGAGGTTCTCCAGGATCGGGGTGTTGTTTGTGCCGGCGTTCCTGATGTAGACGGTCCACTCGACAACGGGGAAGTCGGCATACTCGACCGCCACGCATCGGACCTTCAACTCGGTCTTCGGGTCGGTCCATTCGAGTGCGTGTTGCGTTCGCTTCTGATCGAGCGCCTTCTTCTCCATCCTCCTTTGCCAGGCTGCCAGGACAGTATCCGGTGGCATCCCGCCGAAGATGAAAGAGAACGGAGGCCGCGCGCTCGGGCTTAGCAGGTGCTCTGCAATCCAATGGTCCCGTCTCTCCATCTCGCCCGCTCGTACCGATTGTGCGCAAACCGCGTGAACGACTAAGAACCCCGCCCCAAGTAGAACCACGCTCAAGCGATTAAGCCCTGCCATAGCGATCTGAGTCCTCCTTCGCGGCGATCGAGAATTCGTCGACCGATCTGCTTTCTGATCTGCCAGTCACCGCGACCGCCAATCGCTTGCCACTGACCTCGCCGCGACTCAGCGTCTCCGTCCCCCCGATCACCAGCGTGCAGTGGTTCGCGTCCTCGGCGGGATCGATCATGCTACCACCTTCAATGTTGGGACAACAGGCGGGAAAGCCGCATGACACTACAGTTCGAGGCGTTCGCAGAAGGCGCGGACACGGCCGGGAATGCGTGCCGTCGAGAGCTATGTATACTATCCTCCGGTTTGGACTCTGGACCGCCGCGTAGTGATGTTGGACGATGAACAGGATGGAGGTGCGCTCGTGCGAGCAGTTCTTCTTGCAGTGGTGGCCGCGTTCACATCGTTCCAGGCAGCTGGCGCCTCTGCCGGCGAGCAGGGCAGGACCGTTGCCGGGGCGCAACGACCCAACGTCGTCATCATCTACGCCGACGACCTCGGCTACGGCGACGTCAGTTGCTATGGGGCGACGAAGATCCGGACGCCGAATGTCGACCGCGTGGCCTCGGAGGGGCTGCGGTTTGCCAATGCCCACGCACCATCGGCCACGTGCACCCCGTCGCGATATGCCATGCTCACTGGTGAATACGCTTGGCGAAAGAAGGGCACGAGCGTCTTGCCGGGAAACGCCGGGTTGATCATCCAACCGGGCCGCACGACGCTCGCATCGGTCTTCAAAAGGGCCGGCTACGCGACCGGTGTCGTGGGCAAATGGCACCTGGGTCTCGGCAAGAGAGGCCTGGACTGGAACGGCGACATCAAGCCCGGTCCGCTCGACATCGGTTTCGACTACGGCTTTCTGATCCCCGCAACGGGCGACCGCGTGCCGTGTGTCTACGTCGAGAATCGCCGCGTCGTTGGGCTTGACCCGAGCGATCCGATCCAGGTCAGCTACGGCAGGCCCATCGGCAACGAACCCACGGGCAAAGACCATCCCGAGCTGCTCAAGATGCACCCCAGCCATGGCCACGACCAGACGATCGTCAACGGCATCAGCAGGATCGGCTACATGACCGGGGGGAAGTCGGCGCGATGGGTCGACGAGGACATGGCCGACGTGATCACGGACAAGGCCAAGGCCTTCATCGAGAAGCACAAGGGCGATCCGTTCTTCCTGTACTTTGCCACGCATGACATCCACGTCCCCCGCGTACCGCACGCTCGGTTCGCCGGCAAGAGCGGATTGGGCCCGCGCGGGGACGTGATCCTCCAATTCGATTGGTGCGTCGGCGAAATCGTCAAGACGCTGGACCGGCTGGGGCTTGCGGACAACACGCTGGTCATCGTCACCAGCGACAACGGGCCGGTCGTTGATGACGGCTACAAGGACCAGGCCGTCGAGAAGCTGAACGGGCACACGCCGTCTGGTCCGTTGCGCGGCGGCAAGTACAGCGCGTTCGACGCCGGCACGCGCGTTGCCTTCATCGTGCGCTGGCCCGGCCACGTCAAGCCCGGCGTCTCCGATGCGCTGGTCTGCCAGGTCGACTTCCTGGCGTCCTTCGCCGGGCTGTTCGGCCAGAAGCTCACCGACGATGACGCCCCGGACAGCTTCGACGTCCTGCCAGCATTGCTCGGCCAGACGCCGACCGGACGTGATCATCTCGTGGAACACGCCAGGACGCTCTCGCTAATCAAGGGACCGTGGAAGTACATCGCACCGAAGAAAGGGCCGAAGATCCAGAAGAACACCAACACGGAACTCGGCCTCGATCCCAAGCCGCAACTCTACAACTTGACCCAGGACCTTGGCGAAAAGCAGAACGTCGCGACCCAACACCCGGACAAGGTGTCCGAGCTGTCCGCTCTGCTGAGGAAGATTCGCAAGGATGGTCGCTCGCGCTTGTGAGTGCCCGCCTCTACTGGCGATGGAAGTCATGCACCGGAACACCAGGTCGTCCCAAGATTGATGCCAAAATCCGCAATCTGATCCGGCGGATGTCCTCTGAGAACCCAACTTGGGGCGCTCCGCGCATCCAATCCGAGTTGCGACTGTTCGGCTACGCGGTCGCGGTGTCAACGGTGTCGAAGTACATGATCCGTCATCGCAAAGGACAGGTGGGAGTTGCTGGTTTCATCTGACTCTCGTACTCGCGCGCTTCGGCCCGCGCTGTTGACCCTTCCAGATGTTGATAGGCACGTCATTCTTCTGCCGCTGGCCAGGCGTGCTCCGTCCGTCCGCCACCAGCTTCTCGAGGAGTCTTGTCAGTCGCTGCACGACCTCAGGACGCTCGGCCTGGAGATTGGTCCGCTCGCCGGGATCCGCCTCCAGGTCGTACAACTGGATAGGCGGCAGGCCGCGCTTCAGCGCCTCGGCATCACGATCGTGCCGCACGAAACCGCCGCCAGAACCGGGGCACAACTGGAGTTTCCATTTGCCCGCGCGGATGGCAAAACGACCCGAGGCGGAATGATGTACGACGGCCTCGTGGATTGGACGATCCTGACCTCTCAGCAGCGGCATCAGGCTCGCGCTGTCCTCGCCCGCATTGTCGGGGAGCTTGGCAGAGACGATTTCAGCCACCGTGGCCATCAGGTCGACCTGACAGACCGTCTGCCCGCAACGGCTGCCTGGCTTCACGACGCCCGGCCAGCGCACGACGAAGGGCACGCGGTGGCCGCCCTCCCAAGCGTCCGCCTTGTATCCTCGGAACGGACCGCTCGGGAAGTGGCCTTTCGCCTCCAGTTCCCGCACTCCGATGTAGGGCGCGCACCCGTTATCGCTGGTAAACACGATCAGCGTGTTGTCCCTCACTCCGGCCTTGTCCAACGCGTCGAGCACCCGGCCTACCGCGTCGTCGGTCTCCATCACGAAGTCGGCGTAGGCATTCAACCCGCTCTTGCCTCTCCAAGGTTTGTTGACGGCTAGAGGCGTATGCGGAGACGTCAACGGTAGATAGAGGAAGAACGGCTCTTTCGTCGCGGCGCGGCGTTTGATGTATTCACCTGCCCTGTCGGCCAGCGCGGGGAGGATCGGCTCCAGTTTCCAGCCCGGTAGTGCCGGCCCAGGAAGGCTGGCCTGATTGTTCTTCAGGAGCGCCGCCGGCAGCAGCTCCGAGGGGATACCAACCGTGCGGTCGTTTTCGATGAAGCAGTAGGGTGGCCAATTGGGCACGTCGGTGCCGAAGTATTCACCAAAGCCACGAGTGGTAGGTCCACCACGGATGGACCGAGAGAACACCTTGCGCCAGGCGGCCCTGTGCTGGTCAGTCGCGGCGGTCCCAGTCTGGCCCCGCCGGAGGCGGAAGAACGCGCCCTTTCCCGAAGGAATCGACCAGGCCCACCCGAGGTGCCACTTGCCGATGCACGCCGTGTGGTATCCGTGGCGTTTCAGCAGCCCTGCGACCGTGACCCGATCTGGCGCGATCAGCGGCTCGCCGAATACGCCAACGATGCCCGCCTGCAATCGCGTCCGCCAGTGGTACCGGCCGGTGAGCAGCGTGTAACGAGAAGGCGAGCAGACACCGGAGCTGGAATGCCCATCGGTGAATCGCATGCCCTCTGACACCAATCGGTCGACGTTCGGCGTAGGGATCTTGCCTCGCTGCGGGTTGTAGCACCGAACGTCGCCGTAACCCAGATCATCCGCGAGGATGACCAGGATGTTTGGCTTGCCCGGTGTCTCGTCCGCCGCGCGTAGATTGGTCGGTGGGACCGCAAGCACGATGACGGATGTGAGGACGAATCGTGTCATGGTCGCTTCCTTCGGTGACCTCTGCTCCGCTTACCTGATTGGGGTCAACGTACCCCTTCCGAAGCCTGCAATCGGTGTTGGATCTGGAGATTCGACCGATCGTGGCCACGAGTGTATGCGATCTGGAGGCGTACATCCAAGATGTCTCGTACGCGGTCGGTTGATCAGTTGACCCAAGGACCTGCTTCGGTACGCTGGTTCGTTGACGGGAGGCAAATGGGAAATGCCGGATTAGAGGTCTCAGGAGGAACCCGTGATGGCCGAGCTGATGATGAAGCGTCGAACGTTCTGCCGGGACCTCATCCTCGGCACGGCCGGGCTGGCGGTGCGTCAGGCGCACTCGGCCCAAACACCGAAGCGGCACAACATCCTGCTCATCACGACGGACGACCTCGGGCCCTATCTGGGCTGCTACGGCGACACGCAGGCACGAACGCCGCACCTCGACAAGCTGGCCAAGGAATCGATGCGATTCGAGCTGGCGTTCGTCACCCAGCCGTCGTGCAGTCCGTCGCGGAGCAGCATGTTCACCGGGCTATACCCACACCAGAACGGACAGATCGGCCTGAGCCATCGCGGCTACTCGATGGACAAGGCTTATCCAACGTTGCCGTCGCTCTTGAAGCAGGGGGGGTACCGCACGGGGGTCATCGGCAAGATTCACGTGGCGCCGGACGCGGCATTCCCGTTCGACTTCAGGAAGACGGCCGTCGGGCTGACGCGTGATGTCGGCGGGGTGGCAGGACAGGCCGAGGGATTCATGCGCCGGTCCGGTGATCGGCCGTTCTTCCTCATGGTCAACTACTTCGACCCGCACCGCCCGCTGGTCGATCAGGTCAAGGGAGTACCCGCCAAGCCCCTGGGGCCAGATGACGTGACGCCGTTCGCGTTTCTTGGGGTGGACACGCCCAAGGTCCGCAAGGAGGTGGCCGGCTACTACAACTGCGTGACGCGAGCGGACGTCGGCGTCGGTCTGCTCATGGAGCGACTCGCCAAGACGGGCCACGCGGACGACACGGTGGTGATCTTCCTGGGCGATCACGGCCCGCCGTTCACGCGCGCCAAGACGACGTGCTACGAGGCCGGACTGCGGATCCCCTTCATCGTTCGCTGGCCGGGGCGGGGCAAGTCTGGGCAGGTCCGGCAGGAGATGATCTCGACGGTCGACATATTGCCGACGGTAATGGACGCGGCCGGGCTGCCCGCGCCAGAGGGGTTGCCGGGCCAATCGTTGACGCCGCTCATCGAGGGCAAGTCGGTCCCGTGGCGTGAGACGCTCTGCGCGGAGTACACGAGCCACGGCAAGAAGTGCTTCTTCCCGCGCCGGAGCATTCGCGATCGCCGCTACAAGCTGATCCTGAACCTACTGGGCGACCGACCCAACCCGGTCAAGGCCGTCGACGGTTGCGCCGCCTGGGAGGCGTCGCGCGATCCGAAACTGGAGGGGACGCCCGCCCGTCTAGCGCACGACACCTGCCACCGGCCTCCACGAGTAGAGCTGTACGACCTGG
Organism: uncultured Planctomycetales bacterium; assembly: GCA_964390905.1. GTDB lineage: Bacteria > Planctomycetota > Phycisphaerae > UBA1845 > JAFGLZ01 > JAFGLZ01. The sequence continues at coordinate 878 of CAYMLO010000083.1, read as the reverse complement.
AGAAGGACCCGATCGAGTTCCGGAACCTGGCCGGCAAGGCGGAGTTCCGCGAGATCGAGAAGCGACTGCTCGTAGCATTAGAGCAATGGCGAAAGCTGACCAGGGATCCGCTCCTGGATCCGGAGAAGCTGGCAGCGTTGGCGCGATCCCACGATGAGGCCAAGCGAGACAGGCCCGTCAAGAAGCGGGCGAAACGTTAGCTCCGAGCCATCCTATGGAGTGGGATGGCGCTCCGGTGGGCGCACGAAGGAACGACCTTGGCCGTCGACTGACAGGGCTGTCCCTCCCGAGGACTTTGTCTTTCTTGATGACAAAGGACTTACGCGATTCCCAGGTTGCGTGTCCATCCGCTAACACCCACTCGCACCAAGTCCGAACTTGGAGGACGAAATGGGCGCTGTCAGCATCCTCATCTGGTTGCTCCGAGCATTGCTTCTGGGTCGTGCGACCGTTGTGTCGGAGAACTCGGCCCTTCGCCAACAGCTGACTGTTCTCCAGAGATCAGTGAAGCGCCTACGACTGCAGAGGCGCAACAGGCTCTGTTGGATGCGGCTGTCGAGGTTCCAGAAAGACAGGCGTTCATGCCCCCTGATCGTCAAGCCGGATATCGTTCGCCCTGGCAGAATCCGTTAGTCGAACGCCTGATCGGCTCCATCCGCCGCGAATGTCTGGACCATGTCATTGTCCTCAACGAACCCCACCTGATCCGTATCCTCACCGCCTACTTCGAGTACTACCATCAATCTCGGACTCATCTTTCGCTTGCCCGGAATGCCCCCGAACAGCGGCAAGTCGAGCCACCCGAACTTTGCAAGGTCGTCGCCATCCCGCAGGTGGGAAGGTTGCATCATCGGTATTCCCGAGCAGCGTGATCTGGC
>CAYMLO010000082.1:0-46447 GCA_964390905.1 uncultured Planctomycetales bacterium | reverse complement strand
TGAAGGATCTCTTCGAAGAGACGTACCAGTACCGCAACGCTCGCGGCGGCCCGTTCGTGGTCTATGTCATCAGCATGACCACCCATACGATTGACGGACGCCTGTCGATTGCCTCCTTGGACGGGCGTAAGGCTGCCACTCCCTACGCCGCAAGCTGCAACCCCTACAACGTCGAGCGCTCTGGTGTGACCGCGGCCTTGCGTTCCGTGGCCGCGCTGCCGTTCGAGGACGTGACGGGCTGCGCGGTGAACGTGCGATTCCATCCCACCGCGATCGGTCGGGACGCGGAGACGAGGGCGAAGTGGGTTTCGTTGATTCGCACCTATTTCCAGCTGGGCGGGTCACAGATACAGCCGACCGTGGCCAGCGCCGAATTGCTCCGCTCGGCCCGGATGAAGCCAGAAGATTACCGGGACCTGATCGTCAAGGTCGGCGGCTACAGCACATACTTCGTTGATCTGGGGAGCGCGATCCAGGACGAGATCATTGCCCGGACCGAGCACACATAGGGTTGGCTTACGGTTCGAAGTCCCGGCCTGCTTGCGGGGACGAGCGTACCTGCCAGGCACGATCTTCGACATACACCCTTAGGGATTCGCAACGGACCGCCGAGGCGGACGTATCAGCGTCGTCAAACGTGTAGCAGCAAAGAGCACGCCGAAATGAGAGTTCTGGTGACCGGTGCGGATGGCCTTCTGGGAAGCAACCTGGTTCGGGAACTTCTCGCCAAGGATCATTCCGTGCGATGTCTCATCTGCCCCGGGAGCCGTTCCGTCACGCTCGATGGTCTGCCGGCCGAGAAGGTCGAGGGCGATATCTGTGACGAGAGCTTCTCGCTCTCGGATGCTATGGCGGGGTGTGACGGCGTCTTCCACTGTGCGGCCATCACGGATCTCTGGGCCGATGCCGAGCGGGTGTGGAAGGTGAATCTGGAGGGGACCCGCCGCGTCCTGGATGCGTGTCTGGCGGTCCCGATCAAGCGGCTGGTCTTCGTCAGTTCTGCGTCCTGCTTCGAGCCGGGGCCCATTTCTGCGCCGGGAGGTGAGACCGGCGCCTTCCCCGAAGCATACCGGGGTACGCCGTACATGGAGTCCAAGTATCGAGCCACGGAACTCGTCCGCCAGTACGCAAGCACACGTGGCCTCGACGCGGTCATCGTCGCGCCGACCTTCTTGCTGGGGCCTTACGACTCGCGACCCAGCGGGGGCGAACTGGTCCGGCAGTTCATCCAGCGCCCCATGGCCTTCACCGCACCTGGTGGACGCAGCTTCGCCTGCGCGCCGGACGTGGCGCGGGCCATGCTTTCGGCGATGGAGAAGGGCAGGACGGGCCAGACCTATATCCTGGGCGGGCACAACCTGTGCTACCGCGATTTCTTCTCGCGCGTCGCCCGGATCGCCGGGGTCCGCGCGCCCAAACGCACGCTTCCCGGCTCGGTCATTCGTCTGGCTGGGACGATGGCGTCGCTCTTCGGAAGCGTTGTGGGAAAACGACCGAAACTCAACCGGTCCGTGGCCAGGTTCTCTCTTCTCGGCGCTTACTACAGCTCTGCCAAGGCGACAGACGAACTCGGAGCGCGCCAAAGTCCGGTGGAAACCGGAATCGAGGACTCGATTCGCTCGCTTAGCACGTATGGTCATCTTCAGATGGACGGAGGCTACTTCAAGGGCAAGGTAGCGCTGGTGACGGGAGGGAGCCGGGGCGTGGGCTTCGCCACCGCGCGGGCACTGGCGCTCCGCGGCGCGAAGGTCGTGATCGCGGCGCGCGGCGAAACACGCCTTGGCGAAGCGAAAGACCACATCGAGCGCTTGGGAGGCAAGGTGGTGGCGATCGCAGGCGACGTCGCCAATCTGGCGGACGCCGAAAGGATGGTCCAGGACGCGATCGACCACTTCGGGCGCCTGGACGTTGTCATCAACAACGCCGGCCTCTCCATGCGCGGGCAGTTCGCCGAGCTCTGCCCGGAGGTCTGCCGTCAGGTAACCGCGACGAACTTCATCGGATGTCTCAACGTGTCCCAGGCGTCGATCGGCCACCTCATCGACTCGAAGGGCCAGCTCGTCTTCATCTCAAGCATCGCGGGCCTGTTCGGCCTGCCCGGCGCTTCTGTCTACTGCGCCACCAAGAAGGCGTTGACGGGGCTTGCCGAATCGCTCCGCATCGAACTCATCCCGAAAGGCGTCCACGTCGGCGTGGTCTACCTCGGTTTCACCGAGCACGATCCCGAGAAGCGGATCATCACGGCGGACGGTTCCCTGGCGCCGCCGGGACGTCCCGCGCATCACAGTCAGGCCCAGGCCGCGGCCCTCATTGTCAAGTTGCTCAAGAAGCGCAAGCGACAACTCATCATGACGTCGGCGGGCGTTGCGGGTTGGCTCGCGTATCGGCTCTCGCCGGCCTTCGTCGAGCGGGCGATCTTGCGGGCCCAAGCCTCCGAGTGGCGGATCTTCAAGCGGTTCTCGTAGTCGGACGCAAGGACCCTTCCTGCAGCGGATGCCGAAAGCCTGCGAATACCAAGGGAAAGCGGCGATTCGGCGGGAAATGGCGAACGTCCCCGGCAGGATTCGAACCTGCAACCTCTGGCTCCGGAGGCCAACGGGACAGAGTCCCAACCGACGCAACCACAAGAAGATACGAACGCGCCCGATTCGGTTTGCACCAGCGTTTGCACCGGGAACGCGGAAAACGTGCACGATCCGGGGGCGCTTGGCCGGCCGCTCGAAGCGCTGGCGGCGGAGCTGTTGAAGCTGTCGGCCAAAGAGCGGGCGGCGCTGGCGGACATCCTCGGGAAGTCGGTGGAGCAAAGGAGCGGGGCATGACAAACAAGGGACCAGCACGGGCGAGAAGGCGCCCAGCGAAGCCCCCGGCCAAGGGGTCCGTCGCCAAGACCGAAGATGCCGAGCGCTTGCCCACGAAACCCGAGACCGACAGCGCGGCGGGCGGACGGACTTACGGCGACATCTTCCACCACCGCATCTTGGGCAGTGTCGTCTATGAGGAGCAGCTCCGGGGTGCGGGCGTGGGTGACGACATGGTCGACGCGGTGCGGGACAACGTGGCTGCCGTCATCCGGCGGCTGGCTCCCCAGGACCCGCTCGAAGAAATGCTGGCGGCTCAGATCCTCTGGTTGCATGGCCGGCTGGCTCAGCTCAGCCGCATGTCCGGTGCGGCGCCGACCATCAACCATGTGCGGATCATCAACGAAGCGGCCGACCGTGCGGCGAACACGTTCCGACGCCACATGCTCGCCTTGGCTGAGTACCGCAGCTCGAAGCGGGGCGGTAACCGGCTGAGCATCGGCCAGGCCAACGTGGCGGAACAGCAGATCGTGACCAACATCGCACGGGTACCGGCTCGGCGCGAAAACGGGCAGAACGAACAGGGATGGCATGGGGACATCGAAGACCAAGCGACGCTACCGGCTGACCCCGAGGGGCCTGGCGAGTCTTCGGGCGTCGGCGCGTAGGCTGAAGCCCTGGCGGTTCAGCACGGGCCCCAGGACCGCGAAGGGCAAGCGGGCAAGCTCGCTAAACGCCCTCAAGCACGGCCTTTACGCTACGGACGCGCTGCAGATCCGGGCCGAACTCACCGCGACCCGGTGGGTAGCGGCCGACACGGCAAACCGGGGGGCGACCGGCACAGCACAGCTCGGGTCGCTTGGGCAATGGCTGGACCGGATCGGTGCACAGCTCACCACGTCGTCCACCGAGCGAAGCAGCGGTTCCCTTCCGGAACCACGCTGTTCAGCGGTTGGCGCAAACGCGCTCCCCACCTACGATCGAGATTGACAAAGGCATACGGGACGGCGGTAGGCCACCGCCAAGCGCCGTCCGGCGCGGCATGCTCTCTCCACCATCCGGCATGCCGTCCGGGCGGTGACCCGGAAGGATGGTGGACAGTGCCCAACCTCAATTCTGATGAAGCCCGGAAGCTACACGTACTCAGAACGTTGAAGCGACTTGCCCTTGAGGGCGTGCATTCCGCGGGACCAGACGGTACTCCTGAGGGCATGGTCACGTTTGACGTCGTCCCGCATGTGATGTTCTGGCTGGAGATCCAGCCCAGCCTCGACAGCTCGGTGGACTTCAAGGCTGCCGTCAAGGAAATCTGCCTCAGCGGGCTGATCTGCAAGGTACCTTGTGACAAAGTGTTTCTGGACGAACGGTACCCCGTCGGCCCCCTGCTTGCCCTTCAGCCCCCGTACCTTTCGGAACCAGCAGAACTGCCAGCCTTTCGCTATGTGAGGGCAGACGGGGACGTCATCACCTTGGCGTGGCACCGCATCCGAGCAACGGCTGGGCGACACGCGGCCCGGAGTCTGGCCTTCCGCGGTTTGCCGCCCAGATTCTTGCGCGGGACCGATGACCGTTCCCTTGTGGGGTTCTCGCTGACGGAACGCGGGTGGGCCAAGCTGGACACGCCAACTGAGGACCAAGCGGATGGTCAAGGAGCGCCAGCGGAAAGCAGCGACACCCCCCCGCGTGCTCAGAAGGCATACAGCCAGTACCAACACGGCGCCGGAGTGCTCGGCAAGGCGGACCCGACCGACCGCGAAGTGTATGACTTGCTCCTCAGGTCGTACGAACAGGCAGGCGAGGGGGATGACCTGCCGAGCTTTGCGACGTGGCAACGAAACCTACGGGAGTACCGGCGCTTGACCGGCACTCAGAAGAACACGAGCCGAGCAGGCCGCGCCGAAGCGGCTCGGTGTTTCGTCAAAGTGGAAGACATCGAACCGGAAAGCCTCCCGCATCACGTCCGTCCGCGCTCTGCGGGTAAGTAGGGCGGAAGGCAAGCGGAAATCTCAGCGAAAGACTGTACCCGCAATCGCCCCTGGTTAGGCATCAGGGGCGTTTTTCTGCGCGGAGGGGCGGAAGGTCGGAGCTTCCGCCCCTTCCGGTTTGTGGACCAAAAACGGCGTGTGATGACAGCGGCAAGGAAACGCTGGCACGCCTGAGATCCAAGACCGGAGTCGTTCACAATGACAACACAAGCCGGAAGCGCCGCCAAGGAATCTGGCGGGCCGGGTCCGCAGCCGGTTGTTACTGCGGAGCTGTTGGGGGTCCGGGAAGTCGCCGGGCTCTTGAGCTGCAGCAAGCGCCACGTCTACCGTCTCAGCGATTCGGGGCGGATGCCACGGCCGATCAAGCTCGGGCAGCTTGTCCGGTGGCGACGGGCTGCGCTGATGGACTGGCTGCGGGACGGATGTCCGCCCGTGCGGTCGGCACGGGGGGCAGTGCGATGAGACAAGGGCATGGGTCGTTGGACGCGCTGCGGGATCGGTGCATCCTGGGCGGTCGGAGGGCGCTGTTGGAGACCGTCCTTACACGTGGCTGGGCGACGGCCGATGACGTTCGGCATCTGGTCCGACTCCCTGCCGGCGTCAACCCGGTGTGCCTGGGAGCGGTGCCGGGTGTGTTGGTGCAGGCGGGGATCATCCGTCGCGTGGGATTCAGCCCATCGACCCGAGCGGTAGCACACGCCAGGCCGGTGAGTGTCTGGCAGCTCGTCTGCCGGGAGACCGCTACCGAGTGGCTGCGGGGGCATCGGACCCCACCGTCCCCCGCAACAGGCGGCGTCGACCGGCCGATGCGATCAGCATTCAGAGACACGAAGGGCCCGACGGCCGTCACCGTCGAGCCCGAACGAAAGGACTGCTCCTGTGAACCGCAGACGACTCAGCGACATTCTACAGGCAGATGACCGTTCTGTGCTAGCCGATGCTTGGAACCGCACCGAAGCTGCCGAAGACTTCGCGCCGCTACCGAGCGGTGAGTATATCGCCCATGTCATCGTCGGCGAGCCGACCGAGTCCCGGACCGGGACCCCAGCTTACAAGTTGACCTTCCGCGTGGCCGAAGGCGAACACGTCGGCCGTCGGTTCTGGCATGACGTGTGGCTGACCGAAGCGGCTATGCCGATGGCGAAACGAGATTTGGGCAAGCTCGGAATCACGTCGCTTGAACAGCTCGACGGACCCTTGCCGCCAGGCATTCGGTGTCGAGTCAAGCTGGCCCTGCGGCGCAATGACGACGGCGCGGAGTACAACCGGGTGCGGCGCTTCGACGTGGTCGGCATCGACGAACCCAAGCAAGATCCCTTTGCGCCGTCCGACGATGGCGGCCGAACGGACGCCGACAGGGATGACGGTTCGGGGGGGACAGGGCCGGCGGAATCGTCCACCCCGGAAGGGCCAGACGGCGACACAGCCGAAGGGGGTGGCCGTGTGCCGTTCTGACATGAATCTCGGGTTTCGGGTGCTTGACGGGAAGACCGGGACGCGGCGGCCGATCGATTGGGCCGTGGCCTTCCGGGCCTATGCCGAGTGTGACGAGCGCGCCGAGACGCACCGCCCAGCGTACCTGTCGGCGTTCACCTACGGTCGAGACTTCTCGGAGTACCTGGACGACCACGACGGCTCGACGGCGGGATTCTCCGGTCTGTGCTGGGCCCTGTGGCTCTGGTGGGACATCGACCGCGAAGGGGATCTGTCGGCAGCGCTGCAGGATGCACGACGGCTGGCGATGGCTGCATCTGAACGGCTCGGCATCGACGATGGCGACGTGTTGGCCTTCTACTCGGGCAGCAAGGGCTTCCATCTCGGCGTTCCCACGGGCTTGTGGCATCCGGAACCGTCGCCAGAGTTCCACAAGGTGGCGCGGCGATTCGCTGAACACCTTGCCGAGCTGGCGGCGGTGAGCATCGACAGCGGGACCTACAGCAAGGTGCAGCTCTTTCGCGCTCCGAACAGCCGACACGCCAAGACGGGCCGTTACAAGCGGTATCTGAGCGTCGATGAACTGATGCACCTGTCGGTCGATGCGATTCTCGACCGGGCCATCGAACCTGAGCCCTTCGAGATCCCGGAGCCCACGGGATGTAGCGATCAGGCCATCGAGCTGTGGGCCCGGGCCAAAGACGAAGTGCGACAGGCCGCCGAAGCAGCTCGACAACGACGGGTACGGGGCATCGAGGGGGCACGTCTGAACCGGGCGACGCTTGAGCTGATCCGTGACGGCTGCGCGGCGCCTGTCGGCGAGCGGCATCTGCGGCTATTCAGCGCAGCGGCGAACCTGGCGGAGTTCGGGTGTCCGCCGACGTTGGCGCATGCGCTCTTGACCGAGTCGGGTCTGGATTCGGGGCTGCCGCCGAAAGAGGTCGAGCGGCAGATTGACTGCGGACTGGCGAACGCGACGGAGGGCCAGACCGATGGCTAGCCCCGAAGCGCGCTATCAGACGGCCGCTGACGTGGTTGATAGCTGGCGGGAAGACGTGCTGACGGGCAAGGCCCCGGTGCTGTACCCGGTCAGCTCCGGGGCGCTGTCGGGTATCGAACTCGGGCCGGGCTTGGTCGTGCTCATCGGCGGGCCGCCGGGCTCGGGCAAGTCGGCGTTGGTGATGCAGCTCGTCATCGATGCGCTACGACTCACCCCCGAGCTTCGGGCGGTGGTCTGCAACATCGAGATGCCGCCCGACGTGCTGTTCGATAGACAGCTCGCACGGCTGAGCGGTGTCGAGCTGAACATGATCCGGTATCGGCAGCTCGAAAGCGTGCACGCCGATCGGATCGACCAGGCCATGAACACGCTTGAACCTCTGGCCGAACGGCTCGCCTTCGTCCGGCCGCCGTTTGACCTGGCCAACGTAGCGGCGGCGGCGGACGATTGCCGGGCTGATCTGATCGTGTTGGACTACATCCAACGCATCCGACCGCCGGGCCAGCATGAAAGCCGGCGGGGTTCGGTTGATGCGACGATGGACTACCTCCGGCAGTTTGCCGATGCCGGCGTGGCGGTCGTGGTCGTTGCGGCGGTGGCCCGAACTAAGGACCGGTACGGGCGCAGCTCCTACACGGGTGACGGGCTGAACCTGGCATCCTTCCGGGAGAGCAGCGAACTGGAGTTCGGGGCGGACAGCGCCTATATCCTGGTGCCGACCCCGAAGGATGACGCGCTTGTGACGCTTCGGCATCTCAAGGCGCGGTACACGGCCCTGCAGGACGTCGAGCTGGCGTTTGACCGACCCCGTCAGCGGTTCAGCTCGGCAGCCGGACCGGAGGGGAACCCCTCATCGGTAGACAAGGGCAAGCTGCGGGCGGGCTTGGCGGCGCTCTGGAACCGGACGGCCGCGGCGCCTGATGACGAAGATGAGGACACGGCATGAACCGAGACGGCCCGCCCCTCGAAGGTGATGCCGTATTGCCCCCGATGGAATCGGACCGCTCGAAGCCAAAGGGCAACGGCGAGACCGATCCCAAGGCCCGGTCTCGGGGTCGGACGGCCAGGCGTTTCGGTGTGCTGAACGCCTTCGTCGATGTGACGCTTCGGCAGGTTGACTCGACGGCGGCGGTGGTGTGGCTGATCCTGTTTCGGGACGCGAAGCCGAACGGTCTGGTCAGAACGTCGCAAGCGGATCTGGCGCGGCGGGCTGGCCTGTCGGTCAGCACGATCTACCGGGCGGTGTGTCGACTCAGAGGGCTTGGTCTGTTGACCGTGGTCCGCAAGGGACGGCTGAACGTCGGGGCGTCAACCTACCGGCTCCGTTGGGCGGTCAAGGATGAACCGACAGCCAAGCGGAAATGACCGGCTGTCTACCGGTCAAACCTGCGAAAAACCATATGCAGGGATGACCGGTGTCCCATAAGGGACCGGAACAGGCACCCGTACCTGTTCGGCGGGGTGCTGGAAAAGGGATTGACACGGACTGCAGAACGTGATATCTGTCACGGTATGGCAAGGAAACGACGAACGATGACGGCAGCTCTCAGAAAAGCGATCGCCGATGAGGGCATGACGTACTGGGAGCTTGAGCGGGAAACCGGGGTCCAGCGGGCATCGATCATGCGGTTCATGCGCGGCACGCAATCGCTTCGGCTTGACAAGGCCGACATGCTGGCCGACTACTTCGGCATCGAGTGCACGCGACGGAAGGGCAAGTGACCGATGGGAACGGTCTACCGAAAGACAGCAACGAAGCCCTTGCCCAAGGACGTCGAGCTGTTTACTCGCAAGGGCCAGCGGTTTGCCCGATGGATGGACGGACGGGGCCGGAAGCGAACCGCGCTGGTGACCACGGGCCGGGACGGTTCCGAGCGGATTGTCATCGAGGCCAAGACCTACACGGCCAAGTACCGGGACGGGGGGCGAATCGTCCGCGAAGTGGCCACCGGATGCCGGGACCGCCAGGCGGCGCTCTCGGTGCTGGCGGATCTGGAGCGGCGAGCCGAGCTGGTCAAGGCGGGGGTGATGTCCACCGCTGAAGATACGATGGCAGATCATCAGGACACGCCGCTCCTCAGGCACCTAGACGCCTATGGGAGTCACCTCGCCGCGAAGGGCGTGGCAGAGACTTGGATCAACACGACCAAGCAGCGCTTCCGGAAAGTGGCGACGGGCTGCGGGTTCAAGCGGCTGGCCGGTCTGTCGGGGGAAGCCCTGGAGCGCTGGCTTGTGGCTCAGCAGGATGCGGGGATGTCCGCCGGATCTCGCAACGGCTACCGCAAGGCGCTCGTATCGTTCGGGAACTGGTGCGTTCGAACCGGCAGACTCAAGGTGAATCCGTTTGGCGGCGTGCCCAAAGCCGATGAGCGCATCGACCCGAAACGCCAGAGACGCGCGTTGACCGAAGACGAGCTGTCTCGGTTGTTGATCGTGGCTCGGAAGCGACCACTTGCCGAACGCGGCCGGGAGACGATGCCGAAGCCCGAAGCCGAACAGGAAGGCCGGAAGACCTGGACCTACATCCCGTTGACCGCTGACAGTCTCGATACCGCACGGGAACGGGCGCGGGAACGACTCAAGGATTGCCCCGAGACGGTTGCCCAGCTCGAAGCGCTCGGTCGGGAACGGGCCTTGATCTACAAGGCGCTGGTGCTGACCGGGCTACGCAAAGGCGAGCTGGCATCCTTGACGGTGGGGCAGCTTGCCCTCGATGGTCGCGTTGCCTATGCCGTTCTCGACCCCGCCGATGAGAAGGCCCGTAGAGGGGCGGAGATTGCCCTGAGAGGCGATTTGCGGGCTGACCTGAGGAAATGGCTGGCCGATAAGCTCCAAGCCCTACAACGCGACGCTGTGCGTTCAGGCGAGCCCGTGCCCAGCCGGCTACCTGCCGATCTGCCGGTGTTCGATGTGCCCGATGATCTCTCGAAGGTGCTGGACCGTGACCTGAAGGTGGCCGGCATCCCCAAACGCGATGAACGCGGGCGAACGGTCGACGTGCATGCGTTCCGGCATACGTTCGGGACGTACTTGAGCAAAGGCGGTGTGCCGCTTCGGACGGCTCAGGCCGCCATGCGACACAGCACGCCGGACCTAACGGCCAACGTCTACACCGACCCGAAGCTGTTGGACGTGGCGGGCGCGCTCAGCGTCTTGCCGAATCTGTCGGTTGACGGGGACGATGAGGGGGAACGCCAACGGGCCACGGGGACGGCCGATGCGTCCGCTCAGTTTGCACCAGCGTTTGCACCAAATGCTGGCGAACCGTGCATATCACGGTCATCTGCTGACCCAACGGGGGACGTTCTCAAGAAAGCGGCGGGTGCCGAAAGTCTGCAAATACTGCGGGGAAACGGCGATTCTCAAGGAAATGGCGAACGTCCCCGGCAGGATTCGAACCTGCAACCTCTGGCTCCGGAGGCCAACGCTCTGTCCAATTGAGCTACGGGGACCACAAGACGACACGCCCACGCCCGAGTCGGGCGACAGGCCGCATCCTACTGGATTCGAGTATAGTCCACGGGATGGACAAGTCAACGCCGATCGCGTCCGGGGGGCGCAGGGGCGCATGACGATTCGGTCGTGGCGACGGCGCGGTAAATGCGGTCCTTCTGCTCGTACAGGACGACCCACTTGTCGCCGTGGCGGAATGGGTTCGACAACGTCTCGACCGAAGCGCCGTCGAACCGCGGCTCGGCGCCTGGACGCCACGTGACCAGGTCGCTGGTGTACCAGTACCGCCGTTTGGGTGCCTGGGCAATTCCCCAGTAGCCCGCGCCGCCTGCCGCCAGCGCCATTGAGAAGCACTCGTCCCCCGGTGGCATCACGGGCCCATCGCGGTACCGACGCCAGTGGATCAGGTCGTCCGAGACTGCAACGCCCAACCCCTGTTGACGGTAGAAGGCCTTCATGCCGCGGTAGAGCATGAAGAATCGCCCGTCTCGATGGATGATCGGTGCTGGGTGGGTGCTCAGTTGTGAATCCCATTGCCCCGGCCGCCGGGTCAGCAGAGGGTTGGCCGGATGCTTCTGCCAGTGCTTCAGATCGTCCGAGATCGCCAGTCCGATCTGTTTGCCGGCGGCGTTCCGGCCGGAGTAGAACATGTAGTAGCGGTTCCCGTGACGCGTCACCGTAGGCAGCTTCGCCACCCCGTCGTCCCACGCGCCCTTCTTGCCGACCTCGAGGATGGGGTTTCCGTCGTGCTTTCGCCAGTGGACGCTGTCGGTCGAGCAGGCCAGTCCGACACGTTCGTGTCCCCCCTGGTTGAAGGGCTTGTCCTGGGCTTCGTAGAAACAGTAGTAGGCTCCGCCCTCGGCGAACACGAACGGGTTGTCTACGGCGTAATGGTCCCAGGCGCCGGGGGGACCGCGATCGATGACGGGCCGGCGGGCGGGCTGTTCGCGCCACAGGCAGTGGTCGGACGGCGGGTCCGGAGCCGCCCCGGACATCAACGCGAGCGCGACAAGAAGACGTGCGATCATGCGCGGATCTTCGCCGCTTCGGTCGTCCCACGCAAGGGACGCGATCGGCTCGAGCCGCACTGATCGCCGGGCCGTGTGAGTGAATTCGGCTTTCAGGAAAAGCCCAGGAAACGTCCCGGAGTGGTCGATATTGACTAGAGGTTCTCGGTATCCGGGCGGGGTGATCCCTGCGCTTTCGCTGCGGGGGATGCCGGTCCGTCCGGCGTTGTGATGGGGGCTTCGAGGCGTCTGCAATGGATGCGTCACACCTGGCCAAGGTATTCGCTCAGTCGATGTTGCTGGGCGCGCTGATCGGGCTTCAGCGCGAGCGGAGCAAGCGCCCGATCGCGGGGATTCGCACGTTCCCGCTGGTGGCGGCACTGGGGACGCTGTGCGGCGTGCTGGCCGATCGCTTCTCGCCGTGGGTCCTGGCGGCGGGTCTTGTCACGATGGGGGCGCTGGTCGTTAGCAGCACCGTCCTGCGGTCGCGGGTGAAGCGCTCGCTGGGCACGACGTCGCAGATGGCCGTCCTGGTGACGTTCGCCCTGGGGGCCATGCTCGTACACGGTCCGCCCTTCGTTGCCATCGCGGTCGGTGTGGTGATGGCGGCCCTGCTGCAGTACAAGCCCGAGCTCCACGGCCTGGTCCAACGCCTCCAGTCCAAAGACGTCTACGCCGTCGTCCAGTTCACGCTCATCGCGTTTGTCGTCCTGCCGGTGCTGCCGGATCGCACGTACGGCCCATACGACGTCATCAATCCGCGCCAGGTGTGGTGGATGGTCGTGTTGGTTTCGGGCATGAGCCTGGCGAGCTACACGGCGCTGAAGGTGCTGGGCGGGAGGAACGGGACATTGGCCAGCGGCCTCGTCGGCGGATTGGTGTCTAGCACCGCCACCACCATCACGCTGTCCCGGCGGAGCCAGCAGGACAACTCGCCCGCTCTGGCCGCTGCGGCGATCATGGCCGCCTCCGGGGTGGTCTTCCTCCGGGTCGCCGCCATCGTGGGCGTGCTCAACGCGTCCCTGCTGCCTCGGCTTATCGGCCCTATGGTGGGGATGTTTCTGGTTGGCATCATCGTGGCGGCAGTCTACGCGGCGAGGCAGGCCCACACGGAGATCCCCCTCCCCGAGGTCAAGAATCCTTGCGAGCTTCGCTTCTCGCTGGTCTTCGCGCTGCTGTATACGGTGGTCCTGTTCCTGCTGGCCGCGGGTCGGTACCACTTGGGTGATCGAGGGGTCTACGCGGTGTCAGCCCTTTCGGGTCTGACCAATATGGACGCCATCGCCATCTCGATCGCCAGGTTCTCCAATCTGGGCAAGATGGACCTCCAGATGGCGGTCCGCGCGATCATCGTCGCCGCGATGGCCAGTATCGTGTTCAAGACCGTGCTCGTGGCCGTCCTGGGCAGCCGTCCCCTCCTGAAGCGAATGGCGTTGGGGTTCGCCCTCCTGTTCCTGGCCGGCTTTGCTGCCCTCCTGCTGGTGCCTGCGGCCGGTTGACGGCGCAGACCACCGCATCCCGCGTTCAGCTGACCGATCTGTACGTGCTGCCTCAGGTCAGCAGGCCGATCTTGCGGAGGTAGGCCGCCGAGTCGGCGACGTACTGCTTCTGTTCTTCGGGCGTCATTTCCACGCCCGCCATGCCCTCCAGCTCCATCGTGAAGGGGCCGTCGAAGCCCCGATCCGCCAGCAGCTTGACGACGGCGGGGAAGTCCACGACCCCCGTGCCCAGCACGGGGAAGTAGTGCTTCTGGTAGCCCCCGTCTGTGTCCTTCAGGTGAACGCCCTCGACGTAGGCGAGTACCTTGCCGATCTCGCCGACCGCGTCGACGCCCTCGTTGTAGTAGTAGACGTTGGCGGTGTCGAAGTTGATCCGCACGTTCGGATGGTCAACGGCCGCCATCGTCTGGGCGCCCACGTCCCCGTTGGTGACCAGGTCGGGATGCGTCTCCAGCATGATGATGACGTCACGCTTGGCGGCCTCGTCGCCGGCGGAACGAAGTCGGTCCCAGACGAGTTGCCGATCCGTCTCGCCCGCCTTGACGCTCACGAACAGGCGGGTCACGCCGAACTGCTTACAGACGTCGCACTGAGCGGCCATCGCTTCGGTCGCGTCGCCCGCGGCGATGTCGCAGGTCCCCTGGAACGATCCCACGGACAGCCCGTTCGATGCCAGCAGCCCGCGCGTTGCGTCCATCTGTTCTGCCGAGGGGATCGGGATCTCCACGTGTTGAATGCCCAGCGTGGGCAGGTGACTCCACGCCAGATCGATGTGCTTGCCGTAGCTGTACGCCCGGCACGAGACGAGATAAGACATGGCTGGTCCTTTCCTATGAGACGGTGCCGTTCAACCGGGCGGGATGATAACGGTTTGTCGGGCGAACCACCAGCACCGCGGGCGCTCGCCTCGCTCGACACCGGGCTGGAGGCGTGGCCTGCTGCCTTCGGTCAATTCCCACTAAAGGGGGTGTCCGCCAACTGGCGACTGCGTATAATGAAAACACAACACTCAGATCAGGTCTGTTCATGGAAGCCAGGTGGATGATGCTGATAGGGATGCGGGTGCGGGACGGCAGGGACGCTCGTGCTCCTCGGCGGGCGGGCGCGGGGTTGAGACACGGTTTTACACTGATCGAGTTGCTGGTGGTGGTGGCCATCATCGCTTTGCTGATCGCCATCTTGCTGCCATCGCTGAGCAGGGCCCGCGCGCAGGCCAGGGCCACCGTGTGTGCCTCGCGACAGACCCAGCTGGTCAAGGCCATCCTGCTATACGCCGACGACTATGACGAGACCCCGCCGTTCGTCGGTGTGGGGTTCTGCAACGCCGACAACGACCACACCCTGACCGCGGTGCACTACCGCCATCTCGACACCGACGACGCCCGCAACACGGAGGCGTACTTCGCCCGGCACGAGAGCTGGCTGTTTCCCGGAAGCTACTACGTCGACGAGGGGGTGTGGACGCATCCGCACTGGCCCGACCTGCCCGACGGCGGGCCCACGGCTCGGGAGGGGACGCTGTTTGGCTACACGCGATTCGAGGATCTCTACCGCTGCCCGGATTTCCAGCGGATCCCCATCGGGCTCGCGGGACGCAACAGCTCGCCCAAGAGTCAGAACACCTTCAACTTCACGCGTTCCATCCTGAGCCGCAAGATCCTGTCAAACGTCAGCGGCGTCGAGGACCCGGAGGCGGTGGCCGTCGACAAGGCGCTCTATCCCGGCCACATCATGAAGGTCAGCGGCATCTACTCGCCCTCCGCGATGGTCATGATGCTCGACGAGCAGTGGGACTTCCACTGCGCGGGCAACTACGCGGACGGGGGCACGCTCGGGTACGATTGGTTGTGGCTGGGCGCTGAGACGATCCACACCCTCACCGGAGACATGATCGGCTCGTACCACGGGACGATGGACCGGGTGCTCAACAGCTCGGAATGGGACATGCTCCTGCGGAACAAGATGGGGAGCCTGGGATACTATGACGGTCATGTGGCACTATCGCGTGATCCCTGGGCCTGGCGGACCATCGGTGAGGGGTATGGGTTCTTCGATCTGGTGGGGCAACTCATGGAAGACGTCGAGGAGAGCAAGAAGGTGATGTCCCTGCTCCTCGAGGGTATCTATGCGCAGCGGGGCATCGGGTTCAGCACGGAGCAGTTGATCGATTTGCTCACGTCCTTCTTCTGATTCATTTCCTGTACTGTCGATTCGCCCGGGGGAAGGGGGCATGCGGCCCGCTGCGCGGACTTCACGCGGCTAATCGAATGCCAGCCGCCTGCGGAAGGTTCGGGCGAACAGGCCGTGCAGTCGGCCCAGCATCAGGGCGCAGTAGAACCCGCTGCCGATCAGGACCGTCCAGGCCAGCAACCCCATCAGCAGCGCGGTGAACCCCTCGCTCACGCCCTTGCGAAGCACCGTCATGAGCGCCTCGATCGCCCAGGCCATCACGCTGGACGTGATGCCCAGATAGATCCCGAACATGAAGCACACCACCACGAACAGAAACAGGTAGTGCACGATCGTGGCCACGATCGATCGGATGATGCGTCCAGGGCTCAGTCCCTCCAGCCCGGGCATCAGCGCCAGCCCGACGATGACCATGGGCACGGTGAACGTCAGTAGGACGAGGACCACGATCGTCACGGGAGACATGAGCTGGCGGGCCTGATCGACCGAGGTGGGAACCACCATCTCACCGCCACTGGTCAGGTAGTTGACGCCCAGAAGAAAGGCGCCGTAGACGATCACCAGCGTGACGTAGCCGACGATGCCCGAGCCCACCGAGGTCGGGTTCCAGGTCAGGTCCGGGGTTTTCTCGTTCTCCGAGACGGTGTTCCGTGCGGCGTCGAGCAGGGCGGAATAGGCCATGCCGGCGAAGTAGATGGCCTCGACGGCGAACAGCGCGACCAGCACCATCGGCACCCAGGAGACGTTGGCCGACGGCGTGATGGGGTTGAGGGCCACGCCCATGACGAATAGCAGCACCATCCCCACCGGCAAGAGGATCGCCCCGCCAGCGACCAACATTCCCAGTAGGATCGAGCCCGTGGCGCCCAGCGGGTAGCCAAAGGCCGAGATGATTTCATCGTAGAAGGCGCTGGCCTTCGGCCCTCGTGACGTGGACGAGCCTGTGGGCGCGTCCCCCCTCTCGAGAGGCGGGACCGGCTCCCAGCAGCTCGAACACAGGATCTCGCTGTAGGGGTCCTGGACCTTGATCACCTTGCCGCAGTGGGGGCACGTGACCTTGAGGTCTTCTTCCCCGTCGCGTCCGGTCCGACGCTTCGCTCTGGGGATTGGTGCGAACTCGGTGACGAGCTCGTCCTCGGGCTCGCCCTTGTCAGCCGCCAGGGCCTTGACGTCGAAGGAGCTGTCCAACTGGCCGGTCAGGGGATCCGGCACACTCAGAACGCGGTTGCAGCCCCGACACCGCACCCGCCGGCCCGCCCAGTCGTCCGGGACCTTCAGCTTCTGCTTGCAGCGATCGCAGGCGAACTCGATGGGCATCGACGTGGCGACTCCGTCACGGCTGACAGTGGAGTTGAACGACCCAGGCCAGGAACTCCTGCTCGATTGCCTCGATCCGACGACGCCCCAGGACCTCTTCGACGTGGCTCAGGCCGGTCGGGTCGTCGGCGTAACCTCCCCGAAACGCCTTGTAGAATTGCGCCAGCGCGCCGCGCTTCTGGAGGTACATGCAGAAGTACCGCGCTTGCGCATAGTTTAGCGTTTCTTGCGGCCCGCGGAAATCATCTGCCGTCATCAGGTCGCGGAGAGGACGGAGCCGTTTGGACGCGATCGCCGCCTGCAGAGCGGGCAGCCGCCAGTTCACGTCCCCGACCAGCTCGCGCCGCTTCCACGCCTCGCTGTTGCACTGCTCGTGCAGGCTGGCGAGCCCTTCGTTGAACCATTCCGGCACGTTGGGGAAATCGTAAGCGATCAGCGCGTGCGTCAGTTCGTGGATGAGGGTGCCGCCCCCCGTCGAGATGTTCATGAGCAGCGTGCGGATGTCGGGCTTGTAGTAGCCGTAGTAGGCGACCTCCACGTCGCCGTACAGCCGCTTGGCGTGGTCACGGTAGCTCTTCTCTGAGCGGAACAACAGGATGGTGATCGGGTCGGTTGGCCGCTTGTCGAAGTAACGTCGCCACATCGCCTCGGCAGCATGCCGGACGACGCCCCGACCGTAGCGAGCGAGCCGATCATTCGGCAGATCTCCCGCCAACACGAACGGCGGGTCGACGGCGATGGGGTGTCCCGGCCCCAGTTTGCCGCGCAGCGCCTCAGACGTCCGTCGGCATGCATGGGCGAGTTCGGCTCGTTCGACGGCACGGTCTGCGGGACGTGACGTCGCTTGGGCAAACAGCGTGGTGGTCTGTCCCGCAGCCAACCGTGGCTGCGCGACCAGGGCCATCCAGGACATCATGACAACGGTTGTCACCTGCGAATCACTCCAGACTTGGCGTGACGGTCCAAATTCTCGCGTCATCGCCACACAAGCCAGACCAGGAACGCGGTTGCGACCACCGCCACGATCCCGACGAGCACAAGTTGCCACGGCCAGATCTGGGCGTACCGGTGTGCGGCCTGTTCCACGTCCGGATGCCCCAGGCGCAAGGCCATTCGTCCGCGCACGCTGGTCGGTGGCGGGACGTCGTGGGCGTCGGCCAGGATCGAATCGACGCATCGGCGAATCACCTCGTCCGACAGGTCGGGCGCGCCGAGGGCCTGACATCGTTCGACCAGCGTCTTGTGGTCGTCGCTGCGCGTCGACGCAGCGGCCGGTTGCCGCTTCAACGCCGACAGCGCCATCACCGTCGCCCGATCGAGCAGGGCCTGCGGGTCCGACTGCGCGGCCTTCGTCAGCTCCCGCCCACGCTCCCACATCTCGACGAACAGCTCCTCCAAGACACTGGCTGCCGCCGCCTCCTCGACGAGCAGCGCCAGCAGCCGACCGTAGATCCTGGACGCGTGACGATCGTAGTAGACGCTGTAGGCCACCGCGTCTTGCCGCCGGATGCGGCCCAACAAAATCCGGTCCTCGACCTTGCCGTAGTCCGGAAGCTCGGGAAGCTCAACCTGAGGATCGTATCGGGCGGTCTTCACGGACGGCTCCACTTTCACGTCAGGATCGATCGATCGGCATGGCGCTCCAACCAGCCTAGGACCGACTCGATTGCCAGGTAGTACTGATCCAGCTCCAGGAACTCCTCCGCCTTGTGGGCGTGGGCGATGTCGCCCGGTCCGAACAGGACGCATTGGATGCCCGCCTGGGAGAACGGGCCGGAAT
Source organism: uncultured Planctomycetales bacterium (assembly GCA_964390905.1). Classification (GTDB taxonomy): domain Bacteria; phylum Planctomycetota; class Phycisphaerae; order UBA1845; family JAFGLZ01; genus JAFGLZ01. The sequence goes on along the minus strand of CAYMLO010000082.1, from coordinate 27,984 downwards.
CCGCGAAAAAGAACACGCCCTCCGGCCTGTTCTGGCCCGTCAGCTCGCGGCAGCCGGCCAGCAGGTTCTGGACGAGGGCTCCGTTCGGATCGGCCTCCATGGCCGCATGGCCCTGGATGGTGGTCAGCTCGAAGACGCCCGCGTCATCCGGGAGGGCGGTCTCGAGGCCGTACGCGAACCGACGCGCGATCTGCTCGTGCGCCTGGCCGGGCAGGAAACGGCAGTCGATCGACGCCTCGCATCGCGCTGCCACGATGTTCACCGCCTGTCCCCCCTCGATCGTGCCTACGGTGATCGTGGGCTTACCGAGCAGGGGGTGTTCCTGCTCGCCGAGCTCCCGACTGAACTGCTCCTCGACGAACTGGATGGCCCGACCCATCGCATAGATGGCGTTCCTGCCCCTGTCAGGCATCGCGGCGTGGCTGGGGACGCCGTGCGCGATCAACTTGAACCACAGCGCGCCCTTGTGCGCCGTGACCACCTGACACCGGGTCGGTTCGCCCACGACGCAGGCGTCGACCCGGAAGCCGGCGTCCATCAGGGCGCCGGCGCCCTGGCACCCGGTTTCCTCCCCGACGGTGGCGATCAGGTGGATCTTGTCGGCGAAGCGTTGGCCGCGCCGCCGCGCGATGTCCAGGGCCGAGATAAAGGTCGCCAGCGACCCCTTGGCATCGCAGGCGCCACGGCCCCAGATCCGACCGTCCCGGAGGTCGGCTGCGAAGGGCTCGATGGTCATGCCGCCCACGCCAACCGTGTCCGCGTGGGCCTCGAACGCGACGTCGTGCAGGCCGTTCTGATCGGGCCAATGCGCCGTCAGGTTACACCGGCCGGGCCACACCTCGTGCAGCGCCACCGCCATGCCCATTTGGTCGCAGACGCCCGAGAGGTGCTCGATCATCCGCTCCTCTGCCCGTTGTTCAATCGCCACCTCGGGCGAGACGTTCGTGCTGTCGATGCGGATCAGATCCTGCAGGACCGATCGGGAAAATGCCTTCTGCGAATCGGTGAGTTGCGCCATGGGTCAGGTTTCTTTCTTCCCGAGCGGGCGGTGCCGGGGACACCGATTCACTCTACGCCAAGCCCGCTTGCGTGACAACCTTGCCGACCGGGGTCTTGGCGCGGCGGGGCGGACCTGGTGAATTATACGTGCGTCCTGTCGATATCAGGGACGCGCGAGGAGTCAAGCCATGCAACTCTATCTGATCCGCCACGCCATCGCCGTGGACTCGACCGCGTCCGCCCCGACGGTGGACGGCGAGCGGGCGCTCACGGAGGTCGGCGCCAAGAAGATGCGCAAGCAGGCCGGCGCCCTTCAGCAAATGGGCGTGGCGTTCGACGTCGTGCTGACCAGCCCGTTAATCCGGGCGCGCCAGACCGCCGAGATCGTGTGCGACGTCCTGGGCTGTCTCGACCGAGTCAAGCGCTGCGACGCGCTTGCGCCGGGCTGTGTGATCGAGGAGATCGTGGATGCCCTCCGCCCATACGAGTCGATGTCAAGCGTTGCGCTGGTCGGTCACAACCCGGACTTCGAGGAGTTGGCGTCGGTCCTGATCGGTGCCCGGACGGATGCGGCCATCCAGTTCAAGAAGGGGGGCATTTGCCGGATCGACATCAGCCAGTTTGACCCTCATCCCTCGGGTGAGCTAATCTGGCATCTGACCCCGAGGCTCCTTCGGATGATCTCGAACTGATATCGCAGGTCACCCAAGGCCAACGCCGGCCGATGCGGATCGACCGCGTTGCGGTGACGCCGAATCGCATGACGTTCCGACACGGTCCCTGGGAGAAGCCCCATGGCAGCCAAGAAGCGATCCAGGAAGTACACCAAGCGTGAGCTGATGAGGTCAGCCAACGTCCGGACCTTCAAGGGCCGGGCCCGTTCGCAGATCGCCTTCCCCCTCGGCGGCATCGGCACGGGCACGGTTTCGCTCGGCGGCTACGGCCAGCTGCGTGACTGGGAGATCTTCAACCGGCCGAGCAAGGGCCAGATCCTGCCCTACACGTTCTTCGCCATCAGGTGTGAATCCCCCAATGGCGAGGCGATTACGCGGGTGCTCGAAGCCAGGCGCGATCCGCCGTATGCGACGTCGCATGGCCTGAGCCCCGGCGAGGTCATGGGATTGCCCCGATTGGCTTCCGCGACGTTCCAGGCCTGCTATCCTGTGGCGTCGGTTCGGTTTGAGGATGACGATCTGCCGGTCGTCGTCCACCTCATGGCCTTCAACCCCCTGATCCCTCTGAACGACAAGGACAGCGGCCTGCCCGTGGCGATCCTCCAGTACATGGTCGTCAACACCGGCGATAAGCCCGTCGAGGTCAGCATCGTCGGGTCGTTGCAGAACGCCGTCGGGCTCGACGGCCAGGCAGGCCCGTCGCCCTGTTGTGGGCCGCAGGTGCCGTCCGGTTTGGGCCAGAATCGCAATACCTGGATCGAGCAGCCCGGCCTGGCGGGTCTAAAGATGACCAGCGAGAAGTACACGCAGCAGCAGGGGCCCTTCGGTACGATGGCCCTGGCTACGACCCATGACGGCGAGAAGACGTATCTTACCGAGTGGGCAGAGCCCGGCTGGTGGGACGCGATGCAGCGGTTCTGGCACGATTTTCGCGATGACGGCCGGCTCGACAACGCACGGGCGACCGGCGAGCCGTCGGCCGATGGGCAGACGCATCAAGCGTCGCTCGCCTGCACCGCGACCATCACGCCCGATCAGGCTGCCGCCTCGTTCCTGTTCCTGATCGCGTGGCATTTCCCCAACCGCGTCAACACGTGGAACGCGCAGTCCACCGTCGCGGGAAAGGTCATCCGCAACTGGTACGCCACCCAGTTCGAGGACGCCTGGGACGTCTGCACCTATTTCACAGAACACCAGGGACGATTGGGCGAAGAGACCTTCAGGTTCACCGACACCCTCCAGAACAGCACGCTGCCCGCCCACGTCATTGACGCGGTCAGCAGCCAGATCTCCACGCTGCGGACCAACACCGGCCTCCGCAGCGACGACGGGCGGTTCTACGGGTTCGAGGGCTGCAGCGATCAGGTCGGCTGCTGTCCGATGAACTGCACGCACGTCTGGAACTACGAGCAGACCGTCGCCCACCTGTTCCCCGCGCTCGAGCGGACCATGCGGCTGACCGACTTCGAACACAACACGGAGGAAGACGGCTTCATGACGTTCCGCACGCTCATCCCGCTGTGCGAGGACATTCGCGGCACGGGCGACCTGGCCGCCGCCGACGGGCAGATGGGCTGCGTCCTCAAGCTGTATCGCGAGTGGCAGCTTTCTGGCGACCGCGCGTGGCTAGAACGGCTGTATCCTCACGCAAAGCGGGCCTTCGAGTATGCCTTCAATCACCCCGATGCCTGGGACGCCGACCGCGACGGCGTCATGGAAGGGGCACAGCACAACACCTACGACATCGAGTTCCACGGGCCCAACCCGATGATGGGCGCGCTGTACCTGGGGGCGCTGCGGGCCATGGCCGCCATGGCCCGCGAGATGAACGACCCCGCCGCGGCTGACGCGTACAACCGTCTGTTCGCGTCCGGATCGGCGAAGGTCGAGGAGACGCTCTGGAACGGCGAGTACTACATCCAGACCGGCGTGGACGTGACCGAGCGCAAGTACCAGTTCGGCCGGGGCTGCCTGACCGATCAGCTCCTGGGGCAGTGGTTCTGTGAGGTGATCGGCCTGGGCCATGTCCTGAAACCCAAGCGCGTCCGCAAGACGTTGAAGTCGATCTACAGGTACAACTTCCGACCCGAGCTGTTCGACCACGAGAGCGTTCAGCGGACCTACGCCCTTAACGACGAGGCCGGCCTGCTGATGTGCACGTGGCCGAAGGGCGGTCGGCCGCCGTTCCCGTTCCCCTACGCCGACGAGGTCTGGACGGGCTGCGAGTACCAGGTCGCCGCCCACCTGATCTACGAGGGCCTCGTCCGGCGAGGCCTGACGCTCGTCAAGGCCGCCCGGGATCGCCACGACGGCGTCCGCCGCAACCCCTGGAACGAGTTCGAGTGCGGCAGCCACTACGCCCGGCCGATGTCGAGCTGGTCGCTCCTGCTGGCCCTGAGTGGGTTCCGCTATTCGGCCCCGGCCCAGACGATCGGGTTTGGCCCACGGATCCGCGCGACCGACTTCGGCTGCTTCTACGCCTGCGGCTCCGCCTGGGGCCGGTTCGCCCAGCGGTTGGCCAAGAACAAGCTGACCGTCACGCTCGACGTCCGCTACGGCGAGCTGACGCTCCGTCGGATCGACCTGACCTGGCCGGGTACGAAACGCCCGCGTAGGAAAATGGGCGTATCCGTTACCGTGTCTGGGCCGGACGTCGAGGGCAACCCAATCCCCAATGTGGGACTCACGGCCGACGGCCGACGGATCGGCATGGTCCTTCCCGAAGCCGCCACCATCCAAAGCGGACAAACGTTGGTGCTCAACTTCGTGGGAAAGGGAAAGGGCCGGGTCTGAAGGCCCAGCCCTTTCCTATAAGTCGGTTTTGCGATCGCTGCTAGGACTGGACCAGCAGATCCTCCAGCGCCTTGCCAAGCTGTGCGTAGGCTAACTCGCGGAACAGATCTAGGTACTCGACCAGAGTCAAATCCTGTGGCCTCTCACCCACCATGTCGCTTGGGCTGGGGTCGCGGCGCAATCCGACGTGTCCGTCATAGTAGGCCACCGAGCCCTGCTTGATGGGTGGCAGCAGGGCGGGAGGGAGCGTCTTGCCGGCCACCGGCGCCCCGTGATACTGCCCTAGCTCATCGATGGCGTCGAACACCGGATCGCAGACGATCCAGGAGTCGTTGTTGCCGTTGGCCCACGCGCCGGCGACGTGGCGGTCCCACTTCTCGTCCAGGAACATCGGCATGCCGGCTGTCGAGTAGATCATGCTTGGCTTCAGGATCGGTCCGCCTTGGTCTCCGAACTTGTACGTCGTTCCGCTGAAGGTGAGCTCGATGCGTACGTCCACCTCGGGCGAAACCGGCAACCTATATTTCCGGGCGAAGAACGAGCGCGTGTAGTTGAAGTGATGCTGTTCAGCACTGGGCTGCCTCTCGAAATCCGGGCAAAGGTATACGTTCTCGAACCGGGCGTATTTGAACAGCGTCCCACTTCGGGGAATCTCTACGGTATCCTCGGGGTAGGGCCCCGCCTCGTTGAAGGACTTGTCGACGACCTCGGTCATGTCTTCCAGGGAGCCCAGCCAGGTCTCCATGTTATCCTCGCTGATCGCGACCCATGGGTTGTCCTTCCCGACTGTTGAGGTGAACGGCGGGGTCTCCTCATAGTCCTCGCAGTACATCAGGATGCTCTTGACCATCTGCCCGACCCGCGAAGCGCATACTGTCGTCCGAGCCTGCGCCCGTGCCCTGTTCAGCGAAGGCAGGAGAATCGAGATCAACAGCGCGATGATGGCGACCACCACCAGCAGCTCGATCAACGTGAACGCACTTCGGGCGTATGGGCTTCCCTTTTGCTCTAGCAGCATCCCTCTTCTCCCGACTGCGTGCCTGCGCCTACTTGTCTGCCCCGTATCCCCGGGGCGTAGCGGATCACCTTGCCGCCCCCGTACCCGCTCCTGTGCGAGGGCGCCTCCAAGCCTGCTACTGGACGAGCAGGTCCTCCAACGCCTTGCCAAGCTGTGCGTACGCCAGCTCTCGGAACATCTGGAAGTACTCGGCGAGCGTCAGATCCACAGGCCTCTGGTCCTCCATGTCGCTCGGGCTTGGGTCTCGCCGTAGGTCGACATGTCCGTCGTAGTACCCCAGCGATCCCTGCTTGATCGGCGGGAGGAGGGCCGGAGGGAGCGTCTTGCCGGCGATGGGCGCTCCGTGGTACTGGCCCAGTTCGTCGAGGGCGTCGAACACCGGATCGCACACGATCCAGGCATCGCCCTGGCCGTTACCCCAGGCGCCGGCGACATGACGGTTCCATTGCTCGTCCACCAACATCGGCAGCGAGGACGTGGCGAAGACTGCACTGGGCTTGAGAATCGGGCCCGCGAGGTCCCCGAACTTGTACGTCACGCTGCCCAAGGTCAGCTCAATCCGTACGTCCACGTCGGTCGACGTGGGCATCCTGTACTTCCGTGCCCAGACCGACCGGGTGTAGTTGAAGTGATGCTGTTCGGCGCTCGGCTGCCTGGCGAAATCCGGGCAGAGGTAGAGGTTCTCAAACCGCGCGTACTTGAAGAGCGTTCCGCTCCGGGGGATGTCCACGTCATCCTCGGGGTAAGGGCCTGGCTGATTGTAGGACTTGTCGATCACCTCGGTCATGTCCGCCAAGGAGCCCAGCCACGTCTCCATGTTGTCTTCGCTGATGGCCTCCCACGGGTTGTCCTTCCCCACTTTCGAGGTGAACGGGGGGGTCTCATCGAAGTCGTCGCAGTACATCAAGGTGCTCTTGACCAGCTGCGCCAGCCGGGAAGCACACACCGTCGTGCGGGCCTGCGCCCGCGCCCTGCCCAACGAAGGCAGCAGGATTGAGATCAGCAGGGCGATGATGGCGACCACCACCAGCAGCTCGATCAGCGTAAACGCACGATGGGCGCCTCGCCCCCCTTTTCCTTTCAACACCATCTGTTTCCTCCTGAATAGATGCCGGCCCACGCCAGTCTGCCCTCATTCTAGGGCCCCCAGACCCTCTGGCCAAGCCCGGAGTTAGTTAAAAATAACTTCCGACCCCGCTGGAACATAGCGACGCCGGGGATGGAGGCTTCCCCCGCCACGCCCGCGTCGCGCAGCAGCGAAGGGAACGCAATTTCCTCAAGAACAGTATGTTACGGGAGCATGTGGCACGAAAGACGACGGGGGCTTACTCAACGTGTGCCATACGCCAGGGCCGACGCCTCGTGGCCTACCCCCCCGTCGTCAGTGGCCAAGGGCTTGGTCTGATCCGATGCCTCGGTTCTGGGATGACTAGCGCTTGACCAGGAGGTCCTCCAGGGGCCTGCCTTGCTGGGCGTAGGCGAGCTCGTAGAACGTCGCGAAGTACTCCAGTACCGTGACATTCGCATCCCGGGTATCCTCGCTCTCGCTCGGGCCGGGGTCTCGGCACAGCTCGACGTGCCCGTCGTAGTACGCCAGCGATCCCTGCTTGACGGGTGGGAGGATACAGGGCGGGAGCAACCTGCCCCGGGCCTTCGGGTCGTGATACTGGCCGATTTCGTCGACGGCGTCGAAGACCGGATCACAGACGTTCCAGGCCTCCGGGTTGTCGTTGGCCCACGCCCCGGCGATGTGGCGGTTCCATTGCTCGTCCAGGAACATCGCCAGCCGAGACGTCGAGTGAACCATGCTGGGTCTCATGATCGGGCCGGCCATGTCCCCGAAGATGTATTTCGTGCCACCCAGCTGTATGACGGACCGCCAGGCCGCGCCTGGCACGGTGGGCATTCTGTACCACCGGCACCAGACCGATCGGGTGTAATTGAAGTGAAGTTGCTCGGCGTAGGCCTGCCGCGTGAAGTCCGGGCAGCGGTACAGGTTCTCGAAACGGGCGTACTTGAACAGCGTTCCGCTCCGGGGGATGTCCACGTCGTCTTCCGGGTAGGGCCCGGGCTGGTTGTAGGACTTGTCGACGACCTGGGTCATGTCGGGGAACGAGCCCAGCCAGGTCTCCATGTTGTGCTGGCTGATGCCCTCCCAGGCGTCGTCGTCGCGGATCTTCGAGGTGAAAGGCGGGGTTTCGTCGTAGTCTTCGCAGTACAGCAGCACGCTCTTGACCATCTGGGAGATGCGCGAAGCGCACAGGGTCGCCCGTGCCTGCGCCCGAGCTCTGTTCAATGACGGCAGGAGAATCGAGATCAACAGCGCGATGATCGCGACCACGACCAGCAGCTCGATGAGCGTGAACGCGCAAGAACGATGGCGTGCGGGGCTCGCCCGGAGTGTCATCTCTCTGCTCCTGTTCGCGCGCACACCCTATCGTCTATGCCATCATTCTACGCATGCCAGGTCCTCCCGCCAACCTTTGAAAAAAGCAAAAAAGGGGACATTCTACTTTTCCGGCGGCGAAGACGGATGCGACAGACGAATCATGACGCTTCTGTGCGCCGCCGAATGCCCACGTGCGGGATGCGGTACGGCTCGGCGCACCAGTTGGGCACGCCCGTGCGGAGGTCCGGGGAATGGCGCACCTGAGGCCCGGCGACGCGATGTCCTGCGGCCCTGGCGGATCCGCGACTACTGGATGTACCCCAGATCCCGAAGATGGCGACGTGTTTTGCAGTCAGGGGACGGCTCGCCTTTCTTCGGGGGCCTTTCTTCGTACTTTCGGACAGTCGTTACCCACCGGCGTAGACGTTCAGCTAACTGCTCGCCGACCGGACGATGCGTCTCGATCAGATTGTGCAACTCCCGAGGATCGTTGGCGATGTTGTACAGTTCCTCTTGCCCGTCGGGCGCGAGGATGTACTTCCATGGGCCCTGGCGAATCGCTCGAAACGGCCCCTGAAACCGCGCGGCGCTGAATCGGGGGTCGATCTTGGAGCGACCCATTCCAGGCGCCAACAGCTCGATGACGGTCGCGCGACCCGCGGGTGCTGTGGCAGGTGAGCTCGTCGTGGCGGGCCTTGAGGTCCTCAGAGATTGCCGGATTGCACCTGGCGGGTTCAAGAGCGATCGGCCGAGCGTGGACGCGGTGGGCACGGGGCGACCGTGGACCGCGTCCATCACAGTGGGCAGCAGGTCCACGGTCTGGACCAGGGCGTTGCTGCGCCCAGGCTGGACGCGTTTGGGATAGCGGACAATCAGCGGGACATGGGCCAATGTGTCATAGACGCAGAACCGGTGACCGATTATGTGGTGCTCGCCCAGGCTCTCGCCATGATCGGAGGTGATGAGGATCAGGGTCTCGTCGAGCGGCAGCCGTTCGGCCAGGACTTCCAGGAGTTCGCCGATATAGTCGTCCAGCAGCCGTGTTTCCCCGTCGTATATGTCGTTCAATAGTTGCAGCTCGGCCTGTGTGTAGCAATCCCGTTTCAGCAGTGAGAATTCGTCCCGGCTCTTAAGCCACGTATTTCGGTACGAACTGTCAATGTCTTCTGGCTTGACGAATAGCTCTCGGTGCGGGAGGTGGGGTCGATAGGGGGCGTGTGGCTCCATGTAGTTGATGAACAGGAAGAGGGGACGGCGCCGGTCTGTCCGGTCGAGCCACCGCGCAATGAGCTGGTTGGTGTACTTCGCGCCCGCATCCTCGGCCGTCAGCGCGCCGAGCAGCCTCCCGATGCAACCGCCATCGTAGAGCACCAAGCCGAGGAACCTTGCCAGACTGTTGCTGCGTGCGCGATGCAGCCACACAGGGCGGATGAGTTCCTCAAACCCTTTGGACAGATTGGTGGCCGGCGAGATCAGCGAGTTGTTGCTGAAGGCTGCGGTCCTGTAGCCGGCCTGGCTGAGGAGTTCCGCCAAGGTCACAAACCGTTCATCCAGCCAGATATGCAACCACCCTACGCCGTGAGTGCTTGGAAACAGCCCACAGAATATCGAGGCGTGCGAGGGAGCGGTCCAGATCCCAGGCGAGAGGCAATCCTCGAAAACGAGCGCGTCGGCCGCGAAGGCATCCAATCGAGGGCTTGTTCCCCGGTCGTAGCCGTAGCAGCCGAGCCGATCGGCCCGCTGGGTGTCGAGGACCACGAGGACGACGTTCGGCCTGGGATCCTGGCGATTGGATGGGGGGGAAATTGCTTGCTTCCAGCGGGTGGTGGGCTCCGTAAGCTTGGGGCGTTCGACGTACTGGACGACCAGGCAGGGCAGCAGGATGATCGCAGCCGGGGCAAAAGCGACACGACCCACGAATTGCATGAGCGCTCCTAGCCGAGTCGAGCCCAGATGCTTTGCCGCGGCGTAGCCCGCAACCGTGGCTACAAGCCACCATCCCACCACGAGAAGGCACCAAGTCCCATTGAGTCCCCTGGCAATGGTGAGGCCATTGGTGTGGGCCAGGGGCCACAACAGCAACACACTTATCCCGGCGGCAAGGATGGCCACCGCAAATGCGCCAGGAGCGATCGTGCGTCGCATTCGAGGACTGACAAGGACCAGCAGGCCACAGGCGGTGCCCAAGACCAGGCCGTTTAGCGTCCAGAGGATGCCGTGAGCCAGTCCGGAGTAGCTCACGATGTCCGCCCACAGACGGACGCTTAGGAGCGAACGATACCGCCAGGCCAAGACAACCGCCTGGGCGCAGCCGAAAGCCAAACCCCCTATCAGGCCGGCTCGAATGGCCTGGATCAAGACCGATCGGGCCACGGTCCATCGGCCAGCTTCCGCAGCTCGGGCGCTGGCGTTCGAGGAATCCCGATGCTCCGCGGGTGATGCTTGCTTCGACATGGTGAAAGGCCATCCCCCGGCAGGGGAAAGAGCGGGGCTGTCACTCCAAGAGGAGAATGACCTGTGCCGCCCAAAATCGGTTTTTCCTAGCCCCCAGATTGGTGTCTCTTGCCAAGATTATTCTATAGGAAGACTTCGGTTCACGGAAGAGGGGGGACGGATGGATTCCGGCAAGAGGGGCAGTCTGCTTCTACCGCCGGCTGAGGAAGAAGGCGATACGTGAACCTGACGTCCCTTGTCTGTCCTCAAGGCCTTCTTCGTCTGGCCATCGGCGAACGAGGGCGGGGCAGACTGTTGCGCGAAGCGTCCCTGCCCGTCCAAGCCCGATGTGTTGCCTTCGCGGGTGCTACCCCTCGACCAGGAGGTCTTCCAGGGGCTTGCCCTGCTGGGCGTAGGCGAGTTCATAGAAGGTTGCGAAGTACTCAAACACTCCCCACCCCATCACTGCCCTGGTGCGCTCGCTGTCGCTCGGGTTGGGGTCTCGGCAGAGCTCGACGTGCCCGTCATAGTACGCCAGCGATCCCTGCCTGATGGGTTCGAGGAGGGACGGGGGGAGTGTCTTGCCTGGGGCCTTCGGGTCGTGATACTGCCCGATTTCGTCGATCGCGTCGAACACCGGATCGCAGACAATCCAGGCTTCCGGGCTGCCGTTGGCCCACGCCCCGGCGACGTGACGGTTCCACTGCTCATCCCCGAACATCGCCAACCGAGACGTCGAGTAGACCATGCTCGGCTTCATGATCGGACCGGCCATGTCGCCGAAGATGTACCAAACATCGCCGAAGTCAATGTCCGATCGCTGGTCCACGTCGGGTGAAATCGGCATCCGGTACCACCGGCACCAGACCGAGCGTGTGTAGTTGAAGTGATGTTGTTCGGCGTAGGGTTGCCTCGTGAAGTCCGGACAGCGGTAGATGTTCTCGAACCGGGCGTACTTGAACAGCGTTCCGCTCCGGGGGATGTCCACCTCATCCTCCGGGTACGGCCCGGGCTCGTTGAAGGACTTGTCGACGACCTTGGTCATGTCCGCAAACGAGCCCAGCCAGGTCTCCATGTTGTTTTCGACGATGCCGTCCCAGGCGTCGTCGTCGCCGACCTTCGAGGTGAAAGGCGGCGTCTCGTCGTAGTCTTCGCAGTACAGCAGGACGCTTTCGACCATCTGCGAGATGCGCGAGGCGCACAGCGTCGTGCGGGCCTGGGCCCGCGCCCTGTTCAACGAAGGCAGGAGGATCGAGATCAACAGCGCGATGATCGCGACCACGACCAGCAGCTCAATCAGCGTAAAACCACCGCGGTAGCCCCGTGCTACGCTTGCTCTAAATGGCATCCTCTTTCTCCTGTCCGCGCGCAGCACTCCTCCTCTATATGATCATTCTACGGATGGCAGCGGGGCCCGCCAACCTCGGACGGGTCAGATTGGGTGGTATCGGGGCGACAGAGCCCAGACCTGCCGTGCCGTCCGCGCCGATTGACCCGGCGCCCGGAATCCTGCATCCTGTAGGCCGACGTTCGGGGCCATCTGTCGTCCCGTTCGATTGGGAGCCCTCATCCGAGTCCGAGCGATCAGACATGCGCATCACCACCGTCAGGATTCTCAGTCAGACGTTCTTCTTCGTTTTGTTCGCGGTCCTTGTGGGCACGTGCACGCTGGCCACGGTCGATCAGCTGCCGCTGGTCCGCGACCACCTCAGCAAGTTCCTGGAAGCGGACCCGCTCGTTGCGCTCTCCACGGCGATCACGACGCAGACGGTCTATCGGGGGCTGATGTGGTCGCTGGTGGTCCTGATCCCGACGCTGTTGCTGGGGCGAGTGTTCTGCGGGTGGGTGTGCCCGTTCGGCGCGCTGCACCACTTCGCCGGGTGGCTGTTCGACCCGCGGCGCGCGAAGAAACGCATCGAGGTCAACCGATACCGCACGATGTACCGGCTGAAGTACTACTTGCTCGTCGCGTTGGCGGTGCCGTTGATCGGGTCGGCGTCGACGTTGACGTTGGTGTCGGCGGCGCTCCTGACGGCCGTCAGTGTCGTGCTCGTGGGGGCAGTGGCTGCGGTGACGTCTCGACCTGCCCTTCGCGGGCCTCTGACGATCGCGCTGGTCGTGATCGGGGTGGCCGTCGTCGTCGTGGCCGGAAGCGCTAGACACGGATACGCCAACGACGGGGCGCTGCAGATCGGTCTGCTCGATCCGATCTGCCTGCTGCACCGATCGGTCACGGTTGCCGTCCTGCCGGCGATGAACGACACCCCCCTGGCCGTCAGCCTGTTCGGCGACGCCCGGCTTCACACGCTCGGGTGGGTGATCGGGTTGATCTTCCTGACGCTACTCGTGATGAACCCGCACATCCTGCGGTTCTTCTGTCGGACGTTGTGTCCGTTGGGGGCGTTGCTGGGGGTGCTGAGTCGGTTCAGCCTGTGGCGGATCCATCGCGATCTTGCACGGTGCAATGACTGTGGGCTCTGCCGTGCCCATTGCGAAGGCGCGTGCGATCCCGACACGGACCTCCGCGTGTCCGAGTGCATGGTCTGCTTCAACTGTCTGGAGGATTGCCCGCAGGGGGCGATCAGTTTCAGATTCCTCCCGTCGCGCGAACGACAGGTGGTGTCTCCCGATCTGACGCGTCGCGGGGTGCTGACGGCGGCCGTGGCGGGGGCCGGGACGTTCGCGTGGACGCGCCTGGGCGGAAAGAGCACGCGGGATTTCAGCGCGACCGCCATCCGGCCTCCCGGCGCGGTCGAGGAGCTGGAGTTCCTGAAGCGCTGCGTCAAGTGCGGCCAATGCATTCGCGTCTGTCCGACCAACGTGCTGCAGCCCGATTGGTCGGCGACGGGGGTCGAGGGGCTGTGGACGCCGGTGCTGAATTACCGGATCGGTTACTGCGAGCCGAACTGCACGGCCTGCGGTCAGGTCTGTCCGACCGGTGCGATCCAGCGGTTGTCGATCGAGCAGAAGCGGGGGCTGGGCCCGTATGCCGAGGCGGGGCCGGTTCGGCTGGGGTCGGCCCATTTCGACGTGGGGCGGTGTCTGCCCTGGGCCAAGAACACGCCCTGCCTCGTTTGCGAGGAGAACTGCCCCGTTAGCCCCAAGGCCATCTACACGGAACGGCGGATGCTGCCCCTCCGCGACGGTCGCAAGCAGGTGGCCTCGGCCACGGACGACAGCGTGACGTTGCGCGAATGGCCCGAGGACGCGTCTAAGGCAGCGGGTCCCTGCACGCTGGAGGCCGGGAGTCTGGCACCCCGAACCGAGCAGAGCTACCATCTCCGCGTCAACCGACCGGATGGCTCGTACGCGACGCACCCGATCAAGACGAACACGGCCGACACGGTGACCATCGAGGGCAAGTTCGCCGCCAAACCCGCCGCGGGCTTCGTCGCCGTCTTGATGACCGAACTTGGCCTGCCCAAGGTCGACGTGAGCCGTTGCATTGGCTGCGGCATCTGCGAGCACAAGTGCGTGGTGGCCGGCGACAAGCGGGCCGTCTACGTCATGGCCGTGGGTGAGACCCGAAGCAAGACGTTCCTGGAAGAGCATCGTAACCGGTCGCTGCGCCTGTAGCCGGATGGGGTGCGCCCAAGCGGCCCAGGACTTCGGCGCTTCGACAAAGGACGACCCATGGCCGACCCAACGCATCGCGAGCGTTTCATCATGGCCCTGGAGGGCAAGCAGCCGCCGGGGCGCGTGCCGCACTTCGAGCTGGTTTTCTACCTGACGATGGAGGCGTTTGGGAAGGTTCACCCGTCACACCGCACGTTCGGCCAATGGAAGCAGATGTCCGACGCCGAGCGGCAGGCCCAGCTCGAGGACGCCGCCCGGGTCTATCTGATGACGGCTGAGCGGTACGGTCATTCGGCCATCTTTCTCCACGGGGCGGGCGGCGGGGCCGAAGCCCACGAGGAGGAGCTGATCAACCTGGTCGATCGCCTCGGCAACGGTGAGTACTTCCTGATGGTCCACGGGGACGCGACGTACAGCATCCCCGGCGGTGGAGACATGATGGACTGGTGCGGCCGGCTGGTCGACGACCCGCAGGGGGTCAAGGACGATGCGGATCGGATGGTCGACGACTGCCTGGCCCGGGCCGAGCGGCTGCGGCGGAACACGGCGCTTGACGGGTTCGCCATGTGCGCCGACTACTGCCTCAACGACGGGCCGTTTCTGTCCCCCGACATGTTCGCCGAGTTCGTCACGCCCTATCTGACGCGGTTGATCGCCGGTTTCCGCGAGCTGGGCTTCTACGCCATCAAACACACCGACGGCAATATCATGCCCATCGTCGATCAGTTGGTGGCCGCCCGACCGCACGCGCTGCATTCGCTTGATCCCCAGGGCGGCGTGGATATCGCGGAGGTCAAGCGGCGGTACGGTGACCAGGTCGCGCTGATCGGCAACGTCAACTGCGGGTTGCTCGACACCGGCACGGACGCCGAGTGCATCGCGTCTGCCCGGTACTGCCTGGAGCACGGCATGCCCGGCGGCGGCTATGTGTTCAGCACAAGCAATTGCGTCTACACCGGCATGGCGCTAAGCCGGTACGAGCTCATCCTGGACGTCTGGCGACGTGAGGGGAACTACAGCGATCCGACCGAGCCGGGATGATGTCCGGTTGGACTGCGATCTCCAACTGGGCACTTGCTTCGTTGCTCGCGGCCTGTTCGCGACGATGGAAGACGCGCCAAGGTCGCGCGCCGGCTCCTTGACGTGCGGATCCATTTCGAATTGCCGTTGCACGCGGAGGCCCGAGACGCTAAAACGCCTTGATCCGCATCCTCAGGGTTGATTCGGCTCAGGAGGGCACCATCTTGAACATGGCATGGATCGATTGGGCGATCGTCCTCGGCATGCTTGTGCTCATCTTCGGTACGGCCATCTCCACCAAGAAATACACGCAGAGCGTAGCAGACTTCCTGGCCGCCAACCGGTGTGCGGGACGCTATCTGCTGTGCATCTCCGAGGGCATGGCCGGTCTGGGCGCGGTCAGCGTCGTGGCCATGTTCGAGAAGTTCTACGTCGCCGGGTTCACCGCGCAGTGGTGGGCCATGATGATGTTCCCCATCATGCTGCTGATCATGCTGTCCGGTTGGGTGACCTACCGCTATCGCGAGACCCGGGCGATGACGATGGCCCAGTTCTTCGAGATGCGCTACAGCAAGGGGTTCCGCGTCTTCGCCGGCATCCTGGGCTGGGTCTCGGGCGTGGTCAACATGGGGATCTTCCCCAGCGCGGGCGCCTACTTCTTCATTCATTTCTGTGGGCTCCCGGAGACGTTCGCCGTCGCAGGCCTGACCCTCTCGACCTACCCGATGCTGATCATCGGCCTGCTTGCCGTCAGCATCTTCTTCGTCTTTCTCGGCGGGCAGATCGCCGTGATGATCACCGACTTCGTCCAGGGCATGTTTACGAACGTCACGTTGCTGATCATCATGTTCGTGATCTTCTGGCTGTTTGACTGGGGCGATATCGTCGCGACGCTGAAGACCGCGCCCGAGAACAAGTCGTTGCTGCATCCGTTCCACACGGGTCACATCAAGGGCTTCAATTTCTGGTACTTCTTCATCGGCGCGATCGGCGCGATCTACGGCGCCCGAGCCTGGCAGGGCTCGCAGGGGTATTTCTGCTCGGCCAAATCTGCCCACGAGGCGAAGATGGCCGGCATTCTCGGCGCCTGGCGCGGGATGATCCTGTTCCTCGTGGTCATGCTCCTGCCGATCGGGGCCTGGGTCGTCATGCACAGCCCGGCGCCCGAGTACAAAGCCGTCGCCGCCGACGTCAACCAGGTGTTAGACGGCATCGAGAACAGCCACGTTTGCAGCCAGGCGAGCGTGCCCCTGGTGCTCGTGCGCATCCTCCCGGTGGGCGTCATCGGGCTGCTCTGTGCCGTGATGCTGGCGGCCTTCATCTCCACCCACGACACCTACCTGCATTCGTGGGGCAGCATGTTCGTGCAGGACGTCATCTTGCCTTTCAGGAAAAGGCCCTTCACACCGAAGCAGCATTTCTGGCTGCTACGGATCTCCGTCCTGGCCGTCGCGATCTTCATCTTCCTGTGGAGCTGGCTGTTCCCGCCGACGCAGTTCATCCTCATGTTCTTCGCCATGACAGGCACGATCTATCTCGGCGGCGCGGGCGCGTGTATCGTCGGCGGGCTGTACTGGAAGCGCGGATCCACCTCCGGTGCCTGGGCTGCCTTCAGCATCGGCGCCATCCTCGGTGTTGGCGGACTCGTTATTCATCAGAGTTGGAAGGAGAGGCTCTACCCCTGGATGGCTGAGCACGTGCCCGGTTTCGTGGGTGGCATGGCGAGGTTCTTCGATGGTCTCTCCGCGCGCGTGCCCGGCATCAACTGGAAGCTCACCCCGGATGAGTTCCCCATCGACGGGCAGTGGTTCTATGCGATCGCCATGGCCATGGCCGGTGTCGCCTACATCGGGTGCTCGCTGTTCGAGTGGTTCGTGTTGGGTCGGCCGGCGTACAACATGGACCGGCTGCTGCATCGGGGCAACTACGTCCACAAGCGTGACCGGAGCATCGGCGCCGAGGAGCCCGTTTCCGGCCTGCGGGCGATCCTGCCAAGCAAGGAATTCACGCGAATGGACAAGGCCATCTACTACGGACAGTTCTCCTGGACGATGGTCTGGATCGTCATCTTCATCGTCGGCACGATCTGGGGTGTCCTCGCCATGCGCGGATTGGCATCGGACATCACCGACGATGGATGGGCCGTCTTCTGGAAATGGAACATCATCCTCACGGTCATCCTCGGGACGGGCACGACGATCTGGTTCTTCTTCGGCGGGCTGCGCGACATCAAGGATCTGTACGGGACCCTCCGCACGCTCAAGCGTGACCACCGCGACGTCGGCATGGTCGTCGAGGGCCACGACCTTTCGGAAGAGCCCTCGGATCAGACCTCAGAGCCACCCGGCTAGGGTTCTAGGGCGACGCGCAAGATGTCCCTGCGCTCGTCGATCTTCTCGAGCGCGCGGGGCATGTCGTCAAGTGCGAAGTGGCTGTCCACGACGCGGTCGAACGGGTAGGCCTGCCCGGGGCCGGTCAGGAACGCTAGGGCGGCCTGGAGGTCGGGCGGTGCGTAGTTGTGCAGGCCGATGACGCGGATCAGGCGCGTGATCACCCCATAGACATCTAGCGCCGTGCTCGCGCCGGGGAAGACGCATCCGGCGATGACGTACCGTCCGCCGATCCTCAGCGCCCCGATGCCGTGTGAGATGACGTCCGGCTGGCCGCACACTTCGATGGCGACGTCGAAGCCGCGCGAGCTGCCCGTCTCGGCCACGGCTTGTTCGTAGGTTTCCACACCTCCCGAGGCAACGTTGTAGGCATGGGTGGCGCCGAAGGCCTTGACCCGCGCCAGGCGATCCTCGTCGACGTCCACGACCGCAATCGGGTTCGCGCCGCGGGCGGCACACAACGCCGACGCGCACACGCCCACCAGCCCCGCGCCCTGAATCAGGACCGACTCGCCCGGTTGGACCTCGGCCATTCGAACGGCGGCGGCCATCGTGGCCAGCGAGCAGTTGGCGAAGACGGCGACGTCGTCGGACAGGTCGGCCGGCAGGCGGTAGACGGCCGTCCCGG
Organism: uncultured Planctomycetales bacterium; assembly: GCA_964390905.1. GTDB lineage: Bacteria > Planctomycetota > Phycisphaerae > UBA1845 > JAFGLZ01 > JAFGLZ01. The sequence continues at coordinate 10,064 of CAYMLO010000082.1, read as the reverse complement.
GCGCCAGGTAGACGTGTTCGGCGAATCCGCCGTTCAGGGGAGGGTCGACGTCGACGCTTTCATGACCGTACTTGAACAGCGATTCGCATTTCTGCGGCAAGCCGTGCGTGCAGAAGAAGCACGCGCCGCAATTGGCAGCGATGCTCCAGGTGACGCGATCGTCCATCGACAGCCGCTCGCCGGCCGCATCCTGCACCACGCCCTCGCCAAGCTGCGCGATCCTACCGCAGATCTCGTGTCCCAGAATAAGGGCCCCTTTGGGTCGACGGCGTCCCGAGATCGTGTGCAGGTCCGACCCGCAGATGGCACTGAGTGTGACGCGGACAAGGATCTCTCCGGGCCGGGCCGGCCGCACCGGGAACGACCGAACGTCCAATCGCCCCGAATCGGGGTCGTACACCACTGCGCGAGACGTCTCGGGGATCGTCGTCAACGAATGGTCCTCCTGCAATCGCGTTACGTTTCCTTCCCGGGGGGCAGCGCCTTGGGAGCATCGGCGCCCTTGGCGTCTTCCAGCAGGGGTTGGCCGGTCGTCAGGTGCGGCAGGCCTTCCTCCAATTCCATCGGCTCGGTCACGTCTTCGGTCAGCTCGGTCAGGAAGCGGCTGGGCTTCATCATGACCATGCCCTGTGATCGCGTGCGGTAGATCTGTGGCAGGACGAGATAGACCTCGTCCTTGGCCCGGGTCACCGCCACGTGGAAGACGCGGCGCTCCTCCTCCAACTCCTCCTGGGTGTTGATCGCCATGTCCGTGGGAAACCGTCCGTCCGCCAGCCACGGGATGAACACGACCGGCCACTCGAGCCCCTTGGCCTGGTGGACGGTCGACAGGACGACGAACTCCCACTCGTCCGGGCCGGTCACGACCGTCTCGCCCGAGAACTCACCCGCCAGGGCGACGTCGGCCAGGAACGCCTCGATCGTCTGGTACTGTCCCGCGAAGTTGGTCAGGCCCCGGATGTCCTCCCGGCGCAATTGAGGCCCGTCGTAGTGCGAGACGAGGTAGTCGTCGTAGTGACGCTCCATGAGCCGGTCGATCAGCTCGGCGGGCGAGCCGATCTCGGCCAGCTCCCGGAGTAAGCCGGCGAACTTGGCGTAGACGGATCTTGCGCTGGCGGGGAAGAGGGCCTTGGCCTGCTCGTCGCAGGCGGCTTGGATAGGATTGTCCTGCTCGGCGATGTGGTCCCACAGTCGGCGCGACAGCACGGGGCCGATCCTGGGCAGCATCGGCAACACGCGCAGCCAGGAGATCTCGTCCCGCGGGTTGTGGACGATGCGCATGTGGGCCAGCACGTCCTTGATGTGCGCCTGCTCGAAGAACCGCAGCCCGCCCCGAACCTGGAACGGGATGTTCCGCCGCTGCAGCTCGAGCTGGATCTCCAGCGAATGCCAATGGGCGCGGTAGAGCACGGCGATGTCGGTGAGCTTCCGGCCCTCGTCGAGCAGCTGCAGGATGTATTCGGCGATAAACCGCACCTGAACGAAATGGTCGTGGCAGGGGACGACGGCGGGCTTGAGCCCGTCGGGCCGGACTGCGCGAAGCTCCTTGGGCAGTCGGCGGGTGTTGCGGGCGATGCTGGCGTTGGCCAGGGCGAGGATCTCCGGCGTCGAGCGGTAGTTCGTCTCCAGACGGAACTCGCGGGCGTCGGCGTAGCGTTCCTTGAACCGGATGATGTTCTCGAAGCTCGCGCCGCGGAAGCTGTAGATGCTTTGAGAGTCGTCGCCCACCACGCAGACGTTGCGGTGCTTGCCGGCAAGCTGGTCGACGATCTGGCCCTGGATGGCGTTCGTGTCCTGGTACTCGTCGACGAGAATATGCTGGAACTGATTGGCCAACAGGTCGCGGACGGGGTCGTGCTCGGTCAACAGCAGCTGCCACCCGCTGAGCAAATCGTCGTAGTCCATCAGTTGCTGGGCCCGTTTGCGGGCGCCGTACAGGTCCAGGACCTTGGCGATGTCGTCGACGTCGTCCTGGAACATCGGGTACCGCTTGGCCAGCACCCGGTCGAGCGGCTCGAGCGTGTTCTGGACGAAGCTCGACATCGAGACCAGCAGCCGCTTGCGGGGGAACCGTCGTTCCTTCGTGGCGATGCCGGCGTCGGTGACGCACGTGCCCATCAGATCCCGGGCGTCCTCGCGGTCGAGGATGGTGAAGTCCGGATTGATGCCCAACAGATTGCCGTGCTGACGAAGGACGCGGTTAGCGATGTGATGGAAGGTTCCGCCCCAGATGTCGCGGGTGTCCTGCTTGATGAGCAGCCCGACGCGGTGGAGCATCTCCCGGGCCGCCCGATTGGTGAACGTCACCAGCAAGATCCGGGACGCGTCGACGCCGGTGTGGACCAGCCAGGCCAACCGGTAGGTCAGTGCGCGGGTCTTGCCCGTGCCCGCCCCGGCCACGACCAGCATCGGTCCGCCGGGGGCCGTCACCACAGCCAGTTGCTCTTCGTTCAGGTCGCCGGCGAAGTCCAGGTCGTCTGTCGCCCGCCGGGCCTTGAGCTGGAACTTCCGGGCCATCCGCGACAGCGTAGCAGATGGACCCGGTGGGGGCCATGCGCCGGCCGCCACTCAGACGGCGGCAAGGTCGAGGATTTCCTGGGCGTGCTCGGGCGAGTCGGCCTGCATGTCGATCAGGAACTGCTTGAGGCCCGGGCCGAACTCCTTTTTCATGGCCCGCAGGCTGTCCAGATCGGCACAGGTGCCACAGTAGACCTTCTTGCCGGCGTCGACGATTCGGTGGTAGAGCGGCCACCATCGCGGGTGGTCGTGCGATTCGGCACCGGCGCCGGGCGTCCACTGAACCATGTCCAACTTCGGGATGGTCAGGAGGTGGTCGAGGTGCTTGATCGCGCCGGGGCCGTCCCAGTGGTACATGCTGTAGGAAATGCGTTCGGTCATCTCGCAGAGCACGGGCACCATGAACTCGCTGAACATCTCGGGCGAGATCATCGCCGAGAGGTCGCACTGAAGCTTGACCATCCGTCCCGGTGCCCAGGCCCAGAACGTCGAACCGCCCACCTCGTCGCGGATGAGGTCGTAAAGGACGTCGTAGTAGTGGAAGTAGCGGTCCGTGATCTGCCGGAGGCATGCGTGGACCCAATCGGGTCGGTCGATCAGGTCGGGCAGCAGTCGTTCCGTGCCGTACATGGCCGCCAGCGTGTCGAGGCCCTCGATCAAATCGGGGAAGGCGACGAGGAACTTCCCCTGGCCGAGACGAAGCAGCTCGCCTGCCAGGCGGAGCGTGAAGTCCCAGTAGAAGTTGTCCGGATCGTATCGGAAGGTGGCGTCCTCAGGTCGCTCGAAGCACGGCTCGCACCAGACGGTGTCCGGCATCTCCACGCCTTGGCAGCCCAGGTACAAGGCCAGGCAGTTCGGGGCCAGGTCTGGCGAGGTGGCCGGCACGTGCTCGGCGAGGGAATGGTGGCCGAGGAAGTGCCGCGCTTGGGAGTTAACCCGGTAATCGAAATCGCTCGTGGAGTAGTGTGTCACCCAGCCCTCGGGCTCGGGCATGGCCGCAAGACCCTCGAACGCGAGCGGCTCGCGGCGCGGGGCCGTGATCTGCATCGCGGGCCGGCCGATGTCACCCCCGCGCCACCACGTCGTTAGCCGCTCGCGGACGTCATCCATGTCCGGGCGATAGAGCAGGTCGGTCAATCGATTCTCCTTGAGTCGGTCCCTCGCGCCCGCATCCGTGAGCGCCTTCGCTTGGTTGCCGGAGCGTCCGTGTGGGAGGCGTCGCCGTTTCCCACCGAATGGTGGACCTCCCGGTCGGACGCCTGGCGCAACTGCCGGCGCGACACGCCCAAATCCTCGACATCGCCGGAGCGTGCCCGCCACCCTCGCCCGCGGCCCTGCCCGCCGCCGTGCTCGTCGTTGCGCGATGGCTCGATCTGAACGACTCGGTCGTTGGCGGCGGTCAGCAGGCCGGCTGTCCCGCCGGTGAGCAGTAGGATCAGCCCGATCCCCCAGACAGTACGCCAGGCTCGCGACCGTCTGCGACCGTCTGGGTCCGAGCCGCCGAAGAAACGGCTGACCGTGGCGCACACCCACTGCCAATGCAGCCAGACGTGGACGAGCGCCAGGGCGCACAGCGTCACCGCGAGCCAGAAGTGTACGGTGCCCCAGTCGTGACGGTTCATGCCATACAGCGTCAGCCAATGTCCCGTGCCGGGCGGCATGACGTACTTGACAAGCAGCCCGGTCGTCACAAGACCCCACATGACGACGAGGGAAATCAGATCGATGATGAAGTTGACCGTGTTGCGTTTCATCGTGCCTGTTCCTTTGTAGGTGAAGACCAGCGGCTCCGGGTGTCAGTGTACTCGATCTGTGGCTCATTGGGTGCCGGGAGGTCACCACCTTCCCGAGGGTTCCGCTGATCTTCGTTGCCCGGTTTGATGCTTCGGCCAGCCCATTTGCTGTTGACAGGACGGCAAGGGCCCGCCTAGACTAGGTGTTTCGGGCTCGGCAGACGAGCGGGTAGGGGGGAAGAGGGCCGCAGCGGGTCTTGGGCGTCGAGCTTGGGGCCTGCAGGTTTCGGCGAGAATCTCCTTGTTTTGTGTTGGCTTGTGGTAGGTGACGGGAATGGTCCCGACGAAGAAGACGAGTAAGTGTCGCAAACGGACGCGTCGTTCGCATCATGCCCTCCGCAGCCGCTCCCGGGCGGTGTGTCCGAAGTGTACGATGCCCCGGCTGCCTCATGCGGCCTGCGGGAACTGCGGCTACGTGAATCCCAAGGTGCTGCTGCCTCGGAAGGAAAAGGAGTCCTAGCAGCGATGCGGATCGCCGTGGATGCGATGGGGGGCGACCACGCACCCGCAGAGATCGTGCGCGGTGCGATCGAGGGCCTCGAGCTGGCGCAGGGGGCCGAGCTCGTTCTGGTCGGTCGGCAGGACGCCGTTCGCGCCGAACTCGAGAAGTACGACGGGTGGCAGGATCGCCTCGAGGTCGTCCACACGAGCGAGGTCATCGAGATGGACGAGTCCCCCATCGATGGGGTGCGGCGGAAGAAGGACTCGTCCCTGGTCCGGATGGCCAAGCTGGCGGCGGCAGGCAAGATCCAGGCATGCATTTCGGCGGGCAACACCGGGGCCTGTGCGGGGGCGTGCCAGCTGAAGATGAAGAAGCTGCCCGGCGTCCGCCGGGCAGGCATTGCGGTGGTGATCCCGAGTTTTTACGGTCCGCTGGTGCTCTGCGACGTGGGCGCGAACATCGCTCCGCGGACGGAGCACCTGTACCAGTACGGGATCATGGCGAGCGTCTACAGCCGGGAGATTCTCGGCACGGAGAACCCCCGCGTCGGGATCCTCAGCATCGGCGAGGAGGACATCAAGGGCACGGAGTTGGTCAAGGCGGCGGCCGACCTTCTCAAGGCCGATCCGCAGGTGAACTTCGTGGGCAACGTGGAGGGGCGAGACCTGTTCCGAGGCGCGGTTGACGTGATCGTCTCGGACGGTTTCGTGGGCAACGTGGTGCTCAAGATGGTTGAGGGGCTGGCGGAGGGATTGCTCAAGACGATCGGCAGGGAGCTGGCGGAGGATGCTCCAGAGCTGGTGGAGAAGTTCCGGCCCGTCGTCGAGCGGATCTGGGCGCGGCACGACTACAGCGAACATGGGGGAGCACCGCTGCTAGGCGTCAACGGCGTGTGCATCATCTGCCACGGGTCGAGCGACCATCGGGCGATCCGGAATGCGGTTCGGGTAGCGGCCCGCTACGTTCGTCAGGATCTCAACGCCACGATTGCCGACGGCATCGCTCGGTCCAGCGGAGCATCGCCAATGACGTAGGCGCCGGTGTGGGTCATCCCCTGCGGGGGGGTGGCGTCTGCCCGCCGCGGTCAGTGGGTGGACGTGCCAGCGACGGGGTTAGGGCCGCGCGGGGCCTGACGAAGCCCGGCGCTCGGCGGAGAGGTGGACCCGGCGGACATGGACAAGCTAGCTCTCATCTTTCCCGGCCAGGGCGCCCAGGTCGTGGGCATGGGTCGGGCGGTGGCCGAAGCCCATGCACCCGCCGATGCAGTGTTCGAGCAGGCCAACGACGTTCTGGGGTTCGATCTCCGCGGACTGTGCTTCGACGGGCCGACGGATCGCCTCTCCGCGACGGACATCCAGCAGCCGGCGATCTTCGCGGCCAGCGTGGCGATCTGGGAAGCGCTGCGGGCGGCCCGGTCGGACGTCGCCCAGCCCTCGGCGGCCGCCGGATTGAGCGTGGGCGAATACATGGCGCTCTATGCAGCCGGCGCCATTTCCTTGGCCGATGGGCTCCGCGCGGTGCAGCAGCGCGGGCGGTTGATGCAATCGGCCTCGGAGGCCAAGCCGAGCGGCATGGCCACGCTGATCGGGCTCGACCGGGCGAAGGTAGAGCAGATCGTGGCCGAGGCGCGTCAGGACGAGGTGCTGGTGGCCGCCAACTACCTCGCGGGCGATCTGATCGTGGTCTCCGGTGAGCGGGCGGCGTTGGATCGGGCATGCGAGCTGGCGGAATCGGCTTCGGCGCGCGTCAATCGGCTGGACGTGGCCGGTGCGTTCCATTCGCCCCTGATGGCGCCGGCGGCTGAAGCGCTGGGAGAGCTGCTTGGCGAAATCGAGTTGCATCATCCGCAAATTCCCGTGGCCAGCAACGTGACGGCTCGTTATCATGATTCGCCAGCGGAGACGCGGTCGTTGCTCCGGGAACAGGTGATCCGGCCAGTGGAGTGGGCCAGATCGATCGAGCGTCTGGTTGCCGACGGGTGTGGGCGGATGCTGGCGATCGGACCGGGATCGTCACAACGATCGATCATCCGGCGGGTAGACCGCTCGGTCAAAGTCTCGGTGGTAGACGCGCCGGGCGACATCGAGAAGCTGTAGATCGGCGGGGCCGGAAGCGAGCGAGCCGCCAAGCGGTGCTGGATGGGCAAGGGACCAATCATGAGTCTTGCCGGACAGGTCGGGATCGTGACGGGCGCGAGCCGCGGGATCGGCCGGGCCATTTGCCTCGAGTTGGCTCGGCTCGGGGCGACGATCTACGGCTGCGCCCGGAGTGAGGATCAGCTCGAGAAGGTCGCCGCCGAAGCCTGCTCGCTCGACGGGGAGGTCATCCCCACGAAACTCGACGTCACCGATCGTCAGGCCATCGAGTCGTTGCTCGGAAAGGTCGAGTCAAAACACGGCAGGATCGACATCCTGGTCAACAACGCAGGCATCACGGACGATACGCTGCTGATCGCGATGAAGGATGAGCAGTTCGACCGCGTCATCGAGACGAATCTGCGGTCGGTCTTTCTGACGTGTCGACTGGTCGGCAAGTTCATGCTGCGGGCGCGGCGAGGGCGGATCATCAACATCGCCAGCGTGAGCGGCATCAACGGGAACGCGGGCCAGGCCAACTATGCGGCCAGCAAGGCGGGCGTGATTGGCCTGACCAAGTCGCTGGCGAAGGAGCTGGGCAAGCGAGGGATTACCATCAACGCCGTGGCGCCCGGATTCATCGACACGGAGATGACGCACGTCTTGCCCGAGGAGCTGAAGGAATCTCTCAAACCGATGATTCCGCTGCAACGGTTCGGTGAGCCGGAGGACGTCGCTGCCGGCGTGGCGTTCCTGGCCAGCGAGCAGGCCAAGTACATCACGGGACAGGTGTTGGTTATCGATGGGGGGCTGAGCATGTAGTGCCCGGAACGCTGCGCGCGGCGGCGCGTGGCAGGGGGGTCAGGGACGGTTGGAGGGCGTTCCGAAGATGTCGGGTGGGTCCGGGCGGTTCCTCGGAAACGGGGTGGGAGATGGGATTGGCGCGGCGTAACGGGGGTCGGTATAGTGGCCCTGCAAGTAGGACAAGGAGGCTTGCACGACCGGGGGCCTGGCGAGTATAGTACCGCTCGCCATTGGGGGGCTCAGGGCGTGTGGGTGTCGATCTAAGGAGGCAGCTCGTGCTCACTGAACAAGAGATCGAAGAGAAGGTCATCTCGATCATCGCCGATCAGATGAACATCGATAAGTCTGAGATCAGCCGGGACACGTCGTTCATCAACGACCTGAATGCCGATAGCCTGGACACTGTCGAGCTGGTGATGGAGCTGGAAGACGAGTTCGAGATGAGCATCCCGGACGAGGAGGCAGAGAAGATACAGACCGTAGGCCAGGCCATCGCCTATATCGTTGAGCACGCGGCCAAGCTGCAAAAGTAGTCAGAGGGCGGCTTCGGCGGAATGACTGACCGACGCGTCGTGGTCACGGGTTTGGGGGCGGTGACGCCCCTCGGCAATACGACAGAGACGTTCTGGCGGCGATTGGTCGACGGCGAGAGCGGCGTCCGGACGATTGATACGCTGGTGCAGCAGGGCTTCCCGGTAACCTTCGGGGCTGAGTGCTCCGAGTTTGATCCCTTAAGATACATCGACGGCCGACGGATCAAACGGCTTGATCGCTGCGCGCAGTTCGCGGTGGCGGCGGCGAAGATGGCAGCCGAGGACAGCGGCGTCGATTTCGACAGGACCGATCCGTACCGGATCGGGATCATGTTGGGAACGGGAATGGGCGGCGTCGCCACGATCGAGGAGCAGCACCGTCGGATGTTGGAGAAGGGCGTGAACCGTGTCTCCGCCTTCACCATCGCCCGGATGATGCTCAATGCCGCCAGCGGGCAGATCTCGCTGGACTTCAACGCACGCGGCCCGGTGACGACGGTGGCGACGGCTTGCGCGAGCAGCAACAACGCCCTCGCCGACGCCGTCTACTGCATCCGCCGCAACGAGGTCGACGTCGCGTTTGCGGGCGGGACGGAAAGCGTCCTGACCCAGCTGGGGGTGGCGGGCTTCAATGCCATGAAGGCCCTATCCCAGCGGAACGACGATCCGCAGCGCGCCAGTCGCCCGTTCGACCGGGATCGCGACGGCTTCGTGATGGGCGAGGGGGCCGGCATGATGATCCTGGAGGAGCTGGCGCACGCCAAGCGCCGAGGCGCTCGCATCTACGGCGAGATCGTCGGCTTCGGCTGCAGTGCGGACAGCTACGACATCGTTCAGCCCCATCCAGACGGAGAGGTCGCCGCCCGGGCCGTCGAGATGGCCCTCGAGATGGCGGGCGTGAGCGCAGATCAGATCGACCTGATCAGCGCCCACGGGACCGGAACGACACTGGGCGACGTGGCCGAGACCCGGGCCATCAGGCGCGTCTTCGGGCCGGCGGCCGACGGCATACCGGTCACCGCGACGAAGAGCTCGGTCGGTCACCTGCTCGGTGCCAGTGGGGCGGTCGAGATGCTGGCGTGCCTCCTGTCGATCCGGGACGGGATCATCCCGCCGACGCTGAACCTCGAAAATCCAGATCCTGAGTGTGACTTGGACTACGTTCCGCTCCGCGCCAGGGAGTCAAGGGTGGACGTGGTGGTCAACAATTCCTTCGGGTTCGGCGGGCACAACGCCGTCGTGGTTGCCCGAAGGTTCGCGTGACGTGCCTCAAGTCGCCGATTCCCAAGGCCGATAACAGGGGTAGCACTGCACCGCAAGGGTGATGCACTGCGCTAGAGGTCCGTTCGCATGAGCAGCCAGGTCGAGATCGACGCCATCCTCGCCGAGGCGCAGGCCACCCTGGCAGAGGCGACGGGGGAGGGAACGGCCGCTTCGAGCGACGCTGGCGCAGGTCTTGCCCCGGAAACCGAAGCCCCCGTTGCGTCCCCACCTGTTGATCCGGTGCCCCCGCCAGCGCCCATGCCTCAGACCCAGCTGGATCTGACGCGGATTCTCGAGATTGAGGTGCCCGTCATCGTCCGCCTGGCGCACCGTGCGATGCGCGTCAAGGAGATCATGAAGCTCGCGACCGGTTCGATCATCGAGTTCGACAAGGCCGCAGATGCCGAACTCGATCTGATGATCAACAACGAAGTGATCGGCCACGGCCAAGCGGTCAAGGTGGGCGAGAACTTTGGCCTCCGCGTGCTTCATGTCCTGAGTATCCAAGAGAAGATCGAAGCCCTCGGCGTTCGGGGTGGACCGAGCCTGTAGCACGGACCATCCCTATCCAACGGCAATGGGGGAAAAGGGGGTCAGGCTTACTTTTTCTGGTTCACGGGCTTCCTGGGACGCCAGG
>CAYMLO010000081.1:0-46675 GCA_964390905.1 uncultured Planctomycetales bacterium | reverse complement strand
CCGCTCTACAAGCTGTACAAGAACTGGAACTTCTGGACCGACGACGCCGAGGAGGTGCAGGCGATCCTCCGCCGATTCGACCGGGTCGTCGTCATCCATGGTCACACGCATCAGCTGCTGACCAACCGCATCGGCAACATTCACTTCCACGGCGTGCTGTCGACGGCCTGGCCGTGGCCGTATGCCCCGGAGGGCATGCCCAAGCTGACCATCGAGATGAGCCGGCCTGACCCGTTCAACCCGAACGACGGGTGTGGCGACGGTGAGGTCTACGTGCACGCCGACGGGCTGGTCGACAAGGTCTACAACTTGTGGAACCGGAATCCCATGACCGTGGCCAAGGGCTACACGGCGAGCTGGGGCAAGGCGTGTGTCCCGCCGAAGCCGAATCGGCCCAGCTACTGAAAGACAAGCGAGGAACCACAACTACTCAAGGAGATCACCATGTCTTCGAGAGCCACAAGATCGCTCGCTGCGATCCTATGCGTTGCCGTAGCCGGCATCATCGTCGCGTATGCATGGAGCCCGCCTTCATCCGTTGCGGCAGAGAAGGCGACCGCCAAGAAGGTGGATCCGAAGGCCGTCGTCGACGCCCATATGGCTCAGTGGAAGCGCAAAAACCCGGCTCGCGTCGCCGACTGGATCAAGGAGGAGAAGGAACGGCACAAGATCCAGCCACCGGCTGACAACAGCCACCTGCTCAAAGGCGAGCAGGGCAAGGGGCACGCGTACGGCAACTACACCGAGCGCGACATCCTCACCTGGGCGCGAGAGACCGAAAAACTGGTTGTCGAAGGGTCCCGGGTCTTTCATAATGCGACGTTGCTGGGAGGGACGATCGGGGTCTCTTGCGACATGTGTCACCCCGACGCGTCCAACACGCATCCCGAGACCTACCCGAAATTCCAGGCCCAGATGGGTCGGGTGGCGTTGCTGCGGGATATGATCAACTGGTGCATCCAGCATCCCGTGCGGGGCAAGGAGCTGGCGGCCGACGACCCCAAGATGCGGGCGCTGGAGGCATACATCTACGCCCAGCGCAAAGGCGTGAAGCTGAACTACGGCAAACACTGATCGCCCGGGAGCTGCCTCGGGTGGTTCAGCGAGACGCCGTTTCAGGTTCCGGCCGCGCTGACGACTCAGTGAAGGAGCTCCCCATGGGCAACGCGCTGAACCGACGAGAATTCCTCGGCACCGCCGCGGGAGGTGTCTTGCTGGCCGGGCAGGTCCAGGCGAAACCGTCGTCGCCTGGACAGGCTGCAGGGTGGCCGAAGCTCCCGCCTGTACGAATCTACAAAGTCTACGTCGGCAGGACCGGGGGGATCTATCTCTCCAGGCCGACGGACGAGATCGCCAAGTTCGAGCAGTACCTGGCGAAGGTGGAGAAGAAGCTCGGCGACGTAAAGTTCATCGGCGGCGAGACGATCCCACCGGCCAAGGTGGAAGTCATCGCAGACAAGATCCGTCAGGCCGACGGGGTATTGCTGTTCCACCTGTCGGGCCATGGGGGTGGTGCGCCCGCACTGGGCAAGCTCATCGACGAAAACGTTCAGACGGCCGTGTTCTCCCAGCCGTTCAGCGGGCATGGATGGATGTACTTCCCCGCATGGCAGAAGGCGGGCAAGAAGGTCGTCCTGCTGCCGACGAGCGATTGGGGCGAGCTGGATCAGGTGGCCAGGCTGATGCGGGTCGCGCCACGGCTTCGCCAGACGCGGATCCTCGTGATCCGCGGCCCGTTGGGAACGAAGGCGGCCTGTGCCGCCGAGCAGGTCAAGAAGCGTCTGGGCGCCGAGATGATCCCCATTACGGTGGAAGAGACGCTCAAGGCGCACCGAGCCGTCGACCTGAAGGCCGCCGAGGCCGAGGCGGAACAGCACTGGATCAGCAAGGCCAAGAAGATCGTAGAGCCGACCCGAAAGGAGATCATCAACGCAACCCGTTTCTACTTGGCCGTGAAGAACCTGATGATCAAGCACCGAGCTCAGGCGGTCACAAGCTCGAACTGCATGGGAGCGCCCGCGAAGGGCTGCCTGGCATTCAGCAAGCTCAACGACATGGGATGGGTCGGCGCTTGCGAAGGCGACATGGACTCGACGCTGACGATGCTGATGTTCGCCTACGGGCTTGGCGTGCCGGGGTTCATCAGCGACCCGGTGTTCGACACGGCCCGAAATGCGCTGATCCACTTCCACTGCACCTCTGCCACGAAGATGGACGGCCCGGCCGGCAAGCGGCTGCCCTTCACCATCCGTACGCAGAGCGACAGTGAACGGGGCGTCTCGCTTGACGTGGAGAACCGCATCGGGCAAGCCGTCACGTGCGCCAAGTTCATCAACCTGGACACGATGCTGATCTCCACCGGGAAGATCACGGACGTGACGCACGACGAACTCGGATGTCGCACCCAGTTCGTGACCGAGGTGGCCGACGCTCGAAAGATGTTCCTCAACTGGGGCGGAGGCGTGCTCCAAGGCAACACGATGACACTGCTGCACCGCGTGGTCTTCTACGGCGACCACGCGCAAAGCATCAAGCACCTTGGTGCGCTGATGGGATTCAAAGTGGTCCAGGAAGGCTGAGTCCCGATGCGGGGCATCCGCTAGCCCTCCAAGCTTGCCCCGCGTCTTCAGGCAAGCGCCTATGTAGCATCCTGCCTGTAATGGTCCGTCGGCAGTTCGCCCGACGCGATCTCCTTGGCGCTTGGCCCGCAATCCCTATAGTGGTGAACCGTGCGCCGGGAGGAGGGGCGCTTCAACGGCGGCACGGAGAAAGCCTCCCGGAGGCACTGGAAGCCCGGCAGCCGCTTGTCTGCGTGCTGATCTCGGCGCCTCGTGCGGGAATCCGCCGAAGGTGGGCTCACACCAGAATCACGACACATCAGAAAGGGAAGCCATGACTACGCAAGCCATCAGGACAGGCCTCTGGCAAGCCGTCATCCTGGCGGGGGTGGTCGCCATCGCGACCGAGGCCAATGCCCAGCAGAGCGGGTCGCGGTCGGAAACCAAACAAGCCCGCCAGATTCTCGAGGCCACCGGCGTCAAGGGCGGGCTGCTGGTGCACGTCGGTTGCGGCGATGGGCGTCTCACCGCGGCATTGCGTGCAAGCGAGGCATACCTCGTTCACGGCCTGGACCGTGACGCTGCGAACGTGGCCAAGGCCCGGGCGTACGTCCGCTCGAAGGGGTTGTACGGGCCCGTCTCGGTCGAGCGTCACGCCGGGCTGGACCTGCCCTATGTCGATAACCTGGTGAACCTGGTCGTCGCCGAAAACCCGGGGGACGTGCCGATGGACGAGGTCATGCGCGTGCTGTGCCCGGGCGGCGTGGCGTACGTCCGCAAGGGGGAAGCATGGTCCAAGACGGTCAAGCCCTGGCCGAAAGAGATCGACGAATGGACGCACTACATGCACGACCCCAGCGGGAACGCCGTGGCGCACGACGCGGTGGTCGGCCCGCCCCGGCGCACTCAGTGGATCTCCAGCCCCAGGTGGGCGAGGAGCCACGAACACACCGCCAGTCTGCAGGCCCTCGTCTCGACAGGGGGACGCATCTTCTACGTGATGGATGAGGGGTCTCGGGCATCCATTCAGCTCCCGTCGAAGTACGTGCTCACCGCGAGGGATGCGTTCAACGGCATCACGCTGTGGAAGCGGGAAGTCCCGGACTGGTTTAATCACCTCTATCCGCTCAAAAGCGGCCCGGGTTACATGCCGCGCCGGCTGGTCGCCGTAGACGGAGCGGTGTACGTCTCGCCCGGGCACGGCCATCCGCTGCTCGCGCTGGACGCGGTGACCGGGAAGGTCCTGCACGAGTACCAGGACACCACAACCACGGTCGACATCGTCTTGTTTGACGGCGTGCTGTTCGTCGTGGTCGATCCGGACCGCAAGCGGGTAACCTACAGGCAGGAGAACGCGCACTGTTGGACCGAAAGAGGACGGGCCAGCACCCGATGGGGATGGAAGCGCCAACCCGATCGTCTCAAGGCGATCAGTGCCTCCACCGGCGACGCCTTGTGGGAGAAGGAGTTCCCCGTCGCTCCCCTCACGCTCGCCGTCGACAAGCGGCACGTGTGCTTCCATAACGGTCAGTCCGTCGTGTGTCTCGACCGGGCCAGCGGCGCGAAGAAATGGGTGTCTGAAACCTTGGGGGAAGTCAAGCTGCCCATCCCGACCGGATACGCGCCCAAACTCATCCTCCACGGCGACTACGTGCTGTTCTCGCCCTTCAACAAAGTCTGCGTCCTGTCGGCCGACAGCGGCAAAGTGCTCTGGAACGCGAGGGGCAAGCCCAGGTCGGGCCATTTCAGCCCGGAAGACCTGTTCGTCATCGACGACCTGGTGTGGGCCGCCGGCACGGCTCGGGGTCGGAACAGTTGGTTTGCGGGCTACGACCTGAAGACCGGCGAGAAGAAGAAGAGCTATCCCTGCAACATCAAGACCTTCTTCATGCACCAGCGATGTTACCCCGGAAGGGCAACGGACAAGTACCTCATCCCGGCGGCCACGGGAACGGAATTCGTCGATCTGAAAACCGGCGAGTGGGAAATCCATCACTGGGTGAGAGGCGGGTGCATCTACGGCATGATGCCCTGCAACGGGCTGTTGTACGCCACGCCCGACGCTTGCGCGTGCTACTTCCAGTCGAAGCTGAACAGCTTCAATGCGCTCGCCCCGGCATCGGACGGAGAGCGAATCCGCAAAGCAGAAGGCGACGTGCGTCTGGAGAAGGGCCCGGCGTATGGCAAGACCGTCGGACAGTCCGCCGCGTCCGACCGTTCGGCTTCGTCGTGGCCGACGTACCGATGCGACAACAGGCGCAGCGGCGCCACAAAGACCTCGGTGCCTGCCAATCTGACAGAGGCCTGGAAGACCGAGCTCGGGAAGCGCCTGAGCGCCATCACGGTGGCCGATGGCAAGCTGTTCGTCTCTGCGATCGACGAGCATGCGATCCACGCGCTCGATGCCGGGTCCGGCAAGCCCGCGTGGCAGTTCACCGCTGGGGGCCGCGTCGATTCGCCGCCGACGATCTACCAGGGGATGGTCCTGTTCGGATGCGCGGACGGCTGCGTCTACGCGCTGCGTGCCACCGACGGCCAGATGGCGTGGCGCTTCCGCGCTGCCCCGATGAGCCAGAAGCTAACGTCCTACGGTCAGATGGAGTCGGTCTGGCCGGTGTCCGGCGCGGTGCTGATTCAGAACGACATCCTCTACGCGGTGGCGGGACGATCCATGTTCCTGGACGGCGGGCTGCGGATGATTCGCCTCAAACCGCGGACCGGGGAGCTGATCTCCGAAACGGTCCTCGATGACACGATCCCCGGGACCCAAGACAACCTCCAGAGGCAGATCGCGGGGAAGCACATGCCGGTGGCGTTGCCGGACGTCCTCTCGAGCAATGGGAAGTACGTCTACATGAAGTCCCAGGTCTTCGACCTCGAGGGCAAGCGCACGCGGACGGTTCCCCAGAGCCAGACAACGCAAGGCGGTGAGGAGACGCACCTCTTCTCGCCGATCAGCTTCCTGGACGACTCGTGGTTCCATCGCTCGTACTGGATCTACGGACGAGCGGCTGGCGAGGGCTGGCGCGAATGGCAGATCCCCGGACGCCACGTTCCTTGCGGCCGGATCCTGTCGTTCGATGACGAGGCCGTCTACGGATACGCACGGGATCCCGAGCTTCTCTGCAATTCGTCGGTGTTGGAGTACCGGTTATACGCTGCCGAGAAGCGGTACGATCCGGCGCGGGCGAAACGGCTGAAGGACGCCAAGCAAGACTCGGTGAACTGGAAGAATCGCTCGCGTCTGACCGAGAAGCAATTGACCGCCGTCGCCTACAAGTGGCTGACCAAGCATCCGCCTCTGGTCGTCCGGGCGATGGCCGTGGCCGGCGATACGCTGCTCGTGGCCGGCCCTCCGGACGTGGTGGACGAGAAGGCCATGTGGGGACGGTCCGAGGAAAAGCTCTTCAAGAAGAAGATGGCTGAGCAGGCTGAAGCCCTGGCGGGCAAGCAGGGCGCGTGCCTTTGGGCAATCGCCAAGAAGGACGGAAACAAGCTGTCCGAGATGAAGCTCCCGGCCCTACCCGTGTGGGACGGCATGGCCGTTGCCGATGGTCGCTTGTTTCTCGCGACGGCCGACGGGGCCGTCATGTGTTTGGGGAAGTAGCCCCACCAAGCCATGGCGACATGAGCAGTGCGATCCGTCCCGGGGACGTAGCAGATATGGCCCGCTATCGGAGGGGTGCCCCATTCTTCGCTGTCCCTCGCGGAACGCGAGGGGCAGCGAAGGGTGGGGGACGGAATCGCACTGCGAACGGTACTTCACGGTCCGTTCCGTCCCCCACCCAGACTATCACGCACCCGTCCGCCCCTATTGCTTGCCCAGCGGCTTGACCCGGACAGCTGCGACCCACACTTGTGAGTCTCCGCCGCCAAAGCCGATTTCCTGCAGCTTCCTGTCCGGCGCCATGAGCTTGGCCGGAATCGTGTAGACCATCGTCTCCCACTTCGCCTCGCCGCTCAGCCGAGACGCGGGTCGAATGCCCTTCCATTCCCCGCGCCGGGTGTGAATCACGATCGACCCCAGGCGCGACTTGCCCCAGACGTCGATCTCCAGTTGGGCGGGCTTCTTCGGATCCGGCACGTTTGCGTAGAACGTCGCCCAGCCGGATCGGCCGTCGCCGGGGCCCGTCTCGTCAGAGTTCCAGCACCTCCGTCCGCCCAGGACCTCTGCCTTCCCGAACCCCTTGGCGAGCACACCGAGGTCCGTGAACGCCTTGATGGACCGCACGAAGTCGGCCGCCTTGGCCAACCTCCCATGTTGCAGCGCCTTGCGGCCGAGTTCACGCGCCTGGGTCAGGTCCGTCGGATCTCCCCCTTCTTTGAACCGCTGGAGTGCTTCGATGGCGAGAATCATGTGGTAGCCGTAGAGGAACTTCCTTGTGACGCGGGCGACGCGCTCTCGGGACGGATCGTCATCGGCCTTCTCGGCGGCCTTAGCGAGGGCGTCGCGGGCACGATCCAGGTCCTCGATCACGTACAACCCCGGCACGTCCCGCGTCGGGCTGTCGGAGTACGGACGGCCCGTCTTGCGGACCGAATCCTCCACAGCCTTGTAGAAGCGGCCCATCTCCGGCGCGGCCCGGCCGAACATGTGCTCGATCCAGTCGTTGGCGACCCGCTGCGGATCGAGCTTCGGGTCCCACATCAGCTTGGCCAGCACGTAATAGAGCGGGCCGTCCAGCGGCCAGTTGTTCAAGCGGCTCTGCGCGTAGTACCGGTGAACGCCCAGCGCGTGGAGGTGCTTGACGTCCGCCGCGAAGGTCTGCGTCACGGGACGCGGCAACTCCCACCACATGCTCTTGCTCACGTACCCGTAGAACAGCAGATGGGGGGCGATCTTCGCCCAAGCCTCCAGCAGCTCGTTGAACTGGCGGTTCGGTTCCGAGGACGGGTCGGCGATGGACTTGGCGTAGTCGGCCGGGGCGTAGTGACACAGCCAGGGCACCACGTTCGGCAGGGGTCGAATCGTGTCGGGCGGCTCGGCGTAGTTCACGTAGGCCAACACGAGCAGCATCTTGTCGGGGTGCTTGGCGGCGACGCGACGGGCGACCTCGTTGGCGAACCAGAACACGCGATCGCCGCGGAAAGGCCGGGCCTTGGACAGGCCTTGTTTGGTCGTGCGGCCCTTGCAGAGCTTCTGGTCGAGGGCCTCGCACCGCTCGCATTCGCACCAGCCGTAGCCGTCGTTGGGAGAGATGGACGTGACCTTCAGATGCGGGTCCCGGTCGAACAGGCGGATGATGTTCTTGGCGAACGCGTCGACCAACCCGGGCGCCGTAACACACAACTGCGTGCCATGCAGCTGCCCCGCTCGACGCTTGCCGTCGACCAGGGCGAACCACTCCGGGTGCGTCTCGAAGTGCTTCGCCGACGGGATGACGCGGTACCACGTGTGGCAGCCTGGGAATTCCTCGGGCAGGTAGTAGCCCCCGCCGTTGCGGCCCGCGGCTTCGGCTGCGTAGAAGCCGTTCAGGCCCACCTTCAGGGCCCAGTCCATCTGCTCGGCATCCGTCCCGCACTTGAACGTCCGGAGGTCGAAGGCAGGAGCGGTCTCGAGGTGCATCGGCTTCAGCGCGATGGTCTTCCGCTTCGGGACGACCTCCAGCCCGCCCGGCGCCAGCCAGCGACACCCCAACGCCGCCTCGAGAAACCGGTACACCGCATAGAGGGCCCCGCGGTCCGAGCCGCCGGACAGGATGACCCCCTTGTCGTCAGTGTGAATGAGGACGGATTCCGGATTCTGGGCCGTCTTGGCGTCCCGGATGACCGACGGCGCCAGCCGCAGTCCCACGCCGATCCGTATGCCGCCCCGGTGTTCGCCCTCCGCGACGACGGGCACCCGGGCGCCGGAGACCTCGTGCAGGTAGTCGGACAGCTCCTTTGCAGCGTACCGAAGCGTCTCGCTTGCGCCTGCGGGGATCAGGATGACCGATCGCGGCCGGCCGGCCTCAACGAGAACGACGTCGCCGGAAGCGCCGCCCCACGTGGCGCAGACCGGCAGACAAGAAGCGATACCGATTGCCCTCATGAACATGGGTCCTCTCCTCAAGGCGACGCACACGGCCGTTCAGCAAGTGGTTCCCCATCGAAGTGTTCTTTCCCTCTATTGCAGCACCCCGGATGGCTGATGTCACGGCGTTTTATCGGAACACGCATCTCGGCAGGGCGCGACGGTCTGGGCGGGGCGGTCCCTGACAATACTGGGAGGAGGGTCCGGCCCGCACACCGCAGCGGGATCCCTGGACCTCCACACGGGTACGGAGAACCCGTGGGAATAACGCCAAAGCGGCCCCCCGGGACGGCCGATAACACCTGCGAGCGCCCACCGTACGGTCCGGCGAGAGCGGCCGTTGAGAGGTCCTGTAAGATGAACCTGGTCTCGTTCGCATCCAAGCTGATGCTGGCCAAGCTCACGAATCGGGCGATCCCGTTTCAGGTCACCATCAACCTGCTCGACGCGTGTAACCTCAAGTGCGAGTACTGCTTCTGTGCGTTTCCCCAACGGCATCTCAAGAGCATCCCCACCGAGCGCCTCCTGCGCCTGATCGACGAGCTGGCCGAGGCGGGCACGGTCAAGATCAACCTGGCCGGTGGCGAACCTCTGCTCTACAAGCGAGTGGACGACGTCATCGCCGCCATCCGCGACCACGGCATCGACTGTTACGTCAACACGAACGGGTGCTACGTTGAGGACCACATCGAGGCCCTACGACGGATCACGCGGATCAACATCAGCCTGGACGGGGATGAGGCGGCGCACGACCAGGCTCGCGGCGCCGGGTCGCACGCAAAGGCCATCAACGCCCTCGCCGTCGCCAAGCGCGAGCAGATCCCGCGCCAGATCACGACCGTCGTCGGCGCGCACAATCTGGATCAGTTAGACTACCTGGTCGGCGTGGCCGGCGAACACGACGCCCAGATCGTGATCGTCAACATGATGCCGCCCCGCGATCTGCCCCCGAGTCGGTTCGCGTTGGATGACGAATCGGTCCGCAAGCTCTTCGCCGAGGTCATCGAGCGCAAGCGACGGGGCGAACCGTTCATCTACTCGCTGCAGGCCATGACGCATCTGACGGAGTGGCCCTACCCGCTCGAGAAGGATCTGGTGTTCAGGGACGAGGCGTTCTCGGGGAACGACATCCCCTGCCACGGCGGGCGGTTCTTCTGCGCGGTCGACACGAACGGCGACCTGTACCCCTGTTGCCCGGCCATCGGCGTGGTCAAGCCCGCGCCCAACATCCTGAACCAGAGCTTCCGTGACGCCTTCGCCAAACTGCGGTACCACAACTGCGTCGCCTGTAACGTGCCGCAGTCGGTGGACATGAATCTGCTGTTCAGCTTGAGGCCCTCGGTCATCGTAAACACGCTCGGCTGCTACCGGACCCACGAAGAGCCATTGGCGGCAGGCGTTGAGGCATGAAGCCGACCATGCAAACAGCCAGTCATCACACAAGCGGCGAGAGGGCGAAGCGCCGCGTGGCCTTCGTCGTCGACCTGGGGTTCCAGGAGATCCTGTCGATCCCCATCCTGTCGGCCATCGCCAAGGCCCGCGGACACACGACCGAGCTGTTCGTCGCCGGGCGGAACCTCAAGAAGCTCGCCGCGCAGGTCGCCGCCTTCGCGCCGGACATCGTGGCCTACTCGGTCTGCTCCAACGAGGTGGACCGGTACCTCCAGATCAACCGCTTTCTCAAGGATCGCCTGAAGGTCTTCTCGCTGTTCGGCGGGGCGCACCCGACGTTCTTCCCGGAGTTCGTCGAGACAAACGGCGTCGATGCGATCTGTCGGGGTGAGGCGGACCAGTGCTTCGCCGAGTTCCTGGATCGGTTCGGCACGAACGAGATGTACGGCGTCAGCAACTTCGCGTTCGAGCGCCTGGACGGACGGATCACGGCCAACCCGCTCGCCGACCTGGTCGAGGATCTCGACGCGCTGCCCGTCCCGGACCGCGACCTGCTGTACGCCAAGGACGCGTTCATGGCCCGCAGTCCGATCAAGACGTTCATGGCCGGACGCGGCTGCCCCTACAACTGCTCGTATTGCTACAACCACGTCCACCACGCGATGTATCGCGGCAAGGGCAAGATCCTTCGCACCAAGAGCGTTGGCTACCTGCTGGACGAGATCCGCGGCGTGGGCGAGCGGTACCCCCTGACGTTCATCCGTTTCCTGGACGACATCTTCGGGATGAACCGGGCGTGGTTGGCGGCGTTCGCCGAACGGTATCCGGCCGAGGTCGGCCTGCCGTTCACGTGCTACGCTCGCCCCAACATGGCCACGGAGGCGTGGTGTCAGCAGGTCCGCAAGGCCGGCTGCTATTCGGTCTACATGGCCATCGAGTGTGGCAACGAGCGTCTGCGGAACTCGGTCGCCAACCGGGGCATCTCCGACGAGCAGATCGAGGCCGCCTGCCGAAACCTGCAACGCTGCGGCATCCGGATCGCGACGTTCAACATGGTCGGCATGCCGGGCGAGACCGAAGGCGAGATGCTCGAGACCGTCGACCTGAACCACCGGCTGGGCGTGGACCTGGCGGTGGGCTCGGTCTGTCAGCCTTATCCGGGCACGGCGCTCAACCAGTACTGCAAGGAACACGGATACCTGGACGAGTCGGCCGATCGGTTCGAAAGCCCGCACACGCAGACGGTGCTCAAGCTGCCCGAGGAGTTCAAGCAGAAGATCTACGTCGTGCACAAGCTGTTTCCGATGCTGGTGGATCATCCGAAACTGAAAGGCGTCATGAGGGCGCTGTACCGGGCGGACTTCCTGAACGGGTTGCTTACCGTGTTGTCCAAGGTGTACTACGGGCGGAACATCCACAAGCGGATCTATGATTCGCAGATACCGTGGGGGCTGCGTCTCCGCGGCGCCCTGGGGATGCTGGCGTCGAAGAGCAGGAGCTAGATGGCCGTGCGAGATCGGGCACCGGCGCTGGGGCGGGCACGTAGCACGGGCGTCTCGCCCGTGAGAATCCACGGGCGAGACGCCCGTGCCACGGTGGCGGAGTTCGCGACATGAGAACCGCGTTCATCAAGACGTTGTGCCAGGCCGCGGCGACCGATGAGCGGATCTGGCTACTGACGGGGGACCTGGGCTTCTCGGTGCTCGAGGCGTTTCGCGAGCGGTTCCCCGATCGCTACGTGAACGTCGGTGTGGCCGAGCAGAACATGACCGGCGTCGCCGCCGGTCTGGCCAGTTGCGGCAAGGTCGTGTTCACCTATTCGATCGCGAACTTCCCGACCTTGCGATGCCTGGAGCAGATCCGCAACGACGTCTGCTACCACGCGCTGCCCGTCAAGGTGGTCTCGGTCGGCGGCGGGTTCGCTTATGGGGCACAGGGGTACACGCATCATGGTGTGGAGGATCTCGCCGTCATGCGCTCCCTGCCGGACATGACCGTCGTCGCACCCGCCGATCCCGTCGAGACGGAGCTGGCCACGCGGATGCTGATCGACACCCCCGGGCCGTGCTATCTGCGTCTCGGCAAGTCGCGTGAGCCCGTCGTGCACACCGAGCGGCCGGACTACGCCATCGGCCGAGCGATCCGAATGCGCGAAGGCAAGGACGCAACGCTGATCAGCACGGGTGGCATGCTGCAGCATACACTGGGAGCAGCCGAGACACTGGCGAGCAAACACGGGATCCAGACGCGGGTGCTAAGCATGCACACGCTCAAGCCGCTCGACGCCGAGGCAGTTCGAGACGCCGCCCGACAGACGCGCGGCGTGGCGACCGTCGAGGAACACAGTGTGACCGGTGGTCTGGGATCGGCCGTGGCCGACGTCATCGCCGGCATGGACGAACCCCACGCACCGTTGCACATGTACGGCGCGCCCGATCGCCTGGACCCGCGGGTCGGCAGCCAGGCGTATCTTCGTGGATTGGCTGGAGACCTGGTCGGGACCGTGCGCGATCTGTTGGGAGGCACGTCGGCGTGAGGCCCGGCTCGACGCGCACCGAGACGCTGCGATGGGCATGGCGGTACCCGTTTCTGCGATTCGTCGCGGTGGGATTGCTGAACACCGCCTTCGGCTACACCGTCTACGCGGCGCTGGTCTTGGCGGGGTTGCACCGCTCAGCGGCGTTGGTCGTGGCGACGGTGCCGTCGATCCTGTTCAACTTCCGGACCACGGGGTTGCTGGTCTTCGGAAGTCGCGACAATGGGTTGCTGCTGCGTTTCGTGTTGGTCTACGCGATGTCGCTGGGGTTCAACGCGGCGCTGCTCGAGTTCCTGTGCCGGGGAATGGGGCTGGGGCCCCTGACGGGTCAGGCGGCGGGTCTGCCGCTGGTGGTGGGCCTGACGTTCCTGGCCATGAGAGAGTTCGTTTTCAGGACGGATAGCAGGTATGGTACGGACGCCCAGAAAAGTCATTAGCATCATCACCCCGTGCTACAACGAGGAGATGAACGTCGAGGACTGTTACCGTGCGATCCGGGACGTCTTCGAGCGCGACCTGACCGGATACGACTACGAGCACATCTTCTGCGACAACGTCTCGACAGACGACACCGTGCCGATCCTGCGGAAGCTGGCCGCCGCCGACCCGCGGGTGAAGGTCATCCTCAACGCCCGCAACTTCGGCATCCTCCGTTCGACGTTCAACGGCCTGATGAGCGCGACCGGCGACGCCGTCCTCGCCCTCTTCCCGGTGGATCTGCAGGACCCGCCGGAACTGATCGCCGAGTTCGTCCGGCACTGGGAGCGGGGCTACGAGGTGGTGTACGGCATCCGCGCGGAGCGTCAAGAAAACGTCATCATGCGGTCGGTCCGGCGGGCGTACTACCGGACGGTCCACCGGCTCGCCAACGTCAACGTCCCGATGAACGTCGGATCGTTCCAGCTTCTGGATCGGATCGTCGTCGAGGCGCTGCGGCAGTTCGAGGACCACGACCCTCACATCCCGAGCATGATCGCCAGCTGCGGCTTCAAGTCCACGGGAATCCCCTACACCTGGCGGGCGCGTCAGAAGGGCGTCACGAAGAACCGACTGTACAACCTGATCGACGAAGGCCTGAACGGGATGATCTCGTTCACGCGGGTTCCGATGCGGCTGTGTATGTTGGGAGGCCTGATCCTGTCGGCGTTGAGCATGGGCTTTGCGGGGTTCAGTTTGATCAGCAGTCTGGTCTACTACCGACAGATCGCGCCACCGGGCATTCCGACGCTCATCGTGTCGATCTTCTTCTTCTCCGGCGTGCAGCTGTTCTTCGTGGGGGTGATCGGGGAGTACATCAGCTCGATCCATTTCCAGGTCCGCAAGCGACCGCTGGTGATCGAGCGGGAGCGGATCAACTTCGGCGAGCAGACACCGGGACGTCATACACCGGTTCGCT
Organism: uncultured Planctomycetales bacterium; assembly: GCA_964390905.1. Classification (GTDB taxonomy): domain Bacteria; phylum Planctomycetota; class Phycisphaerae; order UBA1845; family JAFGLZ01; genus JAFGLZ01. Next base: position 32,780 of record CAYMLO010000081.1, on the reverse strand, counting down.
ACGGACCGGGCTTGCCGTCACGGCGTTCGGTGGGCCCCGGTTCGGTTCCCCGTGTCACCGACGCTGATCTGGCTCATTCCACCACGCGGTAGACGGCCATCTCGCCAGCGTGAAAGACCTCTGCAAGGAAGGGATCGTACCCGGCCCGCCCGGGAAGGGATCGGTCCGCTACGACGTAGTCCACGCCGTAATGCGTTAGCACCGAACGGGCTGTGGCGGGCTCCGTGCCCGCATAGAACGACTTGAGACCCGACAGAAGCTGCTTGATCTCCGGGCCCCAGTGAAAGCCCAGCGCGAGCTCCTGCGCGCTGCGTCGTAGCGTCAGACCCGAGGAGCACGGCCCCCGGTCAAACCGGGGTTGGAGGATCATGGCGTCTTGGGGCGTGGACTGCTCGATGTACCGGTAGCAGGCGTAGGTCCCCTCGCTGATGCTGTGACGCACGTAGGCTCTGTTCCACAGTGTCCGATGGCAGAGGGCGTACGCGTTGCCGACGAAGGCTACTCCCAGCAACCCCACCGTCGCAGCTTTCGTGATGTTGCCCCGCCGCCACCCGCGTCGGACCAGATCACAGAGCGCCGGTCCCATCAGCGCAAACAGCAGCGCGTAGACCAACCCCACGATGTGCTTGCAGATGTTGTAGGCCCACCCCGGCTGGATCGGGAAGAACGCAAAGCCCCCCAGGCAGACCAGGAAGATCAGAAGCATCAGATAGTCGACGGTCCGCGCCTGCGATTGGCGCCTGCAGAAGCCGCACCGGAGGATAGCGTACGGCACAATGATCATGCCCAGATGGAACAGATAGACCATGCACAAACCGTAGGCGACGGGCCATCTCAACAACTCCGGCAGGGCCTCGACGCGCCAACGGACGGCCTCCAAGGCTGGGGCCGCAAACGACAGCGGATGGGAGCCCTGCAGCTGCTTGAGCCAGAGCGTTCCGTGCAGCCACAGGTAGCGGATGAAACCGAACGGATCCAGGACGAGGGTAGGCTGGTAGTCAGCCGATGCATTCTCCACGAACCGGATCGCGAAGAGCAGTCCCTGAACGCCCACGCACAGCAGCAGCCACCGGAAGTCACGACGTCGCACCAGGACCACGAGGCAGCAAACCGCCACCGCCGGGACCATGACCAATGCGAAGTTGGCCTTGTACCACAGCAGCAGCGCCGACAGGATCGACATCAGCAGCAACGGGGCGCGGTACCGGTCGGGCGTCGTCCGCGAGACGTAGTACAGGATCAGAAACACGCCAACCAGCCCGAGCATGGATGGGTAGCTCGAGTGCAGGAACGTCAACAGCCAGTTCGTCAGGAGGCATCGGCTGTCGGGGTACCCCGCGAAGGCGAGCACGCAGCCCGCGCCAACGATGGCGGCTGCCCGACCGAAGCGCCCTACCAGCGCCAGGTAGCAGGCAAACGTGATCAGAACGTAGCAGAAGGGCTGGGCGAGATAGAAGTAGGCCTCCCGCGCGTTGACGCCCGCGACCCGGCGGACCATGTCGCACCAGACGTCGGGCATCAGGTGGTAGGCCAGCTTGTCGACGCACGCGATGAAGGGCGCCGTAGCCGGCGGGACGCCGCGGGCCATCTCGGCCACCAGCGAGACGTGGAACAGGTGGTCGTCGTGGGGCTGGATGACGGCTTGGCCGTCGCGGATCGTCACCAGGTCGAACCGGCTGCACCACAGAACCGCCAGACCCAACGCCAGCCACAGAATCGGCGCCTCTGACACCGTGACGAGGCGTTGCAGTCGGTCCGCCGCCTGTCGATGCCATCGGCACGCCACCGGAACCGCCAAGCCCACCGCGAACATCAACGGGAAGAACAGCGCCGACAGGCCGATCCAACAGAGCACGTACCACAGCATTGGCGTGAGCAGCGTGCCCAGCAGCAACGAGGACAGCAGCGTCTCGAAGAGCGTCCTGGCACGCAGGCCGAACACATGGTGCTGTACCAGATACCCCGGGATCACGCCGAGGACATAGACGGCCGCCAGGGCGCGGATCCCGATCGCCGAACTGATCCCATAGCGCACGGCGATGAAGGCGACCAGCAGCAGTGGGCAGATGATCAGTGAGAGCGGACCGATCCAAGCCTGACTTCGAGCCAGGACCCGTCCAGCATGCGCACGGGCGGCGCCAGATGCCCTGTCTCCCGACCACGGGGGGTCGCCAGCGTTGATGGGGACGCCGCTCATGACGAAACGCTCGCTCCGCACAAGAGTTATCGGCCTTGCCGGTGCGACCCTTTCCCTATTTCCCCGAGCTCCGCAGGGGCACGGCCCCTCCGCCCGGGGCCCCCCGCCGACGGAGCGTGTTCGGGGGCTTCGGGAGGGCCCTGATTCCGGTCGGCGTCGCCCCGTCGCCGCGACACCGATGGATTGTGACAGCAGGTAGGCCAACAGCATTGGCGACCTTGGCTTTGCGCCTCCCACTTCCCCCACGCAGACCGACCAGGTCGGCTCGGCCTGCAAGGATGGGCCTCGAAGCCCGCTGGATTACAAATCCGCTGGTGACGACGTGCCTTGCCCAGGCCGATATAGGGATTACGAGGGTGTGCATAGCAAGACGCACCGTCGTACCGGGGGGTGCCTGAGGAGACCCCGTGGCCGCCCAATGCGGCAGCAACCATCTCAGTCCAAGGGACGGTCCTCCGGTCCACAGCCGACGCTATGGGCCCGCGCCAGGGGCGGGGTGGACGGTCTGCATGGTCCTTCTGGTGCGGGCAGGCACTGCAGTGGGTACCGACGGTCTGGAGCCAATTGGCGTGAGCATGCAGTCCAGGGCACGAGGTGGGGTTGACGTGGCCGTCGGCGACTCGACGCTGTCGCAGATCGACAACCCGGCAAGCCTTGCACTGCGCCCCAGGTCCTCCCGTGGTCTGGATTTCGCCGGCCAGTTCGCCACGCCCTTCGTCGAGTGGTCCGGACCGATCGATTCGGTCGACTCCGAGGTCAACTTCATCCCGGTGGTCAACATGGGCTTCGCCGATCCGGTCGATGACAAGCTCACGTGGGGTCTGGCGGTACATTCGAAGTCGGGATTGGGAACGAGCTATCACGCGCGACACCTGCTCATCCCGTGGACGGACCGTCACGTCCACTCGGACATGAAGAACGCCAGCGTGTCGTTGAACGTCGGATACAGGCTCACCAAGAAACTCTCGGTCGGCGCCGGGCTGCGCGGCGAGGGGGTCACCGCAGAGTTCAGCGAAGTCCTCGGTCCGGTGGATGTCGAGTTCGAGCGCGGCTACGCGACCGGCGTGGGGTGTCAGTTCGGATTGCACTACCAAGTTCGGAAAGACGTGGCGCTTGGTCTGGCCTATCGATCGCCGACCTGGTGCACGGATCTGGCGGGCGGAGACGCGGAGGCGTCGTTTCTCGGGCTGGCGCCCGTGGGGCTGGGGCATGCGAACATCGACCGATTCCGGCTCCCCCAGAAGATCTCAGCCGGCGTTGCGTGGGACGCCACCGATCGGCTGAAACTCGTCGGCGAGGCCCGATGGTTGGGCTACCCCGACACTGTGGTTGACTCGATGCGGGTGGCGACGGACGGGTGGGTCGATCTGCGCGTTGCGCTTCCGCTTGGCTACCAGGATCAGTGGGCCCTCGCCGCCGGGGCCGAATATGAATTAGATCAGCACTGGACGCTTGCTAGCGGGTACCACTACTGCACCAACCCGATCCCGCGGTCGAACCTCAGCCCGATAGGGTCCATCATCGCCCAGCACCACCTCACGATCGGGCTGCGATACGAGCGGGACAACTGGTGGGTCGGGGGCGGGTACATCGTGGCCCTTCCCGCTTCGCTGAGCGCGAGCGGTCAGAGCGACATCCCGATGGGGATCGACTACGGCGACGGCGAGATCTGGCAGGTTCAGCACAGTGTTTCCGTCGGTTTCGGTTTCAGTTGGTAGGGACGACGTATGCACGTTGACGGCCTAGGAGAATTCGAGCCCCGGACCTCGAGACTCATCTCTCTGGTCGACTGGTTCCTGCCACCGAACGTCCGAACCGCCGACGTGGACGCCTGCCGACGGGCCCGGTTGGTGGTCGCATTCGCCCTTCCCCTGATGTTGGCGGCCGTGACCTACGCCGCCATCCTCGCCTGGATGGGCAGCTTGGCCAATGCGGCATCCCTCATGGCGGCCTTCGTCGCCGCGATCCTCGCCGTTGGCGTCTTGCGCCAAACGGGCTCGTCATCGATTGCCGGCAACCTTCTGACCGCGGCCTTCTACGGCGTGTTGACCGCCCTGGCGTGCAGATTGGGAGGGCATGGGGCCCTCGTGCTGCCCTGGTATGTGGGTGTGCCGGTCGTGGCAATGAGCACCGCTGGCCGCCGGCCTGCCGTAATCTGGATGGGCGTGGTTGTCTCTTCGCTCGCGGGGTTCTACACGCTCTACCGCAGCGGGTACGTCTTCCCGAACGATCTGACACCTTACCACTACGACCTGCTGAACTTCTTGGCCCTGGCCGGCCTGATCCTCTTGATCCTGACCCTCTCCTATCTGTACGAGTCGTTCAAGGATCAGACGCTGAGCTGGTTGAGAGAAAGCGAAAAGCACCACCGCCAGGTCTTCGAATCCGCAACCGACGCCATGCTCATCTTCGATGTCCAGGCGAAGATCGTAAAAGCCAATCCGGCTGTGTGCATGCTCTACGGATACGAGCATGGGGAGCTGATCGGGCTTACCGGCAAGGACATCGTTCATCCCGACTGCCACCACCTGTTCGAGAGGTTCCGTCGATTGCTCGAAAGCGAAGGGAAGTTTCACGCCGAATCCGTGGATGTCCGGAGGGACGGCACCGCGTTTCACGTCGACGTTCGAGGCACGGCCATCGATTACAGAGGCAAGCCCCATCTGCTGGCGGTCGTCCGCGACACAACGGAGCGCAAGCGAGCTGAGGACGCCCTGCGGGAAAGCAACGCCAAGATGTCCAAGGCATTGCAGCGCGAGAGGCGGGTCTCGATGGAGCTAGAGGCCGCGATGGAACAACTCGAGGCCGCCACGCGGGATGCCAAGGCGGCCACCCAGGCCAAGAGCGAGTTCCTGGCCAACATGAGCCATGAGATCCGGACGCCCATGACGGCCATTCTGGGATTCGCCGACCTGCTGCTGGCGGAGGAGGACCTGGGCACGGCACCGCCCGAGCGTCTCAATGCCATCCAGACCATCCGCCGAAACGGCGAGTACCTGCTGGAGATCCTCAACGACATTCTCGACGTCTCCAAGATCGAGGCGGGCAAGCTCGACGTCGAGCGGATGCGATGCTCACCCGTCGCACTCGTCGCCGAGGTGCAATCGCTCATGCGGGTCCGGGCCGACGGCAAGAACCTGTCCCTCAACGTCGAGTTCGTCAGCGCCATTCCCGAGACGATCGAGACCGATCCGACACGGCTGAAGCAGATCCTCATCAACCTGATTGGCAACGCCATCAAGTTCACCGAGGAGGGCGGCGTCCGCCTCCTGATCCGTTTCCTAGGCCAGGACCCGGTCCGCCCCCGCATGCAGTTCGACGTCGTCGACACGGGCATCGGCATGAGCGCCGAACAGGCCGCCCGGCTGTTCCAACCGTTCACGCAAGCCGACTCGTCGACAAGCCGGAAGTTCGGCGGGACGGGGCTCGGATTGGCAATCAGCAGGCGCCTGGCCAACATGCTGGGAGGGGACATCAGCGTCGAAAGCAAACCAGGCGATGGAAGCACGTTCCGCGTGACCATTCTCATCGGGTCCGTGGAAGGCGTCCGGATGCTGGAGTCACCGAGCGAGATCGCCATCGCCAAGTCAGCGGGCTCCGCCTCGAGGTCGCGCCTCAACCATCTCGATGGCCGAATCCTCCTGGCCGAAGACGCCCCGGAAAACCAGCGGCTCATCAGTCACATCTTGAGGAAGGCCGGGGCCGACGTCACCGTGGTCGAAAACGGCGAACGTGCCGCAGAGGCAGCGCTTGCGGCGCGCGACGAAGGCAACGCCTTCGACGTCATTCTCATGGACATGCAGATGCCCAAGATGGACGGCTACGAAGCGACCACCTTGCTTCGGCAGAAGGGCTACACCGGCACGATCATCGCGCTGACCGCCCATGCGATGGCGAGCGACCGAAAGCGGTGCATCGCCGCAGGCTGCGACCATTACGCCACCAAGCCGATCGACCGCGAAGCGCTCTGTCGGACGATCCATGCGTACCTCGTCCCAGGCCCCAGCGCGCGCCCGCGAGATCTGCACCAGATGCTCATCAGCGATTTCGCCGACGATCCCGGCCTGGCCGCGATCATCGAGCAGTTCGTTGCAGCGCTTCCGGAACGCCTGGCCGCCATCGAAAAGGCCCTTGCCGAGCGAGATATGGACACACTGGTCCGCTTGGCTCATCAACTCAAGGGCGCAGGCGGGAGCTTCGGCTTCGCCCCCATCACGGAGGCAGCCAAGGCCCTGGAGTGCGCGGCGAAGACACAATCCGACCTGGGTCGGTTGGAGGATCAGGTTCGTGGGCTCGCCGATCTCTGCGGGCGAGCGACCTGCCCGCCGAAACCACGATCGCAAAGCCATACCTGAGGAATCTGTTCCCGGCTCCGTCGCCGCTCGTTGGGACGATCTGGCCCCGGAACGCGCCGAGGGAACGGACCGGTCTGTAGTCCGACGATCCGGGCGTCGCGATCCGGACGGGGTCGGGCCGCGATCGGCTTGTCCCGACGCGGCGCGCCGGATACAACTTCACGTTAGGGCCTCGTCGGTCGACGGTTGGAGGAGCGGTCGCGTTCCACATGGAGCATGCTCATGATCGAACAGAACAGAATCCCGAGACGGCGGTTCTTAGGCGCGGTTGCGGCGGGCGCCGCTGGCACTGCGATTGCCAACACACGGGCACAAGGTGCGAAGCAGAAGCCCAAGCGATCGAGCGGCAAACCCAATATCCTCTTCGTCCTGGCGGATCAGTGGCGGGCGCAGGCGACCGGGTACGCGGGCGACCCCAACGCCATCACGCCCCATCTGGACCGACTGGCAGCGCAGAGCCTCAATTTCACCCACGCCGTGTCGGGCTGCCCGGTGTGCTCTCCGTACCGGGCAAGCCTGACGACCGGGCAGCATTGGCTGACGCACGGGGTCTTCCTGAACGACGTGCATCTGAGAGACGAAGCCGTCTCCCTGGCCGAAGCACTCAAGTCGGGCGGCTACGACACGGCCTACATCGGCAAGTGGCACCTGGACGGGCATGGTCGGTCGAGCTTCATCCCCCGCGAGCGGCGGCAGGGATTCGAGTTCTGGAAAGCCCTTGAATGCACACACAACTACAACGACTCCGTCTACTACGGCGACAAGAACGTGCGTCGCAAGTGGGAGGGTTACGACGCGATCGCCCAGACGCGCGAGGCCCAGCGGTACATCCGCCAACATGAGGGTGATCGCCCGTTCGCGCTGGTCCTGTCGTGGGGGCCGCCGCATGCGCCCTACCAGACAGCGCCGGTGGAATACCGGCGCAAATGCGACCCCGAAAAGACCGTCCTGCGTCCCAACGTGCCGGCCGGTCAGGCCGACGTCGCCCGGAAGGAGCTTGCCGGCTACTACGCACACATCGCCGCCCTGGACACGTGCCTGGATCAGTTGATCAAGACCTTGAAGGAGTGCGGCATAGAGGAAAACACCGTGTTCGTGTTCACAGCCGACCACGGCGACATGCTTCATTCCCAGGGAGCGGTCAAGAAGCAGCAGCCCTACGATGAGTCCATCTCGGTTCCGTTCCTGCTGCGCTATCCCGCGAAACTCGGCCCCGCTGGCCGGCGGCTCGACACGTTGCTCAACTCGCCCGACATCATGCCGACGCTGCTTGGACTGTGCGGCGTGGAGATTCCCAAGCCGGTGGAAGGCACCGATTTCTCCGCTGCGCTGATTCGCGGCGAGGCGCCATCCGTCGACGCAGCCCTGATCATGTGCCCGGCGCCGTTCGGACAGTGGACGCGGCGGCGCGGGGGCCGCGAATACCGCGGGGTCCGCACGACGCGCTACACCTACGTCCGCGACCTCGACGGTCCCTGGCTGCTTTACGACAACCAGGCCGACCCGCACCAACTCGAGAACCTCTGCAACAAACCGAAGTGGGCCGGTTTGCAGGCCCGGTTGAACGCAACACTGGACCGAAAATTAAAGGAAACCGGCGACGAGTTCCTGCCGGCGGGCGAGTACGTCAAGCGCTGGAACTACGTCGTGGACAAGAACGGTACCGTGCCCTACACCAGGTGACCCGTGCGGAAGGGAACGTTGCGCGCCCCTCAGCGGTCGTCCACCTCCGCCCGCCAAGCCATGAGCTTACGCCGAAGCTCCGCTTGGAGCGCCGGGTGCTCGGGCTTGCCTGCGAGGTTGTTCATCTCGTGCGGGTCTTCCTTCAGGTCGAACAGCTCGACTTCGTCGGTCAGGAGGTGCTGGATGAACTTGTACCGCTCGGTGCGGACGCACCGCGTGACCATCCGATGGTAGCTGGGTTTGTGGCGCGACGCGAAGCCGGCGAAGATCTGCTCGCGTCGGGGATCGTCGCGGCCCTGATAGTACCCCAGCAGCGTCCGCCCCTCGACGCCGTCGGGGACCTCGACGCCAGCGGCCTCGAGAATCGTCGGGCAGATGTCCATCAGCGTGGTCAGCGCGTCGTGGGTCGGCGGGCCGCGTCGGAGCCTGGGGTACCGGACGATCAGCGGCGTGCGAATGCCCTCCTCGTACATGGTCTGCTTGCCGACGAAGCCGTGTGACCCCATCGAATAGCCGTGATCGCCGACGAAGATGACCAACGTGTCGTCCGCCAGGTTGAGCTCGTCGAGCTTGTCGAGCACCCGGCCGATCTGCGCGTCCATCTGCGTGATCATGCCGTAGTACTGCGTGAGGCCGGCGCGGACGGCCCACCGAAACCGCGGCCAGGGCAGCTGCCGCTGATCGCGCAAGCTCGGGAAGTTGTCCTGAGCCCTGAACGGCGGGGTCTGCGCGAAGTTGACCGGCACGGGCATGTCCCACATGTCGTACATCCGGTCGTAGGGACGCGGCGGGACCCATGGGTCGTGCGGAGCGGTGAAACTGAGGAAGACCGCGAACGGCCTGTCCTTCGGTCGGTGCTCGAGGAACTTGATGGTGGCGTCGGCGAAGGCGGTGCTGGAGAACGTCCCCCTGAACTTGCGAGCCTTCTTCGGCTGGCCGTAGTCGACGAGCGGGATCCTGCGATGGTCGTACATGCCCCCGAGCCAGATGTTGGCGCCCGACGTGAACCCGCGCGTCGACGGCCGGCCGTCGTTGTGCCACTTGCCCGTGTAGAACGTCTCGTAGCCCGCGGCGGCGAGCAGCTTCGGCCATGTCGGCGAGGTCGGCTTGATTGCCCGGCCGAAGGTGACCGAACCGTTGATCCAACTGTCTTGCCCGGTCAGGATGCAGGCGCGACTGGGCGTGCAGATCGGGTTCGGCGAGAAGCAGTGCGTGAACCGAACACCGTCGGCGGCCAGCCGGTCGAGATGCGGCGTCTTGAGCACCGGATGCCCGGCGCAGCCAAGCGCATCGTGCATGTGATCATCAGAGACGACAAACAGGATGTTCGGAGGGCGATCCTTCGATCGCGAAGGGGCGCCCGGCGCAGCGGGAAGCCTCACGACGAATCCCACCACCGCAACTGCCGATACCGTCGCGAAGAGCTGTCTGCGATTCATCTTGCGGCTCCCGTAGTGACGTGAGTCTGATGCGGTTTGCCTCGTCCTTCGGTGCACACCATGGCATTGCCTCCATCGGAGGCCATGCCTATGCTGACGCGCGAACAGGCTATCTACGCGCGCGTCCGGATGCAATCGTGCGGATGTCGATGCCGTTGGAAGGAACCGGAACATGTCTAAGACCGGATACCTGGCTGCAGCAGCGTGTGTGTGTTTCGGACCCACAGTACAGGCAGCGGCGGCACGAGCCAAGGATACCATGCTCACGCATCTGGATAGGCTCGTCGACGCCAAGTCCCTCAGCAAAGACGACACGAATCTCTGGCGGACGGTTCCCTACCGGGCCGAGGACTTCAGCGGGGTCATGCTCGCCGACGGCGGCGGACCCAAGCCCAAGCCGCTCGCCATTCGGCTCGGCGTGAAAGGACCGCACCGCATCTACCTGGGCATCCACAGTGGGTATGGCCTCCCCCAAATCCGAGTCCGCCTGAGCAAAGACCCCTCCAGCCAAGTCGTCAAGCGCCCGGACGACATGAAGGACTCCACCTACGACTGTGGCGTCACCATCTACGAGGTGCCGTGGAAACCGGCGGACCTGACCGGGCAAGACATCGTTCTGGAGGGCGTGGGCGATCCGAAACACAGGTCCAGCGGCCTGGCGTTCATACGCCTGGAACCCCTTGCGAAGAGACGGATACGCTACCCCATGGCCATCACCAATGACGGCCATGGCATCTTCGGACAGGCACGCCACACGCGTCCGGAAGACCTGGTCAAGGCATTTGACAACATCCCTGATGACACGTGCATGCGGATGCTGATCTGGGGAATCGGCGAAGGCGATGTCTGCAACTACCCGACGAAAGTGGGCACCTACGAGCATTGCGGTGGCGAGTATGTGCACGCCTTCAGCCAGACGCGGTCCAAGAACCTGAGTCTGTGGAAAGCAAAGGGATGGGACAGCCTGCAGGTGGTCAGGGACTACGCGCGGAAACGCAAGTGGGAGTTCCAGGTCTACATCAGGATGGAGGCGTTTGCGTCTCCGTTCCCCTTCGACAGAGGCGGCTCGAAGTTCTTCCACAGCCACCCACAGTACCATTGTCTGGACAGAGAAGGTCAGCGCGTCTGCCGGCTGAGCTACGCCTATCCCGAAGTGCAGGATCACATGGTCAGACTGATCAGCGAGATCGCGGGCTACCAACCAGACGGCGTCTGCATGTGTTTCATCCGAGGCATCCCGCTCGTCCTCTACGAGCCGATCATGATCGAGGGGTTCACAAAGAAGCACGGCAAGGACCCCAGACAGCTCAGAGAGCAGGACCCGCTATGGATGGCCTATCAGGGCGAGGTGATCTCTGGGTTCGTGGCGAAAGCCAAGCGGGCGTTGAAGCCCAATCAACGTCTCTCCGCCATCGTCCCCGGCAATGAGCTTGACTGCAGGCGGTGGGGGCTGGACGTCCAGACGTGGGTCAAGGAGGGTCTCATCGACGACCTGATCCCCGTGGGCCAACGGTTTGACGAACGAGACGTTCATCGCGACGACCCCGACAAGCTGGACTTCAAGTACTTCTGCGGGCTGGCGGGAAGGGGCAGGATCCGTCTGATGCCCATGCTCTATCCCTGGGACAAGTTCCGCCGCGACTACGCCGGATGGCGGAAGCTGATGCATTCGTTTCTGGACGCCGGGGCGAACGGCTACGTGGTCTGGGACGCGTTCGACTACGGACCGTGGGGGGTCGCCAACCGCTTCGTGCGTGTCAGCGACATCGGGTACGACCGGCGGGACGCGGCAGGGCCGGCCAAGGCCAAACGGATACGGCTGCTGAGCGTGCAGGGATTCCGGGTGGACCGATACCACCAGTTCGAGGTGCTGTGACGTAGTGATCGTCCGACGGGAGCGTCAGGGCGCAGGATCGAGCACGTTCCGCACGTCGGAGTCGAAGGCGGCGTCGCGGATTCGGCGGTCGGCGCTCACGGGCTTGGTGTTCAGTCGCCACCGAACAAGCCCCACGTCCCTCGGCGTGGGCGGGCCCTTCGGGCCGGGCTGACTGCGGTATCCCGTGCCGAAGGCGGTGAGGATCCAGCCGTCCGGCAGGAGCACCGACGAGGTGGCTTGGCTGCTGGGCCACCAGGCGTTCCGGCCCTTCCGGTTCCCCGACCAGCAGTGCAGGATGTAACGGTGGTCGAGGTCCCAGGTCCGACCGTGATCGCGGCTGACGATGGCCTCGATGCCGAACTGCGGGAACCCATCTGACGTATCGACATACCCCTTGCGGACCACGTAGGTCATGACCAGGTCGTTGTTGGGCATCCGGACCCATGAGGGGTGATGGCGTCCCCAGTCGTACAGCTTCCTGACACCCGACCACGTGCGACCGTTGTCCTTGGAGACGGAGACGCCCAACCCCTCGTAGTGGTCGAGCGTCTGGCCCTTCATCCTGGTGGGGATGTCGGTTCTGCACGCGGCCAGCAGTTCGCCGTTGGCCGCACGGCATAGGGCGACCTCACTGACGGCATGCCACTGCGGCACCTTGATCCCCTTGCCCCAGGTCTTCCCCCCATCCGTGCTCGATCGGAGGTACGCCTGCTGGTGGGCAACCTTGACCGCCGGGGAGCGGTGCCACGTGTATCCCGTCTCCACCAGGCGGACGATCCTGCCGGTCTTGGGATCCCGATCGACCAGCGGCGGGTCCCAGATGTACCAGGGCTTGCCGTCGGGCGTGGGCGCGACGGGCAGGGGATTGCCCCAGGTCTGACCGTAGTCTCGGCTGAACCAGCGAGCACCGGCGTACAGCAGGACCCTCCCTGCACCCAGATAGGTCAGGCTCGTGCCCAGGCCCGACACGGGCTCGCCCGCCTTGTCGAGGGCGATGGGGCGCGGCGCAGTCCACGTCGCACCGCGGTCGTCGCTGAACAAGACCTCGGGGTGATGCGGATAGTCGCAGCCGACCAGCATGAGTAGCCGGTCCTTCTCCGGCATGTAGACGATATAGGGAACGGCCACCACCCGGTTCCAGTCCTCGGTCACGATCTGAAGCTTCGCAGGGAGGGGGATCTGTTTGGCATCCCCGTTGAGCTGACGAACGCTCTGAGGCCGCCAGGCCGCAAGACTCGACGACCACATCAGCATCCCTCCGAGCATGCCCGTCAGTACCGGCCTGTAGATCGTTGTCGTTTTCATCACCCTCCGCTCCCACACATCATCACAGCGGGACAGTGGACTTCGTGTCCGCCGATTGCCGCGCCTTGATGGCGACCTCCGTGGCCCGGAATGGGTCCTCCGGCGAAAGGAGGTGCGGCTTGCCGCCACGAAGCTCCGTGACGAAGTCGATGAACATGTTCGTCTTCGAGTCGGGCAGCGGCAGCTGCCTCGGGCCCTGCTCGTCGGTGGTCAACTCACAGAACGTCTCGTCGGTCTTGCGCACCTCGACGACGCCCTCCAGCCCGACCACGCGGATCCGGTCGTCGCCATGGCTGGGCGCCTTCTTGGGCCGGAAGTAGTCGAACGTTAGCGTGGTCTGTCCGCCGTTGGTCATCTCGAACAGCAGCGCGCCGCAGTCCTCACACTCGGGATACTCCGGGTGTCCCTTCACCGCCTGCCGCGCGGTCACCGAGGCGTACTCCAACCCGCTGACGAATCGGATGAAGTCGATGGCGTGGATGGACACCCACAGGATCGACCCGCCGTAGTCCTTGCGTCGTTTGTAGTACCAGGGACGCTGGGTCCCCCATCGGTAAGACTTCTGGGCGCTGATGAGGATCGGCTCGCCGATCAGGCCCTCTTTGACCGCTTGATGGGCGGCCGCGAGCGGCGGGGAGGTCCGCATGGGCAGCATCGCGGTGACGCGGACCTTGGCCTTGTCGCGCTCCGCCCGAAGACGATCCAGGTCCTTCATCGACGCGGCGATCGGCTTTTCGCTGAAGACGTGACACCCGCGACGGACCGCCTCGATGTTGACCTCTCCGTTGCGGGCGTAGGGAGCGAAGACGGCGACGATGTCGGGCTTTACCTCGTCCAGCATCTTGCGATAGTCGTCATAGACGCGCGCCTGCGACGTCCATGAAGGGAACTTGCGAAGCTTCTCGAGCTTCTCGTCCGGCCAGGACTTCGCCGCAGCGGCCAGTTGACAACCCTCGAGATTCCGAATCCCGCGCTGGACATCGTGGTAGTGTCCCTGCACCCCGATCTGGGCGACGCGGAGCGCGCCCTTCTTCTCCTTAGCAAGAGAGGGGCCCGCGAACGCTGCAGCGGCTGCCCCCGTCACGAACGCCCGCCGACCGATCTTGCCAGAACCTCTACGATCTTCCATGGTCTCGCTCCTGTGCATGGCGTGGACACTCACCGAATCGGAACGTCAGTCCATCTCAGGCCCCGGGCTCAGGTCCTACCGGGGCATGCTCCTGTCGTAGACCTCGATATGACCCACCATCGCGTGGCGGCGGCGCACCTCCTCGCAAACGTACCGGACGTAGCGCGCCCTGGTCTTGTCGGCGAACTCGAACACGATCCGCCGATTCTTCGCGCAGGTCTTGACGGGCACCAGGGCCCCAAAACGCTCTCCGTCCAGCGATGTCTCGATGTGATAACGCGTCGGCGTGACCAGATCAAACCGATGGTCGATCACCACGGCCCGGATCCCGAAGACCTTCCCCAGATCCACCTGCAGCCACTGGGGGCGGCCCTCGGTGACGGGCTCGTTCGATATCCACAGGTTGTGCTCGTCGGCGTCGATGGCATGATCCGGATGGCCCACGTCATTGGACGCCGCCAGGTGGCTGGAGGCCCTCGCCTTGGCGCCCCGCGCGTCCGACGCCAGGTTGCGCTTCGCCTTGAACGCCAGCAAGGCGGACGTCTTGGCCGAGACGTAGGTGGGGTAGAAGGGAAAGTAATCGGTGTTCGGGTAGACGCCGATGATCTCATCGCCTCGCCACAGGAACTCGTACGTCACGTCCGCCGTCTTCTCCGTGTGCGTGGAGACGGGCAGGTCGTAGGTCAGGACGATCTGGCCCGGCAGGACGCTGCGCGGCACACGGGCGTAGTCGTCGACAATCGACAGCTTGATCGGCCTGCCATCGACGGTGATGCGCACGGACACTCTCGGCGTCCATCTCGGAATCCGGATCAGCACGTTGTCGGTCACCTTGGGGACGATCGTCACCTTCGCGGATCGCCTCCTCGTCGACGTCATCCGAAGGAGCTCGTCGTCGAGATCGAGATGGAAGTGGACCTTGATACCGTTCTCGGTTCGCGACGCGATGTGGTTGTAGAAATCGACGACCGTGTGGAGGACGGCGGAGGTGACGTCCGTCACGCAGGATTTTCCGGCGTGCGGATGTCGATGGCACCCGCCATACGCGCCGATGATCCGGCGCTCGACGTTTCGATAGCGGTCCTCGTGTGCGTGTTCTGCGGGCGGTGCCTTTGCGCGCAGGACCGGGCAGTTCGTGAGCTGCGAAGGGACGATCCGGCATCTCAGCAGTCGCGCCGCGTCGTCGAGGAACTCGCCGTAGCCATGACGCGTGCCGAGCCACAGGGCGATTTGCGCTGCGTCGCCCGTCGATGCGGTCTCGCCGGTCCGCCCGCCGATGTCGTGGGGGCTGAAGCCGGACCGTTTGACGAAGCCATCTCGCACGGTCTTTCGGAACGTGGCCGCGACGGCGTCGATGTACTCCCGCCGGCCGGTCAGCTCGCCATATAGGAGCAACCCGCGAAGCGTGCCGAAGTAGGAGTGCGAATGCCACGCCTTCGAGGCACCGTTGAACGAACCGTCGGGATGAGTCGTGTGCTTCAGGTGATAGCGAGCCGCCCGATCCGCCAACGTCAGGGCCGAGGGATCGCCGGTGGCCTGGTAGAACCAGACCAACGCCTCGATCAGACGGCCGTGAGAGTTCGTGTGCTCACGATGGGACGTGGCGACGTCGGCCTTGACGCCGAGGCGCCGACAGTAGTCGAACCCCTCGACCGTCCATGTGCCGTCTTCGTTCATGAGTCGCAATAGCGACCCAATCATGGCGTGTCCCTTCGCCCGGGCCCAGTCGCTGTCGCGATGCCGCACGAGGCCGTTCAGGGCGAGTAGGCCCTCCCTCAGCGAGTGGAGATCGAATTCGGGCTTGACCCCGTCCATGTCACCCGGCGCTAGACACAGGTTGTCGGGGTTGTCGAAGAAGCGCTGCAGGTTCGCAAGCATAGCGGCTTCGATGTGGGGGGGAATGCGAAACCCGGTCGCGTTCTCCAGGCGGAGCATCGCGTCCCACCACCGGCCGAGGTTGTGCCCGGGCCAGCGGGACGTGAACTTCGTGTGCGGGATGTAGGGCCACACGGCCGCGAAGCACGACCAATGCGGTAGGTAACCAAAGTCCGGCCGGAGGATGTTCAGCATGTTCTGACCGGCCAGCTCGAGCGATCGCTTCAGATCGATCCGCGTGGTCATGTCCAGCGTGCCGACCCCGGGCGGCTTGATCTGATACATGCTGGGCACCCCTTCGTCGCGGAGCAGGAACGCGCAGTCGGAGAAAATGAACCCGTGATGCTCGCGGGCGTAGTAGGCCCCGCCCGCGATGACAAGCTTCCCGTCCATCTCGACCGCGGCGCCCCAGCCGAGGGGGATGGGGAGGTCCGGCCCGCGCGTCCAGGTCCTCGTCTGGGGCGCGTACCGATGGATGGCCCGGCCGTGCTTGGTGCCCCAGCCGCCCATGACCCAGATTTCCCCATCGTGGACGGCCGTCAGGGGAGCGTTCGGCGGACCGATGGGCATGGGCGGCACGCTCGTGTCCCACCCCCGCCGCTCGGGATCATACACGTAGAGCCCGGGGGCGTTCGGAAACGCGTCGGACCGTCCTCGTCCGACGTAGATCTTGCCATCGAGCACGCAGCCGCTCGCCTGGCGGAACGTCCTCGGCGCGTCCGGCTCGGAGCGCCACGTCGTCTCGCCTGGCGCGATGCTGAGCATCGAGGCGAATTCGCGCTTCTCGTCGGCTCCGCCGATGACGTACAGCCGCCCGCCAGCGGTCAAGGCCACCAGTTCCGCCCGCGGCACCTCGAGCGCCGGGCCGCGTCGCCACTGGCGGGTGCTGGGGTTGAACACCTCGACGAGTCTCAACGTCTGTCTGCGATCTCCCGTTGCGGCGGTGTAGGTGTATCCGCCGAGAACCCAGATCTCACCGGCCAGCGCCGCGATGCCGCAGTACCCCCGTTTGACGGACATCGGCGGCAAGACATCCCACTGGTTCTTCTTCGCATCGTAGGCCCACAGCGAATCCAAGGCGGCCATCTTGACTGGGTAGCCGTAGTGGGTGATGCCCCCGGAGACGTAGAGTGTGCCGTCGAGCAGAACGCCGTAGAAATCATGGTTGCCGACCGGCAGCGACGCGAGGCGGCGCCATCGCGACGTCGACGGCGTCCGCAGGACGTCGCCCCCAGCCACCACCCAAATCGCGCCATCCCGATCGGTGTGGACGGCCCGAACCGGCGCAGCGGGCAGACCCTCAACGGCAACGCGACGGGCCACACCTGTCCCGTCAACGTACATGTCCAGCTCGAACACACTGCCGTCGGCGAAACCGGCAAGGGCGCGACCACTCGGCGCCAGACCTAGCGCCGTGACGTCTACCTTGGGCAAGTCCTTCTTGGGGAACGATACCCAGCCGGCCTGCGGCCGGCGTGGATCGAACCGGACGAGCTCCGACCCACCAGCGGCCCACACGAAGCCGAGGCCGTCCATGGCCAGTGTCTCCCATCGAGCGGGATGGAGGTCAGCCTTTCCTGCGAGCACCGTCCACGCCTTTCGATGCGGCGCGAGCAGGGCAACGACGCGGGTCTTGTCCGGCGAGCCATCTTGGCGTACGAGACCCCAGACATTGCCGAACGGATCCTCGCCAGAGGGCGCGGGGCATGGGCCGGGCACGGGACAGCATGGAACCGCACAGAATTCCCCGTCCGGCGCGCGGAGCTTCGGGCAACCTTCTATCCACAGATCGCCCAGGCGCCCCACGAACAGACGCCTTATTCCGCTTGTCTTGCCGCCGAACCGTTCTGTATGGTCTGTCGCGGTCGCCGACGCAGCCGAGGGCAGCACTTTGATCCTGTCTTCGATCGTGTACCAGATGCCGCCGTCGCGCGCCACGGCAACGCCGCCGACCTCCCCCCGGTCGACCTGGAGGAGTCTGCCCCGGTCCCAGATCAGCAGGCTACCTTGATGACCGCCAAGGCCGAAGACGACACGTCCCTGGGCGTCCTCCGCGATAACGGTCCGAACGTCCGGCAAGCCGCGCCGCACCCGGACGGTCTCAGCCATCGTCGACGAGCCGATCGCCAACAGACAGGACATCGCCAGCACACGACGGTGGACGTGCATCCTGAACACCCCCCCCACCATGCGTCTCCGATCCATCCTCATGGACTCGTCGAGACCTCAGCCGTACGCAGGAGATCCCGCGCCTGCGCGTCATCCATACCGACAAGGCCCAGAACCATTCGCTCGCCCACGCTGACCGTCGTCGTCCCCCCGCTGCTTCGAACCGGAACCGCACGGACAAACGGACGCATCGCCCTTACGCGGTCGGATGGAACGCCGAGCGTTAGGTCGAGGCTCCCGCGGACCGCCCAGAGTAGGACATACGTTCGATCGGGCGCGCTGGTACGGCGAAACGTGTAGGCCCGTGCGACCTGTCCCCCCCCGACCGTTGGTACGGGCTGGATCCCGACCAGTTCGTATTGGCCCTGCTCGTTGACGAACAGATGATGCTCCTGGTCGAGCCTTTTGAGCTCCTCGCGCTGGGCGTCGGTCAGTTTCTGGGCGATCCGCGCATCCTCCCAGATCTTGATGACCTCGAGGCAACTCTCGGCGCGCGGGTTGTGGACGTCCTGAAGCCCGATGGAGATGGCACACGGACAGTCCCAGGCGGCGGCACGGCTGAAAACGTACTCGAGCGTGTCCGGCGTGAGGTACACCTTCTTGCGCCTACCGAAGTGATGGATCCAGCCGAAGTCCACGCGCGTGAAATCTAACGCCAGCCGAGCCGCATCCTGACAGGGATACCCACGGCAGAACCGCTTCAGCTTTGCAGGATGCACCGAATCGTACGCGTTGCCCCGGCTCATCATGTGCCAGCTGAAGTGCGTGTTCAGGTACGATTCGCAGACGGGCGGCTCGGGCTGGATCTGCCGGTAGACCCGCCACTGGGCGTTCGCGCAGTGATACCAGAACGGCTCGTGGACGTCTTCCGAGCCGTCAAAGTAGACCATCTCGTAAGGCCCGGTCTGCTTCATGATCCGCCCGATCCGCTGGGCGACCTCCTCCTGAATATCCGTCTCTTGATCGAAACGGATGAAGCGAGGCCACGTATCCACGTCTAGCAGCGCGATCGGGTCACCGCGACGGTGATCGGCCGCCGTCGTTCCCATCGCACCGCGCTGACATCCCTCGAACCGGTACGGCGGTTTGGTGGTGTAGGCTTCGTAGATGATGAGCTCCTTGCCCGCCTGGAGGACCCGCCGCTGTTTGTCGAGCGTGCAGCCGACAGGATTCTCGCTGACGGCGATAACGCGGGCCTTCGCGTCGATGTCGCCCGCCAGCGTGAACCGTCGCGCCTTGTGGAGTCGATCGTCGGGAATCGGGGTCACGTAGGGATCGGTCCTGTCGGCCTTGCAGTAGTGGATGTGCAGACCGACGCCCAATCCGGCCTTGCGGATGGCATCCGTCACCTGCTTGAGATCGGCCATGCCGTTCGGATACCTCGAATTCCAGACGAAATGCCCCGCGCCTTCCGCGAATGCACGGTAGGAAAACAGAATCACGCGCAGACCGCTTCGCTTGGCCCACTGGGTGTATTTGTCGATGTTCTGCGGTGACGGATCGCGGGCCCACAGATAGGACCGGCGTTGGGCCGGCGAGCGTCGATTTTTGGCCCCTTGGGGCATGCCGAAGTCGCGCTCGACGACGGCCATGCGGTCCAGGAAGGTTTTCTTCGGATCGGCGCACCCGAACAGCACCGCCGTCGCTCCTTCCAGGCCGACGTTGCGGTGGGCCGTCGCTCGCAAGCCCACGGTCTTCCTGCTTGTCGACGGGACGGCCATCGACGCGTCGGTCCGAACGTTTCCCCCGCACAGACAGATGCCAAACGCATCGTCGTAGGCGACGTTGATCCATCGACCCAGGCACGGCAGGGGCTTGATGCGAACCTGAAGCAGGTGGACGGCGTCAACGGGTTTGCCGTGCACCGACACGAGTCTGATGGCTGCGTAGTGATCTGACTGGATGACCTGGAGCTTGGCGCTCGCCTCCGCCCGGCCGAACGTCACGGTCAGCAGATCGCCGGTCCGCTCGACGGAGGTCGCCGACCAGGTGTGGGCACCTTGCTCGACGGCGAACGCCGGCCCGGGCCCGGGCCAGCGCGTCCAAGCGTATTCGCGGTTCAGGGGCTTGGCCAACAGGCCGCCGCAGACGCCGTCGGCGCCGATCGTGAGTCGGATGTCTCGGGTCTCGAGCACGATCTCAGGCCGCGCGGGTTCGGCCGCCGCCAGCGATGCGGCGCACAACAGAAGGCACCCCGAGCAACTCGCCAACATCATCCGTCGGACCCTCCGCCACGCAACCCGGTCGCACGACAGCGGTTCGTAGCTTACCGCATCAGGTCGTAGCCGAGAATGGTGGGACACCAGTATTCCTCGATGTGCTCGATGACGAGTTGCGTTCCCTGGACGTGGCTGACGTAGGGCCTGTCGCGCGGGTCATAGAGCGCGTCAGTCAGATCGCGGGCGAGGACCACGTTGAAGCCGAGGTCGACCAGGTTCCGGATGCCGAACGGTCGGCCCAGAACGCACATGTTCGTGTGGATCCCCATCACCACCACGTTCTGGATGCCCTCATGCTTGAACAACCGATAGATCTCGCTCCCGCCCGCACTCACCACATCGCCCGCCACAACGTCGATCGCGGGGTGAACGTGCCGGTCGATCCTGACCGTCATGTCGGGCGGGACGGGGTCGTCGCAGCCGCCGTCCCGGTCGTCGATGGGCAGGGGCGGCTCACGCTTCCGGTCGACGTACCGCCAGGCCTCGATCTTGAACGGCTCGGTCACCGGCGGCGCGGCCTTGATTCGGGCCCGGTACTTCGCGTCCTCGTAGAAGTGTATCCCCCCGCTGGGCGCGTGGACGATCGTCACGCCCCGGGCGCGGGCCGCCGTGACCACCAGGTTGACGTAGGGCGCCAGCTCGCCCGCACGGGCCATTGCCTGCTTGCACGGGTGCTCGGCCCACATGTCGATGACGAGGATCGCCGTCTTGGCGGCGTCCCAGCGCAGCGCCTCGCGCCGAATCTCGAGTCTGGAGCGGTATCGCTTCCCCTTCACCTCCTTGCGGTGGCGCGCATGCAGACGCAGCGTGTGCGACTTTCGCTGCGCTTGCGGATTCCCACCGGCCTGGATCGCCCTGGCTGGCGATTGTGCAACGGTGATACCTGCCACGGCCAACGCCATCATCAAGCGGATCATGTTCGATCTCCTGTCGACCCCGTCGAGGGTGTCTGCCACCACGGCTTTGTGGCACAATACCGCCGTTACCGAGGGCCTTTCAACGGGAGAACCAAGTGATGTCCAGTGAGAGGCGAGGCCGATCGATGACACGACGGACCGCGGTTCGAACCATGCTGGCGGGCGCCACCACCGCGGCCGGGTCCGTCGCGCGTGGCGCGCTGGCCCAAGCCCCCGCGAAGAAGCGTCCCGCCACCCCGGCGCGCGCCCGACGCGGCTCGCCCAGCGGGGCCAGGCGCGTGGAGCGTCAGGCGACGGGATCTGAGATCTGGCAGATCGAGACGCAACTCAGGTACAGCCATACCTACGCGAGCATCTACGGCGAGCGGTCGTGGTGCTCGGCCGATTCGCGGTACTTCGTCTACCTGAGGCGAAACGAATACCTGTGGGGCCCGAACAACACCGAGCTGATGGCGGTCGCGCTGGGAACGTGGGAGCGGTACCGGCTGGACATCTGCACGGGACGCCCGGGCATGGCCATCTCGCATGACGGCCTGCTCTACTACCTCAAGCATCATGCCGAGGACGATGCGGTCTATCTGATGCGGGCCGATCTGTCGGAGGGACGTCCGCAGAAGCTGCTCCGGCTCGACGGTTTCGTGATGAGCCTCGGCACGGCGTCAACGGACGGACGCTACTACGCATACGGGACCATGCTGGACAAGGCGTGGAAGCTGTTCGGGGTGGTGCTGGTCGATCTGAAGACCGGCCGGCGCGAGGTCATCGACCGGGATCCATCCCTGTGCAACCCCCATCCCCACTTCGAGCCCGGTGAGGGCAAGTGCATCCTGATCCAGCACAACCGGGGATGCAGATTCTCGCCCGAAGGAGAGCGGATTCACATCGTCGGGCCGGAGGGGGCCACGCTCTACCTGCTCTCCGTGCCGGACGGCAAGCGGACGCCCTTGCAGGTGGGCAAGCCCCACACGGCTCCCATCAGCGGCCATGAGGTCTGGGCCGGCACGACCCAGGAGATCTGGATGACGGCCGGTGACCTGATTGCCGTTCGAGAAGGCGAACCGGCCCGCAAGCTCACCAAGGGGTTCAACTTCGTCCACGTACACGCATCCCGGTGCGGGCGGTTCTTCCTGTGTGGCAACCACCGGGGGCAGTACGACCTGGTGCTCGGGTCGCGCAAGACCGGCAAGACGGCCGTCGTCTGCTCCGCCAAGACCCGAACCGGCGGCCCGCCGAGGACCATCCTGAATACCCATCCCCGCCCCTACCTCACGCCGGACCTGAAATGGGCCATCTTCCTGTCCAACCGGTCGGGCAGCCCACAGGTCCACGCGGCCAGCGTACCGGATGGCATGGTCGAGAAGCTGGAAACGACATAGCTCCGCGGGTAGATCGTCAGGAAAGCGCAGCAGCGGCCCAATTGGGGGAAACGAGATCGGACGGGGTGGTCTTGTTGCTGCTCATCCTCGTATAATGTATGCAAGACCTCGCAGCAATGGGGGGCGAAGGGCGAGGGCAGGGGGTCGTAGCTTCCACGCTGGCTGTCTACCGGCCCGGCCGGCGGCTGGCGAACGCGGTCAGACCCTACGCGAGGACCGTCCGGATACGATGCGGGCACGATCGGGATGAGTGACGGTTCCGTCCAAACCGAGTCGCTGTCTCCCCGTGCGCGGGATGCGGTCTACGTCTTGTTCGCACCCCGCTCCGTCTACGAACGCGTCGAGGACACGGCCGCATACGGGTGGACATTCGCCTTCCTCATCCTGCTGACGACGCTGCTGGGCGCGGTGACGATTCAGACCGGCCTGATCGATCAGAGCATGGATCGGCTCACCGAGGACCGCTTGGCGAGCCTCGAGTTGACGCGAAACGACCGTGACTCCCGGCTGAAGCTATCCCAGCGCATGGAGGACGTGCGCAAAGATGGCGAGTTTCTCAAGATGATGGCCCGGGCGCATGCCCTGTTGTTCGCGCCCGCTCACCTGATCGCTTCCATTCTGCTCATCTCGGCCGTGCTCTACGCGGCGGTGGCGCTGTCCGGGCGGAAGCCCGAGTACCATACCTTGGTGGCGATATGCGTCTACGCGTCCGTGGTCGAGCTCGTCGCGATGGGGCTGCGCGTGGCGATGATGATGGTCTTCCGCACGGCTGAGGTGGACATGTCGCTGGCCCTGCTGGCGCCTTCGTCGATGCCGAAGGGGTGGATGCTCACCGTGCTGGGCAGCGTGAGTCCCTTTCAGGTATGGTTCTGGTACCTGGTTCGCTCCGGACTCGTGACCACCTGGCAGCTGGGGCGGATCTGGTCGGTGGTGGTTTGCGTTCTGCTTTTCGCGTCTACGTGTGCGCTGCGAGCGCTGCCGGCCCTCGTAGTGCAAAGCGGGATGCCGTTGGCGGGCTAGGGAGGTGAGAAAAAGGACGGACGGTTCTCGAGATCCTGATAGGGGCGCTTGAATGATCAAGAAGATCATCGCGGTTGCCATCATGGTCGCCCTCGTCGCGGGGGTGTTCGTCTTGAACGGTCTGCGTCAGGAGGACGGCGAGTCGGTACTCCACGTGGCCGACGAAACGCCGCTTCCGGTCGTGGCGGCCCGGCCGAAACGCCAGGAGATGGTCCGCATCGTCCAAGCCCCGGGTCGGCTCGAGCCGGTCAAGGAGGTGGAGATCAGCTCGCAGGTCGTGGCCCGCATCGAACGGATGCCCGTCGAGGAGGGGGACCGGGTCAAGGCCGGCGACCTGCTCTGCGAGCTGGACGACGATGACTTCCGGGCCCAGGTCGAGTCCGGGGAGGCGAGGGTGGCCAAGCTGAGGGCGGCCATCCGACGCGCCCAGGCCGAGCTGGAGAAGTGTCAGCGCGACGACGAGCGGCAGAAGCGGCTGGCTGCCAATGATGCGACGTCCAAGTTGGAGATCCTCAACTACCGCACCGCCCTGATCGGCGCAGAAGCCGCCCTGGAGGTGGCCAAGCAGGAATTGGTCGAGGCAGAAGCCCTCCTCCAGTCAGCCAAGGAGAAGCTGCAAGAGACGACGATCGTCTCGCCCATCGACGGCGTGGTGGCCTCGCTGCAGGCCAAGGAAGGCGAGGTCGTCGTGACCGGGACCATGAACAACCCCGGCACGGTGATCATGGTCGTCTGCGACCTGTCCAAGATGCAGGTTCGCGCCTACATCGACGAGACCGACGTCGCCCTGGTCCGGCGCGACCAGCCCGCACGCATCTACCTGCAGTCGGACTCGGACACGTCATTCCCGGGACGGGTCTTCCGAATCGCCCCCAAGGGAACGCGCGAGCAGTTCCGCGACGTGGTGAGGTTCGAGACGCTCATCATGGTCGAATCAACAGATCCCAGGATCAAACCGGCCATGAATGCCAACGTCGAGATCGAGGTCAAGCGTCGCGACGACGCGCTGACCGTCCCCATCGAGGCGGTCGTCTACCGCAGGGCCGCCGACCTGCCCAAGGAGCTCCGCGAGCGTGCCCTCCGAGACGCGGCCGGCACGACGAAGGAGGGAGTCGCGGCTCGACGCAAGGCGCAGCACGTCAAGGTGATCTTCTGCATGGAGGGCGACCGCGCGGTCCCCAAGCTGGTCAAGACCGGCATCAGCGATCGCCAGGACGTAGTGATCACCGAGGGCCTCAAGCCGGATGACATGGTCATCACCGGTCCCTATCGAAGCCTGGACCGACTCAAGGACGGCCGGTCCGTCAAGCTGAAGGAGGACCACAAGCCCGGACAGACCGAGGAGCCCAACGACGTCGCATCGGACGCGCAGCCCAAGCCCCCACCGGCCGACAGCCAATCGACGAGCAAAGCTGCAACCACCAGCACGCGTCCGGCCAGTAGCAGCGCGCCCGCCACGCGGAAAGCAGGCGATACGTGACACAGCCGAGCAACGGACCCACGATCGAGCTGAGCGACGTCACGAAGGAATATCGTGTCGGGACGGAGATCATCCGTGCGTTGGCGGGCGTGTCGCTCACCATCGAGGACAACGAATACACGGCCGTCATGGGCCAGTCCGGCTCGGGAAAGAGTACGCTGCTCAACATCCTGGGATGCCTGGACATCCCCACGCAGGGCACGTATCGGTTGCGCGGCCAGGACGTCGCACGGCACTCGCAGTCGCGGTTGGCGCGGATTCGAGGCCGGCAGATCGGGTTCGTCTTTCAGACCTTCGAGCTGTTGCCGCGGACGACGGCCGTCAAGAACGTGCAGCTCCCGCTCAACTACATGCACGTCCGGCACAAGCGTCGCCGGGCGTTGGCGGCGCTGGCCCGCGTCGGCCTGGCGGAGCGGGCCTCCCACCGACCCAATCAGCTCTCCGGCGGGGAAAAGCAGCGCGTGGCCATCGCGCGGGCGCTGTCGCAAGAGCCCGACATCATCCTGGCCGACGAGCCCACCGGCAATCTCGACAGCCGCACCGGCGAGGAGATCATGGACATCCTCGACTCACTGCACGCCGAGGGCCAGACGATCATCATCGTCACGCATGAGCAGAGCATCGCCGACCGGTGTCACCGGATCATCCGCCTCAAGGACGGACGGATCGAGTCGGACACGGGTAACGGCAAGCGAGGAGGAACGAGCTGCTGATGACGTCCCGGTCCCTACCAGCGATGAAACGGCTGCTCAGCGGCCTACTGGCCGTGCCGGCGTTCTTTCTCGACGCCGTTCGGACGCTGCCGGGCAACTGCCTGACGGCCTTGCTGCAGATCTGGGTGAACAAGGTCCGGTCGTTGCTCACCGTGTTGGGCATCATCATCGCCGTCACCAGCATCATCACGGTGGTCTCCACCATTCAGGGATTCGGCAACTTCGTGACGGACTTCCTCAAGGGGTTCGGGACCAACGCGATGTGGATATGGCCGCAGCGGCCGCCCGGCGCGGAGGGCCAACGGATGGGCTGGCCCCGAATGGACATGGGCGACGTCCGCGCCGTCGGAACCGAATGCGACAAGGTTCGACGGACCTCGCCCCTCGTCTTCGGCAGCGCGACCATCGAGTACGGGTCCGAGGTCGTGGAAAACTTCTGGATCAACGGCGCGTCCGACGCGTATCAGAGCATACGCAATTCCTACGTCGACAACGGAAGGTTCTTCGGCACGGTCGACGTCGAGAACGCCACGCCCGTGGCCGTTCTGGGGCGGAAGTTCCTCGAGAAGCTCCGGTGCGACGAGACCATCATCGGCGACTACGTCCGGATCGCCAACCAACGCTTCCAGGTGATCGGGCTGCTGGAGGAGAAGGGCACCATCATGGGCGAAAGCTTCGACGAACTCATCGTGATTCCCTACACGACGGCGCTGAGGCTCTACCCGGAGCGAAGGGAACACCTGGTCATCATGGCCCAGGCCACTGACGAAGCCGCCGTGGACGAGGCCGTCGCACAGATCACGCGGGTCCTCCGCCTCCGACACGGGCTCAAGATCGACCAACCCAACGATTTCGGCATCGACACACAGGACCAGTTCCTGCGGTTCTTCGAGCGCGTCAAGCTCATCGCCACCAGCGTGCTGTCCGGGATCGTCAGCATCTCGCTCCTGGTGGGCGGCATCGGCATCATGAACGTGATGCTGGTCTCGGTGACCGAGCGAACGCGCGAGATCGGCCTGCGCAAGAGCGTCGGAGCCCGCCGCCGGGACATCCTGCTCCAGTTCCTCACCGAAGCGGTGCTCCTGTCCACGCTGGGCGGAGCTATTGGGGTCTTGCTGGGCTACGCCCTCGGCCACGTCGCGTCGCTGCACCCCAAAATGGTCGACGTGGTGGTCCCGCTGTGGGCGGTCGGGCTGGCGCTGGGCTTTTCGGCGGCGGTGGGGATCCTCTTTGGCATCATCCCGGCCTTCAAGGCCGCCATCCTGCATCCCATCGACGCCCTACGACACGAGTAGCGACCTCGGGCGGCCCCAGATCTCCGCACGAAACGCGGAGGATGGCCAGACGAAGCGAGGCACGTCAGGTCGGGCTCTGCCCGCCGACCATCCCGAGGACTGATTCGTAGCGAGGGAGCCCGCCCTACGTTCGTTCGCCACGCAACACGTTCGCCAGCCACGGAACGGCCACCTTGCCCTTGAAGTGGTGCATGGGCGCGTCGGTGTTGGCGTAAGGGTAGTACTCCTTCATGGTCAGGCCCTCCGGGACCGGGACCTTGTCATAGCGACGCTGACCCGGATCGGCGTACTTCGGGTAGTAGACGGCCTTGAAGTTGTCCGCGACGCCGAGAAGTCGATACGCCTGGCGAACGCGATCAAGGTATTCCGTTCGACCGCCCTCCGCGACCAGCAGCGGCCGCGGGGCCAGCGACGCATGCAGGTCCACGTAGTCGAACCACTGCAGCAGGCCGGGGATGTACTGGAAACACCCGATCCGCTGCAAGTTCGTGAAGACGGCTCGGCGGCGCCAGTCGGCCAACCCGTCATTCCATACGACCGCCTTGATCGTCGGATCGAGCACACCCAGGAGGAGCGCCGGCTTGGCGCCCAGCGAGTGGCCGCTGGCGGCGATGCGTTGGGCGTCCACATAGGGCTGCTGCTTGAGCCACTCGAGGATACAGCGCTTCTGAAACGTCGAGAGTCCCTCATAGGGCCGACCGACCCAAATGCCATGGATGCAAAGCTCGTACCGTCCCGGTCGGATCGCGTCATGGGTCTCACACACGCCGGGGTTGTCTACGGCAACGGTGACGATGCCCTGCTGCGTGTACTCCAGCGCCATCCGGTTCCGCAGCCAATGACGGTGCGACGAGCGCTTGCCGTCCAGCTCCACCTCACCCGCGAGACTCTCCTTGCTGGAGAAGGAGCCCGGGAAGCACATCGCCGCGGGCGCCGGCGAGGACGCGCTCACGCCATCCGGGATCAGCACCAGGAACGGCACGACGCTGAACGGCTCGGGGTAGGCCTCCCACTTCTCGAGCCGGTAACCGGTCCGCTGCTTCGTCCACAGACGCTTCGGGGGCGGTTGCTTGTCCACCTCGGGGAAGCCCACGAGCTCGCGCAGCTTCTCGCGGACCGCCTTGCGCCAGGCATCGAACTCGGCGGGCTTCATGTTGGGATCGAACGCCAGCTTGGGACGCAGGTGCTTGAGGTACGCGTGCAGGAAGCCCGTCGAACTGACGAACCGCCCGTCATCCCGCGGGCTGACGTAGACACGTCGCTTCGCCTGCGAGGTCTGAGGGGCGGTTGCCTTTGCGGTCTTCGGCTTCTGATCGCCCCGCGCGGTCCGGTTCGACAGAAGCCCGGCCGCCCCAGCCCCAAGCCCGCTCAGGAAGTGCCGCCGCTTGATCTTGTTCATGATAGGGACCCCTTGCATCGACGTCACACTCACGTCCCAAACATCACGACGACGTAGGGCGGGCTCCGCCCGCCAAAACCACTGACCGGCGGGCGGAGCCCGCCCTACGTCCCGACACCGGACGGGTTGTCTAGAACCCGTTCGAGGTAACGCTTGACCTTCTCCTCGAATGCCGCCGGATAGCGTACTTCCCATCGTTCGCACGCGGCACGCGCGTCGGCCGAGAACCGGGCAAGCTGATCCGGCAGCGCGGCGACAACCGACTCGGCGTCCCGGTGTCCAAGGTAACTCAAGAGCGTCTGCTTCGTCTGGCCCGCGCAGAGCTGACCGGCCAAGATCGGCCACCAGTCCGATCCGACGGTCGGCTGCATCGCGTGAAGCACCGTCAGGTGGGTGTGGAACAGCTCCTGCTGCGCGGCGATCAGCTTGAAGACGTCCCCTCGCCCGAGGTACTTGGCGTGGATGAAGACGTAGAGCCAGTACATCTCGACGATCCAGCCCAGCCGGTCCGGCGAGAAACCAGGGCGCGGCGATGCAGCGACGGCCTCCAAGAAGCCCGACTTGTCGAAGAGCACGTCGCGAGCGAGGACCTTGCGCGGTTGGTCCGCCGGCGCGACCTCGATGGTAATGTCGTATTGCACCAGCTCATCTTCGCGCTCGAACAGCACCGCGTAGTTCCGAAGCGTCTCGCAGTTGATCCGCTCGGGCCACCAGAGAACCGGACGGACGCCCGCCTTCTCGAAGATCCCGCGCAGGTCGCGGTCGAACGACTCGTAATCCGCTGGACGAATGAGCAGCGCCAGATCGACATCCGAGAACTCGTCCTCCTTCTCCGTACCCACGGATCCGGTCATGTACGCCGCCAGCACTCTGGGATCCTGCTCGAACAACGCCAGCGTCCGGCCCAGCACGTCCCGCAGGTGTGGGTTCATCGCGCCTCCAGTGGGCCGCTGACGGCGATACCCGCGTTGTTCATGAGCCCCGCCAGTCCGGCGTCGCCCACGACGCCGGCGACGTGCTCTTGGACGGCGGCCACATTGCCGTCATCGGTGACGTCGAGGATCACCGGTTCCAACAGGTCGCTGGCGTCGGCCCGCAGCGCGTCGCCCGCGGACGTCTGTCGGACCCCGGCAAACACGCGATAGCCACATCGGTCGAGCGCCAGCGCCGTAGCCCGCCCGATGCCCGTGGACGCCCCCGTCACGATGAAGGACTTGACCGTGCTCATGGAGATCCTGCCATGGAGAACCGCGCGACCTCGCAGATCAGGTCCGCTGGGCGGACACAGCTCCTGGATGGCCGCACACCGTTCCCATCTCAGCTTCGCCGGACCCGACCGACGCGGCTGACTATGCGCCGCGGTGAATCCGGATGGCCTCTGGCGTGGCAACGATGATCGCACCGGCAGCCGATTCGAAGTCCAAGTCCGCCAGGAGCCGTTCGACCAGGTGCACGTACCCGGCTCGACTCTCGCGCGGCAGGCGAAGCAGCACGATTCCCCTGTGCGTGCCTGGCGGATGGATCTGGGCGTTCGCAAACCCCTTGTCCGCAGTGAGCAGGCAGCGCCCTTCCTGCTGCGCCGCTCCCCAGACTTGGTCGTCATGGGCTCCGGTCAAGCCCTCTTGCACCACCGTGCGTACGTCGTGACCGCCAGCTTGCAGAAGATCGGCGACCTCGGCGGGGAGGTCCTCGGCAACCTTGATCCGGATCGGCACGGGGCGGATCCTACTTGGAGATTGGGACGAAGTCGAAGCGGTTGACGGCCTCAGCCGCACATCGCAAGGCCGCCTGGATGTCCTCCCGCGTCAGCTGCGGGTAGCTGGTCAGGATCTGTTCGAAAGCGTCACCATCAGCAACGCTCCCGACAATCACGCTGACCGGCACGCGGGTGCCCGCGATGCACGGGTCGCCGTGGTGAACGGCTGGATCGGTCGTGATCCGCTTGCGCCAATCCGCGGGCGCAGCCATAAGACACCTCACGTTTCAGGTTCGTCATCCTCAGTGTAACGAACCCCCGCGCCTCTGCCAATCCGGATTCCCCCTGACTCATCCCTGGTTTCCTCCGAGGATCTCGCGCCGACGGGTGGCATGCTCACGTTCGCGTGAGCATGGACCCAGTCGCTCAATACCCGCCCATTCGCACCGGTGCCCTGGATAGGGTGCGTCTCGACGCACCATCGAGAGCTTCACCGTCATCAGCACCCCTCACCATGCAGCTCGAGCAAGCTGGCATCGAACGGCTTTCCGCACTCGGGGCAACGAGCGTCACGGAGTCCTCTGAGCAGATAGCCACACTTCCCGCAGCGCCCCTCCTGAGGCAAACGCGGGGGCGGCGGAGGAGAGGGCCAGTAGACGCTGGAACAGACAATCATGAGCAGTGCAGCGATCATCACCACGATCGCGCCGACGTCGATTGGGACCGTGTGCTCGGAACCACGAAAGTACCCGAAACCCATCTCGCGGAAGCCTTCAGCTGCGGCGAGCATCGTCCAGCATGCAACACGGAGTACGTCACCCGCGACCATCGGTCGACGCGAGCAAGTCGCGATACCCATGGCGATGCCGAAGCCAATGAACCCGTAGGCGACCGCTTGCGCTAGGAACTGGTGGAGGATGGCCCCACCTGGACGCAGCCAGATGGTCAACGCAAACAGGAGAGGCAAACCAGCAAAGCCGGCAAGCGCAGTCCACCGCAGGTAGTTCCTTGTCGAGTGTGTGTCCTGAGGGCGCAAACCGACACATCCTTCAGGAAGATCGTAGGGCGGGTTCCACCCGCCAACATCATCCAACGGCAGGCGAAGCCCGCCCTACTTCGCCTTCCAGCTGTACACATGCGAGCCGCTGGCGAAGTAGATCCGACCGTTGTGGTAGTCGCCGCCGGGGCCGATCGACACGGGGGACTTGGCCAGTAGGGTGACCTTGTGCGTGCCCGGCTCGGCGCGGGCGATGCCCTTGGCGAAGAGCATGTAGACCGTGCCCTTCGGGTCGCGCACGAAGATCCGCGGGCCCTGCTGTGTGCAGGTCCGGCCCAGCGTGGCGGTCATGTCCTGTTGGTGGATGACCTTGCGTGTGACCGGGTCGAAGACGAAGAAGCGGATCCAGTCCGCCACGCCGTAGACCAGGCCGTTCGGCCCCGTGCACAGGTCCGAGTAGCCCTGCACGCCGGGCAAGACCGGCTCGTGCCAGTCGAGCTGCTTGGTGGCCATGTCCATGATGTAGAGCTCGGCCTGGGTGGCCTTCTTCTCGCCGCCCGTGCCCGGCGCCGTCGTCGAGCCGCCCAGCAGCTTGCCCTTCGGCAGCGCGACCAGACTCATCGTGGCCTGCTGCGGCAGGATGTCCGTGTGTTTGAGCAGCGTCTGCTCCTTCGTCTGGCGGTCCCAGAAGAGCAGGCCTCCGCCGGTGTAGCCGTACCCGGGCGTGCCGGCCAGGACCAACGCCTTGCCGTCCGGATGCGCCAACAGGTCGTGCGGACGGTTGATGGTCGGCGCGGATTGCGTGAGGAAGAGCGGATTGCAGCCCGCCTTGCCCTTCACCGTGGCGACCCACGGCTGCGAGGGGTCCCACTCGAGCAGGAACCCGCCCCCATAGCCGCCGACGAAGAACCGGTCTTTCTCCCGCGCGACCGTGTTCCACTGACCGTAGGCGGCGCGGTTCGTCCATGTGTCGGTCTGCGGGTTGTAGCAGAAGAACCGCATCGGGAAGGCCGTGCCCCCGCAGATCGTCCCGTCCGGCGCGGTGGCCAGCCCCATCACGTGCGCGCCTTTGCTGTGGTAGTCGAACGCCAGCTTCTTGACCTTCTTGGCCTTGGGGTCTTCCACCGTCAGGACCCGGTTGACCAGGTCACACGAGACGAGCTTCTTGCCGTCCGGGAACTCGGTGTGGAACAGGCCCTGGCTGCTGGTGATGATCGGCTTGTGCTTGATCTTGGGCGCCTCGCCGATCTTCTTCGCCTCGCCCTTGTAGAACTCGTACCATGGCTTCCCGCCGCCGGCGGTGCCGTAGACCTTGCCGTTGAGATCCCGGTGGACCTGGCCCGACGTCCGGCCCCGTTCGTTCTCCGGGACCATGGGCTTGGCCTTTCCGGTCCGCGGGTCGAACCCGATGACGTAACTGGCCGTGCTGCCAATCCCGAAGTAGATCCACCCGGTATCATCGGCGGCCACGTAGCGCTGATACTGTCGCCAGTTCTCCTTGTGCACGTGGCCGTAGTCCTTGAATTCGCGCGTCTTCGGATCAAACGAAACGACCCCGCTCTGCGGATAGGTCACTGACCAGATCACGCCGTTGTCGTCCTCGGTCATGCCCATGGCCATCTGCGGAGCGGTCTTGTGGT
>CAYMLO010000080.1:0-48066 GCA_964390905.1 uncultured Planctomycetales bacterium | reverse complement strand
TCACCTACGTCCGCGCCACCCCCCACGCGAACGGGGGTATCTTCTACCGCTGGAAGGGCCTGGACCCCAAGACGTGGGACCGCGCCTACGAGATCCAGATCTACAACAACCCTGAAGGCAACAACCCCACGGGCAGCATCTACCGATACGACCGCAACGACAACCTGAACATCGCCGACAACGCGTGGTTCCCCCTGCAGGTCTTCGTCAAGGGCAAGACCGTCTTGACCCGCGTGAACGGCGACGACGGTGCGTTCAGCGACCAGCGCGTCGAGTTCGTCCGCCCCGGCCGGATCGTCCTGCAGATGCACCGCCACGGCTCGCGGATCGAGTTCAAGGACCTCCGCGTCAAGTCGCTGGATCGATGAATCCCTCAGCGTTGGGGACATAGGAGACCCAGGCCGTGTTGGAGCTACCCGCCTCCAAGATCCTGATCGTCGATGGCGTCGAGGACGATCCGCTCATGCGCGCCCGCGCCGAGCGGCTTCGCACCGGGATTCCCACCGGGGAGGTCCGCCACGTAAGTGACGAAGAGCTCTGCGCAATCGTCAAGCAAGAGCGCTCGCGACCCGCGCACAACGGCATGCGCGCGGAGTTCGACCCCATCGTCATCTTCAACCGCTACCGATTCGACGACGATGACGAGGAGCGCCGCCGGCGGACCGAGGCCTATCCCGAACTCGACTGGACGGACAAGCTCAAGCTCAACGGCTACGGCGGGTTCGACTGGCGCGACTCCGGGTCGGCCGCCTATCGCAAACGAACGGGGTTGGTCTGTCAGCCCGCGTACGCCCTGCACACCATCGTCGGCTGCCATTTCCGCTGCGCCTATTGCAGCCTCAGTCGCATCATCAGCATCATGCTGAACGTGGAGGACTACGTCAGCCGGCTCGACAAATGGCTCGAGCGCTGCCCGAACCAGACGCTGTTTCAGAACGACAACTACACGGACAACGTCTGCTTCGAGCCCGAGTACGGCGCCGCCAGACTTCTCATCGAGTACTTCGCCCGCAAGCCGGGCAAGGCGCTCGAGCTCTACGTGGGCAAGAGCGACCGGGTCGACTGCCTGCTCGACGACGACCATCGCGGCCACACCGTGTGCTGCTGGAGCCTGTCTGCTCAGACGCAGAGCACCGCGTTCGAGTGGCGGTCCGCGCCGATGGCAGCGCGGATCGAGGCGATGCGCAAGTGTCAGGAGGCCGGCTACCCGGTTCGCGTGCGTCTCTCGCCCATCCTGCCGGTCAAGGACTGGCGCGACGAGAACCGCGAGATGATCGAGCGGCTCTTCCGCCACGTCACGCCCGACGTCATCACCATGGAGACGATCCGGTTCCTGAACTACGACCGGATGTGCGAGCTGTTCGACCTGTCGCTTCTGGACGAGGCGTTCCTCGAAGTGATGAAGGCCCGGCCCGACCCGCCCGAATACCAGGGCTGCGAGCTGCCCGACGCCTACCGCGAGAGCGTCTACGACTTCGTCATCTCCCAGATCGAACGGGTCAGCCCGCAGACGCGCTTTGCGTTCTGCCGCGAGAAGCGGTCCATGTGGACGCGGTTTGCCGACCGGCTCGCGCGTCACGGACAGGATCCCGACCACTACGTCTGCAATTGTGGCCCCAGAAGCGCGCCGGTGACGGCGGTTGGCTGAGGCGGCGCCCGGCGGCGAGGGCTTCGTTGCGGTTGCCGTTGGGATGGAAATCGCCTGACGGGTCTACTGCCGACCGTTGCCGTTGCCGCCCATCCAGTCGTCGCTGGCGTAGACGGCGGCCATCTTCTCGAGCTTGGCCTCCAGCTCGGGGGTGAACATCGGCTCGTCGACCTCGGCACCGAACCGGTTCATCCAGGGCATGACGGCCATGGGGTGGCTGGACGGTCGGACGGGCAGCTCGGGATGCTCGGCCTGCCAGTCCTCGTTGCTCTTGGCGTACAGCTTCTCGACGAAGGTGCGGAAGGCCGGTCCGCCGTTGTAGGTGCAGAACGGGTAGATCCCGTCCGGCGTGCTGTACAGGATGTTGCACCGCTTGATCCGCTCGACGTCGAAATTGTAGCGGTCCTGAAAGTGCATGCCCGCGCACAGCAGCGACTTGTAGGTCCGCACCTTCCCGCTCCGGCCGACGTCCTTGTCCATGCACCCCAGCAGCGTGTTGATGAACAGCCCGACCGTGACGTCCTTGGGGGCGGTCTTGGGCAGGAAATTCCGCCGAAAGGCCAGGTAGACCTGGAGCTTGTCCCACAGGCCCATCTTGCCGGCCTTGCCCTTGCGATGGATCTTCGCGGCCAGCTTGTTTAGGTCGGTGAACAGCTGGGCCATGTCGAAGACGAGCGGGAACGGATAGGGTTTGCCCTCCGGGGAGACCAGCATGTACGTCCCGAACGCGCAGTCGGTGTGGCAGTTGGTCTCGATCTTCGGCAGGCCGTCGTGGGCCGACATGATCTTCGAGATCGGTTGTGTGAAGCTCAGCGGGTAGAAGTCGCGAACCGGATCGCCGTTGGGCACGACCTTCGAGACGTCGTGCGCCAGATCGGCCAGCGTGTAGCGCTTCGCCAGACGCTCCTTGTGGCTGATCCGCCCGCTGAAGCAGACCGGCTGATAGGCGATGCCCGCGACCACGTCGATGTTCTTGGTGGCGAACTGGAGGATTCTGCCCACCTGGTCGTCGTTCACGGTCTTGATGATCGTGGGCACCAGGCAGATCTTGATGTCGTACTTGCGGCAGTTCTCGATGCAGGCCAGCTTCCGCTCCCAGACCGGCTCGCTCCGCGTGTAGCGGTAGGCCTCCTCGCCGACGCCGTCGAACTGGAGGTACAGGTCGTGCAGGCCCGCTTCCGCCGCGCGGGCGGTAAACTCCTCGTTGGCGAACGTCAACCCGTTCGTGGCGATCTGGACGTGCGTGAAGTTCATCCCCCGCGCCGCCTTGACCGCGTCCAGGAAATGGGGGTGGAGCGTTGGCTCGCCGCCGGTGAACTGAACCGAGCTGGCCGGGATTGGCCGCATGTCGCGGAGCTGGTGAAGCATGTCGATGATCTGATCGTACGTCAGCTCGACCACCTGGCCCGTGGCCCCCGCGTTCGCCCAGCAGACCGGGCATCTCAGATTGCACCGCGTGGTGATCTCGATCTGCGACAGGATCGACGTCGACTGGTGGGCCGCGCACAACCCGCAGTCGGTCGGGCATCGCTTCGAGCCGGCCACGTGCGGCTTGGCCTGCCCGAACCCCTCGTCCCACGACCAGTACGTCCCCTTCAGGTAACAGTCGACGTCGCTGCTGACCTTGTCGCGGAAGTACCCGTGCTCGGGGCAGGTCTTCTCGATCCACACCTGCCCGTCGTGCTCATAGTATCGGCCGAGGATGACGCACGCGCACTCCGGACACAACGTCTCGACCGTGCGGGGCAGGCCGCGGAGGATCGGCTGGATCCTCACCCCGCCCAGCGTGTACTCGGGCGAGCCCTCGCGGTCGCTGTCGCGCTTCGTGAAGATGTTGTCCAGATGCGCCTCGGCCGTCTGGCCGTGTACGGGGCATTCGCGGATGTGAACCACCTTCCCGTCGACCTGCTCGAAACGGGCGGGGACCAACGCGTCGCACTCGTGGCACAGCGACTGACACGTCCATGGCAGGCCGTGCTGTTTGGGGTCGTGTCGGCGAAGGGACAGCTTGTAGGCGTCCAGATCGGTCTGGACGTTCGACTCGGTCACCGGAGGTTTCTGAGGCCGGTTGCAGAACAGCGGATGCGTCTCGGCGTAGTCGGTCAAGACCTTGGGAAGCTCAGGCCGCTTCGGCATTGCATCAGTACTCCTTGTCATCCCTCAAGCAGGCGACGACACATCCACGCGGCTCGTCTGGGAAGACGGCAGTCGAGGGCAATATCGGTAGAGACCTCCACCGAGCGACGCGCATGCGCGCCTTCCGCGGTTGCCCAAATGACCGCGCCTTCATTCTGGCCGGTTCAGCCAAGCTCATGATAGTGGCCAGACGCGGTCCTGGGCAACCATTTTTCTGGCCGCGCCCGGCGCCGCTACTCCCGGGGCGGGCCCTCCGGGGCGGTGCGGAACCCCGTGATGTGGGGCGTTTCTCGGGGCTTCTTGACGGGATGAATGGCAAAGACCTCGACGCGGACGATTTCCTCGAACGGCAGCGAGGCGATGAAGGCGCCGCTCTGCCACGACTCCTCGACCGGCAGGACCTCGCAGACCAGGTACGACCTGCTGCCCGCGTCGATGAGCCCACCGACCTCGTAGCTGAACCCGTCGCGAAGGTAGATGACCGTGTGGACCTCGAGCTCCGCCAGGTACTGCCCCGCTTCCGAGTCGGCAGGGACGTCAAGCGAATCGACCTCGGGGAAAGCGCGCTGGGTGCACCGAAGCTTGGCCTCGTCCATCTGCCGCTGCCTGACCGCGCCGTGCCACCAGTCGTAGTTGAACATGTCAGCTCCGTCCTCGAAACCGCCGCCCACGTGCCGCGACGACGCGCTGGCGGTCGTCAGGTCGAACCGCCGGTCGACCGGCGCGCCGCATCTCCCGCAGTGTCTTGTGGTGCGCCCTCTTGCAGCGGCGCTTCCTCCTGCTCGAAGAGGTAGTCCAGATCTTCTCGCAGGGACTTCGGCGCGGGCGCCATCACCCACCTGCCGGCCTCCTTGAAGATCAAAATGGCCGCCCTCTTCATGCGATCCAGCCGCCGCACCGTAGGTCTGAAGTGGACGCGCAGCTGCACCAGGTAGATCGGCGGGGGCACGTCGGTCGCCTCGGGGATCTTGTCGATCGCGTCGATCTGTATCGTCTCGACCACCGTCTGGGCCCGTCGGAACCGCTCCGGCGCCATCGCCGTCACCCGGCTGGACGTCATCATCCGGAACTTCTCGTACTCACCGAAGTAGCAGCACCGATAGAAGTCCTCGATGAATCGGTTTATGACGTCATCCTCGCTCCGGATGTGCAGGGGGAAGTCCAGCGCAGGCCGATCACGGGTGTCGTACGAGCTGATAGGGCTGTTGAACCCGCCGTCCTCGCTCGCGTCGCCGCCCGACGCGCCCTTGCGCTCGCCGCCCGACGGCCCTGCAATGATGGCGATGCCCGCCACCAGCCCCCCGACCACGAGGACCGCAGCCAGGATTGTCGTCCGACGTCCCCTGTGCATCCTGTGTCCTTACAACGCGCTCGCCCGCCCCAGCGTGTCCGCACGCCACGCCTTCATGCGCTCCCTATTGTAGCTTCAGGATCTCAGGGTGCCAGTGGGCGGTCAGCTTCCGGTGCGGTGTCCGGGTCCGCCCCACCCGACGGTCGTGCTTGAGGGCGACGCTGCGCGGCCACTACAATGCCCGGGCCCATCCTCGATAACAGTGACTCAGAGCCGGGGTCGCCGTGGGCGCGGCAGTTGGGGGCGGCGCTGCGGGCGACAGCGACGCTCGCTGGCAAGTGAGGATCATGATTCGCGCGGTCTTGTTCGATCTCGGTGATACGCTGCTGAACTTCGGCCCCGTCGATCACTACGCGGCCTTTCGTGAAGGGGCAGCGTTGGCGCACGCGTACCTGCTCGAGCTGGGACAGCCCGTTCCCGACTTGGAGACGTACCACCGCCGACAGCTACGGGCCATCGAGCGGGCCTACCTCTGGTCACGACTCAGCCGTCGGGACTGTAACGCCCTGGAGGTCATGGCCCGCATCAATCGCAAGATGGACCTGACCACCCATCCCGAACACCTACGACACCTGGCGGGTCTCTTCTACGACCCCGTCCGGCGACAGGGCGTGCCCGAACCCGACGTGCACGAGGTGCTCGACTGGCTGCGCCGCCGCCCGTGCAAGCTGGCGATCATCTCCAACACCATCGTGCCCGGCGTCACGCTCGACGACCACATGAGACAGGAAGGCCTGATCGACTACTTTCCCGACCGCTTCTACTCCTGCGACGTGGGCTGCCGCAAGCCGCAGCGACGGATCTTCCGGATGGCCCTGGACCGCCTGGGCGTCGAGCCGGCCCAGGCCGTCTTCGTCGGCGACACCCTCGAGGCCGACGTCAAGGGCGCCAACCGCGCCGGCATGATCTCGGTCCTCAAGGCCCCCGACACCCGCCGCCCCAACGACCGCACCCAACCCGACCACGTCATCACCGCCCTCCGCGACCTGCCCGACCTGATCGAGGGCATCGACAGGACAAGGTGAAGTCATACGCATAGCTTGCCGTGAGCGCTGAGTGGACTTCGGCAGTTGCAGGCCAGCCCGGCTCTTACGCCGGTGTGGGCTTGGGCTTGGCGCTGGGTTTGCGCGCGACCAGGGCGATCGTGTCTCGGGCGATCATGAGTTCTTCGTTGGTGGGGATGACCCAGGCGCTGACGCGGCTGGCCTTGGTCGTGATGCAGAGCGGACCTTCGGGACGTACCTTGCGGGCCTCGTTGACGCGCTTGTGGAGCTTGATGCCCAGCGGGCCCAGACCGGAGAGAATCTTCTCGCGCATCCACGGCGCGTTCTCACCGATCCCGCCGGTGAAGACCACCGCGTTGCAGCGTCCGAGCTCGGCCAGAAATGCGCCGAGGTACTTTCTGGCCCGGTGTGCGAAGACGTCGATGGCCAGTTCCGCGCGTTCGTTGCCGGCCTGAGCGGCCTCGCGGATGTCCCGCAGGTCGCGCGAGACGCCCGACAACCCCAGCAAGCCGCTCTTCTTCTCCAACGCGCTGCGGACGTCTTCGATCCGTTCGCCGGCCCGAGCGAGATGGAAGATGATCGCCGGATCGATGTCGCCGCTCCGCGTGCCCATCACCAATCCCTCGAGCGGCGTCAGGCCCATGGTCTGGTCGATGGCCTTGCCCGCGCGAATGCAGCTCATGCTGCAGCCGTTGCCCAAATGCAGGATGATCAGGTTCGGCTCGGGATTGTGGAGCACTTCGGCAGCTTGGCTGGCCACGTAGCGGTGACTCGTGCCGTGGAAGCCGTACCGCCGAATTCTCCGCTGCTCATACCACTCGTAGGGGACGGCGTAGACGTAGGCGCTGCGCGGCATCGTCTGGAAGAACGCCGTGTCGAAGACGGCCACGTGAGGCCGATCGGGCACGATCTTCATCGCGGCGCGAATGCCCGCAAGATTGGCCGGGTTGTGCAGCGGCGCCAGTTCGCAACAGTCTTCAATGGCAGACAGCACGCGATCGTCAACCACGACGGATTTTCGAAACGCCTCGCCCCCGTGAACGACGCGGTGCCCTACGCCCGCCAGTTCGTCCACATGGCGCAGCGGCGGTGGGTCACCCTCCGTCCTGAGCAGGTCAATGATTCGACGAACGCCCTGTTCGTAATCG
The DNA here is from genome assembly GCA_964390905.1 of uncultured Planctomycetales bacterium. Lineage (GTDB taxonomy): Bacteria > Planctomycetota > Phycisphaerae > UBA1845 > JAFGLZ01 > JAFGLZ01. Next base: position 40,779 of record CAYMLO010000080.1, on the reverse strand, counting down.
CCGATCGATTCGGAAGACGCGACGTGGTGTCCGTTGATGCGGTGGAGGAGATGAGACTCTGCCTCACCAATGCGATCGATCAGTCCTTGCGCGCGATCGAGTTGGCTCTCGACGTCATACAGCTTGTACTTGATCGAGGAGCTACCGCAGTTGATGACGAGCACGTTCATTGGGACGTCCACCCCGTTTGCGGCGCCGAAACCCCCCGGGCGGACGAGGGTAGTTTGCGCCATGCCATCCTTGGCCTCCGCCGACGACCCTTCTGCTCACTTATACGCTTATCGGCGTGGCACCGCAAGCCTCATCCGTTTTTGTTTTGAAATTGAATTATTAAACTTGCGCCGTAGTTAGGGATGGTTAACATAGCTTAGCGTTGGCGTGATCCATATGGTGACCGGAACAATCCTAAAAACACTCTGAAATAGACTGATTTTGCCTGTGTCCATCAACCCCAGGCCCCGTCGTCTATGGACCGCTGGGCAGGAGCCTGCGGACGGGGGAATCGGGGTCGAGCGCCACCGCGCGTCGGGCGGCCTGTCGGGCGGCGTCGAGGTCGCCCTGTCGCTTGTACAGCAACGCCAGACGGGCGAAGTGCGTCGACTTGGTGGGTTGTAGTTGGCACAGGGCACGGTACTCGCGGACAGCAGTATTCGTTTGCCCGAGTTTGTTGCTGAGGCTGGCGAGTTGCTCGTGGGTCTCGGCGTCGTAGGGATTGATTCGCACCGCGCGGAACAGCCAACCGGCGGCCTCGGTCTCCCGGCCGAGCCGCGCACAGAGGTCGGCGATCTTGAGCGGCAGCGCCGGATCGTGCTCGTCCTCGGCAGCCAGAGGAACGAGTTCCTTGAGGGCTTCGGCCGATCGGCCCTGTTTGAGGTACAGGGCGGCGAATCCTCGATAGGCCACCGGGTCGTGCGGCGAGACGCGCCGCAGCCGCTTCAGCCAGGGCTCGGCCTCGTCGAGGTCCTCGCGGTCCATCGCGAGTTGGGCGAGGTAGCGCGGCGCAACGAGGCTGTCGGCATCGAGCCGGGCAAGTCGTTGCAGCAACGGCTCGACCTCGTCGACCAGGGCCTGGCGCTCGGGGCGGCCCCGCGTTCGCTGCCACTTGGCCATCAGCACGACGCACCGGACCGTCAGGGCGAGCACGCTGTCCTCATCGAGCTCGAGGGCGCGTCGGGCGGCGTCCTGGGCCTCGGGCAACTCGCCGTCGTACAAGAGCGCCTCTGCGAGGGCCGCCAACGCCGACGGATCTTTCGGCCGGCTCTCCGCGGCCTTGCGAAGCTGCTTGACCGGTGGGATCGGATCGACGGGCAGACCCCACGTCCGCACCTGGTCGGTCGCCCACTTTCGAAACTTCCTATCGAACGCGCCCAAACTCGAGCCGAGCGCGATGCGAATGACCTCTTCCTGCTCCTTGCCCTGCCGGAACAACGTCAGCATCTTGGTGATCGATTCGTAGCCGTGTTCGGCGACGATGAAGTCGGCCATCCATTGGCTCTGAGCATAAGCCTGCTCGCGGTCCCCGGCACGTCGTGGGCGGATGAAGGCCCAGTCGATGTCCGCCAGCGCAAACAGCCGTCCCCGCCGCAGCGCGCGCGACAGGAGCAGCATCCACCGGAAGCTCCGGCGGCCGCCCGTTTCCTGTCGGACGGCGAGGGCCTCGGTCAGCCAGTGCGGAATGCGGTTTCGCGTCGCGCCCAGGGTGATCGTGTGCGTCAGTTCGTGACGCAGGACGCGGGCCCAGTCGAATGCGCCGGTCAGGCTGGCCGCGGGTCTCGGGGCGTCCATCGCGATCACCCGGCCGGTGCAGGCGCCGATCGTGTGGATCCAGGGCCGCGACGTGATGCGAACGCTGAACGCCCGATGCGAAGGGAACACTTCCACGATCGTCTTCTCTTTCGGCGCGAAGTCGTAGTCGCGGCACAAGTCCGGCCAGATCGATTCCAAGTACTCGATGAAATAGGGGATCAAGACGGCATCCTTGTTCGCGTCGACCTTGAGGATGAAGTGGGCCGACTCGGTGCGCTTGAACCCCTCGATCTCCCGCAGCAGCTGCAGGACGTTGTAGGTCTTCCGATTGAACGGATCGAGCTTCCGGGCGGCGTCGAGCGTCTTGCGGGCGTCGGCCTCCCGCCCCCACTGCATGTACATCAGACCGAGCGCCGTCTGTGGGTCGGACCATCCGGGGTCGACCTTGATGGCGTCGAGGTATCGCGCTTCGGCCTCGGGGAACTGACGCCCCGCGGACAGCCACTCCGCCACCGTATGATGCAGCAGGGCGCAGCGCGGGGTGATCTTGGCAATGCGCCGTTCGTAGGACTTGGCCCGTTCTGGATCGCCGAGCCGGATGTGCGCCGAAGCCGCCAGCGACAGGGCCTCGAGATCGTTGGGATTGACCTGGAGCGCGCGGTCGGCCTCCTTGGCGGCCTGGCGGTACTTCCGCTCGGTCAGTCGCAGTCGCGTCAGGACGTTCCGCGAGGGCACGTGGTTCGCGTTGACGGCCAGCGCTCGGGCGACGCGCTTCTCGCACGCCTCGAACCCCCACTTTTCCAGGCGGATGGCGGCCAGGCCCGCGTGGGCGGCGGGCAGCTTGGAGTTGATCTTCAGCGCCGCCTTGAAGTCCTCTTCGGCGTCCTGAAGGTTGTACTTGCTCAGCAGGAGTTCCGCCGAGGCGATCCGCGCCGGCCAATACTGGGGGTCCTTGATTTCGTAGGCCGCCTGGAGCAGCTCGTGGAGCACGTAGCGGGTCCGGTTCGGCAGGTTGTCGTGACGCGTCAGGACGCTGTGCCGGTAGAACCCCAACCCGTGCCAGACGAGCTGGTCGGCCCGATCGGGCACGCGTTCGTGGGCCAGTTGGTCGAAGAAGGCGTACAGTCGCAGGGCCCGGTCCGGATGGCCCGTGATCTCGCACAGCCTGCCGCAACGATAGCGAGCTTCGTAGTTGTCTGCGTCGACGGCCAAGGCGGAGCGACAGGCCTGGATCGCTTCGTCGTAGCGCCCGACCGCCGTCAGCAGCCGGGCCCGCGTCACCTGCCAGTCGGCATTCTCCTGGCCCCTTGTCTTGACCGCGTCCAGTCGCTCCAGGCCTTGGGGATACCGACCAGTCAGTTCCATCACGCCGGCCGCGCCGACGGCCGCGGGAAGCCCTCGCGCTGGGTCGCTCGCGGCGATGCGGTCGTAGAGGGACAGGGCATCGCCGTACCGACCCGTCATCGCGAGCTTGCTGGCCTGCGACAACGTTCGTGGGAAGGGCGCCGTGGCCGGTGCCGACGAGGACGTGGCGGTCGGCGCCGACGTCGTCGTCGCCGGTGCCCCGCTCGCGGCGCCGGCCCCCATCGGTCCCAGAATGATCCCGGTGACCCAGATCAGGGCGCGTGACAATCCGAGTAGGGGGTGCCCCATCCTTTTCAAGAGCCCGCGGAACGCGGGCAGTTGAAAAGGGTGGGGGACGGAATCGTCTGCTAGACGTTCCGCGCCGTGCAATTCCGTCCCCCACCCTTCGCTCCCTTTCGCGTTCCGCGAAGGGGAGCGAAGAATGGGGCACCCCACCGACAGGCCGCTGAATCTGTCAAGCATCCGTGGAATCATCGTTTTCGCCGCCGCGTCCGATTATAGCACGGGCGTCAGATCACCAGGCGCCTGGCCGCTGTTACCGGGTCGTCTTCTTGGAGACAGGCGGGGCGTCAACGACGTAGACCCAGCGGAGCTTGGACGTGTCGATCGGGCAACGAACCACCAGTTGACGCAACTGCCGTTGGCCGGGATCGTCCTCGATGTCCTCGATCCGACCAAAGATCATCGCGACGGGAAGCTTGGCGCTCGTGCCGGCCGAAACGACCAGGTCGCCAGGCGCCAGCACCCCTTGCTTGACGTAGTCCTCGTGCACGTCGCCGATGATCATCTCGCCCTTGCCCCGCCCGACGAGGAAGAACCTGGCCTCCTGACCGGACTCGGCCCAGCGTTGGCCGGCCCGCAGCGCATCGGGAGAGGGCAGAACCTTGAAGCGGTCGCCGCTGATCCGCCCGATCCAGACCTCAGCCTTGGATTCCAGGTCACTGAGCAGGACCAGTCGGGATCGGTAGGGGGTGACTTCGTCAATCCGGCCGATCAGGTACTCCCGGGCGAGGACGACCATGCCGCCTCGGACGCCGTCCTTGCCGCCGGCGTCGAGGAGCCTTCTGGATGCCACCCACATGTCCTCGCTGATCCCTCGCCGGCGCCCGCTGCCCAGCAGCGCCGTATCGCGCCAGGCGGTCGGGTTGTAGGCGATCACGCGGGCCGGCAGGAGGCTGCCTTCACGGGTGGCCGTCCGGTCCGCGAGCTTCCGAAGGATCATGGCGACGGTAGGGCGCTCGGCCTCCATCTCGCGGATCAGCAGACGGAGCGAGACGACCTCGTTTCGCTTCGCCTCGAGCTCTCCTGCGAGCTGCTGGTACTCCTCGGCGCTGACGCGGCTCGAATCGTCCGCGCCCGAGGATGCCGGCGTGGTGACGGCGTAGATGCCGCTCTGGAAGGGCACCAACGCTTGCCCCGCGCACTTGAGTCCCGACGTCCATCGGGTAGGGAGCCACATCACGACGAGCGAGCAGACCATCAGGATCGCAAAGACGCCGTTTCGGCTGGGCCAGGTCAGGCGGGCTTTCACGGGAGATCTCGCACGATGGGGCTAGAGGTCATCCTCGTCGGATTCCATCGTGTCTTTCCACTCTCCGAGGTTCTCGAGGTAGACGCTCGTGCCGCGGGCCACGCACGAGAGGGGGTCCTCGACCAGCACACACCTCAGGCCGGTCGCCTTGCTGGTGACATCGTCGAGGCCCCGCAACAGCGCGCCTCCCCCGGCCAGGTGAACACCGTTCTCGACCAGGTCGGCAGCCAGCTCGGGCTCGGCCCGCTCGAGCGTGCGGGTCACACAATCGAGGATGCTGCCGATCGGTTCTTTCATCGCCTCGCGGATCTCCTCGCTGGTCACGACCGTCTTGCGGGGCAGGCCGGAGATCATGTCCCGGCCCCGGACCTCTTTGGTCAGCTCCTCCGGCAGCGCGGAGGCCGAACCAACCTCGATCTTGACCTGCTCGGCCATCTGCGGACCGATCATCAGGTTGTACGTCTTCTTCATGTGGTTGATGATGGCCTCGTCCATGTCGTCGCCGGCCACGCGGATGGATTCGCAGACGGCAATGTCGGCCAGGGTCATGATCGCGACCTCAGTCGTGCCGCCGCCGATGTCGACGATCATGTTGGCGGTGGGCTCGGCGATGGGCAGGCCCGCACCGATGCCGGCGGCCATGGGCTCCTCGACCAAGTAGATGCGTCGCGCGCCGGCCCGCTCGGCTGATCCGTAGACGGCGCGCTTCTCGACGGCCGTGATGCCCGACGGGATCGCGATGACGACGCGCGGCTTGAAGAAGTTCCGCCGCCCGTGGACCTTGCGGATGAAGTAGCCCAGCATCGCTTCGGTGATGTCGAAGTCGGCGATCACGCCGTCCTTCAGCGGGCGGATGGCCGTGATGCTCCCGGGCGTCTTGCCCAACATCTCCTTGGCCACCAGTCCGACGGCGTTACCATCCTGCAGGACGCGGTTCGTGCCCTTCTTGACCGCGACGACGGACGGCTCGTTCAGGACGATGCCCTCGCCCTTGACGCACACCAGGGTGTTGCAGGTGCCCAGGTCGATGCCCATATCGACGCTGAACATCCCGAGCAACGAGTCGATGATCACGTGCGTCGCTCCCTCAGCCAATCCGCCCGTGGACGTTGGCACCGATGGGATCGGCTTGCCCACCGGCCGGGATCCAAGAGGTCAGGCCGCCCCAACCTACGTCCTACTCCGCCGACGGCGGGAGGATCGTACCGTAGTACTCGTAGCATACGTAGCCCAGGACGATCGTCGCGGCCAGAACGAACACCGTCCCGATCATCAGCAGAATCGTGTAGATGTCGTTCTGCGCCTTGGCGACCGGCGGCTGAGTTGGGAAACGGCTGTCGGTTTGCGTCATGTGACCCTATTCCTGTCGTTTCGTCCCGCGGCTGGCGACCCGTCGAGCCGTCCGTGGGTCGATCCGGGCCGCCCTAGGGCTCGAGCCCGTAGCTCCGTTCGTCCCGGACGAAGTCCTTGGGGCGGATCTCCCCACGGACCAGCGTCAGGTCGCCCGCGGCACCCTTCGGCTCGACCAACGTGACCTTCAGCTTGCCAAGGTAGCTCGAACCCCGGTAGACGACGAACGACATGCCCTCAGTCACGCCGTCGGCCGATCCCACGCTGATACTGGCCACTCTGTCCTTCACGTCGACGATCTGCCCTCGGATCGGCGCTGACGGCGGGGTGGCAGGTTCGGCCGTTGCGGCCGCCGGGGCCGCCTCGACCGGGGCAGCCGCCGTCCCGCCGCGCTTCTCGATGGCCTCGAGCTGTTGCTCCAGAGCGTAGCGCTGTTCCTGCAACGCGCGGCGCTGCTCCTCCAGGATGGCATTCTCCCGCGTCAGATCCCGCACGCTCTTGTCCAGATCCAGGTTCCGTCGCTGCAGACCGGAGGCCTTGTCGAGCAACTCCTGGTTGGTCTTCTCGAGCCGATCGGCCCGCTTCTTCTCGAGTTCCTGCAGCTGGGTCGCGCGCTCCCGGTCAGCCAGGGTGGCCTCGTGATCGTTCTTCAGATCCGCCAGCTCGCCCTCGGTACGCTTGAGCTCAGACTCGGTGGTAGCCGTCTTGCGCTGCAACTCGGCAATCTGTTCGCCGAAGTCCCTGATCTGCCCCTGAAGCTGGACCTCGGTGGTTTTGGCCACGGCTTGGACGGCCGTCGCCTCCACCACAGCGCCCTGGTAAGCGGACCGGTAGTCCATCGCCAGGTCCTTCCAGTTGCTCTGCAAAGACACGAAGGTCACGGTGACCATCGAGAACATCACCGAGAAGAGTACCAACAGTACGACGAAGACCTTAGCTGCCGTGCTCACGGCGCGCCTCCTTTCGCGTCACAGGCCGAAACGAACCAGCGGACGGGCGCTCTCACAGCAGACGGCCACCGCGCTGGCCATTCCTCTGTGCCGGATCGGACCTCCTGAAGACCCGGGCGTCACCTCTTGATCATGCGCCGGGAGGATTGGCCCACCGGCGCTGTAAGTCTTGTCCAAAGAAGGCCTATCGATCATACCATCGAGGCTTCAGCCCTTTCAAGGGCCTTGCGCTCAAACTCAGGATCGATCATGCCTTCGCGGGTTTCGTGGCCGGACCGCATCCGCTCATGCTTGACCGTCTCTATAATCGGCGTTTCAATGAAGATTACTCCAGGGGGTGTGGCCGGTGTCTGACAGGTCCGCCGATGGGGGCCGCCCGGACCGGGGGCGTCTCCCGGCGCCTGGGGGTGTCCGGTGGGTCTGGAATGTGGCCTGCCGGGCGTCGCCCCGCCCACAGGACGGGCAGACCTGCCCAGATTGACACCAGCATTTGCCCCCGAACGGACGATGGAAGGTATCGGGTGGCGAGGGATTAGCCGAACAGGAACAGGAGTGCGCGTGAGATGAGATGGATCTCGCCGGCGGTTGTGACGTGGGTGCTGGCGGCCGGGTGGGGGGTGTCGGCTGGCAAGGAGGGTGACCTTCTCGACGCCGAAGCGCTGGCGCCGGCCGGGCTGGTCAAGTACTGGCAATGCAGCGTGCCCCTCGAGACCAACGAAGCGCTGGATCGGATGTCCCTGGAAGACGAGACGCTCTACGTCCTGACCGAGCTGGGCACCCTCTACGCCGTTGACGCCCGTGTCGGGTTGGTCCGGTGGGGGTCGCCGGTCGCAGAACCGCCCTTCCACGTCTTCCGTCCCTGCCACGTGATGGTCAAGGACACCGACGCGCCCAGGCGGACCGTCGTGGTGAGCACCACGCATCTGATGCTCTTTCATCCGCGGACCGGACGGTTGATGGCCAGACTGAGGCTGCCCTTCACCCCCGCCGGCCCGCCCATTGCGGTGGGAAAGGACGTGTATGTCGGCAGCGTCAACAGCCGCTACTACGCGCTTCGACCGGTGGAGATGCGCATCAGCCGGTCCACACCGAAAAAGAAGACTGAGACCCGGGGGCGGGGGTGGTATGGAGAGGTCCGGCGTCCCGGCGAACGACTTTTCGGCGAGGCGGATGACTCGGGCAAACTCCGCGAGTGGCAACGAGATGCTTTGGGGCGGTTCGGCGAGACCGCGTCCGATCATCGCGCCCTCGTTGTCCGCTGGCATGTCGACTCTGCAGGCAACGTCAAGGGACGGCCCGCCGTCGCGGACTATGATTCCCTGGGCAACGTCATCGCGCCCGGAGCTCAGGCCCGAGCGCCGGCCGCGCGCGACCGCCAGGAAAAGGGCAAGACAAAGGACAAGGGACAAACGGAGGCCGAGGCGGCTTCGACCATCGTCGACCAGGTCGCCCTCATCCCCACCGACGGGGGCAAGCTGTTCGCCTGTCGCCTCGCCAAGAAGCGCAGGGCGTGGGTCGCCGACGTGCCTGGCGAGATCCTGGTCGACCCCCTCGTCGGCAACGGGATGGTCTACTTCGCCAGCACCGGCCGAAGCGTCTATGCCGTGAACCTCGTCAACGGCAGATACCGATGGCAGTGTCCCGTGCCCAGCGCGCTGAAGCGCAGGGGCTTTCTGACGCCGACGCGTTTGTACCAGCCCGCCGAGCCGACCGGCGTCTACGCCATCGACCCGCTGACCGGTAAGCTCAATTGGACGTTCGACCGGGCCACTCACTTCCTGGCCGAACAGGCCGACGTCGTCTACCTCTTCGAGCCCGGTCAATCCATTCACCAGATCGACGCCAAGACGGGCGAGGTCCTTCGCTCGATGGAATCTCCCGCCGCCACGTGCTGTGCCGGCAACACGCGTGACACCGCAGTCTACGTCGCCAGCAGGGACGGCCGGGTGATGTGCCTCCGCCCCAAGGGCACCCCCTACCTCCGCCGCGCAGAGTTCGACAGGGCCCTGGCCGGCTCGCGCGCGCCCGAATCAACGGACGAGCCCGCCAAGAAAAAGACTCCCGCCCGCAGGTAATGCCGCTTTCGGCAAGTCCGCTTCGTGTTGGGTAGCACTGGCGGCTTGTCTGCCAGTGCTTCTGGCATTGCATCAGGGCCCTCAGCGCGGGACACGCCGCCGGCGCCACCCGGGCGCGCCCGTCGTCTCAATCGTGGGGCGCCCTGGCCGGTTGTGACGTCGGGATCGGCTGAAGGGGCAGGACGTCCTCCCCGAAGACGTCGGCCACGGTCAGCTGCGGGTTGACGGCGAAGGGGCGATAGAGAGGGTCGCCGATCAGGAGCATCATCCAGGAGTTGTAGGGCTTGGCGTAGTAGAAGCACTCGACCAGCGTGTAGCATCCGGTCAGCAACAGCCCGAAGAAGTCGCGGGGGGGCGGAAAGGCAGACAGGTAGGGCTCGTGGACCGGGCCGAGCGTTGCGGCCGCGCCGTCGGTGAGGAGGGCCTTACACCAGTAGTGGCGCTTCGGATCGCGAAGGCTGACGGCCTCGTTGCTGGCGATGTGGAAGGCCACCGCGCCGCGGACGAACGTAAAGGCGTCTTGATAGCGACCCACGCTGTACCAGCCGCAATACAGGGCCGTGTCGGGACACGCAGCCGGACCGAACAGCTCCTTGCGATTGTCGATGACGGTGGGCAAGGAGGTCTTGGCCCGCAAGAGGGCCGCCAGCTCGCGGAGGTTCTGATCGTACGTGCCGTAGCTGCCCGGCCGCCCGTCGGCCGTCAGGCCTCGGGCGTCGAGGTAGACGTGTCCCCTCAGCCCCACCTTCTCGGTCGAGATCGCATCATCGATCATCCGGCGAACCACGACGGGGGTCGGGCCATCCAGCCGGCCGACCATCATGAGCGGCGCGTCCCATTCAGATTCGCGCAGGGCCTTTCGCAGGACGGGGTTCACGCGGTGCCTCGCGTTCAGCGTGTTCATCCGCCAGCGGTACAAACCTGCTTGGGGAGCCCACAACGTTGACAGCTCGCTGTCGACGGATGCGACCGTGTCGGCGCCCCCGAGCCGTTTGATGTCCTCTTCGAGATGGGCGAGCAGCCCGATCAAGCCGGCGTACCGCCTGATCAGCCGGCGGGCCTCTTCGCGCTCGGGTGCCGTCGGCCCCGCCCGAAGCAGGGCGTTGATCTCGGCTTGTCCCTGGCGGATGGACGCCCGCAGCTTCTCGAGCTGCGTCTGGCCGAGGTGGACGTTGCCGCGGTCCGTCGAGCGGACGTGGCGGAGGATGCCACTGACGCCCTCGGACCGTTCCATACAGGCCAGCAGGCGACGGTGGGCGGCGCGATGGGCAACCGGATCGCGGAGGCGCGACGCCCGTTTCATGGCCCCGAGCAGCGCCGAACGGAACTGCTTCTGCATGCCGGCGGCGCGGCGGGCCGGTCGCGGCGCGGAGGTCGTGGTCGTCGTCGGGCCAGTCGTCGTCCGGGCGATCTCGATCACGGTGCCCAGGAGCTGCTTGTACTCCTTGAGGGCCCGGACTCGTTCGCGGCGGGCACGCGCACGGGCAGCGTCTCGCTCGGGCGTCATCGGCTCGGCACCGACGCGGATGGGCACGTCGTAGAACATGACCAAACAGACGACCTGATCGGCCAGGCCCCGCCCCGTGAGCCAATCGCGAATCGGTTGGGCAACGCCGGATTGATACTGCGCGCGGGGCAGCTCCTCGACCACCGGGACGTCCAGCCCGATGATCCGGTCCTTGGGCACCTCGCGGCGGTCCGCGTAATACAGCGCCAGCTCGCCCGAAGCGCGGCTGTTCTTGTTGAAGACCAGCGCGACGTGCCCGGCGTTCAGCTCACCGGGCGGGAGGGCGGAGGAGGTGAGCAGCGCGCAGGCGATCACGAGGCACATCATCGGCATGAAACGTTCCTACCAGCTCCACACGAGCCGCGACAACAGGATCCCCGCGGCAAGGATCAGGAGGATCAGGATCACCCAGGCGGCCATGGGGATAACGAATGACGGGGCGCTGGTCTGCCTGTCCGCTGCGGCGCTGGCGCGCGTTGTGGCCACGGTGGTCTGGCGGACCTCCCCGGCGGCTGCACGCGACGCGACGATCAGATCGCGGAGTGAGGCCGCCTCCATCGCCGCCGTCGAAGCATCGTCCGACCCGAGCGGCGGACTCAGAACGGCATCCAGGGCGTGCACGAGCATCTCGCCCGATTCGAACCGGTCCTCGGGCAACTTGGCCAGACACTGACTGATCAACGAGGCGTGGGCCAGCGGCACGTCGGGCCGCGTCTGGGTGATGTCGGGCACGGCAGCGCGGAGGTGCTTGCGGAAGATCTCCTGGCTGTCCTTGCCCCCGAAGGCGGGCGCCCCGGCCAGCAAGGCGTACCACGTCATGCCCAGACCGTAGACGTCGCTGGCCAGCGACGGTGGATGGCCCAGACACAACTCGGGGGAGATGTAGCGCGGCGTGCCCTCGACGACCGAGGACTTGCCCCCCTCGCCGACGAGCTCGAGCCGGTCGGCCAACCCGAAGTCAGCCACCTTGACGGTTCCCTCTTCGGTCATCAAGAGGTTGGAGGGCTTCAGGTCGCGATGGATGATGCCGGCCTGGTGCGCGGCGGCCAGGCCCCGTGCCGCCTGACGGATCGCGGTCGCGGCGGCCATGGGCGACAGACGCTCGCCTCGGTCCAGCACGTCCTGCAGCGATCCGCCGGCCATGTACTCCATCACGACGAAGTAATGATCCGCCTGCTGACCGACGTGGAAGATCGTCACCACGTGCGGGTGCTGCAGTTGCGCCGCGGCGCGGGCCTCGCTGAGGAACCGCTCGAGGCGCTGGCGGTCCGCCTCGACCTTCCAGCCGGGCAGGACCTTGGCCGCCACCTGCCGGCCCAGCACGACGTCCTTGGCGCGGTAGACCGAGCTGGTCTTGCCCCGGCCCAGCATGGCCGTCAACTGGTAGCCGCCCAGCTTGCGGCCGATCAGATCGTCTGATTCGCGCTTCGTCTCGTTCATTCGGCGGGTCGACGCCCCCGATCGTGTGGGCTTGAGCCTGCCCTCGGCCGCGTGCCTCACACCGGCACGGCCGCCGCCAGCCAAGTGCAGTCGGTTTCGGCGGCAAAGACGGTTTCGTCCACACCGGCAGGTATAATCAAGCTCCGACCGGCCTGAATGTCAATCGGATCGTCCAGGCCCGTCGTCTTGAGCTGACCTCGTCCGCCAAGCACGACCCAGACGGCCATCTGATCGACGTCCAGCCTTCGCTCGAATCCCTCCGTCACCCGAACCTTGTCGATGACGAAGCGCCGACACGTGACTAGCCTCGTCGTCGTGGTCCAAAGATCCGATTCGTGTCGGAGCGGCTGCTGGCTCGGCGGCGGTTCTCCGAAGTGGATGCACATCATGGCCTGCTCGATGTGGAGCGCCCTAGGCTTGCCATCATCCCCCAATCGATTCCAGTCGAACACCCGGTAGGTCGTGTCCGAGGGGGTCTGGATCTCCGCCACGACGACGCCCGCGCCCAACGCGTGCACCGTGCCGCTGGGCAAGTAGTAACAATCGCCGGCACGAACGGGGATCCGTTCGAGCGTGTCGGCCACCGTCCCGTCGGCCACGGCGTCCGCGAACTGCTCGCGCGTCACGCCCGGCCTGAGACCTGCGTAGATCACCGCGTCGTCGCGCGCCTCGACGATGTACCACGCCTCGTGCTTCACCCGCGCACCGCCGCCAAGCTGCTCACAGGCCTGCTCGTCCGGGTGCACCTGAACGCTCAGCACGTCTTCGGCGTGAAGGAACTTGACGAGCAACGGGAATCGTCCGTCGACCAGCGGGGCCGGACCCGAAAGGCGCGTCCCCCACTCCACAAGAACATCGTGTAACGACCGCCCCGCCGCAGGCCCGACTGCGACCCTAGAAACGCCTTCGGGCAGGTCGGCGATCTCCCAAGATTCGCCGATCCTGTCTCCCGCAGGCGACGATCGTCCGAGCTGATTCTCAAGACTTCGTACCCCCCAGATTTTCGGCCACAGCATGGATTCGAGCATCAGCGGGCAGACGATCATGCGGAGCATCTCAAAGCGCGGCAGACCCCGGGCAGCCAAGTTCCCACCAAGCCTACCCACTTCGCCCCAACCGATCAACCGTGGGAACCCATGTCACCAGAAAAGAATCTGCCGCAGCCGTCCGCCGGCACGTGTCGCGTCCACACGCACGCCCTACCTATTCGCCGTAGCCGAGATGCCCCCTCATCCGTCGCCAGGCGACCGCCAGCAGGAACAGACCCGTCGAGACCAGGACAATGCACGCGCCCGTCGGCAGGTCGAGCTCGTAAGCCACCCACAGTCCCCCCACCGCGCTGAGGCCGCCCAAACCTGCCGCCAGCAGGCAGATCGATCGGTAGCCGCGTCCCACCTGCAACGCGGCCGCCGCCGGGTTGGCGATCAGCGCGAAGATCATCAGCCCGCCCACCGTCTGAAGATTGACCGTCAGGACCAGCCCACACAACGCCAGGAGCATCACGTAGACGAACTGTTGGTGAACGCCCGTGGCGCTCGCCAGGAACCTGCTGAACAGGATTGCGCGCAGCTCCTTGGCGAACGCGATCGAGAAGACCAGAAGCGCCGACCCCGCCAGGACGATCATCCACACGTCGCCGGCGCTGACGAACAAGAGGCTCCCCCACAGAAGGCCCAGCATCTCGGTCTTGGGGCCCGGCATCAGCCCGATGCCCAGGAACGTCAACCCCATCATCAGCGGAAACAGCACGCCCATCGCGACGTTGATGTCCAGGCGCATCCGCCCCGGCGGGATCACGCCCAGGATCGCCGTCGCCGCGCCCGCTGCCGCCAGGCCGCACGGCAGCTCAGGCCACCCCATCAACATCCCGAAGATCGCGCCGGCCATCGCCGCATGCGAGACGCACACCCCCACGAACGGCATGCGCATCCCCATCACGTACACGCCCAGCAGCCCGGTGCTCGTCCCGCCGACCAGGCCGGCGGCGATGATGGGGGCGAAGAACGTGTCGAACGCGGCGATCATGATCGGTTAGCAATCCGTTCTGGTCATCTCTATCCCATGCGCTGAGCAGGTCATTGGCGCTCGGCAACTCGCCGATGGAACACCTGCGCCCTTGCGCGCGGCCCATCGATCACGGCGCATCGAGGGGGAGCGCCACGGCGTGGCGACGCCCGGCTGTCTCGATCACCTCCACCGGGCAACCGTACAGCTCGGCGAGGACTTCAGGCGTCAACGCCTCGGCTGGCGAGGCGTATCGCGCGATCCGGCCCCGGTCCACCAGCGCGACGCGCTGACAGCACGTCGGCAGCAGTCCCGTCTCGTGCGAGACCATCACGACCGTGATCGCGAGCTGGACGAAGACCTGATCCAGCCACGCCACCAGCCGCTCTTTCCAGTCCATGTCCAGGTGAACGGCCGGCTCATCGAGCAACAACAGTCTCGGCTCCTGCACCATCGCCCGGGCGAGGAGCACCTTCTGCTGCTCCCCGCCAGACAGACTGCGAAACGTTCGGCGCTTCATCCCGGCCAGGCCCAGCCGCTCGATCCAATCATCGACGCGGTCCTGCGCCCCGGCATCTGCAGATCGAAACAGGCCCGCGGGCCCGGCGAGGCCCATGCCCACCACCTCGTGTACGGTCAACGGCAGGTCGGCATGGTATTCGGTGGCCTGGGGGACGTACCCAACGCGCCGCCGGATCGCCGTCCGCCGCCAACGGCTCAGCTTGGTGATCGCCTCGCTGTCATGGCGGACCACGCCTCGGGTCGGGCGAATCAGTCCGGCCAGCACGTTCAGCAACGTCGACTTGCCCGCACCGTTCCGGCCGACGACGCCGACGAACTGCCCGGCCTCGATGGTCAATCGGTCCACGTCGAGGATGGCCTTGCCGCCCCGCGCGACGACGACGTCCTGTAACGCGATCGCCACGCCAGTCACGGCCTGTCGCCTCCCGCCGACGATGCGGCGCTCACCTTCTTGGGTACCGACGCAGGAGCTGGCGCGGTGGTGGCGGTGCCGACGAGCGCCTCTACGTTCGCCCAGCACAACTGATCGAACGTCCTCTGGCCCTCGGTCATCGACGGGAAGTTACTGAACACCACCAGCCGGACGCCCAACTGCTT
Organism: uncultured Planctomycetales bacterium; assembly: GCA_964390905.1. Taxonomy (GTDB): domain Bacteria; phylum Planctomycetota; class Phycisphaerae; order UBA1845; family JAFGLZ01; genus JAFGLZ01. The sequence continues at coordinate 25,692 of CAYMLO010000080.1, read as the reverse complement.
CGACAGCTTCTCTGCCACGCGAGTCCCTTCCTGCTGATTGGCCACGATGATCGCCACGCCGTGTCTCCGCCCCGTCTCGATGCAGTTGGCGTACTCAGATATCCGGGAATCCTCGCCGCGTGGGAACGTGCCCGCCACGTCCAGCCCGAGCCATCGACAGAACGCCTCCTGATGGCCCGAACACAGGACCTTCGTGCCCCTCAGCCCTGCTGCGGCGACCTGTTCGTGACATCGATCCCTCAGCTCGTCCAGGCGTCGGCGGACCGACGCCAACCGCGAAGCGAACCCAGACGCCCGCGCCGGCCACCGTGCCGACAGGGCTTCGCACACGACCTTGCACGTCGTCTCGTAAGTCTCGGGGACGCTCAAGCCCCCACCCGGGGAGATGGCGACCACCTCCAGCCCGGCGGCCCGCATCCGCTCCAGCTTGGCGTCGAGCGAGCCCTGGAAGTCAAACCGGAACAGCAGGGCGCTGCCCCGCAGACTGTCGATCATTCTCGGTGTGACGTCGAAATGCCCCGGACAGCCCCCAGGGGGGAGCAGCCGGACAACCCGAAACTGTTCGGGTGCCAGATCCCGGACGGCGCATTCGATGTAGGACGCCGTAACCCCGACGCGCGGCAACGCATCGGCGGGCTCATCGGCGCGATGGCAGCCACCGAACGCCGACAAGGCGATGCCACACGCCATCGCCGTTGGCCACAGACATGGTCGTGACTGGGTCGGCACGATCCCAACATCCTATGTGCGTAGCGCGTCGATTCTCAAGCAATGTCCGCCGCGGACCGTGGCAGGCAGCCCTGAACGCTTGTGGCAACAGCCTGAGGATGCCGCTGGTAACACGTTATCTAAAGAAGTAACACCACGCGCCGCCCGTGTCAAGCCGTCGACGGGCAATCCGTTGGGTGCAAAAAGCCAAGATGGCTCGGCCGGCCTTGCGCCCGAACGAGCCATCATTGACCGGAGGGAGGGGAAAGCTTTGTGGGTCATTTACAGGCGCGACGCCCACGGGACCCGCGCCCGCAGGCATCGCGCCGGGGTAATCCGGGCGATCAGTATTCCAGCTTGTACTGCTTATCTCACGGCTGAATCGGGATGCGGTGTTCTGGCCTGGAAATCCCACGCGCCATGGAGCAGGCCGCGCTCCTTCAGACACCGCATCCGCCGTGAGTGCCCACCGTGAAAGCCGTGCACCGTCCAGCCTGGTGCAACCGGCTGTTGACCCTCAGAGTGGCTGGGTTCGGGGTTGAGCTTTGGTAGGGCGCCTCGCTTCGCCTGCCGGCCGCTCACCCGTCCGATTACCGGACCGCAGATATGACACTTCAGTAATAACCCAGGATTCGGCATCCGTCAAATGAAATCGACTCGACCGTGGGCAGAAACTCCCCCGTTCTTGACACCCCCGGAACCGGGCGGAAAAAGTACAATGCCACTGGACTAAAGTAGCGTCCGCTAGTGACTTGCGATCATGCCGCACGTCCGGCGGGCCGCGCCACTCAGGCCGGGCCGATTCCGTGATGTCACGTTGGGGCGGTATCATGATCCTCTGGTGAGCGCGGAGGACCAGCCATGACGCAGGGGCCTGCGAACGCCCAACCCAAGCCAGCACGGCTCAAGTTGATCGCATGTGAGATCGCCTTTCGGGAGGTCTGCCTCCTGGCCGCCCACAGCCGCAACATCATCGACCTGACTTTCTTGCGGAAGGGCCTCCACGATGTGGAGACCCCCGACATGCTCGCCGAGCTGCAGCGGGAGGTCGACGCGGTCGACGTCTCGCGCTATCAGGCCGTCCTGTTGGGGTACGGTCGCTGCAACGACGGTGTCGCGGGCCTCCGCGCCCCGGGCATCCCCATGGTCATCCCGCGGGCCCACGATTGCATCACGTTCTTTTTGGGCAGCAAGGAACGGTATCGGCAGTACTTCGACGCCCATCCCGGCACGTTCTTCCGGACGAGCGGCTGGATCGAACGAAACTTCGTCAACGAAGAGCGCGGCGTGATGCGCAAGCTCGGCCTGGACCGAACGCGCGAGGAGTACGTGGCCCAGTACGGCGAGGAGAACGCGGACTACATCATCAAGACGCTCGGTGCGTGGGAGGAGAACTACGATCGGATGGCCTTCATCGAGACCCACGTGGCCCGGGCGCTCGACTATGCCGACCAGACCCGTCAGGAGGCCGATGAGAGGGGCTGGCAGTTCGACCGCGTGGCTGGCGATCTGGAGCTGCTGCGACGTCTGCTGGATGGTGAATGGGATGCGGACAGCTTCGTCGTCGTGCCGCCCGGCCACACGATTGCCGTGCGAAACGACGAGGCCATCCTAGAGGCCAGCCCCACCGCATTGGACGGCCCGACGGTGAGGGACTAGCTCGATGCCTCGGTGCTGGTCGACGACGTCTCGTCGCTCTGCTCGGAGGTTTCCGTGGACGTAGACCCGCTGGTGTCCTGCTCGTCCACCTCGAGTGCATCTAGAAGGGTCTCGCCGAAGGCCATCACGAGTCGGTAGACCGGGTCGTTGCTGCTCGAGCTCGACGAGCTGCTCGACGAGGAGGTGGGTGCCCAGCCCGCCGCCTGGGCCAAGGCCCTGAGCTGATCGCGATCTTCGACGAACCCGGCCGCTCGGTTGGAGGCCACCTGGGCGGCCAGCTTGGTCGCACCGGTGATGGCCTCTTCCAGGATCTCGTTGAACGTTGTAACCAGCGCGTTGCTCGTCCCCGAGCTCGAGGGGGTCGTCTTGCTCGTGGCCTGGAGCTTCGTCGCGATGTTGGCGAGGTTCCGCGAATCCAAGATGGGCAGGGCCAGCGCGTTCATCACATCACTCCCAGCAAGGTCCGGTTGGATCTCGGCGCGTACCGATCGAATCGCCTGCAAGAGCGATGCCAGTCTGACGCCGCGTAGGGTCGGTTGTAAGATTTGGCCAGGGGCTGCCTTGCGATTGTGTCTGCGGAGAGGGCATCTGCCCGGCGCGTTGGGCCGGCAATCCCTGCCGATCGGGGCGCAGATCCTGCCGACTGCCGGGACCGCCCAGGGGGCTTCCCGTAAATTAGTATATACTAACTTTGGAGTTGACGTTTTTCCGGGCGATTGCTACACTACCCGCCCTTTCGTGCGGAGGCTGGGTAGGGCCTCGCGTTGTCGTTCCCCAATGGTGTCGCTGGGCGCTCCACAGGACGGGGGGCCAGCAACCGGTTTTTAGACCAGAGGGAGACCATGTCAGACGACCAGGCGAACGTAATCAGCTCGCTGATGGATGAGTCCCGGCGATTCCCGCCGCCGGCTGAGGTGTCGGCCCGGGCGCACGTCAAGAGCTTCGAGCAGTACCGAGAGATGTACGACCGCTCCATCAACGATCCGGCCGGCTTCTGGCTCGAGCAGGCCGACCTGCTCGATTGGATCAAGAAGCCCACCGTTGCCCGCCGGTACACTTGGAACACCGAGGCCCGCCGCGTGGACATCAAGTGGTTCGAGGACGGCGAGCTGAACGTCAGCGTCAACTGCCTGGACCGCTACCTCGACACGCCCCGCGCCGACAAGGCCGCCATCATCTGGCAGGGCGAGCCGGAGGAGGACGCCCACACGTATACCTACCGGCAACTGCACACCGAAGTCTGCAAGTTCGCCAACGTGCTCAAGCGTAAGGGCATCAAGAAGGGCGACCGGGTGTGCATCTACCTGCCCATGATCATCGAGCTGCCGATCGTGATGCTGGCCTGCACGCGGATCGGCGCGATTCATTCCGTGGTGTTCGGGGGGTTCAGCGCCGACAGCCTCCGCGATCGGATCCTCGATTCGGAGTGCAAGCTGCTGATCACGAGCAACACGTCGCTGCGTGCGGGCAAGCAGATCCCGCTCAAGGCGATCAGCGACGAAGCGCTCGAGGCGTGTCCCTGCATCGAGAGCGCGATCGTGGTCCGGCGGATCGAGGCCGACGTCAACATGCAGGCCGGACGCGATACGTGGTACCACGACGAAATGGCCGACGTCTCGGCCGACTGCGCGCCCGAACCCATGAACGCCGAGGACCCGCTGTACATCCTCTACACCTCGGGCAGCACGGGCAAACCCAAGGGCGTGCTGCACACGACGGGCGGCTATCTGCTGCACACGATGTTGAGCCATCGGGTGATCTTCGACATCCACGACGAGGACATCTACTGGTGCACGGCCGACATCGGTTGGGTGACGGGCCACAGCTACATCGTCTACGGCCCGCTGGCCGGCGGCGCGACGTCGGTGATGTTCGAGGGCGTGCCGACCTATCCGGACGCCGGCCGATTCTGGCAGATCGTCGAGAAGTACAAGGTCACGCAGTTCTACACCGCCCCGACGGCCATTCGCGCGTTGATGCGGCTGGGGGACGAGTGGCCCGCCAAGCACGACACGACCAGCTTGCGGATCCTCGGGACGGTCGGCGAGCCGATCAACCCCGAGGCCTGGGTGTGGTATTACCATCACGTCGGTAGGGAGCGGTGCCCCATCGTCGACACGTGGTGGCAGACCGAGACGGGCGGGATCCTGATCACGCCCCTGCCCGGCGCGCACACGCTCAAGCCCGGCAGCGCCTGCCGACCGTTCTTCGGCGTCGAGCCGGTCGTGCTCCGCGACGACGGGACCGAGTGCGATCCGAACGAGGGCGGCAAACTGTGCATCAAGAAGCCCTGGCCGGGCATGATGCGGACGCTCTACGGCGCACACGATCGCTTCGTCGAAACCTACTTCACGATGTTCGACGACGTCTACTTCACCGGCGACGGCTGCCGCGTCGATGAGGACGGCGACTACTGGCTGATGGGCCGGATCGACGACGTGGTGAACGTGAGCGGCCACCGGATCGGGACGGCCGAGGTCGAAAGCGCCCTGGTCAGCCACGAAGCCGTGGCCGAGGCCGCCGTCGTGGCCATGCCCCACGAGATCAAGGGCCAGGGCCTGTACGCCTACGTCACGCTCCAGGGCACGATCCAACCAACCGAAGAGCTGAAGAAGGCGTTGGTCGACCACGTGGCCAAGGAGATCGGCCCGATCGCCAAACCGGACAAGATCCAATTCGCCGACGCCCTGCCCAAGACCCGCAGCGGCAAGATCATGCGTCGGATCCTCCGCAAGATCGCCGAGAACCGCACCGAAGACCTCGGCGACACCACGACCCTGGCCGATCCGAGCGTGGTCGACACGCTCGTCTCGGGGCGGGAGGGGTAGGCGGGGGCGCATTCCGGGTGGGATGATCGTCTCCGCGCCGGCGACGATTGGGGTTTCCGCGGGTGCGAGTTCTGGCGCAGGGTTTGGCCCCGCCGGCCGCCCAGGTGCACACAGAGCTGGTGTGGCGTTATGGCGGCCAAAGGACTGGCGGGCTTCCGGCCCCTCAGCCGATATGATATAGTGGCTTTCAGGGGGAGGTAACTGCCATGGCTGACGCGAACAAGACGCTCGGCGAGCTGTTCCGCGATCTCCGCCGCGAGCGGAAGATGACGCAAGCTTCTGCTGCGCAGAGGATTGGGTCTGCCCAGAGCCAGATCAGCGCCTTTGAGCGCGGCCGCGAGAACGTCCTGTCGCATGAGAAGATCGAAGCATTGGCCCACTTATATGACGTCGATCTGACCACGATGCTCTCCGCCGCGGCCCAGTTGGAGCCCACGGCCCGGTACTGCAGCTCCCGAGAATGCCCCACCAACATGCCGTTCGTGTTCGGGGAGCTGATCCGCTTCCGGCCGACCGTGGTTCAGACCAACGAGTCCTACTGCCGAATGTGCGGCGAGCCGCTTGTGCCTGAATGCCCGCACTGCAATGCACCGCTGCAGCCCGGGCTGAACTGCAGCCGCTGTGGTCACGAGTATGTCGAAGGCATCTCCGCCAGTTCGGTCGTCGGTGACCCCGAGGAATGGGCCCGACATCAGCGCCAGAGGAACGCGGAGATCACCTCGGTCGTCGCACCCGCCGTCCCCCGCAACGAGAACAGCAACAGCACCGTCTGATTGCACCTGCCCCCTGCACACCAACGCCACCGGGTAGGGAGCCTCTCGCGCGACCGCCCGCTCGACGATGCCACTGCCGAGCCCGGGGCGTCGGCAATTCCGCTCCGCTGTGATCTCTCCCCTTTCAGCGCTACCGTTCTGGTAGGTCGACTTGTCAAATCAATCTTTTTCCTGACTCTCATTCGATTCTACTACACCTTGGAACCTACGCTTGGAAGCGCAGGACATCGTCGGTAGGGGCTTGTCCAATATCTAGGGCCAGAAGGGCAGCGCACCTTCTACATACTGTGCCCTGGCGCTCTAGTTATCGGACGTTCAGGGAGTTAGCGTCGTGGCCCCATATAAAAAGTGCGTTTGATTTTTGGTCTATCGTGCTGTATACTTCTCATGCAGCCGTCGGGTCGGCATCTTGAGGACCCGCTGATGCCAAGACCGCAGCGTATGCCGGCCCGCTGCCTGGGGCGCCGGTCCCGTGGGCATCGCGCCTGTGAATGACCTGGGGACTCGAGCAACCATGTCGGTGGACAGAGCAGATAGGGGTGAATCATATAGGGGGACGGACTCATCGAGGCGGGCAAGGAGAGCGCTGCCTATCGAACCAGTCTGAGTTTGTCGACCTCGCGTGGACGCGCGGTCGGGGAAGGTCAGGCACGAGCATGTCTTCTCGCACATCTTCTGCGGACAACCCTAGGCAAAAACAGGATAGCCTTGTTCGAAGAAAGGAGCCCGGGGCTCCGCTGGGGCCCCCGGTGCCGCTAGTAGAGCCAGTCGGATCTGCCTTGGATGATGAGGGCCCCGAGCTCAAGAGCGATGACTCGAAACTCAAGATCAGCATTGTGGGGCCCGCCAAGTGGGTCGTCGCCGCGCTGGCGATACTGATCCTCCTTGTCCTTGTACTTCGCGGGTGCTGACTCACGCGGCCACCGCAGAGGCCCAACCCCGGGCGCGTGCGTCGCGACGCAGCCTCACCAGGTGCGGGGCGATCGGGGCTCCCGCGCGCCAGCGCGGTCCGTCCGTGACGCGGGCGAGAGGCCCGGCGGACGCAAATCGCGGTGGGCGTGACCCGCAGGGAGAGGGCTCGGGGCGAGCTAATCCGGCGGGTTGGCGTTTCTGCGCGAACCGAAGTAGAAACCGACGACGGCGCTGACGACGGTGGCCAGCGTACTCGTCGCCGTGGTGACCACGTCCCCGAAGTCCTTGGTGTTGGGCCAGACATACGCAATCACGAGGATAAGCGTACACAGACACAGCGTACAGACCAGGATCAGCCCGAGGTTGTACTGCTTGTTCTGGAATGCCTCGTCCAGGTCCCGCTCCCTCGCGTCTCGGATCAGCGGCATGTCGGCGATGTCCACCTCTTCCCCCCCTCCGCCCGGGACGGTCGGAAGGTCCGCAATGGGCGCTTCGTCGCTCGGCACGCTGTTCTCGTCCGGGCGGCTGACGCCTGTTGCCCCGGTCGGATCGGGAGGCGTTTCGGTTTCGGTTCGGGCGAACTGCCACTGACTCGGGCGTGTTTGGACATCCGGGATGGCGTCTACGACGAGGACGGGCTCCCCGTCGTTGTCGTTACCGCTCGCCATGTCGCATCCCCTTCGTCCCTCTCGCGGATCCCTCCCTCAGACTCAGCGGAGTCCTGCCTGACGGTCCCCAACCAGGCCGCGAGATGGAGCTGAGCGTTGCAGTAAGACACGCGCTTGCCTCCTGCCGCAGTCAAGAGTACACCAAATGTTAACCGTATGCAAGTAAAATCACAGGCAAAAAGCGCGCCCTTTGCGTCCAGAAACGATAAATATCGCTCCTTCGAGCGGCGTTTTAGGCTTGGATCGTGCACGAGAATGCTGGATTTCATATTGATACCTTGCCGATATGGTTGTATACTTGGCTAGAACCGGTGGCCGCCCACCGTCGGGTTTGGGGCTGGGGCGTAGGCCCAGAAGATCTCCGCCCCATACTTCTTCACGTTCTCAGGAGGACGTCTTCTGGCTGGCGAATGGATTCGCTGGGAAGTCGTCGTGCGTGTCCATGCGTACTGGCCGGAGCATTAGATAATGAGTAACGCAGACAGCAACGAATCGAACGTTACGAATATCAGGCTGACTGGAGAAGCAAACGACGTCGTTCAACAGCTGAGCAACGAGTCCAAGCAGACGAAGACGCAGGTGGTGCGGTACGCCCTGGCCACCTACGCAAAACTCCTGCGGGAGGCACAGAAGGGCGTTACGATCAGCCTGGTGGACGAGAAGACCAAGAAGGTCAGAGACCTCATCCTCCCGATGTAGGTTTCGTCGGACGGCGCCGTCCCGAACGGCGCGGTCCAGATAGGACGACCTCCCCGGACGCTTCCTCGGCTGCCGAAGTGACGCGTTGCGCTACGCGTACTTCAGCAGCAGCGCTTTGCTCTTCAGCACGCCTTCGTGGTCGTCGGTTTTGCCTTCGTATTCGATGCCGTAGGGGTTGGCGTAGCCGGCTTCGTTCAGGATCTTGACGGCCTGGCCGGCGTCGATCTCGGGGGACTCGCCGTCGGCGTCGAAGGACAGGAACTTGGCGTGCGTGGCGAAGGCGAACGGCGCGACCTTCCGTAAGTTGGCCAGCTTGTCGTCCTGGTCGGGCCAGTTCAGGAAGTCGGCCAGGACGCGGCAGTGGGGGCTGTCGATCTCGGTCATGATCCGCACGACGACGTCCGGGTCGTAGCTGATCCCGCCGTGGTTCTCCATCGTCACGACGATGCCGTTCTGCCGTCCGATCTCCGCCAGTTCGGCGAAGCTCTTGGTGCATTGGCCGATCTGCTGTTCCTCGGTGCCCTCCGGGCCATGCCCGCCGCTGTTGGCCCTAAACGACGTGCAGCCGAGGTCGTTGCTGATGTCGAACCACTTGCGGTGGTTCTCGACGGCGGCGGCGCGCTCGGCCTCATCGAGGGCGGCGAGGTTGCCGTGCCCGTCGACGGCGATGCTGAGGCACCGGACGCCGGCGTCGGCGGCTGCGGCCTTGACGTCCGCCAGGTTGGACGCCTTGACCGGGCTGGTGCCCTGGTTGTCGGGGTCGTCGTACTCGAAGAACGGGGAGTTCAGCTCGATCATGTCGATCCCGAACTCCTCTGCCGTCACCTTCGGATAGTCCACCAGCGTGATCTTCTTGTCGAAGAACCGTCGGTGAATGCTCCAGCCTGCCAGTGAGATTTCCATGGGTCAGTCTCCAACCGATTGTGCGGTACGCCCGTTGACTCGATGCGCCTGAGCCTTGTTTGTGTTCGGCGCATCTGGCTTGACCCCGCCGCGTGCGGCGGGGACGTGGCCGCACGCGGCCACGCTAAACGCTCAGAATCCCATTTCTCCTCGGCGCCTCGCGAGACGCCCGATGCTACCGCCCCAGGACGCGGTCCATCTCGCGGCTGCAGCGCCTGACCGCCCGCGAGTCACCCGTGAAGTTCAGCAGCTCGTAGGTCACCGGTCCCTTGTAGCCGATCTTCTTGAGCGCGCTCAGGACGGCCGGGTAGTCCACGTGGCCCTTGCCGAGGGGGACCTCGAACCCCTCGGGGAATCCCGTCCACGTCGTCGAGCCGTCCGGGTTGCGGCGCTTGGCGTATTCCTTGAAGTGGACGCGCTTGATGGTCTTGCCCAAGATGGCGACCCAATGGGCGGGCACGCCGTAGGGGACGTTGTTGGCCACGTCGAAGTACGCGCCGACCCAACGGCTCTTGCAGTCCCGAATGAACTGTCGGAACTCCAGCGGCGAGAGCAGGAACTTGTTCCACACGTTCTCTATACAGAGGTACGTCTTGAGCTTCTCGGCCACGCGGGCCGCGGCGCGGATCTGGCTGAGCGCTGTCCGGTAACACTCGTCGTAGGGCACCTCGGGGCAACCGGGGATGAAGTCGGCGTGCACGCAGCCGGGCACGACCAGCATCGCGCCCGCCTTGAGCTGCGCGGTGACCTTCAGTCCGTCCTTCAGAAACGTCAGGGCCTTGCGTCGCGTGGCGGCCTTGGGATCGGTCAGCGACGTGCCCCAGAACTCGCCCGTGCAGGTCGAGACGATCTTGATCTTGTGCGCCCTGGCAGCCGCGACGATCTGCCGACATCGCTTTTCGGACGTTCGGTGGGTCAGCGCGCCTGCCCGGCCGATACTCAGCTCGATCCCCTCGAATCCGGCCGCCGCCGCCTTGGCGATGGCCTGCTCGATGTCCATCTCCCCGGTCAGCCCGCCGGGAAAGGCCCAGTAACTAATCGACTTGATCATGTCATCCTCCCGCGCGCCCAAGTGAGTCGCCTGCTCCTGATGATCCAAACACGTTGACCCGTTCGATCTGGTCTTTCGCGGCACGGCGGCGCCGTTTCGGCGCAGATCTGCGAAAATCGGACCTTAGCACTTACCCAAACTACCAGCCCCAATACCGGTTCAGCACGCGAGTTGCAACGATCTTCTCCTTTTTCCGCGGAATCTTTGGCGGCATGGAGGTTATATCTTAGCTTCACTTCGGTCAGTCAGCCAATTCCGTTCAACCCGTCGCCGTACGAAGGAAAGGTCAACCCTCATGGCAATCACAGTCAACAACACACAGACACTCACACTGCTCAACCGCATAGCCGGGATCACGCAGGCTCAGACCGACTCGACGACCCGCATGTCCACCGGCTACAAGATCAACTCAGCGAAAGACAACCCCGCCGGCCTCATCGCTCTCAGAACCCTCGACGCAGAATACACGGCCGTCACCGCTGCCATCGACAACAACCAGCGCACCAACGCGATGCTCGACGTCGCGGATGGCGCCCTGCAGGAGGTCTCGAGCCTTCTGACCGACATCGAGACGCTGGTGGCCAGCTCGGTGGGCGACCAGGTGACCGATGCAGAGCGGGCGGCCAACCAGGCCCAGATCGACCAGGCCGTCGACAGCATCGACCGGATCATCCGGACCACGGAGTTCGCCGGCAAGAGTCTCCTGAACGGTCAGCTGGGGATTCAGGTGACCGAGTCCTCGGGCAAGGCCGAGGATATCCGGCTGTACAGCCGCAACCCCTCTTCCAGCTCGCAGAATCTGAGCGTCAGCGTGACGACGGCGTCGTCCGCGGCCACGATGTCGACGACGAACTCGGCGACGGGTGCGATGACCTACACGGTGACGGGCGAGCTCGGGAGCGCGACGATCGAGATCAGCGACACCGATGACCGTGCCGCGGAGATCGCCAAGATCAACGCCGCGACGTCCCAGACGGGCGTGGTGGCCTCGGCCAGTACGGGCAACGGGATCGTGATCAAGAGCAACGAGACCGGTGCCGATCAGTTCGTCACGATCGACATGATCTCGGGCGGCGGCGCGGGCGGCTGGAGCGACACGCACGTCGAGAACGGTGCCGACGCCGTGGTGACCGTCAACGGCCAATCCGCTGCCGCGGACGGCAACAAGATCACGTTCAGCGCCAACGGCGTGAGCGGCTCGTTCACGTTGACGAGCACTGGCGACGTGGATTCCGAGACCATGACGCTGGCCGTCTCCGGCGGCGGCGCGACGTTCCAGTTGGGGTCCGATTCGTCCACGAGGGCGACGCTGGGCCTGACCGCCATGTTCAGCCATACGCTGGGCAAGACGGGGACCGGCTTCGTCAACGAGATCAAGAGCGGCGGGTCGCACCAGCTCAGCTCGACCAGTACCAGCGCGTTGGCCATCGTCAAGGAAGCGATCAACGACGTGGCCGAGGCTCGCGGTCGGATCGGTGGTTTCCAGAAGTACCAGGTCCAGACGTCCATCAACAGCCTTCAGGCGACCCAGCAGGGGGTCGGTAACGCCCGAAGCGTCATCAACGACGTGGACTACGCCGTCGAGACGGCTGAGCTGAACCGACAGAACGTTCTGATGGCTGCCAGCATGGAGCTGCTCGGCATCGCCAACCAGCAGGCCGGACAGGTGCTGAACCTGCTGTAGAACAGACAGGTCGGCTCCGTTGCCGACCATTCGAGCGGCCCCTGATGGGGCGTGAGAGCGAAGGGCCTGCGGTCATGCCGATCGCAGGCCCCTTTTTTTGCGCTGGGCCGTCCCGCGTTCGCTCCGGCGGCGCTTGGCACGCGATCCTGCGGCAGGTAGGCTGCTGGGCGAAGGGATCGGACCATCGTGGACCTGGGACTCGACCAGCGCGTGGCGATCGTGACCGGGGCGGGGACCGGCATCGGTGCGGGGATCGCCCGTGCGTTGGCCGACGAGGGGGCCCGCGTCGTCGTCGTCGACCGCGACGGGCAACGCGCCCGGGGTGTTGCGGAGGGGCTTGGCGACTGCGCGATCGCCGTCGAGGCCGACGTCACCCGTCGGCAAGCGGTCGATGCGATGGTGGCCGAGACGATGGCCGCCTTCGGTCGGGTCGACATCCTGGTCAACAACGTCGGGGTGACGCTGGCGGATTGGCTCGAGGACATCAGCGATCAAGATGTCGAGCAAACGTTCGCCGTCAATATGCGGGTACACCTCGTGTGCACGCAGGCCGTCGTCGGTCCGATGAAGGCCGCCCGCTGGGGCCGGCTGATCTACCTGTCGAGCGGGTCGGGCATGAAACCATCGGCGGGTCTGGCGCTCTACTCGGCCAGCAAGTTCTTCATCCGCGGGCTGGGGGCGGCCGTCGGGCTGGAGCTGGGTCAGTATGGCATCACCGCAAACGTCGTCTGTCCCAGCGACGTCTACCCCGAAGGGGACGAACCGGCCGAGACCTGGGACAATCCCAAGCTGCAGGCCGTTAGCATGGCGAAAGCGGGCGTGGACAGCTTCGAGGCCCTGCGGGCCAAGCGTATCGAGGCCAACCCCATGCGGCGATCGTGCACCGTACAGGACGTGGCCGACCTCGTGGTCTTTCTTGCCAGCGAGCGGGCGGGCTTCATCAATGCCCAGACGCTGGGCGTCAACGGCGGGGCGGTCCCGACGTGACGTCGGGCGTCGGCCTCTGCACGCGAGACGAACATGCGAATCATCACCGACCGTGCCGAGACGCTGGAGGTCCTGGACCGCTGTCGGCAGGCGGGTGTCGCTCTGTTCGCACCCAACGGCGAGCTGCCGGCCGAGGTCGAGGGGGTGTGCATGGGCGCCCAACGGATGGCGGACGCGTACGGGTTGTCCGACGTCCCGGTCAGCCTGGGCATGACGGGCACCTACCCCGACAACCCGCAGTTCCGCAAGATGAGCACGACCTGCCGGATCGCCCCGGACGCATCGGGGTTGGAGGGCGGCGACGTCCGCGAGGGCTGCGAGATCTGGCTGCGGCACCTGGCGTGCTACGAGGACCTGCTCGACCGATGGCCGGACGTTCGCATCTTGCCGTTCATCGACCACGGCATGGCCGCCGGCGAGCCGAACGATCTGGCCATCCTCGAGGACGACGCCGTCATCGACCGGATGGCCATCATCATGTTCGACGTCAGCAAGCTCGAGCTCGAGGAGAACGTCGCGCGGACGCGGGCGTACGTCGAGCGGTTCGGCCAGCGGGTCGTCGTGGAGGCGGCGTGCGATCGGATCTACGAGGGCAAGGAGATCGTCGCGCTGGGGCTGACCCGCCAGGACCAGTTGAGCAAGCCGGAGCAGGTCGAGCAGTACGTCTGCCAGACGGGCGTGGACCTGATCGTGCCGAACCTGGGCACGGAGCATCGGTTGGTTGCGAGCGGCTCGTCGGTCCGGCGGTACGAGCGGGAGCTGGCCCAGGCCATCCGCGATCGGGTGGGGGTGATCAGTGCCCTGCACGGCAGCAGTAGCCTGGGGGGCCAGGTCGGCACGACGGCGGCGGACGGCATCATCAAGGTGAATTTCTACACGGCCATGGCCGTCGGCGCGGGGATACGGATCCACGAGCACATGACCGCCAACGAACCCCGCCTGGTACAGGACAAGAACCTGTGGCTTGCGTCGGCGACGTGGTTCCATGACGTCCGGCGACGTCACGTGGCCGACGTCTGTTACGACATGCTCGTGACGTTGGGATACGAGAGACTGACCGGATGAGGCCGCGACTCCATCTGCCCGAACTCGAGGTCGGCGCGCCGCTCGACGGCCATCCGATCGAGCGGGTGGGGCGGGCGCGCGCATTGGTCTACTTCGGGCGGGGATGTTTCCAGGTCGTGCCCGATCGGCCCGTCGTTTGCACGAGCGTCGACGTGTTGGCACGGGTCGAGCGAAACCACCGCTGCGGCACGGACGTCAAGATCTACCAGCAAGGGCGTCCCGACCAGTGCGAGGAGTCTCTGTTCGATGAGCTACGGGCGCTCTTCGGTCTGTCCGAGCGGCAGGCCGACGGTCACTTCGTTGACTACACCGCGCTGCTGCGGGACGGCGCGTTCAACGCGAGCGTCGAGGACCCGCTGTACCAGCGGCTGGGCCGGGATCTGGCGGACCTGAGCGACGACGAACGTGCGGTGCTGTGGCAGCAGCTCCGTCGTCATTGGGGCCGGGTCCTCGGCCACGAGACGGTGGTTACCATCGAAAAGGTGGGGTCTGACGTTGGGTCGCTGACGGAGGGGATCGGGTACCTCACCGACCAGGAGCTGGGGGCCGACGTCCTCGAGTACCAGCCCGGCCAGCAGTGCGTGCTTCAGTCTCGCGTGGCGTACTACGATCCGCCGCGTGTTGACGGCCCGAACGTCCGGGGGGTTCAGCGGTTGGGCGGCAACATCACCGACCTGGCCATGAACCAGGCGGGGGCGTACTGTGAGTTGATCCGGCTGCGTCCCGAGATGATTCGCAGCGGGTCGATCATCCCGATCCCGGCGGGCGTGTCGTTGGCGTGCGCGGCCCTCGCCGAGCCGACCGCCTGCCTGCTCGACTGCTTCGAGAAGACCACGCACGAGCTGGGCCAGGACGACTGCGGCAGCATCCTGCGAAAAGGCGTGCTGCCTGGCGGCGCGACGTGCGTGATCGGCAGCGGATCGATGGCGCTGATGGCGGCGAAAGTGGCCCTGATGACCGACGGGGTGATCGACATCGGCGGCGCGCGGGAGGTGGCCGTCGTGGTCCGCAGCGAGGACAAGGCCCGTCTGGTTCGGCAGGTCGTCTCGGACGATCGGGTCGTGCCCATCGTCTGCGACGGCTCGTCGGACTTGCTCGCGGCCGTCCGGGCCCGATATGGCGATCGCTACGCCGCGACGTTCGGCCGGCCGTTCCGCGGGTTCGACGACGTGATCCTTGCCGCCGGAATGTCGGAGACGCTCGCCGCCGCCCACCGTCTGATCGGGCCGACCAACGCGCGGATCATGGCGTTCGCGGGGACGCGGGGGCCGTGCGAGTTGGAGAGCGGGGTGTGGCACTACCACAACGCGGGCGTGCTGGGCACGAGCGGGTGCAACACCAAGATGATCGAGATCGCCCTGGGCCTGTTCGCCCGCGGTAGCCTGGACGTCTCGGTGCTGGCCGGCAGGCGGTACACGTTTGACGATCTGGCCGCGCCGGGCGGGGTCGAGGCGTTCTTCAACGACAAACACCTCAGGCCGTTCCTCGCGTACAATGCGTAAGGGCGAGGGCGGTGGGAAAGGGATTCGAGGCATGTCCCCTGGCTTGCCCATGGAGCCCTTCCTGTGGCTCGCTGGCGCGCTCCTGCTCGTATCGGGTGGCTTGCTGATGCTGCGCGGGTTTTGGCCGCCGCGACAAGGCCATGCCCCGTACTGCGCCAAGTGCGGCTACAGCCTGATCGGCCTCGACAGCCCGCGTTGCCCGGAATGCGGCACGGCGATCTCGCCCAAGACGACGGTGAGGGGCGAGCGGCATGCTCGTCCGATCGTCGGCGCGGCAGGGGTCGTCCTGGTGTTGGGCTGGCTGGTCTTGTTCGGCATCCAGGCCCATTCCGAGCTCAAGCAGGTGAAGCTGTACCACTACGTCCCCGCGTCCTGGGTGCTGGGCGACCTGCAGTCACCCAACCAGGCCGAGGCCACCAAGGCCTGGGACGAACTGGCAAGGCGCTGGTGGACCGACGGCCTCAACGCATCCCAGAAAGCTCGGCTGATCGATCTCTGCCTTGCCGAGCAAGTCGCCTCGTGCCGACTGGGCTTGACCCCTCGGCTGGTCAGGCACCTCCAGGAATGCTACGAAGACGGCGTGCTGACTGAATCGCAACGGGACAAGTTCCTCAGCCAGATCGCGCAGGTCGAGTTCACCGTCAGGCCGCGGGCCGCCTACGGTGCGGAGGTTCCCTACGTATTCCACTACGAGGGCGGGGGACCGTGGCGACGGCCGCAGGAACCCGCGTTTTGGGTTCGGTTGCAGGTCGAAGACCTGGTGTTGGATGGCAAGCCGGGTGCGCCGGCGCCATTCGGCTGGCCCGTGAACGTGCGCGGTAGCATGCTCGACGCATTCCACACCTGCGGGGGGGTCTCAGCGTCGGCGCTCGGCCCTGGACGGCACGAACTGAAGCTACCGTTGAAGGTAAGCGTCTTCTTCGGGCCGCTTCTGGACGAGGAGGCCAGCAGGCGGTGCCATCATGAGGACCGGCTGCTGACGGCGACGTTTGAGGTCCTCCGGCCGGGCGCGGGAGACGGCATCACGTTGATCCAGGATCCCTCGCTGAAGGGTGAGTTGCTGAAGTGCTTCCAGCACCTCGAGCTTCATGTCAAGGGCCCCGATACGTCCAAGCCGAGCAACTGCACCCTCAGAATGGCCTTCGACCCGTTCCCAGTTGGGGTGGCCTTCAACGTCTATGTCCGCGTCAAGGACAAGGAACGTCGCTTCGGTTTTCTCGCCCGCCCCCAGAAGCCCGAGGAGGGGAATTACGGGATGGGCAGCGCGCTCGACCCGCCGGTGCCCGAGACGGTCGACGTGATCTTCCGAAGCAGCAAGGCCGTCGCTCGGGAGACGACCGACGTCTTCGAGATGTGGGACGGCGAGCTGGTCTTCGAGAACGTGCCGGTCAAGACCGATTGACTCTGTCCCGCTGTCGCGCAGCTACACGGATTGCGGGCGCGACAGGGACATGGTTCACACGTCCCCGGGATCGCCCTAGAATGCCTTCCCTGGCGGTAGGCCCGGTCGGCGCCGGGCCGAAGGTCGCCATGCGTTGAACGACATACGCGGAGGTGGATCAGGTGGACCCTGTCAGATTGGCCGTGATTGGCCTGGGGGGGATGGGCCGGGCGCACGTCCGGAACATCCGGGGCAGTTCCTGCGCGACGCTGGTGGGCTTCGCGGACGTGGACGTCGAGGGGGCCAAGGCCTTCGCGGCCGAGATCTCCGAGCAAAACGGCGTCGAGATCCCCGTCTTCGCGGATCACGAGGCCCTCATCTCCGCGGGCCTGGCCGAGGCCGTGCTGATCGCCTCGCCCCACCCGGCCCACACGGACGCCGCCGTTGCCGCGTTTCAGGCGGGTCTGCACGTCCTGTGCGAGAAGCCCGTGGCCGAGCGGGTCAGCAGCGTCGACCGGGTCAACGCCGCCGCCGCCGAGGCGGGAACCGTCTACTCGGTGATGTTCCAGCACCGACTGGACCCGGACAAGCGCCGGCTGCGCCGCGCGATCCAGGAAGGCGTGCTGGGTCGCGTCACCCGAATGCACTTCGTCGCGACCGGGTCGTATCGCGGCCAGTCGTACTACGACTCCGGGGCGTGGCGGGGGACGTGGGCGGGCGAGGGCGGGGGCGTCCTGATGAACCAGGCCCCCCACGATCTGGACCAGGTGTACTGGCAGATGGGCCCGGCCACGCGCGTGTTTGCGCGATGTCGGACCACGGACGTGCACACCATCGAGGTCGAGAACGACGCCGAGGCCCTGATCGACTTCGCCAACGGGGCGGTCGGGTTCTTCGCAGCGGCGACGTGCGAGCGCCCAGGCGTGCGGCGAATCGAGATCTACGGCGACCGCGGGATCCTCGCCTTGGCCGACGGCGAGCTGGCGCAGCGACAGACCAACTGTTCGATCCGCGACTTCAACCGGGGGGACGGGGACGGTCCCGAGGAGCTCGAGGTGGCCGATCCGGTCGTCCTCGAGCCAGACACGCCTGAGGTCGGCGGACACCTGGGGATGGCCGAGAACTTCTTCCGCGCCATCCGCACGGGCGAGCCGCTGATCAGTCCGGGCCCCGAGGCGATCCACTCGCTCGAGCTGGCCAACGCGATGGTGCTGTCCTCGGAGCTCGGCCGGCCGGTGGACCTGCCCCTCGACCGCGCCGCCTACGACGACTTGGCGGATCGCAAGATCGCCCAGTATTCAACCCCTAAATAACCCCTATTCTCTCGAGCGATGGTCGATCCGACGGCCGGTCCTCACAATCAACAAGTCCTTTTTTGACAAGCGCATACAGATAGAAGCCGTTTGGGGAATTCACCTGCGGCTGGAATAATTCAGATTCCGTTGGCCCAGGCGCCATCCAAATCGTAGGTATGTAGAGGAGGTCTCCCCACAAGGGAGGGAGGAATGACACCCTGGCCGTGCATCCTGATCGTCGAGAGCAAGGACGACCGAGTCACACAGATGCGTGAGCGTCTGCGCGCACGCTATCCGAACGGCTTCGTCGCCTGCGTCTCCGGTGGCGCGCAGACTGACACCATCGACCTGACACGGTTCGACCTGATCCTGTTGGGCTACCACCTGCCAGACTGCACAGGCATCGAGTTGGTCAAGCGGCTCGTGTCCCGGGTCACAGCCCCGATTGTCATGGTCACAGGGCTGCGATCCGGGGACGCAGCAGCTTCTGCCATCCACGCCGGCGCTTCCGACTACATCGTAAAGACCGAAGACTACCTTGACGTGTTGCCCGTCGTGGTCGAAAAGAACCTGGTGATGGCCTCGCTGCGGGCGAACGTGTCGCGGCTGCAGGGCGAGCTTTGCGAACGATGCGAGGAGCTCCGCGAGAAGAACAACGAGCTGGAGACGCGAAACGCCCAGCTCCTGGAGGTCGCGTTTCATGATCCTCTGACGGGGCTGTACAACCGCCGGTACGTCAATGAGGTCATCGGACAGCTCGTCTCGCGGGCGCGGCGTTACGACGAGGACCTGTCCTGCATGATGATCGACATCGACCGGTTCAAGCGGGCCAACGACGAGTTGGGCCACCCGGCGGGGGATCGGATTCTGCAGCTGGCGGGTCAGGTGATCGTCGAGTCGATTCGCAGTGCCGACGTGGCGGCCCGGTTCGGGGGGGACGAGTTCGTCGTCCTGTTGCCGAACAGCACGTTTGGCAACGCGTTGGCGTGCGCAGAACGGATCGCCGGGGCGTTCAAGCGGTCGGTGGCCGCCAACGTGCCTGAAGCCGCCGGCATGACGCTGAGCATCGGCATCGCGGGTCTCGAGCGAAGCGAGTGCAGCAAGCCCGGCGAGCTGATCGCGGCCGCCGACCGGTCGATGTACGTCTGCAAGGCGGCCGGACGCGGCGGCATCCACCCCGCGTTGTCCCCCACGTGCTGATCCTGTTGCCTTGGGTCTAGCGTCTGCCTGCCCCGACGCCGTCGGTCGTAGGGCGGGGTTTTGGCTGGCTTGCCCCCCGTTTGCGGGCCGATAAACCAAAAGGACTCTGGCAAGGGCGCCTCCGCGCGCGGGGGCAGATCGGGTGTTCCGCCAACTCCCGTGGGCACAAAGACTTCCGGCAGACGGTGTCTACAGACCAGCCCGCCACGATCGATCGCTATCTCGCCGCCATCACCGATGGCGTGGCCACGCCGGCCCTCCGCGCCAACTGGACTGAGTGGCTCTGCAGCGAGTACGAGCAGGAGTGTCGCCGGGCTCGGGACTGGGCCGACCAAACCGGCGGGTCGCTGCCGGAGCCCATCACGATCGATCTTCTCGCCCGCTATCCGGCGAGCAAGCTGCGGCGATACCGCACCGAGCGGTCGGACGCACCGGTCGGACGGATCACCTACCTGGTCCCGTCCGCCCCCCAGGTGGACACGCTGCATGAGAGCCAGGCGCTCCGCGCCCGCGGCTTCTGGACCAAAGCACTGATCCGTCGCGGCATCGACGCAACGGCCTACGCGCCCTCCTTCGACGAGGTGGTCGTCGCCGACGGGGTCGCGCTGACGATCCACGAGCTCGAGCACGATCCGGCCGATCTGATCCACGCATTGAATCAATTCTACAACCTCACGCCCCTGGTGCGGCTGTTCACCGACAAGCCCCTGGTGACGGAGGTCTACGACTTCGATCCGTTCCGCCATGACGGGCGAAACGACAACGCCCACACCGTCGAGGCCTTCGCCTGGTCCCTGACCGACACCGACGGGCTGAAGTACAAGGACTCGCCGCTGGCGCCGGACATCATGCGAAACGAGCTGGGCATCGAGGTGGTCGACCGTCGGCTGCAGTTCTGGCCGTACTTCCCGACGACGTGTTCTCAGCCGGCTCGAGACCCGTCCGATCCGCTGCGGCTGGTGACGGCCGGCATGGTCGGCGGACGCGACGCGGCCTGGGTCGCACCGACGATGCGGCGGAGTTTTCGTCAACTGACCGGGCTGGGCGAGCTGCACGTCTACGCGAGCCCCTTCTTCGCCGAGGACGCCGACGACGTGGACGCCATCGACGGCGTGCATCTGCACGAGCCCATCCTGGGCAATGGGTTCATCGACGCCTTGTCTCAGTACGACGTCGGTGTCATTCAGTTTCCCTACGTCTCCCCGATGGTGAACGAAGGGCTGACGTGCGCGGTGGGCAGCAAGCTGATGGCGTTCGTGGCGGCTGGCCTGCCGACGCTCGTGTCCGAGGAATGCCAGTACATGAGCCTCCTGGTCGAGCGCCTGGGCATCGGCTGGTCGATGCCGTCAGACCAAGTGGCCGCAGCGGGCGAGCTGATCCGACGGACGTATCGCGACCGCCTCCATCGCGTGGCCGAGCTGCAGCCACAGTGGCGGATGGACGCCAACATCGATCGACTGATCGATTTCTACCGGCGGTGCGGGATGAAGACCGCGTGCCGCAGCGAGGTGACGTCATGACCGTCTTGGATACACCACAGCGAATCGAGCCGCCGCAGGCCAAGCCGCCCCGTCAACGACCGGCCGCCAGACCGTCGATGAACCGCCTGGATTTCCGCAAGATCTTCCTGCACCCGGGCGCGCTGGATCGGTACCTGCGCGAAGGCGTCTACTATCCCTACCACCTCTCGGTCGGGCTGACGAACCGGTGCAATCATCGGTGCCGATGGTGCTACGCCGAGCACAACCGGGGCAGCGATCTGGACATCGACGTCGACGTGCTGATGCGCGCCTTGGACGACGCGGTGGCGTGGGGGCTCAAGGCGGTGACGATGATCGGCGAGGGCGAATCGCCGCTGCACGTCGAGTTCGTTCGCGCGGTCAAGGACATGGTCGATCGCGGGTTGGACATCGGCCTGTTTACCAACGGCTCGCGGATCGACGGCGAGCGCGCGGAGATCCTCGTCGAGCACGCCACGTTCGTTCGCATCAGCCTGGACGCCGCCACGCCCGAGACGCACCACGCCTGTCACCGCACGCGCGATTTCGATCGGATCATCCAGAACATCGGCAAGATGGTAGACCTGCGACGCGGCCGGCCGCTGCCGACGCTGGGCATCCAGTTCGCCACGAACCAGGTCAACGTCCATGAGGTGATGGACGCCGCCCGAATGGCGCGGGACCTCGGCGTGGATTACATCGCTTACAAACCCGTCTACAAGAACGCCTGCAATCGCAACCACGATCGCAACGTGCTCAAGCCCAGCGAGGTCCTGGCCCAGACCCGCCCCGCCCTCGAGCTGGCCACCGACACGTTTGAGGTTTATCTCAAAGAGGAGCAATTCAACGACGTGCTCGGCCGGGGGCCGCGGGGATATGATCGCTGTTTGGCGCATTCGGTCTCGCCGAGCATCAACGAGAACGGCGACGTGATCACCTGCTGCAGTTTGGAGAAGCAGTCGCGACCGATCGGCAACATCTATCAGCAGCCGCTCCGCGACATCTGGTGGGGCCCGGCGCACCGTCAGTTCATCGAGCGGATCAACGTGAAGTGCTGCCCGCGGGGCTGCAAGTACCACCGACTCAACCTGCTGCTGACCGAGCTGTTCGAGCCCGACCCGCAGTGGCATCCGAACTTCATCTGAGCGGGGTCAAGCCATCCGGCGCTACTCCCCAAGGCGCACCGGCGGATGGATTAACGGAAAGCATCAGCCCAGAATTCCTTGTCGCTTACGGCAGGTGGGATCAGGCCGAAGCGACGACGGATCGCATTCACGACGGCCCGACTCACCCCTTTTCGCTGTGGTACGTGGCCGATGGTGAAGTTCTGGGTTCGTCCCTCTTGGTTCTTCCCGCGGAACAGCCCATCTGAGCCCTTGCCTCGGTCCTCATGCCAGATGATTCCGAAGGCCTTGAGCCGACGACGTAGAACCCGAAACGGGATGCGATTGGGAATACTCACAAGGTGGCCAGCTCTGGTTCGATCCGCCGATAGGACTTCTTGAGTGCGGAGGTCTCTATCCCGTAGCGAGGCGGACGACCGAGAGCGTTCCGTACTGCTCGCAAGACCAGCTCATTGGGCAGCGGCTTGCACTTCGTCAGCATTGCCCAGATCTCGCGTGGCGCCGGGAAGAAGATTTGATCAGGGCCCTTGGCGTGTCGAATCTGACCCGAGATGGCTCGAAGCAGATCCTCGATGGCTTCCTCTACCGTTTCTCCGTCGCCCAATAGATCCATCTCCAGACAATGGGCGAGCCAGGATTCATCGTCGTCCGGATTGGGGTAGATGATCGCCCGAAGGCTGATGTTAGAGTCCCTGGGAAGTCTCATGCTGCCAGGCTCCATGGCGACTCGCGCGATCGCCGCCTCCTTGGGGGAAGTCCTCCTACTTCAGTATAGCACCCTTGTCAAGAATGGCGTCGGCTATTCTCCACCCCAGACTTGAGACTGAAGAGCTTCCAGCCAGCCCTGGCGACTGCTCGTGAGGCCCGGCGCCCCGTCAGTTCATCGAGCGCATCAACGTGAAGTGCTGCCCGCGGGGCTGCAAGTACCCCCGCCTGAACCTGCTGCTGACCGAGCTGTTCGAGCCCGACCCGCAGTGCCACCCCAACTTCATCTGAGCAAGCAGTCGTTTTCGTCGTTCGTGACAAGAAGGTGGGTCGAGACGACCCGCCCTACTGGCTCCAGGGGCAAGCACTCCCAGAACCAACGGTGCGCTCTCACACTTCGCCTTTCAGACTTCCCACTTCGCTGTCCGCTATCCCCGCCGTCGTCGCAGCAAGGCGAAGCCGCCGAGGGCCAGCAGGCCAACCGTCATGGGTTCGGGGACCAGAACGATGTTGTCAAGTCCATACTCCTCCTCGCCCTGATACGTGTTCACCTGGATTGACAGTCCGGAGACGTTATCGAGGATGTCGTCCCAGACCACCTGCGTCACGTTGAAGGATTCGGCAGTGAAGTCGTGCGAATAGGAGGACCAGCTACCCGTTCCGGGGCGCTGGTCCCAAGGGAAGAAGTCAGTGCTGGCCGAGTTCGTCCCATCACTGATGGTAACCTCCCCGAACGCGTAGCTCCCGGCTTGGTTGCCGGAAGCGTCGTCGATGAGTATCGCATCGAAGGAAAAAGTGCCCCCGTCATACGCCGACAGATCGCCGAGAAACTTGGCGGGCGAACTCAGGTAGCCGTAGGCAGCAACGACGACGTCAATGTACCCGCCCGGGTTGCCGCCCGTCGCCGACCAAGACACCGGACTGCCCCCCCACAACCAGTCTTCCGTGTCCGTATCGAACGTGCTGGCGACCGTCGCCCACACCGTCCCGCTGGACGCCAAGGCCAAGACAACCGTGATCAGTACTGCCTTGTTGCGCATGATGCCCTCTCCACGCCCCCCGGCCAATGTTGAAATGTGGTTGGGAGATGCGTCCCTGACCCAGACGGTCCAGGGAAGACCGTCTCCCTCCTACTCCAATCCCACACAACAAGTTAAGTATACACCGCGGTCCGGTAACCGCAAGGAGGAATTCGAATTCCATTGCCAAACATCAGGCTGTGGTGAGGGGAGACTATGAAACCAGTTGCTTCCCAATCAGATTGGTTTCCCGGCGATGGCGGGTTCAACAGGAGAAGGCCAGACGAAGGGCTGGCGCGCTCCGGAGAAGAAGGAGGAACCCCAGCGCTTCGCGCGGACGCACGCCCCGTTCGGAGGAATCTCCGCGAGGGGCTCCGAGCCAAGACGGCGACGTGATCACCTCTTGTAGCTTGGAGAAGCAGTCGCGTCCGATCGGCAACATCTACCAACGGCCTCTCCGCGACATCTGGTGGCGCCCGGCGCACCGGCAGTTCATCGAGCGCATCAACGTGAAGTGCTGCCCGCGGGGCTGCAAGTACCCCCGCCTGAACCTGCTGCTGACCGAGCTGTTCGAGCCCGACCCGCAGTGCCATCCCAACTTCATCTGAGCGGGGTCAGGATACCCGGCGCTACTCCCCGAGGCGGCCTTCGACCGCAACCGAAGCATGCGCGCGTCTTGCACGAGTGTTTCGCCGCAAGATACTCAAGCGCACCGGCAGCACTCCCCCGTGCGCAAAGCCGTCACGCGACAACGCGCAAGGAGAGGAGCAACTGGATCTGAAGCCGATCGGGCAAACTCGGAACCCAACAAGCAAGGCCCGCAGGATCGAACCCACGGGTCTGTGACCTCCACTGTGCCTATTGCGCCTACCGCTATCCCCGCCGTCGTCGTAGCAGTCCGAGTCCACCGATGGCCAGAATGAAAAGCGTGCCTGGCTCGGGGATGGTAGCAACACGAAAGCCGATGTGGTACTGCTCCATTGTTG
Organism: uncultured Planctomycetales bacterium; assembly: GCA_964390905.1. Classification (GTDB taxonomy): domain Bacteria; phylum Planctomycetota; class Phycisphaerae; order UBA1845; family JAFGLZ01; genus JAFGLZ01. The sequence continues at coordinate 1,044 of CAYMLO010000080.1, read as the reverse complement.
GAGGGGGTCTATTGCCACGGTAGGAGGCCGAGATATAGGAGGGGACGCTGTGCCACGAACCCCCGCGAAGCACGCGATCCCCGCCGTCAGCAGTCTCCGTCCACTCCCACATGTTCCCGGTCTGGTCGAAGGTACCGTAAGCACTAATCGACAGCGAGTAGGCCCCAACGTCTGTGACGTGATGCCCCCCAACGACCTCGTCGTAGTTGGCCGAATTGCTGCCACCTGGGGGGGGTTCTGCCACGGGGATTATGTCGCTCTGGGTCGCGTAGTCCCAGTACCCGCCTTCTGTCCCTCCCTTGTAGTAGGCGGCTTTGTACCACTCATCCTCAGTGGGGAGGAAAGACAGTGCGTCCAGATTGCGGGGCCCAACCGACGTTGCACCGCTGAATGTATATGCGCCATCCTCTGTTGTCGTGCTGTCCTGTAGGCCTTCCGGCTGACCGTTGTGAAGCCAGTTGCAGAATCGGAGAGCATCGTACCAGCTCACGTAGTTCACCGCGTTATTGGCTCGTCCTGCTTTCGGCGAGTAGGAGTAGTGCCCAGGGGTCCCCGTCCGGCTGATGCCACCCTCATCATCAAACGGATCACTGGTCATCAACTCGTTGTAGAGACCATAGGTGTCCTCGGCGCTCGCCACAGCAGTGAGGAAGGCACAATACTGCTCGTTAGTGACCTCATACATGCCGATCCAGTAGACCTGGTCCACCCCACCGTAGCCGTCCCCCTCCGTGTCGTCGGCGTTCCCGGGATCGCCCACAGGGACCGTCACGATGTCCACGGCCAACGCCGGTCCGGCCAGGTACAGCAGCAGCGCTGCAGCAACACCTACTCGCAATGTCATCGGCTCGCCTCCTACGCCCCCGTGATGATGTCGAAATGTTCCCTTGGGAGATGCGTTCCCGACCAGAACGGTCTAGGGCAACCCTCTCCCTCCTACTCCTATCAGGTTACTTATACAGCCCGGTCCGATAACCGCAAGAGAATTCTGGATCTTATTCCCATTTGCCAGTCATGGGGGGGGGGGGGGGGGAAAAAAAAAAA
>CAYMLO010000079.1:0-48310 GCA_964390905.1 uncultured Planctomycetales bacterium | reverse complement strand
CCGATCAATATACCTCCCTTTGTCGCCTTGCGCCAGAGCTTTGGACTACACCCCGTTCCGCCGCTCAGGTAGTGGTTGACCTTCCAGACGTGGCATTCGATGCCGTACTTCTTGCAGGCTGCCAGACAGGCCCGGATCTGGTCGCCCTGCGTGCCGACGCCCCCCGAGACGGGCAGGACGTCGCTTTCGTAGTAGGCGACGCCGGCCCACAGCATGTTGGGCAGGATCGCCGTGAACCCGTTGTCGGCCAGGTTCTTGATGGCCTGATCCCACGACATCCCTCCAACGCCGAACGCGCTGTGACACCAAAACGCGCGGTGCTCGCCCTTCGGCGGCTTCGGGGGTGCTGAGACCTCGGCCGCGGGCACCAGGGCGGCGGATAGGCTGATCGTCAGCGAGGCAAGAAGCGTCTTCATGATTGGCAGACTCCATGGACACTGCGGCTCGGGTACCGTACTGCCGCGACGAAGATTCCCAGGACCCGTAGCCGAAATCAAGTGGTCCCCTCCACTCAAGGACGCGAACCCGTCCCAAAAGGTGTTCCCCATGTCCCACAACACGTGCTACGCTTGTCTGGGTCAGTGAAGGGAAGCACAGGGGGGTGGTGTGGTACGGTGGGAGGAAACGATGTCTGCTTGCCTGATCGCTACGGTGTTCGCGGCCTCTTGCGCTGCGACATCGCCCGAGACGCTGAAGAGTTCGTCCCTATCGGTCGGGATTCGCAACGGCGTGGTGATGTCGTTTTCCGACTTGCGGACGAAAGAGACCTACGTCTTCGAGACGCCGCCGTCGTTGACGGGCCTGCGACGACTCAAGGACAGACACCTCTGGAATGACAAAGCCGACGTGACAACGAGACGGAACGGCAACGGCTTGACGGTCGAAGCGACTTGGCGCGAGGACGAGGAACCCTCGCGAGTCGTAACACGTCTAACGCCCCAGGCCAACGGCGACGTCCTCGTCACACAGGAGGCCCGATCGGTCCGGCCAGGCGTGGTGGGCGTTCAGTGGGGGTGGGTCGTGCCAGAGACCTGGGAGGTCCTGGTCCCGGGGCACAGCGGGTTGCGATTCGGCGCCGACACGCCGAGTGGTCGTCATCAGTTCGCGTATCCGAGGAGCTGGGAGGCGCAGTTCGTCCTCTTGCAGGGCAAACGAGGCGGCGTGTTGATCTACGCCGAGGACGACTGTGGGCGATTCAAGGCCCTACACCTGGACCGCCAGCAGGGCCAGTTCCACATTGGCCTGGAGACGCAGTGCACGGCGCCGCTCGAGCCGATCCGCGAGACGACGTCCGTGCGGTGGCGGGTGCACGCCTATCAGGGCCACTGGCTCGTCGGGGCGGGGGCGTATCGAGCATGGGCGACCAGGACGTTCGGTTTGACTCCACTAATCGACCACCGGCCCACGTGGGTGAAGGACGTCCAGTTCGTCGTCATCGCCGGCCTGGACGAAGCGTTGCTCAAGGCGTTGGCGCGTCACGTCGAGCCCCGCCAGACGCTCGTCTACGTGCCCGGTTGGCGGCGGGACGGCTACGACCGCAACTACCCCGCCTACACGCCCGTCGACGGGCTTACCGAGCGCATGAAGCGCGCCCGAGCGCTCGGGTTTCGTGTCATGCTGCACGTGAACTACTTCGGCGTGACGCCGGAGAACCCGCACTACGCAGCGCTCAAGCCGTACCACTGCGTCGATCCGGTCACCCATCGACACGTCTACTGGGACTGGCAACGTGCCAAGCCACCGATCAAGTTCGCCTACATCAACCCGGCCGCCAAGGCGTGGCGCGAGCTGTTTGTCCGACTGATGGTCAAGCTGTGTGAGACGCTGGCGCCCGACGCGCTTCACCTCGATCAGACGCTGTGTATCTTCAACGACGCACACGGCCTGATCGACGGGATGAACATGATGCAAGGAAACGTCGCGCTGCATCGGGCGTTGCGAGAGGCGTTGCCCAACGTCGCGCTGTCGGGCGAAGGGCTCAACGAGATCACGTGTCGGCATGAGGCGTTCGCCCAGCGTCACGTGTACGGCATCAGCCACGTCGACCAGGAGTGGAACGACACGCGGATCGCACAGGCCCATCCGGTCAGCTCCGCGTTGATGGCACCCTACACGACGATCTACGGCTACCTCGGCATGGCGGGCCCGCAGCCGGAGGACTACTACTTCGCGTGGCGGAAGGCCTACGAACGGTTCGCGGTGATCCCCACGTTCGCGCGCCCATCGGTTCAACTGCTGAGCCAACCGCCACCCGTGGTCCGTGTGTTGTTGAATGAGGCGCGGTGGTTCCAGCAGCACCGACCCGTTCCAGACTTGGCGTCGGCATGGCGACCGGAGACGCTGTTCGCCTACCGGACGTCTGACGGCCACCGGGCGGCGTATCGAGGAGACGCGCACGGCGTCGCGCTGATGGTCACGAAGCCTGCGTCAAAAGAGATCTCGCGTCGCCTCAGGGGCGCTACGTCGGTCAGCCTGCCGGGGAGTATTCCCGACTGGCGCGCCTACGACGGCGAGCGACTCCTGGGTCTCGACCCTGCCCAATCGTACGTCTATCTCGACGAGCCTCGCGACCTCAGCGTATTCCACGTGCACGCCTTGCCTGCCACGACGCGGGTCCGTCGGATCAGTCTTCGCCGTCAGTTCGGCACGGTTTGCCTGGCAGACAGCAGGGCGGTCGTCGCGGATCTCTGGCGGTTCGACGGCCCGACGCGATGTGGCGAGCGGCTGCGAGACGGAACGACGCGAACGACCAACGGGAATTCGTACGCCTCCGAGACAGGAACCGGCGTCCACCCGCAGGGCGAAGGCATCTTTGCACATCCGCCGTGGCGGGCCGAGCGGGTCAACGCCAGGGGAGTAACCGAGGCTACCGGCCTGGGCACGGCGTGGATCGAATTCGACGTCCGCCTGCCGGCCGACAAGCCCGCCCGGTTCGAGTCGCGTGTCGGGCTTCGGACGAAGCACGCCTCGGACAACAGCGACGGCGTGACGTTTCGCGTGACGGTTCGCGACAGGCAGGGCATCTCCGCGCCGCTCACAGCGACGCGGCATACGAAGGCCTACGTTCCCGAACCGGTCCACATGGACCTGAGCGCCCTGCGGGGAAAGCCGGTCACGGTCCGTCTAGAGACCGACCCAGGGCCGACCGGTTCGGTCACGTTTGACTGGGCGTTGTGGACGCACCCGCGGATCGTGCTGACCGAGCCACATACGGTTCCGATTGAAGTGGTCAGCCCGCGACCGCTGCTGGGCGTCATGGCCGAAGGCGGCCTGAGCAAGCCTGTGCGCGCAGCCAGCGGGCGCTACGGACTGAACGTCACGGCGCCGGGAACGACGTATCTGCTGTTCGAAACGCCGCGTACCGTCAACCCACCTGTGGATCTCGCGACGTTGCCTTTTAGCTGCGGGTTGGTTCAGCGGGACGGCTCGGAGATACGGCCACACAGCTTCATGCAGGCCCACGTGGCCACGACCACCGTCGGCGGCGTGAGCAAGCAGGGCTTGTTCGCCCATCCGCCTTCGCAAGGGCAGATGCACATCGATCTGCTGCTGCAGTTGCCGAACGCCCCGGTTCGGCTGACGGGATTCGCCGGCATTCGCGACGGCGCGGCGGGCAAGTCACAGGGGGTTGGGTTTCGGATCGCCGTCAACGGCCGCGAACTGTGGCGTCGAGATGTGCAGGCTGACGGGAAATGGACGCGGTTCGACGTATCGCTGTCGCGGCATTCAGGACAGGCAGTGATGCTGTCGCTCATCACTGACGCCCTGGACGACTACATCTGCGACTGGGCGCACTGGGGGAAACCCCGGCTCGTCCCCGGGACCTGAGAGGCCGCCCGCGGATCCGGACCGCGGCCTACGCAACGACGTGCGACGGATCGCGAGGCGACAGACTGTCGGGGTCGTTCACGACTGCCCCGGACGGGGCCCGCACGGCGCCGTCGAGCAACGGGTCGGCCGTGTCCTGCATCCAGCGGTCCAGCCGGTCGCGCATCTCGTCGAGGGCCTCAGCTGCAGACGTTTCACCGACCAGGTTGTGAGCTTCATTCGGGTCGAAGACCAAGTCGTAAAACTGCTCGGCCCCAGGGCGGCGATCGCGCCAACCGTGTTCCAACCACAGGTCCTTGCCCGGCCCATCGTCGCAGTTGGGCAGCACGGGCCCGCTCCGGTCGTCGTACCTGCGGATGTACTTCCAGCGTCGCGTACGGGCGGCCCGCTTCGGCTCGTAGGCCGCGTGATAGGTGACCTCGGCGAAGACCGCTTCGTTCACGTCTTCGACCTCGCCGGAAACAACAGGCAGCAGCGATTTGCCCTGGAGCCAGTCGGGGGGCGCGATCTGGAGCAGATCGCAGATCGTCGGAAACAGATCGATCTGGGAAACCAAGGCGTCGCAGGCCTTGCCGCCGACAAAGCCGCCGGGCCCGCGCATGATGAGCATGACGCCGATGCCGTGGTCGGTCAGATTACACTTCATGCCCGGAAACGCGACGCCGTGGTCGGCCGTCGAGATCACCAGCGTGTTGTCGGCCAGGCCGTTGGCGTCGAGCGCGGCCAGCACCTCGCCGACCGCGGCATCGTAGATTCGCGCACTGGCCATGAACGCCGCCATGTCTCGGCGGTTCGCGGGCGTATCGGCCACGGGGGCGGGAGGTCGACAATAGCGATCGTCCTCGGCCGGACCTGGCTCGGGGAACTCCCGGTGCGTCTCGAAGAACCCGACCGACAGAAAGAACGGCTGAGCGGGCGCCGCGTTCAGGAACTCGACGGCGGCGGGGGCGACGTGCTCGGCACGGCTGGTCTGGGTGTCGAGGATGCGATCGTAACCGATCTGTTCTGGCTCCTTGGCCACGTGTTGGATGCCGGCGAGCGAGGATGCATAACCCGCTTTTCGGAGCGTATGCACGATGTGTTGGCCGTAGTCGTTGAGTCGGAATCCGCGATGGGCCAACCCGATCATGCCGCAGCTGTGGGGGGCCTGGCCGGTCAGCAATGCGGCCCGACTCGGCGAACACGTCGGGGCGGCACAGAAGGCCTGCCGGAACAGCAAGCCCTGTTCGGCCAAACGCTGCAGGTTGGGGGTCGGAACCGCGTAGCCATATGGCTGGATGTACCGCCCGGTGTCATGCGAATGGATGTACAAGATGTTCGGTCGACTCACGGGAGTGCGCTCCTCGTCGTGCCTGCGCGTTGCCGGCCACGTCGTTGCTCAGCAGACCCATGCCCACGTCATCCGGACGTAGAAGGCTGACGGCGACGTGGGGCTACTTCTTGGGGATCAAGAACACCGTCCCGCATTTGCCGCACTTCACCTTCTGGCCACGGGACGATTCCGGTCGCCTGACCGCCTCGGCGCACTTCGGGCAGCGTGTGATCACCGTGCCGGATGTCGAAGGCGGCTTGGGGCTGGTCGGCCCGGTGCCCTTCTCCGGAATCGCGAAAAGAGTGCCGCACTTGCCACACTTGCCGTTCTTTCCACGTGCAGACTCAGGGAACTTGGTGACCGCGCGGCATCTGGGACAGCCGATCTGGATCGTCGCCTCCTTCTCGGGGGCAGGCTTCTGTGGTTCGGGCTTCTCTGCGCGGGGCCTGTGGGTCAGCGGCACGGACCTGGGCCGACGGCGCTCGCGAAGCTGCCGGACCCGCTGCATCCGGGCTTCCTGCTCCGCACTCGATTCGCGCTCGGCGGATTCGGGAATCGGCTCGCCGAGCGCTTCCTCGTAGCAATGGCGGAAGAGCAGTTCGAACTCCTTGCACTGCAGTTCACAGACAGCAGATTTCGCCTTGCCGTCTAGCTTGCCGCCCAGCGCTTGCTCGACCAGATCGACGAACAGGAACGGTTCCCATTCGCTGCTGAACTCGACCAGGTCCTTGAATCGTCTCAGAAGCGGATCGCTCGCGGCCCCAACGGCGTTGACGGCGTGACTCGCCAGCGACGCGTAGATCGGATGCGTATCCAGCTGCTGGAAGGCCACCTTGGCCAGATCCATGTTTCCGTGTTGACGCTCGCGGAGGCCCTTGAGGTACTGTTGCTCTGTCTCGGGCGCCGCTTCGCCCAGCTCGGCTGCCTTCTCGGGCCAGCCGTTCCACAGATACAACAAGGCGCGGATGGCGGCGGCCATCTTCTCATCCGCCAGCGAGGCTCGTCCAAAGAGCTCGGCGTTGTCGATCTGGTCGAGCCTGTCCTTGGCAAACTTCTTGGGGTGCGTGTGCCACTGCAGCATCGTCTGCTGCCCGCTGCCGGACAGGAATAACGCTGCGACCTCAGAGGTAAGTTGTGACGCGTCCAACTCGATCATGGCTTCCGTGGCTCGCAGGCCAGACAATGATGAAGCATGCTACTGCCTCGGGGCGTCCACCTCAAGCACACGCTCGGGTCTACATGGCGACAACCGTTTGTCTCAAAACAGCACGCCGGCCCATTGAAGGCCGGAGACGGCCGCGTTGTAGCCGCCGTGAATCACGATGGCGAGGATCAGCAAGGGCAACCCGAGTGACAGCTTCGGCGGGCGGAGCTCGTCGACGGTGCGCTGCCACACCTTGGCCAGCCCCAACGAGGCGACGAGCGTGCAGGCGACGTGTAGGGATGTGCAGCCCAACAAGCGCCACAGCAGGATCTCCGTGCTGGGCGCCGGCAGGTAGACCAGAATGTAGAGTACGTTCTCGATGGCGGCGAAGACCAGCCCGCTGACAACCCCGATCGTCAGGATCTGAGCCCGATCTCGCAAGAGATACGGCCTGACCTCGACCAGCCAGGAGGCGGCCGCGATCTTCATCACTTCCTCGACGACGGGCGCGAAGACGACCAGCGTGATCCAGCTCACCGTCGTCGTGTTCATGAACGCACCAGCGATGGCGAACGGTCCGCCGGCCACCGCTGCGATCGCTACCGCCGTCCAGCTCCTCCGGGGCGTCACGGTCGCTTGCTGCCGCTCGAACCAGTCCCCATAGGACTCCGCGCCCCCAGGAGGGGGGTAGTAGACCTCGATGTGGCCACACTCGGGGCAGCGATGGCCCGTCGTCAAACCGCGAAGGTTGTAGCCGCACTGGCTGCACGTCCAGTCACACTCGATGGGCTTGCCGTCCTGGCCAGGGAAGATGGCCGGCTCGTCATGCACGCTCTGAAGGGGCCGCGTCCGGTCCGCGGACTCCTTGCCGAGAACGCGATCGGCCTTTCCTTCGGAGGGATCTGGCTTGTGCGACTCCGGTCTGAGGTGCGGCTCATGCTCGATGGAAGGATCGCTGTCCAAGTCAAGACGTCCCGCATCGAAAAGCGACGCATCGGCCTTGCGCCGCCAGCGACGTGGCCCTTGGCAGGCAGCGCCGCCTGTTCCTGGCCCTGCCCCTCGCTGAGCACTGGTGGCAACTTGTCCGCCAGCGCCCAATCTGCGCAACAAATCGGGCGCGCCCGACCAGCGTACCCATGGCGACAGACGCCAGAATGCGCAGTCGCACGGTCCCATGATCGGGGAATCAAGATACTCGGTCAGTGGCGCAGCGACAACCACCCTCCAGTAGCTGGGCGGCGCGCCGATGGGTGGCAGGGGATCACGATTCCACGTCTTCAGTTGCCGGGCTTGTCAGGCCAGTGGCCGAACTCAGGTTCAGATGGCGGCTCGAGCGGCCTTGAACACCTGAGAACAGGCACTCACTGCCTTCGCCTCACCCATACGGCCAGTCCCAGCAAACAGAAGACCACTCCCAAGAAGCCGCCAACGCTGGTACCGCACTTGAAGACAGCGGTCACTTCACGGTCGGAATCCATGGGAATGACAGTCAGGCTGTTGGAATCGATCGTAGCGTAGTTCGCATCGCCAGGGAAGTTCGGATCGTATATGATCCAGTGCTTGAACGACTTGCCGGCAATGGGCTCGGCGCTCAGCAAGACGGACGTACCTTCCCTATACGTGTATTCGTTGGGACCTGGCGCATCGATGCCCGAGACAATCGGCTCGGGATCAAGAACGACATCTCCCCAGGGGTCGTTGACGATGTCGAATGAGAGCGCGGCGATGAATGCGAGTCCGAGCTCGTAAGCATCGCGAATCGTAGGACCGTTTGGGTCCCACGGACAAGTGTCGTTCGGATCCAGAGCCGAGCTCCCGAACACACGGGACTCCCATCGGTCCGGAAGTCCGTCCCGGTCGACGTCTACTGAGGCCCGACCCGGGTGCGTACCCAAGGAAAGCTCTGTCTGGTTGTCTAGTCCGTCATCGTCTGGATCATCGTTCGGATCGAAGGCCAACGTGCCAAGGTACCGGTATTCCCAGTTGTCCGGGAGGCCATCGGGACCATTGGGGTCGCCATCGTTGTCAGGCACGTTGGGGTTTGTGCCCGAAAGGAACTCCTCGAGGTTGTTGGCCAAATCTCCGTCCGGATCATCATACCTGTCCCAGAGATTGGGGTCCGGGGCCCAGAAGTTCGCGTCCGCCTCCCAGTCGTCCGGAAGCAGATCGTTGTCCCAGTCGTTGTACTCGGGTAGTCTGTCCTCTGCGATGGCATTGGGCGGCGACCAGCCGAAGTCCTCGTCTGATGGCTCGAAATCTGCAGGAACGAGCCAGGCGACAAGCTGACCCTCGTATGGGATTGGGTGGTTGATAGGGGTCCACCAGTGCCCGTTGGTCCCGATCCAGATGGAGGTCATGTTGCCGCGTGGCTGCACGTACAGCTTGTTGGTCTCGATGTACACGATGACCCTGTATTCGTTTGGGTCGACGTTTGCGACCCGCCCTGAGGCGCGCCCGCCGTTGGGGTCCTCATCCTGGAACCTCCCGCGCCCAAACGTCAGCAGTTGCAGGATGGGGACGTTTGGGTCTGCTTCGTTCGGATCCACGCCCGATTGGACGAGAACCTGCAAAGAGCCAGCGTTTGCTCGTCCCAGGCCATCGACTGCAACGGCCGTCACTGTGGCGTGCCCAAGTGTCCAATCACTCGCATAGAACGAGACTGTATTGGAGTCGCCGACGATCCGTCCTCGATCTGCTTCCCACCGGAGCTGCACCGGCCGCGCTGCACCGGAGACAGACGCGCCGATTGTGACAGAACCGCCCGCCAACACATTCGGTTCGGACGCCACGAGTTCTACGTCAATGTCTTCAGAAGGCAATCGCATTGCGAATACGTTCCGGGCCGTTTCCTGCTGCAGCTTGTATCGCCCCTCTTCTAGCGGCGGGGGATCATCCCAACGCAACAGTCCGAAGTACTCCTCAGGATGGTCGTCGTGCTCACACGGGTCGTTCGGGTCCTCCCTGGGCGACTTCCACCATTCGTTGTTCCACTCGAAGACGGCAACGCCAGCAGCCAAACCGGACAGGCGAGTATCCCAGTATCGGTCGAGCAATCCCTCGGCGACTTGCTCGTCGCTGAGCCCGCCATACCTATAGGCCGGGTACCAAGGATGCACCTTCTGGTGCTCGTCTCCGCTCGCCGCGGAAGGGCTATCCGCCAAGCCGGTCTCCGTCACGACACGTGGTATCTCTGGCAGGTATGAGCACAAGCCCAGTAGATAGCCGGCAAATGGTGTTCCAGTACCAGGCCCCATTTGGTGCTCGCGGATGCGTGCGGGACGCTCTGAATACGCGTTGCCCGAGTAGTAGTCCAGGTAATTCGGGTCATCCCACGGTTCGTCAAGGCGCCCGGCATAGCCTTCTGGGTGGGTATAGAGAGGATCGCACCGCGGGTCGCGCGCCCAAGTCACCCAGTTCGGGGCGCTCTGCAGGTTCGGATCGGCTGCTACCTGTTCCTTGATGTAAGTCGACATAGCAAGGACGAACTCGACCAACCGCACGGGTGAGTAGGGCTTGAACTCATTGCCCAGTTCCCAAGCGAAGATCCGATCCTGTCCACCCTCCCTGACCGCTTCATTGAGAACGGCGCGGATCTTGCTTTGCCCGTCTGCGATCGCATCCGCCTTGGTGTAGTTGTCATCGAAGTATATGTCACGAATGATCCAGAAGCCCAACTCGCGTATTCCGTCGTAGAAAGCCTGCGGCATGCAGCTTGTGGCCTCATTGGGCGGCTGCGGATAGACCCGTATGAGCACGGGATCAGAACCGCCTCGATAGGCCTTCCACCTGAGCAAATCGTCCTCGATGCGATTCGCGTTGATCGGATCGCCTATCGCTTGGCCCGGCATCAACGGCTGGTAACAGATGATGTTCAGGAACACGGGAGACCCATCGCGTAGGAACTGGTCGCCGCTGATGGCAAACGGAAAGGAACTGCCGCGCATGGAGGCAGCTTCTATGCTCTTGCTCCTGGCTGGATCGGCATGTCGCACGCCCGTGTGATCCAGAGAGAGCAACATGGTTCCTGAGCCAAGAAGTGCTATCATGCCGATTCCCACAATCAGACACGTTCGCGCATTCATTGCTCGCCTCCCAACCCCCGGACCCACTCGACGTCTCTCAACGACATGACTCCTATCCCATAATAGGAACGCCCAGATCATACCTGGTGAGGTGGAATCTCAATAGGGAGAAAGTGCAACAAAGCCCGGGTGTGCTTTTGGGGAAAGCGTCGGCCGTCCTGTTCAGCCTCGGATGATGGCGGTGCCGTAGGCGAACATCTCGGCGGAGATGGCTTTGCTTCTTCCGCCGGCGCTGAGGACGTTGCTGGTTTCCAGGCGGACGTTGTGGACCTCGGTCGCGCCCATCTGACGGGCCTGGTCCAGCATTCGGACGACGGCCTCCCGGCGCGCGCGCCGGGCGAGCGTCTCCAGGGATAGGACCTCCCCGCCTACCAGATTGCGGAGCTGAGCCGCGAAGCTCTTGAAGTAGTCGGTGGCGATCACGGCCTCACCCATGACCAGCTGGGCCACGGCCACGTTGTCCGCGTCGGGCACCGTCTTCAGGTCGGTCACAACGATGTCGGCAAAGGACGCTTCGCGTTGCTCGAGCGACTTGATGTGGCTGCCCTCTCGGACGCGGCCGATCGTGTACCCCAACGCCACGAGCGCGAGCGGCACGACAATGCCGGCGATCGCTCCAAGCGCATCCATCTTGGCTATTCTCCCTGCTCGAGGACGACGGCTGTCCCGTAGGCATACAGCTCAGCGGCCCCTTGGGTCACCGAACTGGTCGTGAAGCGCACGTTGACCACGGCATTGGCACCGAGCTGCTGTGCCTGGGCCATCATGCGTTCGATGGCCTGGCGACGCGATTCGGTGAGCAGCTCCGTGTAGCCCGACAGCTCCCCGCCGATCAGGTTCTTGAAGCCGGCGGCGATGTCCCTGCCCACGTGTTTGGCCCGGATCGTGTTGCCTTGGACCAGCCCCTTGGTCTCCACGATCCGATGGCCGGGCACGGACTCGGTGTTCACCAGAATCATGCGCGATCCTCCATGCTCCCAACCCCCCGGGATTGGATTGGGGCGCATTGTTGGTCGGATACGTCGTCGCTGTCAAGACAGGACGGACGCGCAGCGAGGCTACGGCTTCTGGGCCGCCAGGATCTCCCGCAGCACCGGCTCGAGGGCATCGGCAAAACGGTGGAAGCCCAAGTCGGTGCAGTGCGTGCCGTCGACGGTGGCCTCGCCATCGTCGCCGAGCAGCGGTTCGCCCGGGACGTAGTGGAGACCCTTCACGCCCTCGGCGACCAGGCTGTCGTAGACTTTGCGAAGGGCGCGGTTCTTGCTGCGGTAGGCCTCGCGTTTCTTTGGCAGGAACGTCCCGGCCTGATACGCGATGTTCTCGACCAGAACGATGGGCATCTTGGGACGGGCCTTTCGCAGGGCCTTGACGAACGGTCCGGTCCGGTCCGTAACCAGCTGCGGGGACATGTTGGGCAGGCAATCCAGGACGACCATCGCGGCGTCGACCTCGGCGATCAGCACGCCCATTTCGGGGTCGAGCTTCCCGTTGCCCGAGAAGCCGAGGTTGATGACGGGCCGGTCGAGCCGGCGACCCAGGATGGCGGCGTGCGCCATCCCCGGCCGGGCGGCGCACCCGCCCTGCGAGATCGACGTCCCGTAGTAGATGATGGGCTTGGCGCGATCGGCCGGTCGCGGCGGGGCCTTGGCCAGCTTCGCCTTGGGCGGGATTCCCAGTGCCAGCGACTTCACGCCGTTGTAGAGCGGCAGATAGAGCAGGTACTCATGGCGGCCTTCGGGGATATCGCTGGCGAGCGTGACCTCGTTGGTGGGCGAGGACTTCGGCCGGCCGATGCCGATCCACCGCCATCGGCCCGCGTGCTTGACGTAGAGGTCTACGCCGCTCACGCCCGTGGCCGGCATATGGTCCATGGCCAGGCTCTTTCGGGTGAGCGTCCAGCGGGCGGCGATGCTGTCGGCGTCGGTCACGAACCGGACGCCCAGCCCTGCGGTGTTCGTGCTCAGGCTCCAGACCGGATTGCGAACGACGCCCTTGGCCTTGGCGGGAAGACGGTGGTAAAACTCGGCCGTATCGGACCAGCCCTTCCCCTCGACGTCCAGTTCATGGGCGTCATACCACAGCCACTTCCCCTTGGGATCCTTCTGTGCGATGCCGGGATCCAGCGTTTCGAGCTCGTTCAATCGTCCGCCCTCACCGAGGGTTCGCGACGGCGCTGCCAGCAGCCCGCCGCACAGACCCGCGATGCATGCTACGTTTCCAACACGTCCCGCCTGCGTCTTGCCAAATGATCTCATTGTCCCGAGGTCTCCCCATCACTGCCACGTTTGAACCTGTAAATTCCCGGCGAGGCCAGGGCGAAGGTGTTGGCCGTCCGTCCCGTGTCCTGCTGCTGCCACGGACCCTCGAGCACGATGTGGATCGGATCGCGCGGGCGACCGTTGACGCCGATGTCGAGGGCATTGCCGCTCGCCTTGATGTCGAGCCGAACGTCCCGATAGAAGACGTTGGTCACGCCGATCTGGGGGCACGCCTTCGGTAGACGCGAGCGGATGGCCAGCGCCGTCGCGCCGGGATCGAGTCCGAGGAATCCGTAGATCACGATCGACGGGATCAGGCTGGACTCCCAGAACTCGCAGTCCACGCCGATCCCACCAGCCGTCCCGCCGCCCTGGAGCGTCGTGCCGTGTTTGCCGCCTTCGTAGTACTTGCGGTAACCGCCTTCGGCCCAGACTTCCCTTTCCCAGGCCAGCATCTCGCCCAGCCGCCGCCAGGCGGCGTCCGGGCCCAGGACCTGCAGGTACGCCCAGAAATCGTAGAACGCGAACCCCAGTACGCCGCCCCCGTCCTGGATCTGTCCCCCCCAGGGGATGCTTTCTGGGGCCGTCCAGCCCTGGCCGTACCATTCCACATTTCGCCGCGTGCTCGCCCGCGGACCGAACCGCCAATGATAGATGTCTGCGCCGGTCGACGTGTCGCCCTTTACGATCCGCTTGCCCGTCAGCCAGTCCAGGATGGACCGGGCGTGTTCGTCGCTGGCGATCCCGTACCAGATGGCGTCGAGATTGAGGAACGTGTAGCCGTAGTCGTGTCGGCCGCCTTCCTTGTCGATGCAGGCGATGAACCGGCCGGTCTTGGCGTTCCAGAACTTCTCGTTCGCGGTCTTCTTGACGGCCGCCGCATGCTTTCGCAGTGCATCCGGATCGAACGCAAGCGCACCGCGGGGGATGTTCCACTCGGGGTGATCGAGGATGGCCTGCTCGACCTCGGCCATGATACGCGTGGCCGCGTAGTACTGCGACGTCGAGTACAGGTCGTCCCAGCCAAACGGCATGAGATCCCAGTAGTTGTTGCCGATGCCGTGCCCGTGGCGCATCGTCTTGCTGCCGTCCGGATTGACCACAAAGCCGGGCAACCCATCGTGGCCCACCCACGGGTTGCGGATGTGGTTGTGCTCCAAGCCGCCCAGGACCGTCTGCTGATAATGCAGCGCGGTCCGCATCTTGTTGATCATGTCGCCCAGGAAGACCAGATCGCCCGTCCAACGATAGGCGTTCCAGCACGCCATGATGTAGATCGGATTGTTGATCGTGTGGCGGGTGTCGTAGACGGTGAAGAACGAATCGATGGCGAACTTGACGTTCGACTCGCCCGGGGCCAGGCAGATCCGGATTCGCTTGATCCGTCCCTTCCACTGAGGGTGGTGGTGCATGCGGATCTGCGAATGCGTGGTCTTGCTGACGCCCTGGTAGTCCGGGTTGCCCGTGTCGAAGCGGAAATGCACGCGTCGGTCGGGGCCGAAGGCGGTGTCGTTCTCGCCGAGCCATTCGACGTAGGGTAGCACGCCAGGCGGCGGCTGCGGCGTTCGCGTCCAACGAAGCTGCAGGAACGGTGCGTTGAAGGCGTCGATCGTCACATAGGTCGGCGTCGTGATGGCCGGGGACGGTCCGGTCGCCTCGAGCTGCCACTTCTTGTCGACGATGCCCAGGGACCGAACGTTCTCGAGCGTCCATCCCTCGATAGCCTTGGCCCTGGCATGGGGCGTGTCGGGGTAACGCCGCAGGTAGTGCTGCCACACCCACCCGGGGCCGTCGTCTTGGAAGTGCCAACCGGCCGTGACGCCTTTCGGACCCGGCGGGGCCTGCGTCCACATGGGGAATGGCCAGCCCTGTTCGTGCGCGTGCGAGAAGTGCTGGTGCGTATTGACGTAGCCCTCTTTGTCGAGCTGGACGAACCGGAGCATGTCACGATGGACGTCCTGGATCGGCCGGCGTAGGCGCGGGTGGACGCCGTCGCCCATCCACATGTCCGACGTCGTGACGTACTCTTGGTTGAACATGCATTTGCCCGCGCCGCCGCGCTTGCTGAAGTGGTACCACAGATAGCGGCTGAGCCATTGCGCCGCTTCTTCGTGGCCGGTGAAGAAGAACCGCGGGAAATGCGCGGGCACGTCGTCCATCAGGTCCTTTGGCGGTGGGAACATGGAAGCGCCCTTCGTGGCGGGGGCCTCGGCCCGCGCGCCAGTTCCGACGATCGAGAACGCGGCAGCCAGGACGACAAACGGTCCCGTCGTGCAACACCAGCCCATCGATCGATTCGTCTGCCTTGTGGCGTGAAGCATAAGGTGCTCCTGTCTACGTGTCGTCGCGGGCGTCCAGCACGAGGACCCAGTCCTGGTAGATCGGGGGCGGGGCTGGCAGCCGCCAGTCGCCCTGTTCGTTCGGCTCGACCGGGCGCAAGTCGCGCTCGTCCCCGCTGGCGGGGTTGAACAGAGACGCCCGGTAGCGGACGTCCGACCCAATGCCCTTCAGCGTGACGCCCCATGCGCCGTTCGGGAGGAACACGATCCGCGCCTCGCCCGGGATGCCTCCCGCAAACGCGCCGTTCGGGTTGTCCACACCGCCGCATGGATCGACCCAGTCCTGGTGCGGCTCGAACCGCCACCACGCGTACCGCTCGAGCAAGCGTTTGGCCAGTCCGAGCTGCCCCGACCCGGGCAACTGACTCGCCTGGTCCCAGGGGGTATGGCCCCAGGACATCCCGTGCGGCGACGGACCGAACGGGGCGTCGCTTCGGTTCACCTGCCAGATGCCGTTGGCCCCGTACGTGTGCCCGGCCGCCCCCGACAGCATGCACGTCCAGAACATGTGACGCTGCACCTCTTGTCGGCACGCCTCGCCGATCCCCTCGTAGCAGACCTCGCCGTTGATCACCGGCATGGTCGGTGGCCGTGTCCTGCCCTCGTTCACCAGTCGGATCGTGTTGGGGATGGCAGCCCGATCGCCGTGGCCGGTCTGCAACATATCGAAGTCCAGCACGGACGGGTCTTCGATCGTGTTGCGCGCGGTGTCGCCGGGGTGGATGGTGACCGGGTGATGGTAGGGGTCAATCTGCCGAACGTAGGCACCCACTTCGGTCCAGCCCCGCTTCTGAAGCGCGGCGTCCTGCTCCTTGTCCTCGGACAGGTAATAGGGCATGATCCCCTCGCCGGCGAGGCACCATACCATCGGATAGGCCCCGTATCGGGCAATGAGGTTTCGCCAGTGCTGCTTCATCCGCTCGACGCCCATCCAGGGCAGGAAGTAGCCCCAGCATCCCACGATGCACGGCACCAGCCCCGACCGAACCAGCCACTGAATCCTCGCGTCGGCCATGTCGAAGTAGGTGGGGTTGATACGGCCGTAGTCCTGCTCCCATGGATAGCCGGCCTCGTTCGCACCCCTCTCGTCGAACTGCGGCATATCCGGATACAGCCCCGCGACGATCTGGATGACCGTGAACCCCTTGGCGAGCCGGTCGGCCCCCAGCTGTTGGAACGCGCCAGGCCAGGTCAGGCGTTGGCACAACCCCATCCACCACGTATCGCCCAGCCAGAAGAACGGCGTGCCGTCTCGATGCTCCAGATATCGCTGGTTCGCCGAGACCCGCAATGGGCCGTGGCGTAGCAAGGGATTGACGCCCTCGTACGGGCCGACCTCCAACACACCCTCTTGGCCGTGGAGGTCCGCGTTGTCCGCGTCGGAACAGACCGAGCGATAACGATGCGTGCCGATCTTGGGCGAGGCGTAGCGGACCGTCCACGTCTGTCCGCCCGCCCAGAACGCCGGCACACGATGGGCCTCGCCCTCCGGATCTGTGACCTCGACGTCCAGCACGACGTCGTTGAACGGATCTGCGTAGGGCTTGCCGGATGAATACGACCATTCCGCTGCGCAGTTCTGCATCGCATGTCGCATCATGATCCCTCGCACACTGAGTTTCCGCCATCGGCGATCAGGCCGTTTACAGAACGCCCACGATCTCCAGCCAGGTCTTGGCGATCAGGGCGTGCCCGGCCGGAGTCGGGTGCACCCCGTCGGGCGCCCAGAAGCTCGGCTCGCGGACCGTACACGCCTGCGCGAAGACGCCGTCCATCGGGATCAGCGTCGCGCCGAACTGGCGCGCCAGTCGTCGGACAGCGTCAATCTTGGGATCCACGTCCTCCCGCCAGGCAACGCGATCGCTCGGCACGGGCAGGACGAACGGCTCGATCAGGATGAGACGGGCGTTCAGGCTGTCCCTGACCTGTTCCAGGATGTGAAGGTAGTCGGCCTCGAAATCCTCAACCGACGTCGGGTCGTTGCTGTCATACCGGCGCCACGTGTCGTTCACGCCGATCATGATCGACACCCACGTCGGGGCCAGATCCAGGCAGTCCTCCTGCCAGCGGGCCCGTAGATCGCGGACCCGATTGCCGCTGATCCCGCGGTTGACGAACCGGACCTGCCGGTCCGGACAGATCGCCGAGAACAGGGACGCGGTCATCATGACGTATCCCTGACCGAGCTCTCCATCCCCGCCGAGACACCGTCCGGCGTCGGTGATGCTGTCGCCCTGGAACAGGACCACGGCGTTGTCCTCGATGGTTACTGACATGGGATTCCCTCGATAGCGCGTCTGATCCGCCCCCACCACGGGGCGGGGGGCGTATCGTACCGCATCCGGTGGGGTTTGCCACACCTTGGTCGGGGGCGCCGCATCTGTATGGGAAAGCTACGTGTTCCGCTTGACGACGAGGAGGGTGACGTCATCTCGCGGCTCGCGCGGTGCACAGTAGGCCCTGACGTCGTCGAGCAGGCCCGCCACGATGCCATCCGCGCTTTGCTCATGCAGTGCCGACAGGCGATCGCTGAGGCCCGACAGGCCAAGCTCGTTGCCGGCCTGGTCCCGCGCCTCGGTCGCGCCGTCACTCGACAGCAGGAGCCCCACGTCGGTCGTCGTGTCGCGGCGGACGATCTCGCCGCTCCACGTCGGGCCAAACCCCAAGATCAGGCCCACGCCTTCGGGAAACGGTTCGACCTTGCCGTCGCGGTCCACCCAGAGCGGCGCGTGGTGCCCGGCGTTGGCGATTTCGACAGCATCGCCCGACGGCGACCATCGGCAGATCACCATCGTGGCGAAGCATCCGGTCGCGGTGTAGGTGGACATCGACGCGTTGATGCGTTGGACGATCTCACCCAGGTCGTCCAGGTACGCCGTGCTCTGCCGCAGCGAATCCTGCAGGATCGCCGTCACAAACGCCGCCGGCACGCCCTTGCCCGAGACGTCCGCGATACTGACGACCAACCGGCCGGCCGCGTCGATCAAGACGTCGTAGATGTCGCCGCTCATCTGGTCGGCCGGATAGTTCCTGCCGGCTACCTGACCCCAGTTCGGCTGGGGAACGGGCAGCGGCAGGAGCATCTCCTGCATCTCGCGAGCGGCCTCGATCCGGCCCCGAACGCGTGACAGCTCCTTGGCCCTGGCGTTCAACTCGTCCATGCCGACCGCGGTGGCGGCCATGTCGACCGTGGCGATGACGAAGTCGAGGTCGTCGGCCTCGAAGGGCGGTCTGGCGTGGTGTCGATCGGCGTAGACGACGGCCCGCGTGCGCCCCTCAACGACAACCGGGACGCAGATCACCGAACCGACAGCGCTGACGGCCAGGCTCTGCGCCGCCGCGAACTTCTCGTCCTGGGCCACGTCTTGAATCAGCAACCCCTGACCCGACTCGACGACCTCCTGGAGCACCGATCGGCTCAGCTCCAACGGGCTGTTGGCGTCCGACGTCCGCGAACGCGGGGCCAGCCGGTAGATGCCAGCTACCTCGTCGATGCCCACGAGCACACACCGATCCGCCGACAACGAACGCTGCAAGGCCGCGTAGATCTTGTGCCAGAACGACCCGTTGTCCTCCCGCTGGATCACCAGTCGGGACATGGCGTACAAATCCTCGAGCCGCTGCTTGATGACCTGACCCGCCTGGGCCACGTGCCGCACGATCGTCGGCGTAGGGGACCGGCTGGACAGACTGACGGACTGGTCCAATGCGGCGGGCTCGGCCGGATCACCCGCCAGGTAATTCATGGCGAAGGGGCGGATTTCGATGACGTCGCCCGGCGTCAGACGCGTCTCCTGGATCCGCTGCCCGTTGACGAGAACACCATTTGCGCTCTGGTTATCGACGACGTGGTACGCTTCACCGCGCTTCTCCACGCGCGCGTGGTCGCGCGACACGCCATCGTGGCTGAGGACCACATCGCAACTGGGGGATCGGCCGAGGGTGAGGGGGTCTTCTCCCAACGCAACGGTCCCGATCAGCCGAAGGTCGTGCCGGATGACCAGGCGGTCCTGATGTCCATCCCTGCTATCAGCCATTCGGTGCATTCCTGTGTGCTCAGACTGACACCCACTTTACGCCCTCATCAGGTCGGGGACAACACAAGTCCCCGGGTCCCATCGGTCCAGCGTGGAAACAGCGCGCGGAGGCCGATTCCTTGACTCCATCGGCGGGGTCCACGAGAATCTAGGAGGCGGGCGGGACGTCCTTCTACGCGGAGTTCCCCATGAGCTATAAGAGGCTGCTGACCGGCAACCATGCGGCCGCGTACGCCGTTAAGGATTGTCGGACACAGGTCGTGGCCGCCTACCCGATCACGCCGCAGAGCCCCGTCACCGAACGGATCAGTGAGTTCGTGGCCACGGGCGAGCTGAAGGCCCGCTACGTGTGCGTCGAGAGCGAGCATAGTGCCATCACGGTGTGCATCGCGGCCTCGACGACGGGCGTTCGGACGTTCACGGCGAGCAGCGCCAACGGACTATGTCTGATGCACGAACAGCTTCACTGGGCCGCCGGCGCCCGGCTGCCGATCGTGCTGGCGTGCGTCAATCGGGGGGTCGCAGCGCCCTGGACCGTGTGGACCGATCATCAGGACTCCATGAGCCAGCGCGACACGGGCTGGATCCAGATTCACGTCGAGGACAACCAGGAGATCTACGACGCGATCATCCAAGCCTATCGGCTGGCCGAGCGCGTCTACATCCCGGTGATGGTGTGCTATGACGGCTACGTGCTCAGCCACACCGCCATGCCCGTCCTGACCGAGACGCAGGAGCAGGTCGATGCGTTTCTGCCCGCCTACGAACCTCTGATCACGCTCGACCCCGAACACCCTGTCAACATCGGTCTGGTCACGATGCCGGAACCGCGTCACGACCATCCGGGCATCGACGAGTTGGGGGCCTACATGGAGATCCGCCATCGGCTGCAACAAGATCTCGCCGCCGCCGAGTCGGACGTCGTCGAGATCGACGAGGCGTTCGGGTTGGCGTTCGGTCGCAGCTACGGCGGCCTGATGAAGACCTACAAGACCGACGACGCCGACCTGGTGATCCTGGCGATGGGAACGGTGGCGAGCGAGTCGCGGGTGGCGGCTGATCTGCTACGGGAGCGTGGGCGCGCGGTGGGGGTCGCGTCGTTGCGGCTGTTCCGACCGTTCCCCACCCAAGCGATCCGACAGCTGGCTTCGGCGTTCGACAAGATCATGATCATCGACCGGGCGCTGAGCTACGGTTACGAAGGCCCACTCGCGTGCGATACGAAGGCGGCGCTGTACGGGCTGTCCGATCCGGCGTCGCTGAGCTGCTTCATCGCGGGGATTGGCGGGCGCGAGATCAGTGCCGAGATGATCGCCGAAGCGGCCGAGGGCGTGCTGACCGGTCGGGCCGAGCCACCTGTCCGTCCACAGGATGTGCCGTGGATCAATCTGCACCCCGCGAGAAGCACGCTGGTGGAACTCACCGAGGCCGGGGCTGCGCGGGGCTAGCCTGCCCGTCTCGTCGGGGTGAGCCTGGAGAGAATGCTGCAAGTGCTATGAAGATCAGCGACCTACCCAAAGAGGAATACATCCTTCCCGGCAATCGTTTGTGTGCGGGATGCGGCGCGGCGCTGGCCTACCGCCATGCGCTCAAGGCGCTCGGGCCCAAGACCATCGTCGTCGTGCCGGCCGGGTGCATCACGGTGCTGCACGGGATGTATCCGAGAACGGCGGTGACCGTGCCGGTGCTGCACACGGCCTTCGAGACGACCGGGGCGGCGGCGTCGGGCGTGGTAGCGGCGCTTGAGGCGCAGGGGCGGGACGACATCGAGGTGGTCGGCTGGTCGGGCGACGGCGGAACGGCCGACATCGGCGTCCAGGCCCTCTCCGGCGCGGCCGAGCGGAACACCGACTACCTCCACGTCTGCTACGACAACGAAGCCTACATGAATACCGGTACGCAGCGGAGCGGCGCCACCCCCTGCGGCGTGCAGACCGCCACGACGCCGGGACCGGGCAAGGCCGAGCACAAGAAAGACATGGTCATGATCATGGCCGCCCACGACATCCCCTACATCGCGACGGCGTGCGCGTCGTACCCGCTGGACCTGCACGCCAAGTTCGCCAAGGCGCGGACCATCCACGGAACGAAGTACATCCACATCCTGTGTCCGTGCGGGCCGGGTTGGGGATTCGACCCCGCCGACGCCATCGAAGTCGGCCGGCTGGCCGTGCGAACGGGCGTGTTCAACCTGTTTGAGATCGAGGACGGTCGCGTGCGATTCAACGGCGCCAGCCGGCGCGAACCGAGCTACGAAGTCGAGACGTATCTGCAAGCCCAGAAGCGCTTCCGGAGCTTCACCGACGAGCAGATCGAGGAGACGCGCCGCTGGGCGAAGGCCTGCCGCCGGCGTCTGGAATCCATGCCCCAGGCTGACGCGGAACCTGAGCGTGTGGCATCGCCGACAGGGGCTGGGGGTTAGGGGTTAGGGTCTGGGGGGCTGCGTGTAGCATCTTCATCTCCGATCCCCAAACCGGCTTCCCTTCAAGCAGTAACCGCCGCAAAACAGCTTTCTGCAGCTTCCGCTCAGTTTTTCTGTAACTTCGCCGGCCTTCGTGCGACAGAAGTAGTGACAGGACGAGAGGGACTCGCCTGGATTCCAGGATTGTAGAGTCGTTCCGAGGGTACCCATCGCTGGTGACGGACTGGGATGACATCATCACGCTGCATGGTGCTGCAGTGTGGCGGACGGTGTATCGACTGCTGGGCAACGCCGACGACGCCGAGGGATGCCTGCAGGACGTCTTTTTCACCGAGCCCGAGCACGGCTGCGAGAGGTCTTCGCGGCCGCGGTTGTGGATTCGGATACAGACGAGGTGTTACCGTGAACGAACAGACCGGCGAGTCGGATTCCGATGAATTGACGGTGGCCATCCGCCAACTTCGCCAAGCCCCGGTCGACGAGCGGCGTCTTGTCTCGGCGTTGGAGAGCGCCACGCGGGCGGTGACGGAGGCTCAGAGCAGGAGAGCTGTGGCGGGTCGCGAACGGCTGATGGCCGTTCACATGCTGGGGAGCGACCTGCCGCGTGACGGTGAAGAGGCGTGCGACCTGGGCCCGCTCGACCGCTGGCGGGCGTTCTTCAGGAGGCATCGGTTCCGGTTTGGCGCCGCCGTCGCTGCCGTGCTCGCGGCGGGGGCCTACCTGGTTGTGTCTTTGCCGTCGACGGACATGGCCTATGCCTCGGAGCAGACGATCGGCGCGCTCAAGGCCGTTCGTTACCTGCATGTCGTCAAGCGGGACGAGGCCGGCAACATCGACGACGAGCGGTGGATGGAGCTGAACGCCGAAGGGCAACAGATCCGGTATCGGCAGGAAGCCCGGCCTGATCGGCTCGTCATCGACGACGGGAAGACCACGCTGATTGCCCGCAAGGACCATAACGCCGTCATCCTCTACAACCACAACGCAAAGCAGCATACCTGGATCGGCGAGTATCCTGCACAGAGCTATCAGCAGCTCGCGGGACGGGGCTTCGACGTCCTCGAGGAGAACATCACGTACGGCGGGCGACCCGCACATCGTGTTCGCTACCGCACGTCGCCGGAAGACTTCTATATCGATCCCGAGACGAAGCTCCCGCTGGCCTACGGACCATGGGTCATCAGCTACGACGAACCGCCAGCCGGAACGTTCCGGATCGCCGCGCCCGAGGGCGTGACCGTCATCGACAGGAGGCTTGGTACGCATCCTAGCTCTGAGCCCGAGTGGCTCAAGCGGGAAACGACGGATCGGCGCACCGCCGCCAAGCGCCACGTCGCGGCCATGCGTCTCGTGGCCGAGGGCGACTTCGCCAGCGCCCTCCCACTACTCACCAGCGCCGTGAAGCTTCATCCGGATTGCTGGCGGGCGTGGCTGGCGATTGGCTGGGG
Source organism: uncultured Planctomycetales bacterium (assembly GCA_964390905.1). Classification (GTDB taxonomy): domain Bacteria; phylum Planctomycetota; class Phycisphaerae; order UBA1845; family JAFGLZ01; genus JAFGLZ01. Next base: position 25,440 of record CAYMLO010000079.1, on the reverse strand, counting down.
CCAGTATTGCTCGGGCGACTATGACGCGGCGATCAAAGCCTACACACAAGTGATCGAGATCATGACGAAGCGGGGCTTCGTCGCGATCTACAGCTCTTTCCACTATGCCCGCGGCGTCGCTTACGCCCGGCAGGGAATGACCGACCAGGCAACCCAGGACATCCGCCGATGCCTGGCGGACATGGTCTACAGGTTGCGCACCCCAGAGCGCAAGTGGTTGTTGGACTTCGCCGAACAGCTCTCCGGGAGTATGAAATTCACCAAGCAGCAGATGCTCGCCAGGATGATCAACCGGTTGCGGCAGGTGACCGGGCAGAATTTCGGGTACGACCCGACTACGCCCGAACGGACTGAACAGGCCATCGCTGCCTGGGAGAAGTGGTGCCGTACCGACGGACAGGTCCGCTTCGACTTCGAGGCCGAGCTCGTGCCGATCCCTTCGGGTTCAGCCAAGCTGCCGACGCGTGACACGGACCCGATCCACCGGACCAGGGACGAGAGGATCGCGAACGGGGCGCGAACGCAACTGAACCAGGTTTCCCCATGGGGTCTTGGTACTCCTGCCTATGCGGTTGCCGCTAACGTCGCAGCAAAGGCACCGTCGTCGTCCGTCTCTCGTGATGCTCCTCGACAAGGCACTGGGGCCTTCGATCACATTCGCTATATGCATCTGGTCAGACGTAACCGAGCCGGGGAGATCGTGGACGAGAGATGGATCGAAATCGGCCCGGACGGTCGCCAGATCCGAATCGCTGCCTGGGAGGCGTGGTGGCGTGCCCACCGCGCCGAGTACGGCATGGCCATACCGGCATCTCGTGAGCGGATCGACACACGGCTTGGCGCGGGATAGGGCGGGTGGCCCATCAGCTGCTGGCGGCCCATCAGCGGCGAGGGGTAGGGGATTCCGACCGGTCGATCCAGGCGGCGACTATGCCCAGCGCGGTTGTGGCCGCCGTCTCGACACGGAGGGTCCATCGGCCCAGGCTGACGGGCAGGGCACCGGCCTTGGTCAGTGCCGCACGTTCCTCCGGTGTGAACCCACCCTCCGGACCGATCACGACGAGCGCCCTGGTAACCGGTGGTCGCGACGCCAGGCAATCCAGCAATGGCTGCGGTTCAGATTCCGTCGATCCGAACACGATCACATCGAACTGGCCGAAGTAGTCCAGCACCTGCTCGAAGGTCTTGGGTGCGGGGATTTCCGGCAGGTACAACTGCCCGGTCTGCTTGGCGGCCGAGATGCTGATCCGCCGCCAGTGATCCATCCGGCGGACCCCCGGGCGGAGCACGCTGCGGTGCGTGGCAACGGCCCAGATGGCCTGGGCGCCCAGCTCGGTGCATTTCTCGATCAGGGCATCTTGCCGCGGGGGTTTGGGCATGGCGACGGCCACCGTGACGGGCAGCGGGCGGTCCTCCTGCTTGGGCTCCTCAATCCGCTTGACCACCACCGAGACGCCGTCGCGGCTGACGGTCTCGATGACCGCCTCGGCCCGGCTGCCTTCGCCGTCGAAAAGCACGATCGGGTCGCCTTTGCGGACGCGAAGCACGTTTCGAGCGTGGTGGGACTCATCGCCTGACAGGGGCAACGGGCCCAACTGAATCTGCTCGCAGTAGAACCGCCTCTCGGTCGTCATGGCGGGTATTATGGCCGTGGGGCGCATCCTCAACAAGCTGCCGCCAGGCCGAGGCCCCTAGCCGGGATTCCCCTCTTCGGTCATGGACGTCAAGACTCGAGGCAGCCCTGACCGATAGAACACTGGGGCCCTCGCCACGTCCTGGCCGACAATCCAACCATGAGCGAAGACGATTCCGCCCAACCCGATCCGATCGCGAACGTCGATGAGATGGACATCGACGCGCTGCTCGAGCGGACTCGTGAGCTGGCCGCCAAGGCCAGCGAAGAAGTCGGTCCTCCTGGCGAGGAAGCTCCGCCGGATGCGTCGTGTCATGACGCGGAGCCTGCGACGGCAGAGGAGGTGTCGCAGGTGGAGACCCCGGCGCCTGAGGAGTCTGCGTCGGAGCCGCCTGCCCCTTCGGCTTCTGACGACGACGCCGGCAACGTCGACGCAGAGGCCGACATGACGGCCCAACTTGCCGAGCTGGAGAGCATGCTCAGCCAGGCCGGGAAGAAGGTCGACGAACCTGCCGACGACCTGCCCGGTCACGAAGCTCCCGCCTCCGAAGCAACGCCCCCCGCCGAAGGCGATGCGCAGAGATTCGAGGACTTCGACGATTTCGACATCACGGTCGACCTCAGCGACGACGATGACGAAGCGGTCGGCAAGGAGATCGAGAGCAAGGCCTCGGCGGTTGGGAAGGGAGACGCGGGCGCGCCGCGCGTCGCGGCGCAAACTGCACTTCCTCTGCTTACCGGCATCTTGGACGGCGGCCTCCGGGCGGTGGGTCACGTGTTTGTCGTGTTGGATTCGCCGTTTGCCAAGATGTCTCCCGAGGCGAAGCAGGTGATGGCCTACATCGCCATCGCCACGTTCCTCGTGTCGGTAGGGGGGCTAATCTACAGCTCGGTCCATTACTGAGCCGCCAGGCACGAGGCCCCTCTCGTAAGAAGCCTGGACGGTTTTGTCAACGAAGCGAGTCAATCCCGACCGGGCAGACCCGCGGATTGATTGAGCGTGTCCTGGATGGCGACCGGCCGATACGCGGCCAGCGGGTGCTTTGCCGATTCCAGCAGATACCGACCGCCGGGCTCGGTCTCAAACCCAACCGTACGTTCGCTACGGCGCGCGATGATGCTGGACCCCCTGCGAATGACGCAGCCAGTCGGCCACGGGTTCGCGATCGTGCACGGATTCCCCAGGAGACTGATGATCTCGGCGAAGCGAACGTCCCCGTCGCGGAAATCGGCGGCGACCAGGAACCCACCCTCGGCGCGGAGTCGGAAGATCCCCGACCAGGTCCTTGCAACCGCGGGCGCCAGACGGATGACGCCGTTGTGGCTCTGCAGCAGCATCTCGCTGAGGGCGAACGCGCTCAGACCGCCGGCGTCGAGAAACGGCGCAGCCGCCAGCCCATCGGGAAAGACACGCGAATCGTTGCTGTCCCACCCCCCGTAGCGGAACCGGTTGTAGCGCTTCGCGTGCTGGGCGGCCAGGGCGCACGCTTGTTCGCCCAGGCCCAGACGAGCTGCCCAGATCGCGTCCATCGACCACCCGTTGCCCAGGCTGCAAATCCGATGGTCGAACGTCCGGCGTGCACGGTCATAGTCAGGCGTGCCGATCCCACTCAACCCGAACGGGTAGACGCGGTAGAGCGCGGGGTTCTCGGCATTGACCCGCTTGACAAACTTGTTGAGCTTCGCCGCCGGGGCGTAGACATCCACGTTGGCGTCGATCCTGCTGTCGGCCGACCAGTGGCCGAGCGGTGCGTCGGGCAACGCGGCCAGGATTGTCGCACACCGATCCCGGAGTCCAGCGTCACGATCGTAGCGTTCCGCGAAGCGGATGAACGCCGGGAAGATCGCACGGATCCCATCGAGCGTGTCAGACGGATCGCGGACCATCCACCAGGTCTCCAGCGCGTTGGCCGGGTCCAGATGATAGCGACTGTCCTGGCCCTTCCGCATCAGGCCGGCGACGAACGCGCACACGCCACGGACGATCGGGTAAGCCTGCTGGCGGGCGAACGCTTCGTCCCCGCTGTAGCGGTAGTAGGTCAGGTAGTGATGACACACTTCCAGACCGGCCGTGAAGAGAAAGCCGACGTACGGGTTGTACAGTTCGAACCGGCCGTAAGGAGCAGCCTTGGGATCCCATCGCTGATAATGTCCCTCGGCGCCGCGACCGTCGTCGGCGAGGACCCAGTCCTCGGCGTGACCCCAGGGCAGGACCGTCTCGGGAATCCATAGCCCGTCAATGCCCCACATCGTCTCCGTCTGTTCGGCGAGGTAGTCGATCATGCCCGAGTAGTGGTCGGCGAGTCCGCGGGCCATCTCCAACCGGTTGGCAGAATAGAGGGGCATGTAAGTGAATCGGATTTCCTGCACCCACTCCGCCAGGCCCCAGTTTCGCTCATCGCGCCGCATCAGGCCTGCCCCGCCGTCCCACTTGGCCGGGACCGGACCGCGGTTCGTGCACCCGAGCGTATAGAGATGGACATGGTAAGCGGCGGTTAGCCAATCGGCCGTCTTGCCCGGACTGGTAACCCGCAGGAACGATCGGCCCCAGTAGTCCCGCCACCACGCCTGATGCTCGGCCTGCAGTGTTGATAGAGGTGTCCGCGACACCTCGCCAAGCTCGCGCTTCGCGACGGCCAACGGGGCGGCTCCCGATCCGGACGGCGTCACGGCCGACGCGATGATCAGGTGGTACGTTGGCGGGCGCTTGTCGGGCAGCGTCAGCGTTCCCGTCAGCTTCTTCGCAGCACAACGCACCGGCGTGATGGAGCCCGCCGCCACGGCGACCCCGATGCCCCTTCCCTTCAGCGGATCATGCGCAGCGTCGAAGTAGTCCTGCATGCCGGTGTTGGCCAGGTGTGGCCTGGCTGGGCGGCGTTGGATCTCGCAGGCCTGGAGCATCGCGTCTCCGGAAGACACGTTCATCGTCTCCCGCCACTCGGTCAGCTCCACCCGGACGTCCGACAGGATCGACTTCGGATCGATCACCTCGACGACGAGGACGTTGCGTTTGGGATGCCCCCACACAACGAGGCGCGCCCGGGCCCCCTCGTCGCCCAGATCGATGACGACGCGCCCGTGGTAGAGGTCGAGGCGCTGCCGGAAGAACGCCTTGGCGGCGTCTGTGCCCGAGCGACCGAACGCCACTCGAACGTGTCCCGGGCTGACGTTGTTGAAGAACCGCGCGCCCGGCTTGGCGTCGGGCGGGGCTTGGAAGCCCCAGGCATCCGACTTTGTCAGGTGCAGATGCAGATCGCCGTCAAAGCGGACCATCGCCGACAGGTCGCCCCCGCCGGTCGGCATCGCCTCCCACGGTTGGACCGACGGGGTGGTATAGACGACGTCGTTTCGAGACACGATCCCGCGCGCATCGAACAGCCACCGACCGGTCTCGAGTTCATACGGAACCATCGGCCCCTCCACGGCGAACGCCGCCGTCGATACGGCCAGCCCCAGACAAGAGCTCAGAAGGATCATTCAAGAACCCTCCACCAGCGAACTGTGGCACCGCCTAGCGATCAGGGCCTCTTCTCGCCGGCGCGGAGTTTGAGCAACCGGAAGCGGGCGCTGAAGCACTCCGGGGCGATCCGAAGGACCTGATGGTAGTGCGCCACCTCCGCCGCGAGGATCTCCTCGCGAGAGACGGGGGCTACCGGTCTGCTCGCCGCGCGCGGATCCAGCTTGGGGAGCACGCGTTCGACAAGCCATTCCGTCACGGCCTCCGCCGCGATGCGATGCCCCTGGGCGTTGGGATGGGCGTCGTTTGCCAGACGGACCTGTTCGGGTTCCCGCCCGCGGAAGACGTCAAGAAGGTCGAGATAGGGCACGCCCAGTTTCGCAGCGAGCGCAGCCGTTCCGTCATGAACGTCCTGGAGCGGATGGTCATCGAGATCGGCCAGCCAGGGGAAATGGGTCAACGCATAGACAGCCCCGCTGCCCTCGACGAGCTCTTTGGCGGCCTCGATTTCGTGCGAGACGACCCGCCAGGCCCGAGCTCGCATCTGCGGCGTCGAGCCCCCCCGCAGGTAGTCGAGCGTCTGTTGGCGGAAGCTCGCAGCGGCAAATCGCCCTTGGACGAGCGCAAAGAGCTGCGAGTGTCGCAGAGGCCAGACGTCCAGTGTCGACTGGCGCGGGGAATGCTTGTAGAGGTCGATGTCCAAGTCGTTCGGCGCGAAGACCTGCACAACCACGTGCGGGCGGACCGATCGCCAGAAGCGGTTGTACAGGGCCCATTCGTAGATCAGATCCGCCCCGGGCTTGCTGATGTTGACAGTTCGGTACCGACCGGGCGCTTTCTCCTCGAGCAAGGCGCCCACGACTCGGGGGAAGGCCTGATCGGCGTCAACCCCAAGTCCATACGTGTTCGAATCCCCCAGGAAGGCGATCCTCACCACGTTGGCGTCGCCGGGAACGTTGTCCAGTCGGTCGCGAAACCCGGACGGCTCGTCCTCCGGCCCGGGCACCTCGACCGCGACCTCCTCGGTGGTGGTTGCGAGCACGATCGCTCGAAGGACGACTTCGGCCAACACCAGAGCAAGCATCAGCCCCAGACAGACCGCCGCGATCTTGAAGCCCACTTTCCGGGATCGGGTCATGACCGAAGAATGCTATCTCGCTCGCACCGCAGGGACAAGCAATACCCGCACGGCAGGCCCCGACGTGACTACCTGACCGCCAGCGCATGGAGCGAGACGCTGGTGGGGGGGACCTGGATACGATTGCCAATGGCGCTGCAGGGGCGCTCCTGGATCGTCACGCGGGGCGGCTTGCCGGGCTCGTTGTAGGCCATCGGGTCGGAATCCGCGATCAGCCATAGGCGACCTTCGCCCGTCAGGGACGCGCCGGTCAGCTTCACGGTCAGCGTGATCTTCTCCGGCATCGGGTTGACGATCCCTACGGTCAGGGCCTTGCGGTCTTTCGTCCAGGCCGCCATAACGTCCAGCGGAGCAGCGTCGCCCGTTACCGACACAGGCACCGCGCCGAAGTGCTGACGGTACAGCTTGAGGGGCAGGCCTGTCGTCGCGAAGGCGGCCGCGGTCTGAGTCGTCTTGATGCAGCCGATCACGTTGACGGTCTGTGCGTAGTTGGCCATCGTGATGATGTCGGTGCAGCGGGCGTACTGGTGAAGCGCAGCGGCCACGCCCAGGGCGTCCTTCAGGTGGTAGCGAACGCCCAGCTCGCCATACAGGTGCGGGCCGTACCAGTAGTTCCATTCGTCCAAGGCGATACGAATGTCCTTGCCCTTCAGCGCGGCGATCTGCTTGCGGTAGCGACGGTGCGCGTCGGCCTTGCGTCGTACGTTGTCGCGCATCTGCCAGACGTGCGCAAGCACGCTCTTTCGGTCACGACAGTAGAAATGCTCGCTAACCAGCTCCATGTGGTTGGCACATTGGGCCATCATCGTCTCGGACCACTTGCCCGTCGCCCCCACGGCAACGGTCTTGACCGACGGGTCCTCTTTGCGCATTGCGTCGACAAAGGCGTTGTGTTTCTGGACGTACTTGTCCAACGGCATGTGCCCGAGCTGCCATTTGCCGTACATCTCGTTGCCGATGCCCCACCAGACGACCTTGTAGGGATCGCGGTGGCCGTTCTTCGCACGAAGTCGGCCCATGGGCGTGTCGGGGGCGCCGTTGGCGTATTGGAGTTCCTCGACGGCCATCTTCACGTCACCCAGGCCCGTGTTGACGACGATGAGCGGCTCGGTGTTGATCTGGCGACAGAAGACAATGAATTCATCCAGGCCGAAATCGTTGTGCTCCACGCCCTTCCACGCCGGGTTCTTGCGCGGCGGACGTTTGTCCGGATCGCCAATGCCGTCCCGCCAGTTGTACCCGCTGACGAAGTTGCCGCCCGGCCAGCGATAGATCGGCGAATCCAGCTCCTTGAGCAACTGGAGTGTGTCGGCCCGCATGCCGCGGACGTTGTCGGCCGGCATGAGCGAGACCGTGCCCACACAAAACGTCCCCTTGCCCCGACCGACGATCTCCAATCGGCCGTCGCTGCTGCTCCCGCCGGCCCGGAAGCGCAGCGGCGTCTTGGCGAATTCATCGCTGAGGCGCTTCACCGCAACCGTCTGCCGATCGCTGTCCGCCGGACCCCAGGCCAGACTCACGGCAATCGGACCGGCGGACGCGTCACCCGCCAGGACGACACGCCCCACGTAAGCCCGACCCTTGACCAACCCCAATCCGCTCTGGACGATCCCGCAGCCTGGGCTGGTTCCGGTCAGCTTCACGCTGGGGGTCTGTTCCCCGACGAACGATCCGGATTTGACCATCGTGACGGGCTGGTCGCCGCCAATGGGCTTCCAGGGCGACTCCTTGGCGCCGACGGCGTAGTAGAACTTCCGGTCCTCCAGCATCTCGGCCCAAATCCCACCGTAGATGCACCGTCCCAAGTGCTCGATGAATTGGCCGTAGATGTACTTCGAGATCGGCTCGCCCGTCTTGCCGGCGTCGATCGTGACGACCGGCTTGAAGTCCTTGGCAGACACGAGCTCGAGCCGGACGTCGTCGTACCAGGCGCGCCCCGTCGCGACGCCCCACCCTCCGAACAGGCAGTTGACGTGAGCGCTGTGGGCCTTGCCCGTATCGAATAGGACCTGGACATACGTCCAGCCCTTCGTTCCCGTGACCGCAGGCGTCCTGGCCTGACGGATCTGATGGACGTTGAGCAGCGCGCCCGCGCCGGTCTTGGGCTTGACGTCCATCGTCTTGATCCAACCCGACAACCGATAGGTCGAGTTCGGCCTGACACCCACGACGGTTTCCCATGACAGATCGCCGCCCTTCTCCGACGCGATCATCACGCTGCGACCGCCCGTGCGGCCGCTCTTGGCGTGGTGGAACTGGCCAGCGCCTTGCCAGACATGCGATTTCCATCCGCTCGGCAGTTCGGGCCGCTGTTGCTCGAAAGATGGATTCGGCAGGAGGTTATCCATCTGACCGCCCAATACCGCCGTCGCCCCAAGCACACGCGACAGGACCAACACAATCGCTGTCACACTCGTTCGTCGGAACATGAGATTTCGTCCTCCTCTGCGCGCAGCCCAAGCAGGCCGTCGGCGGAGCATATCATCTTCGGCACGCGGCAACCACCTCGCCGGGTCAGGGGTATCCGGCGGGGTTGTGGACGCCTGGCCCTCGGTGCCGACGAACGAATCCGTGGGGTTGAGACTGGACAGATCGGCTTCGTCCGCCCATGATGGTGCACGAGAACTCTGGCTTCATATGGGTACCTAGAGGAGGATCTGCTCGTGAGCGAACCGTTCTTAGTCCTGGAGCATGAACACGGAATGGATGCCGAGGCCGGCAAGAAGCACTTGGCCGACAAGGCGGAGGCGAACACCTACAGCATCGCTGGCAACCAGGTCGCGATCACGTGGGAGGGAGAGAAGGCCAACGTCACGGTCGCCGGGGCAAGCGGCTACATCGAGTTCTTCGACCAGAAGGCCGTCCTGACCGTGGTGGAAGTCCCGTTTGCATTTCGTCCGATGAAGGGCATGATCGAAGGCCAGATCCGCGGCCTGATGAAGCAGATCTACGGCTGAGCTGCCCGCAGCGGCGAATCAAGTGGTGGGTCGGGCTCCGCCCGCCAGCCCGGCACGGTTCCCCGTCGCCGGCGGGCGGAGCCCGGCCTGAAGGCCGTTTGGACGTTCCCCCTCGCAGCCCAGCTGAGACACAGCCCCCAACGCAATCCTCGGGACCGGGCAGCGTCCGCACGTCTTGCGATGGCGGGGTGCTTCCCCTTGCGTAGACCGATCGGCCCGCATACAAGGGCTTGGATGGCCATGTGGGAGAGCGGCCCGGCATGATCGCGGCTCAGAACTTGCTCAAGCTGTTTCCACGTGCCGACGGCGGCGAGATCCGCGCGGTGGACGGTCTGACGTTCCGCGTGGAAGCGGGCCAGATCTACGGGCTGCTGGGTCCGAACGGGGCGGGCAAGACGACGACGCTGCGGCTGCTCTCAGGGCTGATCCGACCGACGGCCGGACGTGCGGTCTTGAACGGCTTCGACGTCGCCACGCAGCTGGAGGACGTCAAACGGTCCATCGGCTTCTTGACGGCCAACACGGGCCTGTACCAGCGGCTCAGCCCTCGGGAGCTGTTGGGGTACTTCGCCGAGCTGCACGGCATGGACCGGCATGAGGCGCGACGTCGCGTGGACGAGCTGGTCGACCTGGTGGGGTTGCACGACTTCGTCGATCTGAGATGCGGCGGGCTGTCCACCGGGCAACGACAGCGAACCAGCATCGCCCGGGCGCTCATCGCGGATCCGCCCATCCTGATCATGGACGAGCCGACGCTGGGGTTGGACGTCTTGACCAACCGCGTCATTGTCGACTTCATTCGGCGCGAGGGAGAGCAGGGCAAAGCCGTGCTCCTCTCGACGCACCGCATGGACGAGGCCGAGACGCTGTGCGACCGGATCGGTCTGATCCACCACGGTCGACTGATTGCCGAAGGCACGCTCGACGATCTCCGACGGCAGACGGACCGGCAGCACCTGAGCGACATCTTCCTGCGCATGGTCGAACTGGCCGACGTAGAGGGGGGATGACGAACCACGATGCGGTTCTCCCGAGTCAACGCGATCTTCCGCAAGGAGCTGGTCGGCATTCTTCGTGACCGGCGGACGCTGATCGGCGTGGTGGTCATTCCGGTCGTACTGTATCCGGCGCTGATCCTGACGTTCGGCCCGGCGCATATCGGTCAGACGGAGGCCATCCGCCAGGCGTCGTACGTCGTCGTTGTCCCGAACGCCCAGCAAGGGGCATGGCTCGAGGACGTGATCGCCGAGGCGCTGTCTGATTCGGAATCGAGTGCACCTGGCGCCCGTCCCGACCGACCGCGCGTGCTGCAATTCGACCCCAAGCAGTACAGCGACGTCAACGAAGCGGTCCGCTCTTCACAGGAGATTCACGTCGCGGCGGTGTTCTCGGGCGATCCGAAGGCATGGCGGGCCGGCCTGGCGCCGATCGAGGTCAAGCTGACGTATGACTCACGTGATCTCCGTAGCGTCGAGGCCGTCCGACGAACCGAGAACCTGTTCGCTCGCTACGCCGTCCGCCGCCAGGCGAAGATGCGCGAGAAGCTGGTGGCCGAACTGCCCGCGCCTCAGCTGGACCGCCGCCTGGCAACGCTCCTGGAGCCCGTCCGGGTCGCGTCCGAATCGATCACCATCGCCAGTGTCTTCCTGCAAGTCATGCCGGTCATCCTGGTGCTGATGACGGTCACGGGTGCGGTCTATCCCGCCATCGACCTGACCGCCGGCGAGCGAGAGCGCGGCACGTTGGAGACGTTGATGGTCTCGCCGGTGCCGACGCTGGAGGTCGTGACGGGCAAGTTCCTGGTGGTGACGTGCGTGGGGTTGATCACGGCGCTGCTGAACGTTGCGAGCGTCGGCGCCAGTGTTCGGCTGATCCAGGTCGACGAGCCGATCAGCCTGCCCATCGGCCATCTCATGATCACGCTGGCCGCCATTGTCCCGCTGAGTATGCTGTTCTCGGCTGCGCTGATTGCGGCGTGCAGTTTCGCGCGGTCCTTCAAGGAGGCCCAGAACTACGTCATGCCGATCGTGACGGCGGCGCTGGTTCCCGCCATCATGGGCGCGCTGCCCGGCGTCAGGCTGACGGGCGTGACGCGCGTCGTGCCGGTCGAGAACATCGTCGTCCTGGTCCGCGAGCTGGTGACGCGGGACACGGTTCCGTGGACGGACGTGCTGACGGTTCTGCTGTCCACGGGCCTGTATGCCGGCGGGGCAATCGCGGTGGCGTCACGTCTATTCGGCAACGAGGCGGTGACGTTCGCCGACGCGGGCAGCTACCGGGCACTGTTCCGCAGGAAGTTCTTCAGGTCGGTGCGGCACCCGTCCGCGGCTCAGGCGCTGCTGACGGTGGCCGTGCTGTTCCCGATCTGGTTCCACGTCCAGGGCATCGTCGCTTCGGCCACGTCCGCAGGCCAATCGCGCTCGTTCGTCTGGACCACGCTGTTGATGGTGCCGACGCTGCTGCTGCCGGCATGGGGGTTGGCGTGCTATCTGAAGATCGATCTGCGGGCCACCTTCTCACTTCGATGGGGCCATTGGCGAGGATGGGTGGGGGCTTTCGTCTTGGGGCTGGGCTCGTGGGCGGTTGCGATCGAGCTGCAGGCGCTGCAGGAGACCATTCTGCCGATTCCACACGCGATCCGCGAGGCCCTCGCACAAACGGACCGGGCGCTCAGCGACCTGCCGTTGTACGGCGCCTTGTTGTGTGCGGGGCTGCTGCCGGCCGTGTGCGAGGAGTTCCTGTTCCGCGGCTTCTTGTTGGCCGGACTTCGCAACCGGTTGGGCAAATGGTCGGCGATGCTGGGAGTGGCGGTGGTGTTCGCGCTGTACCACGCACTCATCTACCGCTTCGCGATCACGGCGCTGCTCGGTTTGGCGCTGGCGTACGTCTGCTGGCAGTCGCGCTCGATCTTCCCGGCCATCCTCGCCCACGCCATGCACAACGGCTGCGTGGTCGTGATCAGCCGGTCAGAGGCGATCCGCGGTTTCATGGGAATGGATGCGTTGGGTTTGGGCAGCCTGCCAGCCAAGGTATGGGTGCCGGCTTGCGGGGCCGTCTTGTTGGCGATCGTGCTCCTAGCGGGGGCGCAGACCGATGAACGCCTTTTGGCCTCCACCGAGTCGGGGGAAGCCAGCGGGCCTGACCAGCCGACCGGATCTGGCGGCGTTTAGCATTTGACGTCGCGGGCAAACTCGGCTACCCTTCGCGAACCGCATATCGACGTGAGTGCGTTAGCATGGCATTCTGGGTCTAGCGTAAGGAGAGATGACGATGTTGTTGAGGTTCAGTCAAGCAGGGGCGCTGCTGGTTGCCGTGATGGCCTTCGGCTGTGAGCAGCCGGTCAAGTGGAGCATTCAGCAGAAGATCGATCCGGATCCGGTGAAGATCGGCAAGAAGTTCGTCGCCACCTGCAAGGTGACGGGCGATCTGGAGCAGGTCGGCTGGGTCAGCGCCGTGCCCATCGTTGCGCCCGAGTTCACGATGGAACTGAAGGACGAGGGAACCGAGGGCGACGAGAAGAAGGGCGACGGCGTCTTCACGACGACCGGCACGCCGCCGGCTGAGGCCGAGCCCGGCTTGTATGAGATCGAGTTCGTCGTCTACGACAAGGACGGCGATCCCCTCCAGGTGCCCGCCTTCACCGTCCTGGATAAGGACGGCAAGGTGACCAAGGAGGAGGCGCCCAAGGAGGAAGAGGGCGAAGCCGCCAAGGAACCCAAGACGGTCGAGTTCTCCTCGATCATCACCGTCACGCTCGAGTAGCCGGGCAATGAGCCTGCGCTCGGGGAACGGTCCCGGGTGCGGCCAGACCGGCCTCGAGTCGTGCTTGGCGTGTCAATCGAGCATTGAGACCGCAACGGACACACCGCGCCGCGGGGCGTTGGTGTGTCCGTGCGTATCCAAGTGCGCCTGATCGATTCGGAGCCGCGACGATGGGCGACCTGAAGCCGCGTAGCGCGCTGATCAGCGTGTACGACAAGACGGGCATTGACACGTTCGCCCGGAGCCTGGCCGAGACGTTCGGCGTTGGCATCATCAGCAGCGGGGGAACAGCCCGCGTCTTGTCTGAGGCGGGCATCCCGGTGCGCGACGTCAAGGACCTGACGGGAACGCCCGCGATGCTGGGCCACCGCGTCGTGACGCTCCACCCCAAGGTCCACGGCGGTATCCTGGCCATCCGCGACGACGCCGAGCACCAAGCCGACATGGCCGAGCACGGGATCGAGCCGATCGACATGGTCGTGGCCGGCCTGTACCCGTTCGAGCAGGCGATCGCCAAACCGGGCTGCACGTTCGAGCAGGCCATCGAGATGATCGACATTGGCGGCCCCACGCTGGTCCGCGCCGCCGCCAAGAACCACAGGTACGTGGCCATCCTCACCCGTCCGGAGCATCAGCAGCTCGTGCTCGATGAGCTACGGGAACGCGGGGGCATCAGCGACGCGACGCGGCTGTCGTTGGCCCGCCAGGCGTTCGAGCTGACGTGTAGCTACGACGTGGCCGTCACCACCTACTTCCAGCAACAAGAAGGCATCGAGTGGCCCGACTCGCTGGCCGTCGCGGCCCGCAAGGTCCACGCCTGCAAGTACGGCGAAAACCCCCACCAACCCGGGGCGGTGTACGCGCTGCCGCGGCATCAGTCCGAGCCGTCGCTCGTCCGGGCGACGCTGCCGGGCGGCAACCCGATGTCCTTCAACAACTACGTGGACGCCGAGTCGGCATTCCGGTTCCTTCGCGACTTGAACGAACTCGGCGGCGGCAAACCGGCGGTGACGTGGATCAAGCACACCAACCCGTGTGGGGCCGCCATCGCCGAAACGCCCGAAGAGGCCTATCGATTGGCGTATCTGGGCGACCCCGTTGCGGCGGCGGGCGGCATCGTCGCGATGAACTTCCCCGTGACGGCCCAGATCGCCCAGATGGCGATGACCACCTACCCCACGTGGGGTAAGGCGGCCGGCGCGGCGTTCTTCAAGCTCGACGTGTGGGTCGCGCCGTCGTTTGATGACGACGCCCTGAAGATCATCACCACGCCCACGGAAAAGCGCAAGTGGGGCGCGGCCTGCCGGCTCGTCGCCGTCGGGGACGTGGGCGGACCGTCCGACGAGACGGAGCTGGACGTCAAGAAGGTCGCCGGTGGGCTGCTCGTCCAGGCCCGCGACCTGGTCGGATTAAACGAGGAAGAGTGGCAGGTGGTGACCAAGCGTTCGCCCACCGATGCGGAGATGACGGGCCTGCGATTCGCGTGGCTGGCGGCCAAGCACACCAAGAGCAACACCATCATCGCCGCCCGGGGACAGAGGCTGCTCGGCACCGGAGCGGGCCAAATGTCGCGCGTGATGTCGGCCAAGATCGCGGTCGAGCTGGCCACCGAGCACGGCCACCTGTCCGACGACAAGCAGTTCGTCGCCGCATCGGACGCGATGTTCCCGGTTCCCGACGGCCCGACCTGGCTGATGGAGGCGGGCGCGACGGCCATCATCCAGCCAGGCGGCTCCAACCGCGACGCCGACATCATCGCCGCCGCCGACGAACGCGACGTCGCGATGGTCCTGACCGGCGCGCGCCACTTCAAGCACTGATACCGTCTTCGGTGGTGCAACCATGTCACAAAACCGGACCATCCCTCCTCCTTTGGCCGACCTGGAAGACTTGATCAGCGCTGCCCTCCGCGAAGACGGCGACGGCGTCGACGTAACCAGCGACTTGACTGTGCCGTCGGATGCGATCGATGAATGCGTGTTGCTGGCCAGGGAGCCGGGCGTTTTCGCGGGTCGCGCCGTGTTGGAGGCGTTTGCTTTAAGGTTCGCTGACGAAGGGCTGGGCGTCGAAGTCCACGTCGCAGATGGCCAGGCCGTCGGGGCGGGCCAAGCGTTGGCGGCACTCAGCGGGCCGGCCCGGACGATCCTGCGGATCGAGCGACCGTTGTTGAATTTCCTGCAGCGGCTGTGCGGGATTGCCACGATGACGCGGCAGTTCGTTGAGGCGGTGGCGGGGACATCGGCGACGATCCTGGACACCCGCAAGACGGTTCCCGGCTTCCGGGCGCTCGACAAGTACGCGGTCCGCTGCGGTGGGGGGGCCAACCACCGGATGGGGCTGCACGATGCGGTCCTGGTCAAGGACAATCACCTGGCCGGCGTGCCGGTTGGACAACTCCGCGGATTCGTGTCCGACCTGGTTGCCCGGGCCAAGCAGCACGACCCCAAGCCGGCATTCGTAGAGGTCGAGGTCGATGCGATCGATCAGCTCCGCGAGGTCTTGGCGGCAGAGGGGGTGGATCGGGTCTTGCTGGACAACTTCTCTGCGGACGAGATGCGGCAGGCCGTCGCCCTGCGGAACGCCACGCCGGGTGAGCCGGTCAGACTCGAGGCGAGCGGACGGGTCGACTTGGGGAACGTTCGTGCCATCGCCGAGACCGGCGTCGACTTTATCTCCGTCGGCGCCTTGACGCATTCCGTGCAAGCGTTGGATCTGGCGATCGAGTCTCAGTCGTCGTAGGACGTCCCGGCGGTCCGCTCAGGCAGACCCCGTTTGGGCCAGCGATTCGAGTGCGGCATCGAGGCACGGGGCCAACGTCTCCCACGAAAACCTCGCCACGGAACGCACGCCGCGATCGGCATCGCCCTGCCACAGTTCATCGCGCGCGATCCGATCCGCCAACGCCGCCAGCCGGGCCGCCAGGTTCTCGGCACCGTCTTCGTAGAAGAATCCGTCCGATCTGGCCGCCTCGTTTGGTCCCAGGATCTCGGGATAAGCGAGGCGCTTGGGTAGCAGCGGGTACGCGCCTGCGGCGATGGCCTCGACGACGCTGATGCCGAAGAACTCGTGCCTGGCCGTGGAAACAATGATATCGGCCTGGGACAGCGCGGCCTCGTACTCGCGGCGCGTCTCCTGGTATCCCCACCGATCGATCCGATCAGCCAACCGCTCTCGGGCCGCCTCGAAGATGGCCGGTGACTCGCGGAACTGCTCGCCGACAACGCTGACGCGGTAATCGACGCCCTGGGCCTCGAGCCGAGCCAACGCCTCGAAGAACGTCTCGGGGTCCTTGTCATGCTCCCATCGCGCGGCCCACAGCAGCCGCATCGGCCCGGGTTGCCTGGAACCGCGCCGAGGGAACGCGTCGACGCCGGGGGGATGAATGCAGGACTTCGCGCGGATGCGATCTGGTGCGTCGAGCGGCTGGTGGTCGGGCATGCGTTTCAGGAACCCGGGCAGCGCGCCGAGAAACGCATCACGGTGGTAGCCCGAGTTGAACCACACCTGTGTCGCCGCCAGCGCGGTCGTCAGGTTGGTCAGCACGAAGTGGTAGTCGCGCTCGGACTCGTGCCGGACCGGATACGTCAGCTGGTTCTCGTGGAAGTACGCAACCGACGGGATCTGCCGCAGTGCAACCGGGGCCAGTCCCAGGAACTCAGCCAGGTTCAGCATGTCCGAGCAGATCAGCACGTCCCACGACGCACCAGCCTGATGCCGGTCGCGGACCTGGTCGGCCATGGTGATGGCCGCGTGACGCATCCGCCATTTCCATTTGTACGGCGGCAGATCAAGAACGGTCCACGCGTGGCGGCTCCTGCCCAACCATCCGTTCAGAAACGCCGCGTGGCTCCCGCCGTAGTATGGCTCGAGGGCGAGGATTCTCATTGCAGGTGTAGACCCTCCGGGGCGGTTCGATCTTGTCGGCCCGCATCAGGGCGCCATACTGGCCCCGCCTCGGGGTCGGTGTCAACATGCGGAGGCCCAGATCGCGACTGGGCGACGGTGGGTGATCGAATCGGCAAATCGGTGGGTCGTCTCGACCCACCTTCTTCTCTCGCACTCAGAATGGTGGGTCGAGACGACCCACCCTATTACAAATACTGCTCAACGATCAGCAGCGTTGCCGGCCACGCCTGATCAGGGCGAACACGCCGAGCACGGCCAGCATCATCGGCAGCATTGGGGCCGTGCCGAGGCCGCACTTGAACGCGGTCGTGATCTGCTTGTCCGAGTCCATCACGACCGTCAGCGGGTTGGTGAACTCGTCGTTCGGGTCGACGTCGCCCTCCCATCCGCCCCAGAACTTGCCGCTGGCCGGTTCGGCCGTCAGCGTCACCGGGGTGTCAATCGGATACCAGTGTCGAGGGTCGATGGTGGCCGTCGGCGCGGGATCGAGATCGACATCGCCCCGCTCCTGTCCCTTGACTTCCAGCGTCAGCACGACGTGATCGGCCCAATACTCGTCCGAACCCATCTCGACGCGCCCGCCGCGGACCCTCGGCTCGGCGTCGATGTCGAACGGCCGGTTCGGGTCGACCACGAAGTTCGGGTCGCCGGCGTCGATGCAGGGCGAGTTGGACGAGAGGTGATAGTCGTTGTCTTCCCACGTGTTCGGGTCGCCGTCCGGACCGTTGGGATCGACGAAGCAAGGGTCGGCGTCGATGTTACCGTCCGCCCAGATCAGCGTGCAGTTCGGCTCGACGCAAACCTCGTTTGGCCCGCCCTGGACGTTACAGTAGGCAACGGTCGCCAGCGTCTCGCCAAGCCAGTCGCTATAGTGCAAGGTCAGATCGTGGCCGTCGCTTGCGGTGTTCCCCCACAAGAGGCAATTCGTCAGCACCGTCTGGAGCGAGTTCGGGTCGGCCTTGGGGCTCCCGCCGACCAGGACGCCCCCGCCCAACCCGCCTGCTGCGTTTGAGCTGATCGTGCAGTTGGAGATCGTCGAGACGCTGCAGGCGATCCCCCCAGCATCATCGGCGGCCGAGTTGCTGCTTATCGTGCAGTTGGCGATCGTTGTCCAGGCGCACAAGACGCCCGCGCACTCGCCTGACGACGTGTTCTGGCTGATGATGCAGTTGGTAATCGTGCCGTAGAAGCAGGTGATCCCGCCGCCCATTCCGGACGAGTTATCGCTGATGGTGCAGTTGGTGATCGTCGGGTTCCCAGAGGGGACAGCTATGCCGCCTCCGAGGGAAGACGAGTTGCCGATGATCGTGCAGCCATGGATCGTCGGGCTGCCGAGCACGCTATGAAGGGCCCCTCCGAACCAATCAGCGCGGTTCCCGGCGAGGACACAGCCTGTAACAGTAGGACTGCTACTCTCGCACTCGATCCCGCCGCCGCCTTCAGCGACATAGCCGCTGCGGATCGTAAGCCCCGCAACCACCGAACCGGCATCCTCGCCGCTGTGGAAGTGGAAGCCACGATGCTCGCCATAGTAGTTGGGGTCATCGGGGTCGTTGGGGTCGTCGGGGTTACACTGGATCACCGTCGCAGCGACGGCGTTCGGATCGTTCGGGTCGGTGCTGCGAACCGTGATGGCACGCCCGCCGAAGTCGAGGTCACGGTTGCCGTCGCCGGTGTACGTCCCCGGCGCGATGATGACCTCGTCCCCGTCGCTGGCGGCATCGATGGCCGCCTGGATCGTAGCGTGCTCGCTCGGCACATGCCGCTCCACGCCCAAGCCCCGCGAACCCAGCATCAACACCAGGCCCACCAACGCAAGCCACTCGCTCTTCATCTGCATCGCTCGCCTCCTCACCCCATGATCTACGAGACATCCTCCACAACGTTGCAGCGATCCCGTCCCCAGTAGGGCCGCCTCCCCTGCGGACAGCCCTGACCGACGACCTGATGGCGCGCAGGCCCAACGCTGATCTCATGCCTTGCGCGCCGCATCCAGCCAAGACCCTAATTCAGGGAACGCTTCAATCCCCACAATGGGGAGCTTTAATTATACCCCCGGTGATGAGTGAGCCAAGCATCAAGTGCACAAATCCCGCACGTACGGCCCTAATCCTCCGCGGCGGCACAACCTTGTTCGGCCGACGCGGTCAGCTATACTGGCCGCGTCCCAGGGCCCGTATCAACATCAGTGGGATCAATCGACATGGCGGAACCGCCTGACCAGCTTGAAACGTCCTCGACCGATCGACCGGCACGTCTGACCGGATCGATGCTCTTGCTCGGCGGGCTGTCGCTGTCGATCGGGTGGGGGATTCGCGGCAACTTCGGACATGAGTACGGGGCGATGATGCCCGGCGCGCTGGCGGCGATCGCCGTCGTCCTCGTCTCGGGTCGTCAGGACTGGTGGCGGCGGATCGCGTACTTCGCGTTTTTCGGCGCGCTGGGTTGGTCGTTCGGCGGGATGATGTCGTACGGCCAGGTCATCGCCTACACGCACTCCGGGCATTTGCCGTCACAGGCCTACGGGTTCGCTTGTCTGTTCGTCATCGGGTTCATCTGGGGGGCGATCGGCGGGGCAGGCACGGCTGCCCCAGCCTGCATGGATCGCGACCGGCTGACCGAGTTGCTCGGGCCGATCATCGCGGTGTTCGTCGCGTGGACGCTTCAGGACGTCGGCATGTTCTTGTCCATGACGGACGACGGCGCCTTCCGCCACGAGGAGGCCCTCTATTGGAAGGATACGGATTGGGTCGCGGCGCTCCTGGCCATCCCGGCCGTGCTGATCTACGCGGGGATTCGCCGTCGCGTCTGTCTGGGCACGTCGCTGGTCCTGCATGCGTCCATCGGGTGGTGGATCGGATTCCTGCTGCTTGTCGAGGTGCTTGGCCTGCGGATGACCCCGCCTCGGAGCGACAACTGGGCGGGGGCGCTCGGCATGACGGTCGGCATCTTCGTCTTCTGCCATCGCCATAGACTGGCGTCGGTGCTGCTGGCCGGCCTGGTGTCGGGATTCATCGGCGGGTTCGGCTTCGCGATGGCCCAGGTGATCAAGCTCCTGGGGCTGAAGACCGGGTTGGCGACGAACTGGCATAGCGTTCTGGAACAAACGTACGGGTTCATCAACGGCATCGGGATCGCCGTGGCGATGGGAATCCTCGCGTCGCGAACGGGGCGCGTGACCGACGAACCGCCGGTCCGCCGGTGGTCCGGACCTTTCTGCGTCGGCTTCGTGGCGTTGGCAGTAACGTACGTGAACCTGGTCAAGAACGTCGAGACCTGGGTCAAGTTCAAGGCCATGCCCGAGACGATGTACGGGCTGCACTCCTACTGGTGGTTCTCGATCGGCTATCTGCTGGCGCTCGTGGCCTTCGTGATCCTGGCAGCGGCCCATCGCCGGCGAGCCCTGGCGGTCATCCCCACCTCGTGGGTGGGTGGGGGGCAGATGCTGTATCTGGTCTTCTTGTGGGTGGTGGTCATCGGGAACCTGATGCGAGCGATCCCGCCGTTCCACCAACAGCGACTGATCACCGAAGGCGTCATCATCGTCAACGCCCTCATCGTGACGGTGCTGGTCCTCCTTTGGGCGGGCAAGACCCGTTCGGCGCCGCAGGTTGGGATCCCCAGCTACCGGCGATGGATCATCGGGACGGTCGTCGTCGGCCTGATCGGGACGGTCGTCTCCCTCTACGGTCAGACGGCGATCACGCGTCGCTGCTACCCCGACAAGCGGGCGCCGAGCTCCGGGGATCATGTCCGCTTCGGACCCAACGCCACCGCCACCAAGGCGAAACCCAAGGCCGGACAACCTCATCCTTGACGGTGTTGGCAACCCGCGCTAGACTCGCGCGCCAACACCGAAGGGGTCGGGATGTGCGGGATTGCCGGTATCTGGGGCCGTCCGGACGAGCGGGCGCTGCAGCGGGCCGTCGGCCGATTGGGCCATCGTGGTCCGGATGGCAGCGGCGTCTGGGTCGACGCGAGCCGGCAGATCGGCCTGGGCCACACGCGCCTGGCCATCATCGATCCGGCCGGCGGCACGCAGCCGATCTTCAACGAAGACCGCACGCTCGCCGTCGTCTTCAACGGCGAGATCTACAACTACGTCGAGCTCCGCGACGAATTGATCGATCACGGTCACGCCTTCGCGACACATACCGATACGGAAGTGCTGGTCCACCTCTATGAGGAGCGTGGCGACGACCTGTTCGAACGACTCCGGGGGATGTTCGCGCTGGCGATCTGGGATGGACGCGCGCGCCGACTGTTGCTCGCCCGCGACCGCTTGGGGGTCAAGCCGCTCTACTACGCCACCGTCGGCGACGGGTTGGTGTTCGCATCGGAGATCAAGGGGCTCCAAGCCTTGGGCCCGGAGTCGTTGACGATCGACGACCAGGCCCTGTCGGACTATCTGACGTTCGGACACGTCCCCGCGCCCGAAACGATCTACCGCGAGATTCGTGCCCTGCCACCGGCCTGCCGGTTGGTGGCGGATCGGAACGGGATCGGACGGGCGGAGCCGTACTGGCAACACCCGTGCGGTTTGTCGCGTAGCAGTGTGGGCTCTGAACGGATCGACCAATCCGAAGGCGTCGAGCGAATCGAGACGGTCCTGAACGACGCGGTTCGACTCCGACTGCGAGCCGACGTGCCGGTCGGGGCGTTCCTATCCGGGGGGATCGACAGCGGGCTGGTCGTGGCGATGGCAAGCCGCCACCTCAACCGGCCAATCACGACGCTGACCGTGGGCTTCGAGGATATGGGCTTCGACGAGCGTCCGCTGGCCCGGCAAGTGGCGGAGCGCTACGGCACGGATCACCACGAACTGATTGTCCAACCGGAGCCAGCCCGGCTATTGCCGGCGATCGTCGAGGCCTACGACCAGCCCTACGCCGATTCGTCGGCCCTTCCGTCGTACTGCCTGGCTGAGCTGGCTCGGCAGCACCTGAAGGTCGTTCTGAATGGCGACGGGGGAGATGAGGCCCTGGCCGGCTATCGCCGGTACGTGGCCGGCCGGTGCGCCGGACGGCTCGGCGTGCTGGGGGGAGCGATGGCCCGACCGATGTGGTGGCTGGCCGACAGGCTGCTGCCAGAAACGCGAGGGTTCCGCACGCGCTACGCATTCGCTCGTCGGCTGATTCGGGGCATGGCGCTTCCCGAGCCGCAGCGACTCCTGGCCTGGGGCAACGACGGATTCAACGAGCAGGAGAAGCGCCGCCTCGCGGGCGAGCAGGGGGGGTGGCTGGCGACATGCGCACCGACATGGCGGCGCGTCGCAGACCTGTTGAACGACACCCCGGCCGGAGCGTCCGCTCTCGATCGCCAGATGTGGATCGACGCCCGGACGCTCCTGCCGGACGACCTGCTGGTCAAGATGGACATCGCCACGATGGCCCATGGACTGGAGGCCCGTAGCCCGCTGTTGGACCATGTGCTGTTTGAGACGGCGACAGCGCTGCCCGACACCGTGAAACTGGCCGGCCTGACAACCAAACCGATCCTCCGCGATCTTGCACGACGGTATCTGCCCGGCGACGTCGTGACGGCGCCCAAGCGCGGGTTCGAGGTCCCGCTCGCCCGATGGCTCCAGGACGACCTACGCGACCTGCGAGACGACCTGTTGCTCGATCCGACGGGACTGATGGCTGAACGATTCGACCGGACCGCGCTGGCCGACCTGGTCGGACGGCGAACCGGTTTGGACGAGGCACGCTGGACGCGACGCATCTGGACGCTCATGATGCTGGCCATGTGGGACCGCCAACAACGCACGTAGCGTCCTGACAGCCCCATCAAGGAGAACCGGCAGCGCCATGCTCATCGACATCCACGTGCACACGACCCCTCGCAAGACCGTCCTGAGGCCCGACGGAACGAGTCACACAACGCCCGAGGAACTGCTGGCCATGATGGATCGGGCCGGGATCGACCAGGCGGTCGTCTTGCCGTCGATCGGGCCTGAGTGCTCATCCCGGACGCACTCGGTCGAGGAAATCCTGGCCGCGTGCGCACTGTATGCCGACCGGCTGATCCCGTTCTGCAACATCGATCCGCGGCAGGTCTCCAACTCGCCCTCGGCCGATTTCTCGCCGCTGCTGGAGTACTACAAGAAGATCGGCTGCAGGGGCGTCGGCGAGATCTGCGCCAACCTCTACTTCGACGATCCACGCGTGATGAACCTGCTGAGACAGTGCGCCGAGCATGCCATGCCGGTGACGTTTCACATCGGCCCGCAGATGGGGGGGTGCTACGGACTGGTGGATGAGCTGGGCCTGCCGCGGCTCGAGAAGGTTCTGTCGGCGTTGCCCGATCTGATCCTGCTGGGCCACTCGCAGCCGTTCTGGTCCGAGATCTCCCCGGACGTGACAGACGAGACCCGCAACACCTATCCGAAGGGCCCCGTGGCCGACGGCGGGCGAATCCCCGAACTGATGCGACGCTACCCGAATCTGCACGGCGACCTGTCGGCCGGCAGCGGGTACAACGCCGTCAGCCGCGATCCGGCGTTCGGGTACCGGTTCATGGAGGAATTCCAGGACCGCTTGCTGTTCGGCACCGACATCTGCGCGCCGCACAACGAGACGCCGCTGGTGGACTTCCTCAACCAGGCGGGTCGGGACGGCAGCATATCGAGACAGGCCTACGAGAAGATCGCCTGGCGGAACGCCGATCGACTGCTGAATCTGGGGTTGGGGGGTTGAGCGCAACGAGTTACTGCGATTAGGTCAGGAGGCGAACCGTGCATCGGGACAAGGTGCTGGGATGCTGGTTGGGCAAGGCGATTGGGGGCACGCTGGGTCAGCCGCACGAGGGGCAGGACGGGCCGCTGGACCTGACGTTCTACGATCCGGTCCCCGACGAGGCCATCCCGAACGACGACTTGGATCTACAGGTCGTCTGGGCGCTGGCGATCGGGCGCGCGTCCGAAGCATGCGTGAACCGTCGCATCCTGGCGCGGGCGTGGCAGGCGCACGTCACATTTCCCTGGGACGAATACGGTGCGGCGCTGCGGAACATGGCCAACGGCTTCGAGCCGCCCGTGACGGGCCAGCATGACAACTGGTTCGCCGAGTGCATGGGGGCGGCGATCCGGTCGGAGTTGTGGGCGTGTCTGGCGCCCGGCCGGCCGGCCGTGGCGGCCGCGTACGCCTTCGAGGACGCCTGTGTCGACCACGCGGGGGACGGCATCTGGGCGGAGGTTTTCAACGCCGCGCTCGAGTCGCTGGCGTTCGTCGAGCGCGACCGCGACAAGCTCCTGGATGCCGCCCTGGGGGTACTGCCAGCAACGTCGCGGGTCCGTCGCGCGATCGAGGACGCGCGGGGGTGGTGGGCTGAGACGGGGGACTGGCAGGACGTCCGCAGCCGCGTGCTTACGGCGCACGGACACGCGAACTTCACCGATGTCGCTCAGAACCTGGCGTTCACCGTGCTCGGGTGGTTGGCGGGGGACGGGGATTTCGGCAAGTCCATCTGCATCGCCGTCAATTGCGGCCGCGACACTGACTGCACTGGCGCGACGTTGGGATCGCTGCTGGGCATCATCGATCCCGAGGGGATCCCCGATCGATGGGCCGACCCGATCGGCCGGGCGCTGGTGCTGTCCCCGGGCATCGTCGGACTGGACCCGCCCAAGACCATCGACGCGTTCACAGACTTCGTGCTCGAGCTGGCCGGACGATTGCCTGACCCGCCGGACAAGGTCACGTTGCCGCCGGTCCTGCCCCGAAAGTGTCCAGACCCTGCGGACGCGCTAACGCCGGTCCCGGCCGTCATCTGGCCGCACGCGTTCGAAGCAGGATCAGTACCCACCCCATCGGCAGGTGCCGAGCCCACGACGCTGCCCGGCCACTGGATCACGGACGACCGTCTGCGCGACGGACTGGCCCTCCAGTACACCATCCGACTCGAAACGTCTGGCCAGGTCCATGTGATGGCCTCAACCTGGGGCCGCATTCGTGCGTGGGTGGACGGCCAGCAAGTTCTCGAGCGGCCCGAGCCGGGCAGGATGATGCCGTCCTATCACCGCGCCGCCCCGGGCACCCGAGGCACGGTCGAACTGACCAAAGGCGAGCACGTCCTGACGGTCCTGGCCCAGGTGACCGCTCCGGACCCGCCCGAGCTTGTCGTCGGCGTCGGCGAGGCGGACGGCAACCTGTGGCTGCCCCGGGCGCTGCTCCGCCAGGTGAGCGGTTGACTGAGCACGCCACGCCTCGGCGCTCCCAAACGTGCGGAATCGTGTGGTGCCCAACTGCCCTACACGTGACCGGGGCTACATTGAATCATAGACGGCGTCCTCGTCGTTGTCCCAGACCTTCCGCAACGCCGCCTGTTGGGCCTCTTGCCAGGAACGGTCGTCTGCCGCTTGGCGCTCGGCGTCCTCGAAGATCAGGATCACCTCCCCGGGCGGAGGACCCGCGAAGCCGTCCGGCAGAATGACGTTTCGGCCGTCGAACCGTGCCTTGATGGCGAGCATCTGGCTTCTCCAACGATGGGGGGCTGCGTCGAACGCCGTGCACTTCCGTGCGGGCCGTCCAGCCTAACACTACAGCGCAAAGTTGCTTCCCACGCAAGTTCGGATCGTGGCGATGTC
>CAYMLO010000078.1:0-48428 GCA_964390905.1 uncultured Planctomycetales bacterium | reverse complement strand
GTTATCGAACTTGACCGCCCAATTTCTTGAGCCTACTTTGCGCTGTAGTGCTAACTTATTCCAATGTAAGTTCTTGGGCCGATAGGACCGGCCGCGGGGCGTTGGCCCCAGACGCTGTCGAATCCGTCGTCTGCCTGGTCACAGCGCTCGGGATGCCCTCCCGGTGGGAGCGCTGCGCGGTGGGTCTCTAGATAGCACGCTTGGGAGGATGGGTAACCGTCGATGAAAGGAGGTCTCAATGACTGAGGTACCGGTTGGTGTATCAGACAAGAAGCGGCTGCCTGCATTGCTGCTTGTCCTGTTCCTGGGGCCCATCGGAATCCACCGGTTCTACGTGGGCAAGATCGGCACGGGTATCCTGACGATCCTCACGTTGGGCGGTGGGTTTGGCCTCTGGCCGCTGATCGATCTGATCATGATCATCGTGGGCAGCTTCAAGGACAAGCAAGGGCGTCCGCTCGAGGCGTGGACGTAGCCGGGGCGCAGCGCCCTGTCGTGGCTGCGGTTCGGCGCAGGACACGGGGGCCCAGGGCCTCGGCGCAGCCGCCTCGCAAGAAATGCTGATCCCTGGCTGCAACTCGCCCCGACCCGCCAAGCGTGGGTCGGGGCAGTTGCGTTTCATAACCGCGCGCGGTTTGTTCGGTGTGTTGACATGCAGGATCGATAGCAATAGCCTGCATGGAATGAGGACGCTGAGCGGGAGAAGGGGACGATTGGCCCGGTCCGCGAAGGCCCGTCGGCGCAGACGACAGGTCGGGTCTTTCAGCCAACTCTTGATGCCGATGATGTTGTGCGTCCTGGCGGGTTGCGGCGGCGACCGCTACTTCGGCGACTGGGATGGCCACCGGCGCCGTGCTTCCGAGCCCGATCCAGCCGGCCCCAGCAAGTCTCCTCTGCAGCACGGCGGGCGCCTTGCCAGCACGAGCCGCCCCTCGGACGAAGCTGCCAATCTCCTCGATACATCCCCTGAGTCGGTGAAGGCCCGCGACGCCCGCCCCATGCGGTTGGCGGCTTTTCTACGCGTCGTCAGGGCAGACGTGCCGGTGGGGGCCGTCAGCGAGTCCTACAAGGTCTGGAGCCATCTGGATGAGCAGGCCATCGGTGCCAGGCGGCTCGTGGCCCTCAAGCAGAACGGCCTGCGGGTGGCGGTTGGGCGAGAGGAGGCGTGGGCGCCGATCAAGGCCATCCTCGACGGCATCCCCGATCGCCTGATCTACCGCGACGCGATGGCCTTCAAGGCGGGCGCGCTCTCGTTGGAAATCAGCACCGGGCCGGACGACCAGACCGTCTTCCTCTTCCGGCAAAACGGCGAGATGGCCGGATACTCCTTTCTGGGCAGTCACAACCTCTTCCAGATCAGGGCCGTCTTCAACGAGGAGGACCCCAGCGAGCTGATCCTGAGGGTCGTGCCCGAGATCCGCCAGGACCCGCGCAAGATGGCCTGGACCCAGAAGGAAGGGCGGGTCGTTCGCGTGCCGGTCTATCATGGGCGGACGTTTGACGAGTTGGCGGTGCAGGTGGCCGTGCCGTCGGGGCGTTTCCTGGTGATCGGGCCTGGACACGAGATTGAGGCTGGCCCCATCATCGGACGGGCCCTGCTGACCCGCCAGGTCGAGGGCAAACGATACGAATCCATCTACTTCCTGACGCCGCGGGTTGTCCGGGGCGGGTTGGAAGACGAGCCTGGTTCAAAAAGGGGACTGGCTCCGAGCCAGGTACGCGCAGTTCATTAGAGGAAGAACCACATGACGGCGAGGTGCCTGTCCCCTTTTTGAGCCAGGAGCTGAACGGGACAGAAGCGGGAACCCGGCCTGGGGGCGTCTCGGGAGTGACGGGGTGTCGGACGAAGGGCAGCAGGGAACGCCGGTCGGGGGCGAGTTCTACGAACGGCTCTGCCAGAGCGCGGGGATCGCCATCGTTGCCACCGACGAGGCGATGAACGTCCGCGTGTGGAACGAGGCGGCCGTCGAGATGTTCGGCGCATCCGCCGAACAGATGATCGGCCAGCCGCTCGTGAGTGTCATGCCGGCCAATCGACGCGACCTGGCCGAGCAGATGTTCAACCGCGCCCTGCAGGACCAAATGGTCAGCGAGTTCGAGATCGTTCATACCTACCGGCAGCCCTCGCCTATCCATTTGGGCATCACGGTCTCGCCCATCCTTGCGGGCGACGGTCGGTGCATCGGCGCGTCGGCCTGCATCCGGGACATCACCCGCCGCGTCGATCTGGAGAAGCGATTGCAGGCGTCCGAGAAGATGGCGTCGCTCGGCAAGCTGGCCGGCGGGGTGGCCCATCACTTCAACAACCTGCTGGGCGGCGTGTCCACGTCGGTGGACTACGCCCTACAGGCCGACAACGTCGGCGCGTTTCGACGGGCCTTACGTGTCACGGCCGACGGGGTCAACCGGGCAGCCAAGCTGAGCAGCCACCTGCTCGCCTTCGCGGAGGGCGATCGCCGACCCGACGACATGAGCGACCTGACCGAGACGGTGCTCTACTTCGTCGACGAGCTCGAGCCCGGCCTGAGAGAGCGGAAGATCGACCTGGCATTAGACCTCAACGCCGCGCCGGTGTCGGAGATCCCACGGCATCGGCTCCTGACGGTGCTGCAGAACCTGGCCAACAACGCGATCGAGGCCATGCCTCAGGGCGGACAGCTCGCCCTCTCGCTCTGGACCGAGGGGGAGGAGGTGGCCATCGAGATGACCGACACCGGGTGCGGCATCGACGAGCGCGATCAGCAGCATGTCTTCGAGCCATTCTTCACCACCAAGGAGGTGGTTCGGTCCGACGGCACGGGCGACGACGGACTGGGCCTGGCCGTCGTCCATGGATTGATCCGCGAGATGGGGGGCACGATCTCGCTGCGAAGCCGGCCGGATGAGGGCTGCCAGGTAGAGATCCGCCTGCCCCTCCGCCGTCCGGAATCGGCCTAACCCCCTGCACCAAGACGTGTCTAAACGCTTGCAGCCCGGGAAGATCGTCGTTCCGGGCCAAAACGGGGTGTCAGATGAAACCTGCCAGATACCGGCAATGGTACAGGGACAGTGTTGGCAAGCAGTGGCTTAGAGGGATCCTGATCCTGACGGTCGGATGGGTTGGGTGGCCGGCCTCCGAGGCGGTCGCAGCACGGGGGATGGGGGAAGGGTACCCGTCCGAGCGGGCGGATCTGTCGCCCGCCCAACGCCGTCTGATGGCTCGCCGGGCCGCTAGGCTTCGGGCCGTTCGCGACGGCCTGTCCAAGGGGGTCGGGGCGCCCAGGCCAGGCCAAATCCGCTCGGGCGAGATCCACATCCAGGGCCGGACCGGTTCATTTCGCATGATCGAGACGCAAGAGCTGCCCGACGGTCGGTGGCGAGCGGTCGTCGAGCTGACGCTGGCCGGGGAATACGACAGGTCCCCTGCCGATCCGATCGACCAGGTCCTGACCGACTACCTGCAGTTTCGCGGGGGATTGCTGCTGTCCAAGCAGCGGTGCCTGGCACGGCAAACCTGGTTAGAGCGCCAGCTTGCGGAGGCGGCCGACCCCCAGCGGTCCGAGGTCGAGGCGAAGCTGCACGCCTGCCGCGCCGATGTGGCCGTGATCGACCGGGCCCTGACGGATCTTGAGGTAAAGACGGTAAACCGTCTATCCCCCCCGACGACGGCGTCCAAGCCGTCCAGCTAGAAAAAAAGGCCGCCCCCCGAGTGGGTTGAGGGGGTCGATCAGGCCCGATCGGCCCGGGTCCTGGCTTCATCGCGGCCGGGATCCTCTGAGTCAATATCCCGATAAGTCATTTCCCAATAGTTACTTGTATTCAGGTTTTGGCCCGCCTGCCGCACTGCGACCTGACCCGCGATCGCGGGTACAAGTCTCTGAGGAGTCCACAGACCCGGGCGGACGCTGACAAAATATTCTTGAAAGGGGGTTGTTTCGTCCGGGGCGGCTGACTATGCTGTTGTCTACTTGATTGCCGGAGATCTCGCCACGTGGATGCAGTCGTAGTGTGGCGAGATAGGAATGTGAGGCGCGGCGCAGGACCGATCGGACCGGGCAGTGGCGCGCTGCCGGTAGTTTCCATCAAGCCCCTTGTCAGGACTGGCCGATAACGTTTAGTGGTCAGGAGCCTATGACGAGGGCGAGAAACGATCGGGTCCTAGGGTTTATCTGATTCGGTTATGAGTTGAATCGGATTGTGACGTCGGTTGCACGCCGCAGGGGTCGCTGTACATCCACTGCGCGAGATGCCGGCGATACCCCATACGTTTCGCCCACTAGGCCGTCGCCGGATCGCGCCGGATGAGAGGGTGCCCCAGATGACGAAGATTCGTCGCAGGTTTTCGGGGGGTCGGGTTCGAGTGATTGTGGGGGTCGGCCTGGCAGTGGGGTTCTGTTTCCAGTGCCGGGAGTTGGTGTCGCGGCTGAATCCCCCCACCCGGGCGCCGGGTTTCGGGGCGACCGTCGCGGTGGCCAACCTCGAGACGCCCGTCGTCGAAGATGAGGCGACCATCGAGAACACCATCGAGCGAATGGCGCGGAAGGCGCCGCTCGAGCTGCTCCGCGAGGCCCAGCGGCGGTACCGTGAGAACGTGATCGATTACACCTGCACGTTCCAGAAGCAGGAGCAGTTGGGGGGCGAATTGACCAAGGTCCAGGAGACGGAGGTCAAGTTCCGCGAGAAGCTCCAGAGCGTTTACATGCATTGGACGAAGAACGCGGCCAAGGCCCGACGGGTGATCTACGTCGAGGGCAAGTGGACCAAGGGCGGCCAACCGGCCGCACTGTGTGAGCCACACGGCGCGGTCGCTCGGCTAATTGTCCGCAGCATCGTGATGCCCATCAACGGGCCGGAGGCGAAGGCGGCTTCGCGCAGGACCATCGACCAGTTCGGCTTCGCCAACGCGCTCAATCTGATCGTGAAGTACTCCGTGATGGCCAAACAGACCGGCGAGTTGGAGCTGGAGTACACCGGTGAGGGTACGGTAGACGGCCGGCCGACCTACATCTTCAAGCGCGTGCTCCCGTACACCGGGGAGGGTGGCAAATACCCGGATCGCCTGTTGGTCTACCACCTCGACAAGGAGACGCTCCTGCCGGTGATGTGTGCCAGCTACGCCGACGACAAGGGGAAGGAGTTGCTCGGGCAGTACATGTACACGAACGTCAAGCTGAACGCCGGCCTGACGGACGCGGACTTCGACGGCAAGACCTACAAGTTGTAGCTCGACCGGGCACGTCACTACAAACACCGCACGGCGTCGCGCAAAATCGAAGCGCGACGCCGTTTTCTTTTCAGCCCGCCCTGTTTGGGGTTACAATGAAGCTGCCATCGACACGGAGGTGCGGCCGGGGATGGGCGATCAGGAGACTGCCAAGCGATGGATCATCGAACCTCCCTGGCAGGGCTGTCAGGAGATGGCGGCGCGGTTGGGGATAGCGACCGTCGTCGCACAGGTCCTGCACAACCGCGGGCTAGAGGGCATCGAGCAGGCCCGGCGGTTCCTCGATCCTCAACTCAGTGATCTGCTCCCCCCTGAAACGTTGACGGGCGTGAACGCTGCCGCCGATCGCCTCGCCGAGGCGGTCCGGCGGCGCGAACGGATCGTCATCTACGGCGACTACGACGTCGACGGAATGACGGGCATCGCGATCCTGTGGCACTGCCTGCACGCCGCGGAGGCCGACTGCGGGTACTACGTTCCGCACCGCATCGAAGAGGGGTACGGCCTGAACGATGAGGCGATCGAGCGGCTGGCGGCTGAGGGGACCCAGGTGCTCGTCACGGTGGACTGCGGCATCACCGCGTGCGATCAGGCCCGGCGGGCGCGTGAGCTGGGCATGGACCTGATCATCACCGATCACCACGTCCTGCCCGAGGTCATGCCCGAAGCGGACGTGATCGTTCATCCGCAGCTGGGCGACTACGGTAACCCGCATCTGGCGGGATCGGCGGTCGCGATGAAGTTGGCCTGGGCGCTGTCCCAGCGATTGACCCCGGGGTTTGCGGGCCGGGTCTCCGAGAGCTTCCGCGAGCTGTTGCTTGACGCGACGTGTCTGGCGGCGTTGGGGACGATCGCCGACGTCGTGCCGCTACTCGGCGAGAACCGCGCGCTGACCCGCTACGGCTTGCTGGGGCTGCGGCACTGTCGGCTGCCGGGAATCCGGGCCTTGATCGAGGAGAGCGGGCTGAGCGGGGCGAAGCTGGAGAGCTATCACGTGGGGTTCGTGCTCGCGCCGCGCCTCAACGCGATCGGGCGAATGGGGCACGCCCGATTGGCCGTGGAGCTGCTGACCCGCGCCGATGAGACCCGCGCCCGCGAGATCGCGCTGTACCTCGGTCAGCAGAACCGTCAACGGCAGTCGCTAGAGCGAAAGCTGTTGGTTCAGGCCCGGGAGATGGTGGTCGCGTCGGGCATGGATGGTCTGAACCGACGGGCCATCGTCTTGGCACGGGAGGGGTGGCACGTCGGCGTGATCGGCATCGTCGCCTCGCGGCTGGTCGATGCGTTTAATCGGCCGGCCGTCTTGATCGGGTTGGACGGGGAGACGGGGCAGGGATCGGCCCGCAGTGTGCGGAACTTCGCGATGCACGAGGGGCTGGCGCGGTGCAAAGAGCACTTGATCAGCTACGGCGGGCACGCGATGGCGGCGGGGCTCCGGATCCGGTCGGACGCCGTGGACGCGTTCGCCGAGGCCTTCATCGCGCACGCCAACACCACGCTGACGGCGGCGGATCTCCAGGGCCGCGTTCGGCTGGAGGGTGAGGTCCACCTCGACGAGATGACCGAGCCGGTGGTCAACGACATCAAGCGGCTGGGGCCGTTCGGTTCTCTCAACCCCAGACCGAAGTGGGCCACCTCCTGGGTCGAGCTGGCGGGTGAGCCGAGGGCCGTCGGAAAGGGCGGCGATCATCTGCAGTTGGCGGTTCGGCAGGACCAGACGGTTCGCCGGGGCATCGCGTTCGGACTGGCTAAATGCCAACAGGCCTTGCGGGACCATCGCAGGTGTCGACTGGCCTTCGAGCCGATCCTGAACGAGTTCAACGGACGACGGAGCGTCGAGCTGCAGGTGGTCGATTTCCAATGGCCGACGTGACGGCTCCATTCGCCCAATACCTTCGCCGCTAGGGAGTCCTGCGGTATGGCGGGACCGAGGCAACAGAACCGCAGTCGCCGGTCTCGGGAGGAATCCACCGAGTCGCCAAACGATCGATCCAGCCACCGTGCCGTCGACGGGGTCGCCGTGGTGGTCCTGACGGCCATGGTCGTTGCGCTCGGGTGCAAGGAGATCGGTGTCGGAGGATTCAGTTGGTCCGACGCGCCGCAGCACGCCATGGACGGGGTGATGCTGTATGACCTGGCCCGGGCCTACCCGCCGGAGAAGGACCTGGAATCGTGGGCCTCAGCCTACTTCGCCCGCTATCCCTGCCTGGGGCTCATCGTCTACTACCCGCCGTTCCATCCGATTGTCGAGCTGTGTGCGTACGCGCTGTTCGGGATTAGCGAGGGGGTGGCCCGCGGGACGGTGGTAGCCATGGCGGTGGTGGCGGTGTTGGCCCTCTACTGGCTTGGCGTGGGGCTTTACGGCCGGCCGGCCGCATGCTTGGCCGCCGGGCTCCTTGCGACCGCGCCGTTCGGGGTGACCTGGCTCCGCGATGTGATGCTGGAGTGGCCTGCCCTGGCCATGGCGATCCTGGCGGCGGGGTGCTATCAGGCGTGGTACCACCGGCCGTCGTGGCGTTGGGCGATCCTGGGCGGGCTGGCCACGACGGTGGCGGTCCTGACCAAACAGACCACGGTGTTTCTGCTTTTGCTGTTCCTGGCTCACCTGCTGAGCGTTAGCGTGGTGGCGGCCGTCCGTCAGAACTGGCCGCCCGGGGCCCGCAACAGGCGCCACGAGAACGACCTACGAATGGTCATGATGGTCGCGGCCGCGGCGATGATTATCCTGGTGTTCCTGGGATTATACGATCGCGTCAGCAGTCGCTATGCCGACCTCAGCCGGTTCCTGGTGTCCGGGCGGCCGCCGTGGGCGCACCTGGGGACACTCGAGAACTACACGCGATACCTCGGGTGGTTCGACAGAGTCTTCGGCTGGCCGTTCCTGGTCGCCTGGGTGCTGGGGCTGGCGATCATCGTTATCCGGTGGGAGTGGCGCGGCGGGCGCTTCGCACTGCTGTGGTTGATCCTGCTCTGGGTCCAGCACACGCTGATTGCCTGGAAGGAGCCGCGCTACTTCTTCTTCGCACTGCCGGCGGCCGCATTGCTGGCCGGGCGAGGATGGTCGCTCATCGGCAAGGTGGGGCGAATCCCCCTGGGCGTCATTCCGTTGGCGGGCCTGATTGGTTACCAGCTCGTGGCCGGGATGGTGGAACCCGCCCGACGCCTGCCCGACTACGGGGCCGCGGTGCAGCTGTTGGTCGATCGAGGCGATGCGGATATCGTCTTGATGGATGGCGTTCGCGAGGGCCAGTTCGTGTTCGATGTGCGGACCCACCCGCAGGCGGCCGGTCGGATCATCACGTTCCGCGGCAGCAAGATGCTCTACTCTCGGGCGGCCCGGGGTCGGTGGCGGCATCAGACGCATCGCGGCACGCCCGAAGCCATCCTCGAGCTGCTGGACCAGTACGGGATCCGGTACGTGGTGATCGAGTCGCAGTGGCCCGGCATGTCGGAGGAGGCCGCCCCGGACTGGCGCGACGCGGCGTCGCGCGTGCTGCGCGAGCTGCTGACGGACGAAACGCGGTTCGAGCGCATCGGGTGCTTCCCGCTGAAGTGTGAAGATCCGGCTTGGGACAGGGTCGCGTTGCAGGTCTATCGCTACCGCAACGCGCCGCCTCGCAAGGCGAAGACCGTCACCATCCCGATCCCGGCCCTCAAGAAGGACGTCGTCGTGCCGTTGCCCTAGGGCCGACGTGCAGGACGCAGAAGCCCATGGGTTTGAGCATTTCCCCAGGAATCGCAATTCAGCTGTCGTTCTGCGTGTTGTCGGCGAGCTCGCCCGGTCCGCTTGCGTTCCGTCCCGTCGCGCACGAGCCGGGCGAGGGCGATCGCGTCCATCCCGGCGTTCGGTTCGGCCAGGCCCGCCCGGTCACGGCGGGTCCGAAGCACCATTTCTTCGGCTACTACGGCGTCAGTCCATGGAACCCGAGTGAAACGACGATGGTGGGCCTGGAGACCGAGTTCCAGGACCGCCTCCCCGAACCCGGGGAGCCGGCCACCATCGGCCTGATCGACGTGGCCAGCGCCAAATGGCGGCCCCTGACGCGGACCCGGGCGTGGAACTTCCAGCAAGGGTGCATGCTTCACTGGCTCGACGACCGTCACATCGTTTTCAACGATCGACGCGACGGCCGGCTCGTGTCGGTCATCGTCGATGTCTCGACGGGTCGGGAGCGAAGGGTCATCGATCGGCCGCTCGCCGCGGTCGCCCGGTCGGGGAAGGTGGGCCTTGCCGTCAACTTCGCCCGCATGGGGCGAATCCGGAAAGTGGTGGGCGTGGCGGGGACGACGGATCGCACCGCGCGTGATCTCCATCCCGACGACGATGGTGTCTGGCGGGTAGACCTGGCGACGGGCGCCAGCCAGCTGATCGTCTCGCTCGATCAGTTCTATCGGCGCCGCCCGCTACGCCCCTATATGGAGAGCGAGTTGTGGGTCAACCACGTGCTGATCAACCCGGACGCGACGCGGTTTCTGGCGTTGGTTCGGCGCAGCAAGGGGTGGCACACGATGATGTTCACGGCCGGCCTGGACGGAGGCGACCTGCGATGCGTCCTGCCGCCGTGGAGCGGTGTTTCGCACTTCGATTGGGCGTCACCCCGCCGGATCCTGGCCACGTTTCGGGCTGAAATGCGCGGCCGCGTCGGTCACTACCTGTTTGAGGACGGCCAGAAGGGGTTCAAGCGACTGGGCGGCGGCGTGCTCGATTACGACGGGCACTGTTGCGTCTCGCCCTGCGGCCGATGGATGATCACGGACAGCTATCCGAAGACGACGCGGCGCCTCCAGCAGCTCCTGCTGTACGACATGAAGACGGGTATGTACCGGGTGCTCGGCTTGTATCCGCAACCGGCGACCTGCCGAAAGTCGGTCCGATGCGACCTCCACCCGCGATGGAGCCCGAGCGGCCGACAGATCTGCTTCGACTCGGCGCACGGACCGCAGCGACAGGTGTATGTCATCGATCTCGATCTGCCCGAGTGACCCGGGGGCACCGGCCCGCACGCCAGATCATCCCGCTAGTCGCCGATGCGAATGGTGCCCTCGAAGATGTCGAGCTGAACCACCTGGTGGTTCTGGAACGTTGCCGCCCACAGCACGTCGATATCGCCAGAGACGTCGATGGCCGCGGGGCGCTGGATCGTGGTGTAGACCGTCGTGTCGCATCCCAGGAGCAAGGGATTGACGCACGCCGTGTCCAGGTTGAGGACGGCTATCTGATTGCCCCGCCACCCGCCGATGTAGGCCCGCCTGCCGAGCGGGTGGATCCGGACCAGGGCGGGGACGAAGGGCAACGCGCGTTCGGCCGTGACGGTCCTGCTCCCCGTGCTGATCACGACCACATATCCCGTGAGCCCGTCGTTGCCGGAGCACGTCACCACCGCCAATGCGCCGTCCGGCGTGAGGCGGACGCTTCGAGGCCGAGGCGGAACCGGGATCCGCGCGTCGACCTCCATCTTCTGGGTGTTGAAGACCGTTACCTCGCCCTGCTCGTCGGCGTCCCGGTTGAGGATGCTCGAGATGGTGACGACATTGGGGTCGTCGCTCGCGTAGAGATAACGGCGGTCAGGATCGTGGAGGTTAAGCGAGTTTGGATCGTCGGTGTTCGGGTCGATGGTGTTCGGGTCGACGACGTTCGGGTCGATCCCGTTGGGATCGACGTTGGGATCTGCAGGCCATCCGGCCGTCGGCCGCTGCGCCCAGTCCTCAGGAGGATGAGCGCAGTGGTTCGGATCGGGGTTCGGGCAGGCTGAGCGGGTGTTGTAGGCCCTCAGGTCGGCGCTTAGATCCGTTGCTTCGTCAACGGCATTTCCGTCCGGGCCTTCGTCGGGCTCGGGCCAGCGCAGGGGGACGCGCCCGTCGGGGTCGGCGTTGTCGGTCAACCACTGCTGGGCGTCACTGAGGGTCTGCTCCAGTTCCGCTCGGGCGGCCGCGTCCAGGTCGTCGAACGCGCCGTTGAAGAGGTTCAACTGGGCTGCGATGAGCTCCTTGACCAGGTCCAGCGCGGTTCGGTTGTTCGCCCCGCTGCCGAAATTGCAGATCCACAGGTTGCTGCCGCTGCTGTCTGTGTCGATGCCTCGCGGCTCGTCGATGCCGTCGGCCGGGTCCGTCAGGATCCGGTAGACCGTGGGAGCAGCCCCGGTGACGTCCGACACCCAAAGCACGGCGCCGTCGAACCGCACCGAGACGAACACGCCGATGCCTGCCAGCCCGCCGCCCCCCGGCAAGGCCACCGCTTCACTCGGTGACGCAAGGAAATCGCTGTAATTCGGGTCCGCCGAGCCTACCCTCGAGACGTCGTACTTGTTCGGGTCTCCCAGTCCGCGGAGGGAGTAGTTCGGATCGCTCGGGTCGTCGGTGTCCCGGTAGAACTGTATCAGGTTCAGTGTCGCGTCGCCGCCCGTGCCGGCCAGGCCCTCGTTGCAGACCAGCAGCGTGAGGTCGTTCAGCCAGGTCAGACCGTACGGACGGTCTCCCACCGTGATCGACGTGACGTTGTTGGGGTCGTCGGGATCGTTCGGATCGGTGGGGAACAGCGACACGGATCCGTTTGGATCCGCGTTCCCCCCCCAGGACGCGACGGCCACGTACCGCCCGTCGGGGCTGACGGCCAGATAGCTCGGCTGACGCTTCACCGCCACCGGCGTGGTCCCGACCATCTGCTGCAGGTAGTTCAGGTTTGACGACCCGCCTGCGTAGAGATCCAGCAGGCACCACCACACGTCGCAGCCGCCGGCCAAGGAGGTCACCATCAGGCCGCTCAATACCAGAATGAACCGTGCCGATCTGGTCATGCTTCCATCCTCATGTTTCCAACCGGCCAACCTACACTTCCACCACAGCGACGTCGCTCTGGTGCCCCGCGCCCGCGCCATTTTCCAGGTTTCGACGTTTCGACTTTTCGGCGTTTCGACGTTTTGTTCCGCTACACCCGTCCCTTGATGCGCCGCCGGCGCTGCCGTTTGATGATCGCCCGCCCGGCTGAGGTCCGCATCCGCGCCCGGAACCCATGCCGGCGCAGTTTCTTGATCTTACTGATTCTGTGCGGGTAGTGCATCTCGACTGCCTCCCCTTTTTCGTCAGCCCGTCTCGTTCCGGTAGCCGATACACTACCCTGTCGAAAACGGCACCTTCGTTACTTATCGACATCGACCCCAACGGTCGTATAGCCCCAGTTGTGCTCCGCGTCACGAGCTCGGATCGTCACGACGTGCTCGCCCGGCTCGAGGTCCTCCAACTCAAAGCTGATGGTTTCGCGCAACCCGTCGAACAAGTCGTCCTCCGCCAAGACAGCCACCCACTTGTCGTGGCTGTCCACCGCATGGTGGGCGGCGGTGATCGGCGAGTGCTTGTCGGCCAGGACGGCGCGGACGCGGACCCGGCCCTTGCCCGCCTTTTCGGTCTTGACCGGCCCGATCGCAGGCGGGTTGTTGTCGATGACCGTGATGTCGCTGATGCGGTCGTCGGACAGGGCCGTCAGTGGCGGGTTGCTCGGCGCGTCCTTGGCCACGACGCGAATCTCATACCGTCCGTCGGCCACCTTGCTGGTGTCCCATTTCAGCTCGGGCGTCTTGTTGTCCTCCTTCAGGAGGATCCACCGCTTGTGCCCCACGATCCGGAAGTAGATGTCGTAGAGCATCCGATCGCCGTTGGGGTCCTGCGCCTTCCACTTGACGATTCGCGTGGACAGCGTCGTGCCCGGCGGGAGCGGTCGGGGAGGGGGTGTTCCCGAGGAGGACGACGACCCGCCCTTACTCCTCCCCGCTCGCAAGACGTTTCCGACCTCGACGGCCGTCACCTTGGGCGGCAGGTTGCTCGACTGCCTCGCCAGCTCGACCACCCGCACCTTCGGGGTCTGCTTGGCGTCTTTCGTCGTCAGCGTCAGTCGGTACTGGATGAACCTGGCACTGGGCGAGGGGATCTGCGCGCCCTGCCGGGCATCGAATTCCTTTGACCAGGTGTCCCACGTCCCTTCCTCCGGATCGGACACGTTGCCCGATCGCGTGGCTACGCTCAACCCCGTGCCGGCCGGAAGCTCTCCCTCCCACAGCAGCCGGCCCCACCGCGAGATCTGCTTGGCGTCGAGAGGCGTCGAGACGAAGGTCCCTCTGGCGGCGAACCCCGACGACAGCTTGACCACGCGGCCCTTGTTGGAGGTGCCCAGGTAGATCCGCCCGGCTTTGGTCCGCACAACGGCCGTCACCTGTTTGTCCTTGACCTTGGCCAGCGAGATCTGCTCTTCGGTGTCCGGTCGGACCTGGTAGACGCGTCCCTCGTTGCCCGTCGTCAGGTACAGCACGTCGTCGGCCTCGACCATGTCGAGGATCATCACCGGTTCACGGAAGACCTCGGTCACCATGCCGTCCGGGGCGATCCGATAGACGGCGTTGCCGTCTCCCTTCGCCTCTGGGCCCTTGCCGCTGGGAGGACGCCCCGAAGGAACCGGTTTGCCGACGGAGCGGATGCCGGGCGCCGCGCCCGCCTTGCCTTTCTTGGCAGTGACCGACGTCGCTCCCGAACCCGGTCGGCCCGCGGGCTTGGGTTTCGCCGTCTTGCCCGGACGTGCGGCGGCGGCGGCGGCCGTGGCTGCGTAGACGTTGCCAGCCGCATCCAGGGCAATGGCCGATATCTCCGACTCGCCCGTGTCGTACATCACGAAGGCCTTGCCCGGCTCGGGGTCGACGCGGTAGACCAATCCCTTCTTGTCACTGCCCGCATACAGCCGCCCGTCTTTGCCGATCGCCAGCGACAGGAGATTTGTCTCCTTCGAATCGAACACGACGCGGGCCTTCTTGCCGTCGGGGCTGATCTCCAACAGCCAGCCCTCCGCACCGGTGGCCGCGTAGACCTGTCCCGCTGCGCCGCGGGCCATTGCCCAGATGTAGTTGACCTTCGAACGCTTCGCGCGCGTCGTGGCCGGGCCGGACGCCGTCGTCGCGGCCGTTGTCGTTGTCGTCACTGTCCCCTTCGTGACTTTGGTGGTCGGTGTCGCCCGGGTGGTTGTGACTCCCTGTACCTTGGCGGCG
The DNA here is from genome assembly GCA_964390905.1 of uncultured Planctomycetales bacterium. Classification (GTDB taxonomy): domain Bacteria; phylum Planctomycetota; class Phycisphaerae; order UBA1845; family JAFGLZ01; genus JAFGLZ01. The sequence continues at coordinate 34,199 of CAYMLO010000078.1, read as the reverse complement.
GGCCGGGCGGCCTTGGCACTCTTCTTGTCCGCCTTGTCGGCCGGCAGGTCGGGGCCTTCGTCAGTCCCGGCCTTCTTCTTGGGCAGCGCCGGTACGGTCCGATCCGGATCAAACCACAGGCTGACCTCCCCGGTCCGAGACACCTTGTAGATGCGTCCCACCTCGCCGCCCGTGCCGACCAGGACCCCACCGTCCGGGGCGATCAGCAGCGAGAACAAGTTCGCCGCCTCCTTGATCTTGCACAGCACCTTCGCCTTGTCGTCATCGATGCGGTAGATCAACCCGTTGGGACCCGTGGCGGCGTAGATCACGCCGTCCGGCCCCAACGCCAGCGCATTCACGAAATCCACCTGGTCGTCGGCCTGAAGGACCTCCGTCTCCTCCCGGCCGAGCAGGATCCTGCCCAGCGAGGAGATCACGGTCTGTTCGCACTTGCCCTTCTCGAACTCCTCGGGCTCGTCCTCTTCCCACGTCTTGACCGTGACGCCCGGTAGGGGAATCGCCCACGACAGGCAGACCAACGTGAAGGCAATCTTGGCGAGAAGCGATCTCATGCGTTCGATGTCCTTGAAGCGCTCACGTCCAGCCCCACCTCGGGGCTTCGGGGTCTACTGATCCGCCCGTCGGTCCACCGTGATGGCGAATCGCTGCTCGCCACTGACGACGAAGGGCACGGGATGTTCGACCACGATCGGTTCGGCGTAGCTCGCCACTGCACGGAGCTTGGCCTCATTGAATATCTGTCGGCGGAACGACGGCAGCTCCGGCATCTCGGTCTTGCCGATGGCCAGGCCGCCCCGCTTGATTCGCAGCCGCATGTAGACGCGGTCCATTCGCACCGATCCGATCCGCCGCACGGCTGACATCATGTCGGCCATCGATTCGGCGCGGAACAGGTGCGGTTTCTCCATACGCATCCCCATGAGGTGCGATCGGCCCGATCCCACCTGGAGCTCGTAGGCCCCGTCGGGCAGGTCGGTCGGCAGCTGCATCGTGTACCGCCGCACGAACGGCTCCGCCCGGTAAGGCCGCCATCGAATTGCCACCTCGACCGTCTCGCCAGGCTTGAACCGGGAGCGGATCAGCTCGACGCGCTCCATCGACATCGCCGACGCCTTCGCCTCGACGGTGACGGTCGTCTCGATCCCCGTCACGCGGGCGCGGCCGAACTGATTGTCCATCAGCATGCTCATGGGTTCAGTCAGGTCGCTGCGGACCTCCCACAACGAGCGCATGCTGGATACGTTGGCCACCGCGAACCGCCCCAGCTTCTCGTATTCCACCGACAGCTCGTGGCGGATCGTGTGCTCTTCGGGCAGGTCCCGGTGGGCCAGCACGCTCATCATCAGGCCCGCCCCGATGATCCACGGCGTCATCTCACGATGATGCATGGCCTGGTACCGGTAGGCATGTGTTCCGTGCGGGTCGTGGACGGCCACCTTCACCGGGATCATCCGTGCGACGGGGCCCACCACGCCGCAGACGCCCGTCTCCTCATCGCCGGTCAGCGTGCCGACGAGCTTGCCCACCGAAGCCAGCTTGAAGCTCGCCGACAGCATCGGGATGGCCGTGTGAACCCGCCCCGTCGCCATCGGCAGTTCCACCGGGCCCTCGGACGTCATCGAATGGCCAAACCCCAGGATCCGATTGCCGACCACCTCGGTGACCGTCCCGACGCCGGCCATGTCGATGTCGCCGATCAGGTACGGAATGACCAGGCTCCCGCCGGGCACGAGCTTGTCCGGCGCCGCCCCGCCATTGCCCTGGCCGGCGGCCCCAACCCGAACCGGGGCCAGTCGCGTGCCTTCGAGCTGTTCTGTGAGATACGCCATCGCCGCGCGGTTGCCCCGCCGACCATCAGCGGCGTCATCAAGGGCTCGAGGTCTCCGAAGCGATCTGTCCGGTGACGCGTGGGGGACCGCTTCTGGAGGACTGGGGCGGTGAAGCCCACCATGGCGTAGCGACTGTCTGCATCCCTGTTCGGCTTGCCGGGCAGCTCGGTCTGAATCCGGCCTGCCCCATGGCCGGCGCGGCCGGTCCTGGTCTTCTTCGATGCGGCGGCCTTGCCCTTGCCGCGGAACCCCTCGACGGCCAGCATCTGCTCGATCGCCTGCACGCCGCCGATCGGGTCCTTGTTCCATCGCCATCCGTAGGCGATCGCCCCGATCATCTTCAGCTTGCCGCCGTCCAACGGGTCTTGCAGGTAGATCGGCGAGCCGCTCATCCCTCGGATGATGCCCGAGTGCTCCAGATTCGCGCCCGTACAGCGGACCAGGATCACGTGCTGCTTCGGCGCCCAATTGCGCATCACGTCGACGACCGTCGCCTTGAATTCGGACAGCTCGGCGTCCTTAAGCACCGTCCGGCCGATGCCGGTCATGCCGCGCTTGATCTGGTCGACCCCCATGTATCGCGACCGGTCCAGACGGACCGCCGGCGCGGCCTGCCCGCCCGATGCCGAGGCAGTCAGACCTGCTTGGAGACATCCCATCCATGCCGCCAGAACCACGACTGGCATACGACGACCTCCAGCCAATACAGATTCTGGATCGTAGCGGCTACGGGCCGAACCATCAACCCCGCCGGCTCCTGGACCAGGCACTCGGGCACTCCGCCCCCGCTGCCACCCCCGCCCGGGACCGGGGGGCAGGCCTGACTATGTCCGCTTGAACTGCCTGGCCAGGTCGCCAAGCGTCAGCCGAAGCGTGGTGGGTCGGCCATGGGGGCAGGCGCTGCCCTTCTCGATGACCGTCCGTTGGGCCAGCAGCGACTGGATCTCTTCGGGGGCCAGGGGCTCGCCCGCCTTGACCGCCGCCCGGCAGGCCATCATGTCAAGCAGCTCGTGGATGAACTCGTCGGTCGCGGTTTGGTCCGGCTTGTCGGCCAGTCGCGCCAGCACCTGCGAGACCCAGGTTGCGGCGTCAACGTCATTGAGCGCAGCGGGGATGGCCCGGATGGCCACCGTCGTGGGGCCGAACGGTTCTAGGTCGAGCCCCAGTCGGTCGAACAGCTCGGCGAAGCTCTCCAGGCAGGCCAGTTCGGTCGGCGTGACGTCCACGGTCTCGGTCAGGAGCAGTCGCTGCGATTCCAGCTTCCCGCACCCGATGCGATCCACGAGCTGTTGGTAGATGATCCGCTCGTGCAGCGCGTGCTGGTCCACGATGATCAGGCCGTCCTCGGTCTCGGCGACCAGATACGTGTTGTGAAACTGAACCGCCTGTGCGCCGGACGACGGGTCCGGTGGAACCGGCCGGGCAGGCTCTGGCTCGATCCGGTCGGCCTCTGGGAGCCCGGCGCCGGCGGCGACGGGTCGGCCTGGCGCGGGGGGCGTCTGCTTGAGCAGATCTGCCAGCGCCTCCCGGATCTGCTGCTGTTCGGCGGGCGATGGCGGAGGCGATCCACCCCCTCCGCCAAGGCGGCCCCTCCCCATAGGCCCGACCGTCCCCTCCGCCGCTGCCGACGACCCATGCCCCGCAAACGGACGATCGTCCAGCCGCGTCTGATCCAGTCTCGGCGTCAGATCGCGACTGAGAAAGGTCTCCCGCAATGCTGCCAACACTTGGGAATGCACGAGGTTCGAATCGCGGAATCGCACTTCGATCTTCGTGGGGTGTACGTTGACGTCCACGTCCGCCGGGTCGGTCTCCAGGAACAGGAACACGACCGGGAATCGTCCCTCCGGCAACAGACCTCGATACGCCTCGCGGATGGCGTGCTGGACGAATCGGTCGCGAATGAACCGCCCGTTCAGCCACGTGTACTGCCAGGCAGCCGTCCCTCGCGTGTGGTTGGGCGGCGCAACCCAGCCGAACACGTGCAGCCCCCGTTCGCGACGATCGATCTCGATCGACGCAGCCGCCAACTCCGGGCTGAACAGATCGCCGATACGCCGTCGCAGGGCGCGTCCGACGTTGGCGTCGCCGCAGGTCGGCAAGTCATGCGTCCGTCGGCCGTTGTTCGTGCAGGTCAGGTGGACGTGCGGATAAGCCAGCCCGATGCGGACCAGTTGTTCTGTCAGATGGTTCATCTCGGTGTTGGTCGTCCGCAGGAACTTCCGCCGGGCGGGCACGTTGAAGAACAGCTCGCGGACCTCGACCGTCGTGCCGGGCGGCGCGGCCACGGGTTTGGGGCCCTCGACCTGGCCTCCGGAGACGCTGATCTCGTGGCCGCCCGGATCGTCGGTCACGCGGGAGACCATGCGAAGCTGCGACACACTCGCGATGCTCGGCAGGGCCTCGCCCCGGAACCCCATCGTGCCAATGTTAAACAGGTCGTCTTCGGTTGCGATCTTGCTGGTCGTGTGGGGCTGAACGGCCAGGGCGAGTTCGGCCTCGGTCATGCCGCAGCCGTCGTCGGCCACCCGGACCAGCCGTTTCCCGCCGTCCTCGACCGTGACGTCGATCCGCGTCGCGCCGGCGTCCACCCCGTTCTCCAGCAGCTCCTTGAGGACGCTGGCCGGGCGCTCGATCACTTCTCCGGCGGCGATCTTGTTGATCAGCGAATCGGACAGGGCGTGGATGCGGCTCATGTTCCCCACACACCAACGCGGTCAGGGCCCCCAACTGGGCTGGATTGTATCGACGGGGGGGCAGATCGGTCAAATCCCCCGCCGGACGCCCCCCCGCCACGGTCCCCGCCTCGCCCGGGCGAGCCGGAAGGGGCCGTCGGCCAGGGGGGGAGCGAATGGGAACGCTAAGCTCCTTTTTTGTAATGGTTTGCCGCGGATTCTGGCCTCCAGAGCTCAACAGACCTTGCGGTAATTCTCGGCAAGGACTAGACTGACCGCGAACCGGCGCCGATGAGAAGGCAAACAGGGCGCGGTCTTTGCAGGGCACATCTGGTCCAAATAGCCCTATGGAGATTGATTCTCGGCATGATAAGAAGATTCATCCGGAACATGGCCGTATGGTATTTGTATGTTGGCCACGCAGCCTTCCTGCGGGCACTGGGGCCTCGCTGTGCGCTCGCGTTGTCGCGTGGGCTGTCTCTCGTTAACTGGCTGTTCGTCTTGCCAAGCGCCTCCAACCGGATCCGCGAAACGCTTGCGCGAATCCTCCCTCAGGTCCGGCCTGACCTGAAGGTCAATCGTGTCTTTCGGCGCCACCTTGGGGTGAAACACCAGTTGTTCACAGAGTGGCAGCTTCACTGTACGGCGCGCGGTCGGCGATTCATGGCGCGGTACTATCACATGGAGGGGTTTGAGCACGTCGATGCCGCGCTGGCGCAGGGCAAAGGCGCCCTGGTGGTCGGGTTCCATTTCGGGCTGCTCAGGATGGTCATGCCTGCCGTCGAGGCGATCACCGGCTACGACACCTACACGCACGTCCACCACGAGGAGATTGACGAGGGCCAAGCCTACAAGTGGGTGATCCGGGCCTTGAATCGGGAAAGGGCGAGGGTCGAGGAAGCGGGCGGCGTGAAGGCCATCCACCACGTTCCGGGCGCTACGTTCAAGACGATCGTGGACCTGCTGGGCAAGAACGCGCTCGTTGGGATTGCCGGCGATGGCATCGCAACCAAACGCTACGTGGAGGTGCCCTTCCTGGGAGGCAAGATCGCATTCCCGTCGGGGCCGGCGCGACTGGCCGCGGCGACCGGTGCACCGATCGTCAACGTGTTCTGCTGGTCGGTGAGCCTCTGGAAGCATCGTCTGGTCTTCCGTCCGCCTTTCTACTGCAAGGATGATTCGCCCGAATCGATCGAGGAGGCCGTGCGGACTTATGCCGAACAACTCGACGAGCTCGTTCATCAGAACCCCTGGGCGTGGCTCCTCTGGCGCCGTCTGGAAATCAACGAGGACACAGAGGGGCAGAGGCGTCTCGTGATCGTACCCCTTCCCACGGAGCAGGGGTGACAGAAGTGCTGGAAGACGTCGGGGGCTTCATGCTGCTGTGAACGTGTCAGGTTCTTGGACAGGTAGGCGCAGATCGCCGGGCCGACAGGTACTTCGGAACCACAGGAAGCGACGTGTGCCATAGGCTGGAGATGAGGCGTTGCAGGACGTAGGTGCTGATCCCGATCGTCATCCGGTGCTCCTGCTGATTGGCTGGGACGGCGCGACGCCCGAGCTGCTAGAGCGGTTCGTCCGTGCGGGCAAGCTGCCCACCGTGGAGCGGCTGATCCGATCCGGCAGCGGCCGTCATCTGCGATCGACGATCCCCCCGGTGACGGCCTGTGCCTGGTCGAGCTTCCTGACCGGGAAGAACCCGGGCAAGCACGGGCTCTTTGATTTCGTCACGCCTCGCGAGGGCAGCTACAAGTTCGCATACACGCATGGCGGCTATCGCAGAGATCGCGGGGGAGATCTGCTCTCCCTGCTGAATCGCGCGGGACTCCGTGTCGGTTGCGTCAACGTCCCGATGACGTACCCGCCAAGGGCCATCGACGGGTTCCTCGTCAGCGGGCTGGACGCTCCGGACGAGCACAGCGGGATCGCCGAGCCGGCGGACCTCTTCGAGCAGGTCCAGGCCGAAGTGGGCCCGTACCGGATCGACAATCGCCACCTGGGTTCGATGAAGGGCGACGCCGGTCGCAGGGAGGCACTTGACGAGTTCAAGCGGATCGAGACGCGCCGAACGGACATCACCACGGCGATGATCCGACGAGAGGCGGTGGACGTGCTCATGCTCGTCTACAACGCCACGGATCAAGTGCAGCATCATTTCTGGCACTTGATGGACCCCGAGGCGCCCGATCATCCCGGCCCGGACTCGCGCGAGGTCACGCTGTTTCGGGACGCAATTCAAGAAGTCTACACGCACTGCGACGCAGAGCTGGCTCGTCTGCTGGAACGTTTCCCGGACGCCAACGTGATGCTCCTGTCGGACCATGGCGCCGGCCCGGTTCGCGGGCCGCGCGTGCGGATCAACAACATCCTTGCACAGGCCGGGCTGCTGACCTGGGCGCCGACCAAGGGCACGTTCATTGCCGATGCGGTCTCCCGGTTCGATGGGTTTTTGCGTCGGACGCTCAGTGCCAAGCAAAAGGCGAGGTTGGCCAGGTGGCTCCCCGCCGGGCGGACGGGGATCGAATCGCTGGGCCTGCCCCCGGTCGATTGGGCGCAGACGACCGCCTTCGCCTACGAAGGCTACACGTTGTCGCCGTGCGTCTGGATCAACCGCCGTGATCGCTTCCCGAACGGAACCGTGTCGCCGGGGGAGCAATACGACCGGGCCTGCGCGCAGGTGACCGAGATCCTGACGGCCTTGAGAGATCCCAAGACGGGGGAACAGGTCATCCCGTGGGTGTACCGGGGCGACGAGGTGTACCACGGCGAACACATGGCCATGGCACCGGATCTGATCCTGAACTGGTGGGAGGACCCGCTCTTCATGATGACCAAGTCCCACCCCAAGTATGGATCAGAGCCGTCGGTGTTCTACAGCACCGGACCGGTGGTTCCAGGCCGGGACATCACCGGCGTCCATCGCCGGGACGGTGTCTTGGTGGCCTCCGGTCCGCAGCTCGCTTCGCTCGACAGCGCAGAGCGCCCCCCGGCCGACCTGATCGACGTCGCCCCGACGACGCTGGCGCTTCTCGGGTTGCCCGTGCCCGACGACATGGACGGGCAGACGCTCGAGGAGATCGTCGCCGGCGTGATTCCCATCGACCGTGCGGTTGAGCCCCCCCCCTCGGCGGATGACGAGGGTCAGGACACCGAGATAGAAGGATACGGCGAGCGCGACGCGAAGATCATTGAGCAGCGCCTGTCGGATCTGGGGTACATCGAGTAGGCATGCCACTGTCAGATGATCGGTCTCCGGCGCCGTGACGTCCGGAGACGCAAGAGGATAACCATGAAGAGCCGCCCACACGGGCATCGCGTCGTTGTCATCGGCTGGGACGGGGCCACCTTCGACCTGATCCGCCCATGGGTCAGCCAGGGCAGGCTTCCGAACCTGGCTGCGTTCCTGGAGGACAGCGCCCAGGGCCCGATGCAGTCCACGACGCCGTCGTTCACGTATCCTGCCTGGACGACGTTCGTGACGGGCAAGGCCCCCGGCCGGCATGGGGTGTTCGACTTCACCGAACGGATTCCCGGCACCCACCGGATCCAGTTCACCAACGCGCGGAGCGTTCGGTCCAAGACGATCTGGCGCCTGCTGAGCGATGCGGGCCGCCGTGTCGCTTACCAGGGCGTGCCGGTGTCCTACCCACCCGAGCCGATCAACGGCGTGTTGATCTGCGGGTTCGACGCGCCTCAGCCGGGCAGTCGCCCGGACGTCAGCACGGTGTACCCGCCTGAGTTGCTCGAAGAGGTCCAGAAGAACGTGGGCCCGTACATCACGTCGGCCAACATCATGCCGTCGATCGAGGCCAGCCGGTACGAAGACGCCCTCGATCTGCTGCTGGACACGTTGGATCGAAAGGGGAAGACGGCCAGGTATCTCCTCGAGCGCGAGCCCTGGGATCTGTTCATGGTGTTGTTCGGGGAGTCCGACCGGGTGGGGCACAACTTCTGGCGGTTCACGGACCCGGACAGCCCCCTGTACACGCCGTCCGCGGAGGATCGCGTGGCCGACGCGATGTACCACGTCTACGCCAAGCTGGACGAGATGTTGCCGATGCTTCTGGAGGCCTGCCCGGACGACAGCGTTCGGATGCTCGTGTCGGATCATGGATTCGGCGGATCGGGCGACCGGATCATCTACATGAACAACTGGCTGGCCGAGGAGGGGTTCCTGGCGTTCAAAGGGGGCCGGGACGCGACGCCGCGGATGGGCTACCGCCTCGTCAATCGGGCCAAGAGCTGGGGGCTGCAGTTCCTTCCCCAGGCGGTCAGGACCCACATCTTCCGACGACGTCCGTGGATCGCGAATCGGATGGAGTCGTACCTTCGCTTCGCGGGGATCGACTGGTCCAGGACCCGGGCCTTCAGCGAGGAAGTGCCCTATCTCCAGAACATCTGGATCAACGTGAAGGGACGGGAGCCCGACGGAATCGTCGCGCCGGGCTCGGAATACGACGAGGTCGTCAGCCAGCTGCGCGAGCGTCTGCTCGCCTGGACCGATCCGGATACGGGCCAGAAGGTCGTCGAGAACGTCCTGCATCGCGACGACATTTACGAGGGACCGTACGTGGACCGGAGCCCCGATCTCCTGGTCGTGACGCGGACGCCGGGCGGCTACGCCTATCAAGGGCGGTCCTCACGTCAGGCGACTGGTTCAGCCTCGATCGAGCGACTCCCTATCGACGCACCGGGAGCGATGGAGTACTATGCCGGCAGAAGCGGCAGTCATCGCGAGTACGGCATCTTCGCGATCCGGGGTCCGATGATTGCCGGGGGCAGTGAGATCAGAGGCGCGCGGCTCATGGACGTGACGCCGACTGTTCTCTATCTGCTCGGCGAACCGATCCCGGAAGACATGGATGGCATTGTCCTCACCGATGCTCTCGAACCGGAGTTCGTGGCATCGCGTCCGCGCGTGTTCACCAAGGTGGGTACGCAGGCGGGCGCCTCCGATGAACCGACCTATGCGCCCGAAGATGAAGCCGTGATCAGCGAACGGTTGAAGGACTTGGGCTACCTCGAGTAGCGATGGCAGCACGCCAACATACAACGCGTATCCACAGGAGCGTGTGATGGCTCACTTACGTTCTCGTCATATCTGGTGGTTGGCGATCCCTGTACTTGTGGTGGCCCTGCTTGGAGCGGGGCGCTACTACGCGATGGCGAGTCGCGCGATGGATCAGAGCGACCCGACTCGGGCGCGCAAGAAGCAGTTGCCCGTTCCCGTGCGAACGGCGCGCGTCACGACCGGCCCCGTCACCACGGTGGTCGGCGCGACGGCGGTGGCGGTCGCGTCGGAGAAGGTCATGATCCGGATCGGACCAAGCCGACGGGTCGCGGAGTACAACCCGGTCCTCAAGGCGGTCCGCGTGCACGATGGCAGCCCCGTGAAGGTCGGAGACGTGCTGTTCGAGATAGACCCGGCGGAGTTCGAGCTGGCGGTGACGCAGAAGCAGGAAGCGCTGGCGGCCGCCCTCGCCCAGTTGGCGCGGGCCAACGCCGGCGTCACGCAAAACGGCAGGGTCCGGGAGTCCGAGTTGGAGAACGCAGCGGAAGAGGTCCGGGCCCGTACGGCCGACGTTGCCTACCGCAAGGAAGACGCCGATCGGAACGAACGCTTGTACCAGCGTCAGAACGCGAGTCTCCACGAACGGTTGGAGACCGCGTCGGCCTACGTTGAGGCCCTGGCCGACCTGACCGAGGCACGCGTCCGCGAGGATCGCGCCAAGGCCGAGATGGTCCTCGGTCCGTTGAAGGATCGGCAGTCCGTCGAGTCGGCCGAAAACGCCGTGCAGCTCGCCAAGCTCCGCCTCGCCCTGGCCGAGAACGACCTGGAGGGCTGCATGATCCGAAGTCCGATCGATGGCTACGTCGACAAGGTCCGGGTGGCCAAGGGGCAGAAGATCGACATGCTGACCTCCTTGGCGCTGGTCCTGAAGGTCGATCCCATCCACGTCAAGCTCGACTTCCCCCAGGAGCGGATCGACGCGCTGGCCATCGGGCAGTCCGCCGAAGTGGTCTTCGATACGTTTCCCCAGGAGACCTTCCAGGCCAAGGTCGTGCGGATCCCGGTTCAGGTGGATACCCAGAACCGTGCCATCGCGGCGATCGTGGAACTGGCCAACCCGGATCATCGAATCAGGCCCGGCGTGAGCGCCTATGCACGCGTGCAGGTGTCGCGCCGCGCGACCACGGCACCGGCGGTTTCGGTGATCCGTCTGGACGCCAACGCCATGGCGTTCGTGGTTCAGGAGGGACGGGCCCGCATCCGAAAGGTCAGGACCGGTCCCGTCGTGGAGACGGGCGTCGTGGAAGTGGCGGAAGGGCTGAAGGAAGGAGATGAAGTCGTCATCTATGGCCAACAGCACCTCCGAGAAAACGACCGGGTCAACAGCAACTGGCGGGAGTGGTCGCGCCGGGAGTGAGGGCTTCGCCGGCCGACGTCCCATGGCCCGGTCTCGCCTTCCGGTTCGGCTCCTGCTGGTGCCCCTCGAGATCATCTCCTGGGTGTTGACACGGATTCTGTCGCGGCGCGGGTTGTGCCTCTGCTTCTTGGGGGTCATGGCCGGGCTGGCGTGCGCCGGGTGGCTTCGCCCCCCCCTCAGCAGTGACATTCGCGGCATTCACATCCCCCTGAGGGGCACCCCCGCACAAGGTCCGACCCCCGATGAGTTGCTCTACGGATCGCGTGCCTTTGTCTGGTCCAGCCCCGGCGTGATCATGCTGGTCTTGGTGGCGGTGGGGGGGGGCGTGGCGTTGTTGGCGCCGCGTCGCTTCTGGTTGGCGGCCGGATTCATCGTCTGCGGGGCGCTGGGGTGTGTGGCGTCCGTCGCGTTCAACCATCCTGAACTCATCGAATCCTTCGACCGCCAGCAGAACCAGCGCCGGCAGATCGTTTCGCTGTTGAGGGGGACGGTCCGCCCGCCCATCAGGTTGAACGACGTGCCTCGCGTTTGGGACTCTCCCAGCACCGCGCGACTGCGAGGCACGCTGCTGCGCAGTCTGGTGTACCTGCGAAGGGATCATGCGCTGCTGTTGCTGCCGATCGCAGCCTTCCTGCTGTCGGCCAGGGGGTCGCTGGGCCGCCGGTTAGGCCATCTGGGGCTGTGGTGTCTGGCCGGGCTGCTATTCACCGGGTGGATCTGCTTCCCTCGCTTGTTGGCCGAATGGCGATGGGAGAAGGCTCTCCAAGCCCAACGAGAGGGAGCGTGGGAGGCGGCTGAGAGGCACGCGCTGGCGGCGGTACGAGTGTTCCCGGAGCTTGCGAGGCTGGAGCGCACCTGGATGCTTCTGGGCAAATCGGACTACTGTCGGGGGCGCGATTCGACGGCGGCCCAGTACTTCCGCGCATCTCAGCGGGCCCGGAACGGGGAACTGGCTCTGGCCGTCAGCTTGATCGAGGATCTGGCCCGCCGCGATCAGCCGAGCCCGGTCGTCCACCGGTGGCTGGCGAGCCTCCTCGCCACGAGGGGGTCGGTTCTCTTCCAGAAGGGGCGGCATCAGGCGGCCGAAAGCGCCTGGCGGCGGGCGATCGACGTCGACGGCACCCAGATCTACAACCGGCTGTTTCTCGCGGCGATCCGGGCCCGACCGGACCGGTACGATCCCGAACGGATCGCCGGCGTGGTCGATCCGCTGATCGCGCGACTCGCCGACGACCGGTCATTGCGAAAGACGCTGCAGGGAATGCTCGGGGACAGCTACTTCGAGGCAGGGCAGTTCGCACAAGCTCGGGATCGATACGAGAAGTCAATGGCGGCCTATTCGCTGCCCAAGCAGATCAACTTCCGCACACAGCGCGGGCAGTTGGGGATGTAGATGCGGACGCGCTTGACCCACCTGGTGATCATTGCGGCGTTCAGCGCCGGCGCCGGGCATCTTGCCTGGTTCGTCGTCGGTCCGCCCCGTCCCGCCGAGTACGTCGTCGGGGGCGACGTCACCACGCTCAAGGCACCAGAGCCCCGCGGCAAGAACCTGTATCTGCGTAGAAGCCTTTACCTCCCGCGGCGTCCCAAGACGGCCTGGATCCGGGTTCTGGGCCAAGATCGGATCGAGCTGTACGTGAACGGGGCGAACGTGGGCATGCAGGTCAACGAGGGCCACCCCGTTGCCCTCTTCGCCGACCTCACTGCCCACATGCAATCCGGCAAGAACGTGCTCGCCATCGCGGTCCGGCAGATCACGACCGACCATCTTCCCGAGGTGGCCGTGTCGGGCGCCTACTGGCTTGACGACGTCGAGCATCGATTCGGCACCGACGGCCTCTGGAAGTTCCAGACCGTATTCGATCGCCGGGCTGACTACTGGTTCACTGTTGACTTCGACGATGGGCAGTGGCTTCCGGCCGACAGGGGGAGGCGCACCCTTGCGGTGACGCTCGCGGTGCCTCCGTGGGCCATCACCTCGCCCAACCGCGGCAAGTGGATCGGCCCGGACGTGTCGACGGCGAGGAACGTCGGCGTGCGGCGAGATTTCGAGCTGCCGGAGCGTCCTCGCCGTGCTTGGCTGCGGGTCTGGTGCACCGCCTCGTTTCGGCTTGCCGTGAACGGTACGGTCGTCGACGCCAGAGAGGAACAGCTGGCGGCGACGCGTCCGCCGGTGCCCGCCCAATGGATCTACGACGTCTCGCCGCTGGTCAGAAAGGGAACGAACGCCCTGTGCCTTGCCACAGCCACGGAGAGGCCTGCCCCCCGCGCGCTGGTGGACATGGAGGTCGAAGGGGCATCCGGGAAGGTGTACCACGTCGGAACCGATGCGAAGTGGTTGTGGCGACCCGCCGCGGGGGCTGCGTGGCTGACTGCGGCTGTGGAGGACCCGACGCAGTGGCACGCCTGCCACGTCGAGGAGGCCAATCTTGGCGGCTTGCCGGGCGAGGCGCCCCGTCGGCCCGCCAGCGTGACGCTTCCGCTGGCGTATCGCGCTCGCATGGCCGCCGCAGAGGGCGGCCTGATCGTCCTGATTGCGCTGGCGACGTGGGGGGTGACCTGGCTGGCTGGTCTTTGTCTTCCTCGTCGCGGCGCAAGCCCGCGACGGCGACGGGCCTCACCCGCCGTGATCGCGTTGGTGCCTTCGGCGGTACTCCTGGCCGCCGGGATGATGGCCGTCCATGACCCGAGGATCCCCGACGAGTGGGTCTACCAGCCCGTCTGGTTGAAACCCGCCATCGCGTTGGTGGTGGTTCAGTGGGTCCTGTTGTTGGCGGGGCAGTGGCTTGTGGTGGCGCTCCGAGGTCGCGAGCGGGCCGGTGGCAATCGGGTCGTCGGGCCGACGCGTCCACGGACCTCCCGCTTCAGCGTCGCTTGGCTGGCGATGCTCGTCTGCGTGATCGGCGGCGGCTACCTGCGGATCACGAACATCACCACGCAGCCGCTCTCGCCAGATGAGTCCACCGTGTACCACGCCACACAGGGCTTCTTGGAGCGAGGTTTCCCTGGCGGGGTCGTCAGCGAGGACATGCCGGCGCTCGATGTGGCCACGAGCGAGCTTATCTATCTCGGCACCGGCCTGGCGGCGCTCGTGTTCGAGGACGAGCGATTGATCGTCCGTTCGCCCCCCGTCTTCTGGGGGACCCTCACCATCTTCCTGCTGTTCCTGGCGGGCAGACGGATGTTCGATCCGTGGGTCGGGGCGACGGCCGCGGCGATCTATGCGTTCGCGCCCTACTGCGTCTACATGAGCAACGTCGGACGGTACTACTCCCAGCTCCAGGGCTTCGCGCTGCTGACCGTCTACCTCTTCTATCGCCTCATCGAGCCCGCAGGCCCGCTGATCCGGCGCAGGGTCTACCTGACGGCGGCCTCATTCACCTGCATGTATCTGAGTTGGGAGGGATCAGCGCTGCTCGGGCCTGCGCTGGTGGCGGCGGCCCTGGTGTCTCGACGCGATCGTATCCGGACCGTCCTCTGCGATCCATCAGTGTGGATCGCGGGAGCGGGGGTCGCCGCAGTGGTCGCAGTTCAGCAGGGCCACAGGATGTTGCAGCAGACGCTGCGCCCCTTGTTCGGGAGCGGGTCGACCGGCGTGACCTTGACGCCGATGTGGACCTATCCGCAGTTCGACCTGTGGTACTACGTTCGCACGTCCAGTTGGACCGTAGACACGCTGATCCCGACGGTCGCGCTTCTGGCCGCGGGCCTGCTGATGGTCCGGCATCGCTTCCGCAAGCCAGCCCGGGCGTTGTTCATCGTGTTCCTCGGTGCAGCGTTCTTCCAGGCTGCCGTCCTGCCGGTGACCGCCGGACGCTACGCCTATCACTTGCTGCCGATGCTCGTCATCCTGGCGGCGGCGGCCATCGTCGCGGCGGCCGAACAGCTCACGCGAGTGGCTCATATGCCCCGACGCCCACTGCTGGGGGCCTACGCCAGACTCGTCTCGGCCACCTTCGTCATCGGGGTCCTGACGGTCAGCAACGGCTTGGCCCTGCAGCTGACCGAGATGGATTCCTGGCGTCGGCCCGGTGGGGGCGGACTGAACGTCTTGCGGGCCGCCTGCCAGGATACGGGCGCCCGCTTCGTACGGGATCACATGCGGCCTGGCGACGTCGTGATCGTCAATACCCCGCATCTCATTGATCACTACCTCGGGGCCCCCAGCGATTTCTGGATGCAGACCCAAATGCAGCTGCAGGCCACGCTCGACGACCGCCGGACGATGCCCATCCATCGCCTCGTCGGAACGGTCATGGTGCCCAATCTCGAGCAGGTTCAGGAGATCTGGAGTCGCCACAGAAGGGTCTGGTTTATTGCGCTTCCCAGCTTCAACGCGAAGCTGAACGCCCGACAGACGTCTGAGTTTGTCCGTCAGAACATGGACATGGTGTACGAAGATCTCGAGACCGCCGTCCTCTTCCGAGGGGAGAACCACCTGCCCGCAGATCTGCGAAGCCAGAGCGAAGAGTCACTCAAGAAGGCCCGCGCGAAGTACTTGCCCTAATCGAGCGCTCTCGAGCCGCAGCCGGCCGCGCTCTCATGATCCTGTTGCCTTACAGGCCTCCAGAATCGCCGCCACCGCGGGCTCGTAGTCCGGGTGCTCTGGCGTGGACGCCTGCACTTCGGGCGTGAGGAGCACGAGCACGAAGTCACACTGCCTGCCCAATCGGTCCCATTCATCCCGGGCGATCAACAGCGCCCTGACAAACCCTTGCTCGTCCCGGTCGGCCTCCCAGGAGTTGCTCTCCCGCCGTTCCTCGTCTACCCACAACGGCCAGTCGTCGCGCATGAACAGCGTGAAGTCCGGGGGCAACGTTGCGTCGGCGATGCTGTCGAGCATCTCGGAGAAGGGGCGTCTGGCGTAGACGTCCGGATCGGTATCCAGTCCGTTCATCATCAGCGAAGCGCCCTGTTCGACCGCGTATTGCGCGATCCGCTCCATCGCTGGTACCGTGGTGCTTTCCTTGTAGTTCACCAGCCACCCCGGAGAGGCCGCCAGGACCGTCGGCGTCTGGGTGAAGTGGCTCGCAAACAAGTCGACCATATCGTCGATATAGTCCTCCCATTTCTGGGGCGTCCATCCCGCCGCCGGCAACGCAGTTGCCCCGCCTCGGGCTGCGCAAGCCGTCGTGTACCCGAGATGGCCCACGCCGATCCAGACGTGGTCGACCCGAGGGTCGTCGTCGTAGCGCTCAGCCAGCGCAGCGACGAACTCACCGTACAGCGTCAGGAACGCGGGGGATTCCCACACCTTCGGCAGCGTGGCGACATACGCCTTGCGGGGGTCTGGCTGGAACTCGATGGCCTCGACGCCTTCGTCGTAGATCCAATCCGGGGTCGGCGGCCTGGCAGTTGCCAGCGCATAGGGCCCCGTGTGCAGCAGGACCCGTTTGCCGCGCTCCGCCCACCACGCGATCTCCGCCTCCAGGATGCCAAAGTCGAAGACGCCTCTCTCTGGCTCGATCTCGCCCCAGACGGCGGCCACCACCGCTCCGTCCAGGTACGGGTTGTCAGACAGCAACGCCAGGGGTTGCCCGGGCGTGAACTCGCCGTGGCGGTCCCAGTACAGAAGGACCCGGCCAGTGCCACTGGCGACTTCTCCGCCTACGAGTGTATCCAACTCTCCATTGTTGTATACGGTTTCCCCGAGCACAACGGGGTCTAGCCCATCGGCTGGGTCAATGGGAACCGTCCCGCATCCACTGGATGAGAGTGCAAGAAGTCCGCACGCTGCGACGAAGGCGAGCCCATCAGCGAGTCGGATACCGCTTCGCATGCCACTTTCCCCCCATTGGTCCCTTGCCCCGCGGTCGGGGAAGGGGGCCGTCGAATCTTCCAGCAACGAAACATACGATACGATGTTAGTCTGGGCAAATTGGGATGGTCAGGAAGATCTGGGGGCGGCACTATCGGGCGTCATGCAACAGGGCAAGCCATCGCGTGAAGGCAACCCACGGTTGTAAGCTTTTGTTTCGCTTGGTCTTGGGGAATCCACCGTCTCGGCATCAGGTGGCGCCGGGACTGTCGCATCGGCTTGAGGGACGCTTTGGGCGAGACCGACGCCTGGGATCGGTCCTCGGCTCTCACGCGGCCTGTAGGACTGCTTGATTCTCACGCACGGGGTTGGTAGCATCCCCGTGCTTCCTGAATCTCATCGTGGCAAGCTCGCCAATGGGCAACGTTCACCGTCAGATGCAGCTTGGCTTCGTCGTGATGCCCACGGGGCTGGCGCTGCAGTTGCTGACGATGCTCCTGATCGCTTCGCACCTGGGGCCGAGTTCGTTTGGCGTCTACGCCGTCATCATGGGCCTCGTGAACATCGCCAACTTCGTCGCGGCGATGGGACTGGGCACCTTGCTGACGAAGTTCGTTGCGGAGGCCAAGCAGTCTGTCAGCTACTACGTTGCGCTGTCCTTGCCGATTGCCTGTTCGTTCGGCGTGGCGTGCGGGGTGATTCTGACGGTCATTGTCTGTGCAGCCTATTCGGTTGACACGGCCAGCTGGGCGGCGCTGGCGGCCGTCGGCAACATCATGCTGTTCAGCGCCTCGGTGGTCTTCGCGTCGGCCCTGCGCGGTCTGCAGCAGATCGAGAAGTGGCTGGTCTGGTTCTTCGTTCAGAAGGCCATTGCCCTGGTCGTCGTGATTGCCGTGCTTCGTCCGTACGAGGGTGGATTGGCCACGGCCCTCGCCGCGTGGACGGTGGGCAATCTCGTGTCCTTGCTCTATGCGGCGGTCGCTCTATGGGGCGATGCCTGGCGGGGTCAGCTCCGATGGAGTTTGAGGGAAGTCCGCTCGATCATCGGCGAGACCGTGACGGTGGCGTTGACGGCGGCGACGAGTCGGCTGGCCATGGAACTCGAGAACTTCGTCTTGGCCATTCTGGTCGCGGGTCCAGACGTCGGGCTCTTCGCGGCGGGCAAACGGGCCGTCAATCCGGCCGGCCAGATCTTCGACGGTGCGGTGAGCGTTCCCGCGTTCCCCGGACTGTGCCGATTGGCGAGCGAGAACCGCCGCGAGTTCAGCCGATGGGCGACGCAGCTCAGCGTGATACAGTGGACGTGCGGTCTGACGGCGGGTGTGGCCGCCTACATCGCTGCCCCGCTCGTGATTCCGTTGCTGCTCGAGCCGGAGTACAACCGCACGATCGAGGTGGTCCAGATCACGGTCTGGTGCCTCGCGCCGGCACTGTTGGCAAACCAACTGCGATACGTCTACATCGCCCTGTCCCAGCAGGTGTGGTTCCTGAAGCTGAACGTCCTCTACTTGGCCCTTAAATCCACCGTGCTCGTCGTCCTGACCTGGCGGTATGGCATCTGGGGGGCGTGCTACGGCGCGGTCCTGACCGAGCTGATGCTTGCGGTGATCGTGCGGATCGGCGCGACCTCCATGGGGGTCTCGGTCAAGCTCGGCTGGCGTTGTGTCGCGCCCATGATCGCCACTGCGGCATGGATGACGGTTCTGTGGCAGCTTGGGGATGAGCGGCGGCTGGTCTTTGCCCTTGCGGCGGTCTACCTCGTCGTGGCTGCATACGTGATCAACCGCCTCTTGCGGAACGTGCGGCGGCACATGCCGAAGCAGACCAAGCCCGATGCCGCGCCCGCCGACGGTGCGCTTTGAGGACACGTCTTAGATGCCGTGACGCCGGCGTCCAGGGGCGGGGCGTCTGCGAAGCAACACGAGACCCGCGAGCCCCAGGATGGCCGCGCTGGCGGGTTCGGGCAGCTCTGCGATCCAGGCTTCACAGTCGAGATCCCCGTTCTCTGCGGTGCCGATGATCGTGATGGTGTTTCCGTTGACGGTGACGCCTCGAGCTCTCGATCCACCCCATTCGGTCATATCCACGCCGAGGTCCGTCAGGACGTCCCAGACCGAGAGCATGCCGTCCTCCTCGGTCCAGATGAAGGCCTCCTTGCCACTGTTTGTGGAGCCGTAGCCCACGACGATCGATCCGTCCGCCGAGACCGCAGTGGCGACACTGAGGAACTCGCCGCCGGGGAAGTCTCCCAGGCCCGACATCACGCCGTTCTCCCACACGAACGCTTCAGTCCCAAAGCTCGACCGCCCGGCTCCTACGATCACCGAACCGTCCGCTGAGGTCGCGGTGGCCTGGCTGAGGAACCCTCCGCCGTCCAAGTCGCCCAACCCGACCATCCCGTTGGGCTCGGTCCAGAGGAAGGCCTCCTGGCCTTGTGCTGAGGTGCCCCAGCCGACAACGGCGGACCCGTTTGCCGAGATGTCCAGCGCCGTGCTCTTGAAGCCCCCGCCGTCCAGATCGCCCAGGCCGGACATGCCGTTGGGCTCCGTCCAAACATAGGCCTCCATGCCGGCCGCCGATGTGCCCGATCCCACGACCGTTGACCCATCATCGGAGATGCCGAAGGCGGCACTTTCGAAGTCCCCGTCGTCCAGGTCCCCCAGCCCGATCATTCCATTGGGCTCCGTCCAGAGGAAGGCCTCAACGCCGTTGCCAGAGCCGCTAAATCCAACGACAACTGACCCATCCGCGGAGACGTCTCTCGCCCAGCTGAGGGTGTCGCCGCCGGGCAGATCGCCGAGGGGGCTCATCGTGCCGCTTTGCCAGCGGAACGCCTCGATCCCGTTATCGGACCAACCTCGTCCCACGACCACGGACCCGTCGGCAGAGAGCCCCCAGGCCTTGCTCTTGTGGCCTCCGCCGGGAAGGTCACCCAAGCCCTGAAAACTGGGCGATCCCCCCAGCGCCGGCGAACCCACGACGCTCAGCAGACATACTCCAAGCGGCAGAATGTGGCGCGCATACATACCGTACTCCCCCTTCACGCGGGATGTGAATTCGGCGAGAGTTCGGCGACAACTCCCCCGCGGGCCGCCTGGCTTGATACGTCACAGGCCGATGCGTGCTTCCCGATCGGCTGCGGACCCGCTTCCTCTATTGGTTCGTAGGCCCGCATTTGACGGAAGTCAAATGCGTCCTATGCATATCTGCCAGTGGAAGTCGCCTGGGAACAGCGAGGGGATCTCGAATATCCTGCGGGCGGATCGCTCTTGGCGGGATTCCTCCAGCTTCCCTCGCCCGCGACAGTGCCCCAGGAACGCTGGCGGGCATGTGTGGGGAGCTCAGGCGCCGCGTCCGTTCGACCCCACGGCCCCGTTCCCCAGATCCGCGTACAACTCGCCGATCCGGTCGCAGATCGCTCCCAGGCCGAACGTCACGTCGAGCGTCGCCGAGGCGTTGCGGCCCATTCCCTCGCGCAGGTCTTCGTCTTCCAGCAGCTCGAGGACACCCCGCCCGATCGCACGGCCATCGTTGTCGGGAACGACGTAAGCGTCATGCCTGTGGGTCAAGTTCATCGACGAGCCGCTTGGCACGACGACGGGCCTTCCAGCGGCCATGTAGTTCAGCAGCTTAATCGGCACGCCGGGGCAGTCCGGGCGGGACACGACGCACACGTCCGCTGCGGCCAGGAAGTCCGGGACCCGCTCAAACGGTTGCGGTTCCGTGATTACGACGGATGATCGCAGGTCGTACTTGTCGAGCAGGCGGTCGCAGTCCTCCTGGTCCTCCGGCTCGATGTAGTTGGTCACCAACATCAAGCGTGCATCGGGTCTGGTCTTGCGGACCTCCGCCATTCCCTCGAGTAGATAGTCGATCCGCTGGAAGCGATTCATCAGGCCGGCGTACATCACGAGCGGACGGTCGCCCAGCCCGTATTCTGCGCGAATCTTGCCACCTTCGCGGTTCTTGAAGATCGACGGATCGACGCCCATCGGGATCTTTGTGATGCGTTCCTCGCGGATCCCCTTGGCCAGCACGAATTCCTCGATCGGATCGGAGATGGCAACGATCTTCGTCGCCATTCTCGGGACCCAGTAGTCCAGCGCCTTGGCCAGCCACGACGCGAACCACTTGGGCATGACGGTCTTGTACGTGGGCAGCTCGTCGATCATCGTGTTGAAGTGATGGAACACCAGAGGCCGACGGGTGATCAGACTCGCGATCCATCCGAACAACGCGCCCTCGTAGTTGTAGGCGTGGATGACCTTGAACTTGTGCTTCGACGCCATCAGGGCGATCTTCAGGACGATCAGCGCGTTCCAGAGCGGTTTGCGCCACATCGGGCCGACCTTGATGCGTCGCGAGAAGCCCAACATGGGCATTCGGTGCACGTTCGGACCGGCCTGCAGGCTCAGGTTCTCCTCCCGAAGCGGGTAGGTGAAGACGTGAACGTCGTAGCCCTTCTCGACCTGCGTCTGAACGATCTCCCGAACGCTGCCGGGCGTCCCGTGGTTGGCCGGAAACGGGCATGGCGCGATCACCGCGATAGGGCCTGAACGCCTGGCCAGATCGGCGCCGTCGTCACCGATTGTCGCCCCGACGTCTGGGGCGCGGCCGGGCTTGCGCTGAGCCATCACGGCCGCAGAAACATTCCTGTCCACGGTTATTTCCTCCCTCCGGGCCGATTCGGTGGGGTATCCCCGCCCCTCTGCGCCCATCCCCCCGGACCGTCGTGCGCCGCAGCCCGCAGCTAGGCGGACTGCTGCTTGAACCAATCAATCGTGTTTTCGATTCCCTCCTTGATGCCTACCTGCGGCGTCCAGCCGATCTCGCGCTTCGCCCGCTCCAGGCTCATGCGATAGGGCTGAACCTTCTCCGGCTTGGTGGGATCGAAGGACACGTTGACCGAGGGGATGCTCTCCTGAACGATCTCCAGGACCTCACGCGTCGTGGTCTGCGCCTCACCGGCGATATTGAGCACGCCGGTCGCCTTGGATCCGGAGGCCTTCACCACCGAGTCCGCGACGTCGTCGAGGTGGATGAACTGGCGGTGGCGCTTTCCCTCGCCCCATACCGAGATCTCCTCACCTGCCACAGCCTGCTCCACGAAGGTCCGGATAACGTTGCTCCCCTCGCCTGGTCCGTAGACGGAACCGAATCGTAGCCCTACGGAACCCAGTTCGTGTTTCTTTGCGTAATCCTGCGCGAGCTGCTCGCAGAAAAACTTGCTTCGGGCAAACGGGCCCATCGTCGTGAGGTCCAGCGTGGTCTCCTCGTCCACGCGGTCCAGCCCGCAGTTCTCGAATACGAAGAAGGTGCTGGCGTAGACCAGAGACTCTGCGCCGACGCGCGCGCAGGCCTCCAGAACGTTGGCGGTCCCGCCGATGTTGACCGTCACGGCCAGGTACGGATTCTTGTTCGCCCCGTCCGCGACCAGCCCGGCGAGATGCACGACGCGCTTGGCGCCCTGCAAGGCCTCGACACACTGGTCGAGGTCGCAGATGTCGATCTTGCGGAACTCCGCGCTGCCGTCCTTCGGCGGGACCTGGTCCAACACCATACACTTCTGTCCGGCCGACTCGAAGCGCCGAACCACGACGCTGCCAATGAAGCCGGACCCACCTGTCACAAAGACACGACCATCATCCGACATCGGTGTTTCCCCTTGCTAGTCTGACTCAACCGCTCCTACCCCTGCTGCTGGCTAGCTGCAGAAGTGCTTCAGGTTCGCTTTGACCGAATCAACGACGTACTTCGCCTCCTCGTCCGTCATCGTGTAATACA
Source organism: uncultured Planctomycetales bacterium (assembly GCA_964390905.1). Classification (GTDB taxonomy): domain Bacteria; phylum Planctomycetota; class Phycisphaerae; order UBA1845; family JAFGLZ01; genus JAFGLZ01. The sequence goes on along the minus strand of CAYMLO010000078.1, from coordinate 11,722 downwards.
TCGGCGGGCAGATGTGACGCGCGCACAGATCCTCCGCCTTGGGCAAAGGCCGGGTCACGTAGTCCTTGAAAACGGGCTGGTAGTGCAGCGGCGTTTCGTAGACCGGTCCTCCGAGCGATACCGTGTGTTCCTCCTTCAGGCGCTTGGTGAACTCATCCCGGTCGACCCCCGGCGGCAGCAGGCGGATGTACTTGTAGAAGTTGTGCAGGCATTCCTTGGGCCGGGGAATCGGTGCCAGGGCGGGTGCGTCCGCGAATCCCGCGTCGAAGATCTCAGCCACCTCGTTGCGCCGTTTGATGAAGGCGTCCAGCTCGTTGAGCTGGGTCAGGGCCATCAAGGCCTGGACCTCGGTCATCCGCCAGCTCGAACCGTATTCCTCGTGGTAGTTCTGGTTGTTCTTCTTGGAGTAGTTGCGAATGAGCATGGCGCGATCGCGGACCTTCTCGCTGTCGGTCAGGACGATGCCGCCCTCGCCGGTGGTCATGACCTTGGTGGAGAAGAAGGAGAACGCCGCCGCCGTGCCGAACGTCCCCGCTTTCTGCCCATTGCAGCCCGCGCCGTGTGCGTGGGCGGCATCCTCGAGCAGGTATAGGCCTTTCTCCTTGCAGAGCTCCTGCAACCGAAGCGTCCGGGGCGAGACCAGGCCACCGTTGTGGACCGTGATGACGGCCGCCGTGTTCGGCGTGATGCATTTCTCCACGTCGTCCGGGTCGAGGGTCATGTCGTCGGCGGACTCGGCGAAGATCGGACGGTTGCCCGACGAAAGCACCGCGAACGCCGTCGCAGAAAAGGTGACCGCCGGGACGATCACGTCCTTGTCCCGGATCTCCAGGCCTCGCAGACACAACTCCAGGGCGACCGTGCCGCTGCTGCACGTCGCGCCGTACTTGGCTCCGTGATGCGCGGCGAACTTCTCTTCGAACTCCTCGCAGTACTTGAAGCTGGACAGAAAGGACTTTCCCTGAAGGATTTCTTTGAAATTGTCAAGAATGAAATCAATGGAGTCGTCACTAAAATGCGGCTTGGTGGGTGGAATCTTCACTACTCCTACTCCTTTCTCCGCTTGACGGGAGACGCAAGCTTCGTCACCAAAGACATTTCTATGAGCGACCTCGGATCGCTGCTGCGTTGGATCTTCAGATGGGCAGCCCCGTGTCTGTAGACTATACCCCCGTTGGCTAGCGACGGCAAGCGCATTCTTCGCGAACTTGAGGTCTGGTTCTATGGAAACCCATCCCACGATTGGACCGGTGCGGTATTCCCGGACCGCCAGAAGCTCAAGCACGCTTCTCTGCCAGCAAAGGCTTGGACTGCCAGGCATCGCGGCAGGGGACACTCGGGTCCGAAGACGAGTGTTCGCGTCCGCTTGCCTGGGTCAAGTGGCGCGGGACGCAGACACGTCGGCCTCACAGGCCCGACCGACGGCGCCTCGTTCTTCCCGCTGCGCACGCCTCGCCAGCTTCCCAAGTGCTTGAGCCCGAACTACGTTACGGGTCAGGGGTGAGGCGGCATTGTCCACCGTACGAAACCGGTAGACCTGGCGGCTGCGCGGAGCAACTCTTAGGGACGCTTGACCGGATTCGCTGATCACTTGCCTGAAGGCCTCCTGGCCGCGCCGCCGACGGACCGCGTGGAGCAGCCGTGCGTCTGGGCGGTGCCTGCGTGCCGTTGCGAAACTCATAGCGAACCAGTAGTGCCGCGTTGTCAGCCGAGACGCTCAAGGTTCTGGCGACCTGGGCCCTGGATGGGTGGGGGCTCGTCAGTCGCAGCGACGCGGTTTGCGGGCCGGGATTCATGATCGTGGCCTGATGGGACCGTGCGGAAAAGAAGGAGCGATCGTCCAGTAGGCCGCCGATCTCGTTGGCCCCTCGCCAAAGGGCAGCCAGGTCGCGCCCCGAGGGCGTCAGCACCCACGAGCGAATCCATCCGCCTGCCTGTGGATCGACCTGGACGATAAAGGCCGGATGCCGGAACACGAACGCCTGGTCCTGCTTGACCAACCGGACCCCTGACGCTGTCGGCACCGTCGAGACGATCGAGGCGATGGCCCAGAACACGGGTCTCTCCTTCGTTGGATGCGGCTGGATGTGGCGGGTTGATGCTACCACATGCCGCACCCGCCGGTCACCTGTCCTCTGATGACGCCTGTGGTGGCCGGGCCGTGTATCGCGAAAGGCTGAGAGCACGCAGGAAGGCGCTGCAAATCACGTTGTGCTGTCACAGGCAACGAAGCAGGTTTGGCAGGAAACGACACGGCCTCGCAGTCCAGAAGGTCTACGTTCCTCTGGCTGCGAGGCCTTGCGGGATGGAGCGACTACCGGCGAGAGGACTCGAACCTCCGACCCAGGGCTTATGAATCCCTTGCTCTACCAACTGAGCTACGCCGGTGACCTCAGGCGACGTGATCGGCCCATCGACGGACGGTCACACTCACCCTACGATCAGGTTAACCGGCGTCCATTTCGAGGTCAAGATGGGTTCCAGGAGGCGTGCCGGGCCGGCCCCAGAGAAAGACAGAGAGCATTGTCGGCCGGACCGAGAACTCCGAGCCGCTGCTCTCTGCTGAACGAGATTCCCCACCGGCTAGGATGCATTCATCCGGCCCGAATCCTCGAACGACAGGAGGATGGCCGGCGAGGAGTTAGATCCATCAACCGCGGACCACGTAGGTCCGCTTCGTGCGACGGTCACCATGGGCGCAACGCGGGCAGACCCGATTCCCCGGGCCGCAGGACAAAAACAGCCTGTCGCACACCAGGCACTTCCGCTTCTTGATGCGTGCGGGGAGGAGGGGAGCCGGCTTGCTTGCCCTGGAGTTACTGGCCATCGTGTCAAGATATCCGACACCAGGCGTTCTCTCGCTTCCGGACACGCCACACGCCCAGGTAATGTGACGCACCCGCTAGGTCCCATAAGCTTACACCAATTCGCTTGAAAAGCAACACCCAAAGACGGCGGGGGCTCGTTTTCGTGGGGTTGATCGGAATCGGGTGCTGATTCCGCGTTCACTTGCGCGTCGTCGTTTGACAGCCGCCGACTTCTGGTGTATATTCTAATTCGATAGAATTAGCAAGGCGCCGGGGGGATGCAGGGAGTGTGGCCGTGGCCAGACCGGCGAGCGATCAGCCAACGGACGGTGAGCTGGAGATCCTCAAGGCCTTGTGGCGATCGGGGCCCGCCGGCTTGGGCCAGATCTGCAATCAACTCCGGCAAGACCGACAGGTGGCCACTACGACGGTGGCCACGATGCTGAAGGTCATGCTACAGAAACGTCTGGTCAAGCGGACCGGCGGCCCGCGCGGATACCGTTGGTCCGCTGCACGCAGTGAGCAGGCTACCCACAAGCGATTGCTGAAGCGGTTCGTCGACCGCGTGTTCGACGGGTCGGCCCATCGCCTGGTAGCTCATCTCCTCAAGGACACCACGCTGAGTGACGAGGACCGCGACGAGATCCGGCGGATGCTGAAGGCGTCCCGACCGACCGGCCGAGGGTGAGACAGGAGTGCGATCATGTTCTCCTCGCTGATGTCATCGCCGTACTGGTTGGGGGCTGGCTGGACGATGGTGCACTTCCTGTGGGTGGGGTGCGCGATCGGGGTGCTCGTGGCGGCGGGCCGGTGGATTGTGCGCCCCGCTTCGGCCAACGTGCGGTACGTCTTTACGCTGATGGGGCTTGCTTGTCTAGCCGCATCGCCGGTCGGCGTTGCCGTGTGGGTGTCGATGGGGCCTGGGGGAGAGGTCTTCCCGGCTGCGGTCGAGGGATCTCCTGGTGTCGTCTCTTTCACGTCGGACGCGCCGATCGCTCAAGAAGCGCCGTCCACAGTAACGCCGGACGCTGTTGATGGTCGAGACGGACGGACAGCGCTGTCGCTGGGCGTCCTTGCCGGGTACTTGCCTTGGGTGTGGGTGACCGGTTCGTCGGTGATGCTCGCGGTGTTCCTGGTGGGGTTGGCGGGGGCGGATCGGCTAAGGCGGCAGGGCAGGCCGCTTGAGCGGCAAAGCCAGGTGCCCGCGCTGTGCAGGCAGTTGGCGTCGTCGTTGGGCATCGCCCGACGTGTGGGCGTGGCGGTGGGCGAGCGGCTGACCTCGCCGATCGTTCTGGGCATCCTCCGTCCGGTGATCCTCCTGCCGCCGGCCGCCTTGACGGGGCTGAGCCCCGAGCAACTGGAAATGGTGCTGCTCCACGAGCTGGCCCACATTCGACGTTGGGACAACTTGGTGAACCTGCTTCAGCGCGTCGTCGAATCCCTGCTGTTCTTTCATCCGATGGTCTGGCTGGTGTCGCGCTGGGTCCGGCTCGAGCGCGAGTGTTGCTGCGATGAGGTGGTGTTGGCTCAGACGCACCGCCCCAAGGTGTATGCCGAACTGCTGGCGGCCATCGCGTCTCCGGGGATCGGCGTTAGCCGCGCCGCGGTGGCCATGGCCGAGGGGAACCTGATCCGACGCATCCGTCGCATCCTCCAGATGGACGACAGCTCCGTCACGCTCTCGCGCAGGTTGGTCGGGGCGCTGGCGGCGATCCTCGTCGCGTCGGTCCTTCTGGTCGGGGCGTTCGCGCGACAAGGCGGGGTCAACAGTCAGGAGCCCAGCGCCGGCGAGTCAGCGAAACGCGAGGCGTCGATCAAGACGGTGGCCCTGAAGTTCGACGCGCCAGATGATTTGGATCAGTTCGTCTTGAGCGGGGGAACATGGCGGGTGATGAACGGCGAGCTGGTGGGGACCTGTCCCGGTGACAGGAGTTGGGCGACCTGCCGCACCTCCTACAGACGAATGTCGTCGGTCGTCATCCGCGGTAGGATCGTGCCGCCGGGCAAGCACAATCTGAGGGTCTGGGTCGGTCCGGTGCACCTGATCTTCAATTGGGAGCTTGCCGACGAGAACCACTTCAGGACACACGGACGTCTGACAAGATCCCGGCCCCATGCGCTGACCCCGGGCAAGGCACACGAGATCGAGCTGAAGCAGGTCCATGGCAAGGTTGTCGTCACCGTTGACGCGAAGACGGTGTACGAGACGCAGGCGGCGCTACGCGGGACGATATCCCTGCAGGCAGCGTTGAAGGCTACGATCGCTGTGGAGGAGATCAGGATCGTCGGCGAGCCGGACCCGACTGCGCGGGTCGTTCCGCTGACGAAGTCCGCGCCGGCTGCGGCCGTCCCGGCCGCGCCCACAGCGACGACCCCCGCGCCGAAACGACGTCACCGCGTCCCCGGGGTCCACGGCATCACGGGCGTGGTGCTTGATGGGTCGGGGGAGACGGTCCGGGAGGCGTGGGTCTTCATCAAAGGATCCGATCGGTCTGCCAAAACCCCGCGGATGGTGAAGACGGACGAGAAGGGCGCGTTCGTGTCCGGGCCCCTTGCACAGGGCAAGTACTACGTGGCCGCCTTCAAGGGCGAGTCGCACGAGACGAAGGGCAGCAAGGGCGATCCTGCGTGCATGCTGGGCTGCCACCGTAGCGTCGCGGTCACCAAGGGTGGGTTCACGTCGATCCGGCTGGCACCGCTCGGCGAGGAGGGTGTCGACGTCACACTCGTGCCGCCCGAGCCGTACCGCCTGGAGTGGGGGCTGGTGTTCGTGGCGCTGTCGCCGATCGATTTGTCTCGCGGACAGTACAAGCGCACGTCGATTCGCTTCCCACCCGACCTGCTGGGGTACTTCTTCATTCAGCCCGGAAAACCGATCCGGCTTCGCAACCTGCCTCGCGGGAAGATCCACGTGCTGGCGACGCCGTCCGACCCCGGACCGATGGGCTTCTCGAAGTCCACCGCCGTCGACGTCGAAGCGGGCAAGGTACGACAGGTCTTTCTGAGGCTTCAGCCGCATCCGGTGCGTTAGGGGGGTGGACGCAGCGGCGCCAGCTCCAGACCGACGGCTTGCGTAATCTCTCCGCCCGCGGCTCCAGGTCCCGTCCGTTCTTCGTACTGACCGGCGTGGAAGTCGTAGCTTGGCACGAAGTAGCCGATCTCATCGTTCGCCAACCCCACAATGAGGCGGAGCCGGCCCTTCATGTGTGACATGATCTCGAAGCCGAGTTCGGGCAACAGCGCCCCCGGCACGGTGATCAGCTGGGCGTCCCCGATCCACACGGCGTTCATTTCGGTCCGGATCCGTCCATGGACAAGGTACCCCGGACTCGGCCCGCTCGAGAGGTACTCCAGGAGCTTTGCGTTCGTGATCGGATACTGAACGGGTCTGCGATGCAGCCAAAGACCATAGGACGAGGTTGGCGTTGCAAGCGCCGCCGCCTGGACGACGAATCGCGCCATGGCCTTGCCCGTCGCCGCGGCGGATTCATACCCACGAACCTTGATGTCCGGCATCAACATGCCGCCCATCGCACCGTTGATGAACACGGGCTGGCCGCCGAGCTGACGGCGGACCTCGTTGCAGAGCGTGCCGACGTAGTCCGGTGAGATCCCCCGCTTGTCGCGAAGCCGAATGGCCTCGGGACGACACGCCAGGTGAATGACGTTCACGATGGGCTTTCCGTCTTGGCCGACGGCCTGAATGAGCGAGACGGTCGGGTCGATTAGCCCAGGACGACGGACGTTGTAGATCACGTCGGCCACACGTCCGCCTGCCAGTGGCATTTCCACCGAACCCATCTTGAGCGATCGGATGGGCTTCATGTTCTTGGCCGCGTCTTGGACCACACGCTTCGTCTGTGCCAGGATGTGTTGGACGTAGGCCTTGGGGTAGTATCCGAAATAGCCCAGGGTGTCGACGTTCGCGTGCGTGTGGCTCATGGCGATGAGCACCTGCTCAAACCCGAGCTGTGCCAGCGATCGCCGGAGCACTCCCAGATCCCAGGGCGTCAGGCCGAACACATCCATTCCGACGAGGACGATCTTGTTGGCTCCGTGTTGGAAGATCGCCACGCGAGCCCACACGTCTTCGTGGAGGTAGTAGCGTTGCTGCTTCGATTCGATGGCGACGTCGTCGAAGCGCTGTGGGGCGACGCTGATCTCGGCGGTGCCCACCATGAAGTCCTTGGGTGGCGAGGCCTGCTTGGCTTCAGGGAGACTGCGACGTAGATTGCACGTGTCCGGGTACCCGGCGGGAACGCGCCGTTCGCCGGCCTGGAAGTAGATCACCCCGATCGTGTTGCCGGTCCGGTTGCAGACGAATCGTAGCCCCTTCTCGGAGTAGTCGAGCAGCTCCTGCGTTTGGAAGAGCACCTGGGCTTCGGGCTGACCCAGCCTGGTCAGGATCTTCTCGCGCGTCGGATACCGGGGGTCGACCGTGCCGGCCGACACCAGTGTCAGCTCGCCCTTCGGACCCTCGAAATCGAGACGATCTGTGACGCTCGGCTGCGCGGCAACCGGGTACCAATCGCGGTTGCATTGTCTCTTCCCGTCGGGAAGCGGACCGAGCACCTTTGCGGACTCCTGAGGCGGACCGAGTATCTTCGTAGACTCCTGGTGCGTCGATCGGCCCGGCATCAGTCCCTTGTAGGCATTCGGCGGGGGATCCGGTTTCGATTCCCCCGATGCCGGCGTTGGACAATAGAACAGGACCGCGCAGGACAGAAGCGCTACGATGCCAAGTGTGACTCGCCTATCTTCCAATGGGTATGCCTCCTCCTGTCACTGGCGGCTTGGCTGTCCGCACGCCGGGTTGGGCGAATGGTGATCCCCTGACGCCCACGCGGTTGCGTTTCGGCCGGGTGCAGTCTGCGAAGCGTCAGGCCTTCAGCTCGATGCGTTCGATCTCGATGCGGTTCAGGTCGGCGATGCCCAAACCCCGCTGCTCGCCGTAGGCCAGCATCCGCCGCGCCCAGGGAAACTGCCAGTTACGGCCGTGCTTCTTGACCCACTCGCAGGTCTTGCGCTTCTGCTCGATGATGTCCAGACCGACGGCGTCGATGGCCACCGTGTCGACCCCGAACATCAGCGTGTTCATACGCCATCGGAATCTGGGGTGAGAGATCGGGCCGAATTCGTACTGGGGCCTCAGCGCGTCTACGATGATCAGCCGCGTCTTGTCCTTGATTGCCGGGTGGCAGTTCAGTTCTATGATGGTCTTGCCCATGTCGTTGCCGTTGTCCCAGGTGTGGAAGTCCCAGGGGTTGGCGATGCTGCCGAAGTGGTTCTTCAGCGAGATGGAGACACTCTTGAAGTTGATAGACTTGAGCACGGGCAGGTTGACCAGGCAGTCGGTGTGATCCGTCAAGAGCTTGCGGAGCTTGGCGTCCTTGCCGCGATGGGGGATGGGCACCTTGACGATCCTGGCTGCGTCCCCCTTGCACTCGATCCGGCTGAACATGAAGACCTTGCTCGGATCGTGCTTGCCGTGACTGCTGAAGCCGGCGGCCACCGCGTCCCGGAGCTCCTTGCGCGTCTGGATCGCGCGCGAGCCGATCTCGTTCCACTTGGCCGTGATCCGCTGGCCCGGCTGGGCGATCTGCTGCCACGCCTCGGTGTTCGAGGTCTTGCCCGTCAGGGCCTTCATCCCGACCTCGATCATCTTGGACAGTACGCCTGTGTCGACCCGGTAGTCCTTGAGCAGCGCACCCGGGTGCGAGACGAGGATCACGCGGCTCTTGTCGCGAGGCGCTTCGGCGGCGCGAAGTGCCGACGAGGCCGACGCCGAGGCCAGTCCAACGGCCGCCGCTTCCCGCGCCGATTTAGCCAAGAAGCGGCGTCGCGTCATGCGTCGCATGGACACGGGCTCAGTCGCATCGCCCTGGGTCATGTGCGCAGTTCCTCCTTCTTGGCGCTCGGCGCCGTCAGATCCGAGGCCGTGATCCCGGGGCGTCTGCCATCAGGCGCGCGTAAGGTGGCTTCCCTCTGCTACCGGGATAGCCTACCCTCTCGCACTTCTGCCCGAGGATGTCCAGGCCGATCGCGTCGACGGCCACCGCATCAAATGAGATTCCCCGCTCGCCAACTGCGTCAATCCCATTCTATTCAAACCGGCATCTTGACTGCAACCGAGGTCGACGGCTGGGGCCCGAATCCGTCGTCTCGCTCCTTCCTTGCAGCTCAAAGATACTTGGTCGGGAACTTCCACGGATCTCGGTAGGTCGGTATGGCAAGGCGCTCGGCCTCGGCGTCGCCGACGATCTTCAAGGCCCGGGGGTCAAAGCGAAGCGTCCGACCGAGCTTCATGGCCAACACGGACAGCGTGCAAGCCATGTCGACGCGGTAATGATACCCCACGTGGCACAGCGGCTGAGTTCGGCTGCGAAGGGCGTCCAGCCACTCGCGCTCGTGGCCCTTGGATTCGGGGATCGATGGGGGCGGTTCGCTGGCGTCCTTCAGGAAATCCCCTTCGGGCGTCACTTGCCGCGATCGGTACGTCGCGTGCAGCGTGCCGTTGACCCCGTGGAAGTAGCTGCCGTGTCGTCGTTTGAAGGCGTCCGTCTGCTCGGCCCACCCGTAGCCGTTCACCAGCGAACCCATCCACGTCATCGTCATCTTGGGATACTGCCACAGCACCTCGTGGTTGTCGTAGGCGTCCCCGGAATCCTTGACGACATACCTGCCCCCCGTGGCGCTGACACTGCTGGGACAGCCGAGCTCGAGCGCCCAGATCGGCAGATCGATGATGTGCGGGGCGAGGCCCGGGGTGAAGCCACCACTGTAGTCCATGAACGACGCGTGCTCGTGTCCCCCCTTGATCAGCAATGGGTTAAACGCCCGCGCCGGCGCCGGGCCGCACCACATGTTCCAGTCCAGCCACTCGGGCGGATCGCCGTCGGGTGCTTGGCCGATGCCTCCTGGTCCCTGGTTCATGAAGAAGTACGCACGAACCGTGCTGATGTGCCCCAGCTTGCCCGATCGCACGTACTCGACCACGCGACGGTAGTTGTCCGTGGCGTGGATCTGCGTGCCGATCTGTGTGATGGGCTTGTGTCGTTGCACCGCACGGTAGACGGCGATCGTCTCGCCCAGGTGCATGGTCATGGGTTTCTCGAGGTAGAAATCCTTGCCCGCTTCGCACGCGTCGATGGCCTGCAGCGCGTGCCAATGCGGCGGCGTGGCGATCACGACCGCGTCCACGTCCTTCCGCGCGAGGACCTCCCTGTAGTCTGTGGACTCCTTCGCGGTTCCCTTGCATAGCGCCAGGGCGGCCTCCCGCGCCTTTTGGCTCACGTCGCAGACGGCCGTGACCACCACGTCGGGCTGCTTGAGCCAGGTCTTCAGCAGATCGGTCCCCTTGAGCCCCACGCCGATCAGCCCGAGGTTGATCTTGTCGTTCGCGCCGGGCTTCGCGTCGGCTGCCAGCGCGTTGGAAGAAACGAAGTACGGCGCCGCCACGCTCGCCGCGCCGACGCTGGCGGCGTGGCCAAGGAAGCCGCGCCGCGAAACCCGATGTGGCTTGGCCATGTCTGCTGTCTCCTTCAGGCAAGCAGGGGCAATCTCGCAGGATGGGTCCTGTGGACCGCTGCTGCAGACATGATTCTTGGTCCTCGCCTCTGCGTCAACTCTCTGCGCAGCGCGAGAGGGAAGGCATGGTCCAGGACTCCGGATGAAAGCGTCTCGCCCGGAGAAGACAGCAGTCACTTTAGGGGGTGCCGCTGGAAGAATTCCCAGATTACATCCGTTGCTTCGATCTTGTCTGAAGTCTCTCCCACCATGCGCCTTGGCAAGAGGCAGGTACCGCCCGGCCAGGTGTGGCCCATGCCTTCGATGGTGTACAAGACGACTTCTGACCGGTCCTTGCCAGGCCCGTACGCGATGCCCTTCACGCCGTCCTTGTCGTACAGGACACGGGGATCGGGCGGGCAGCCGAGCAGGCGCACCCATTTCTGGATCAGATCGCGCAGCGGGGGCTTCTCGCCGAAACTCAGGGAGCCTACCCAGATCTCGCCGCCCTCGATGGGGTTGAGCGGGTCCGAAGTGCCGGTGATGTACAACACGGGAACGGGACGCTCGATGGTCGACTGCTGTGACCAATCATTCCCGGCGACGGGCGCGATGGCTGCCAGGCATTTCGGAAGCTCCCGCCCGACGCGGAATGCCATCGACGCGCCATTGGAGAAGCCCGTGGCGAAGATCCGACGTCTGTCCACGGCGAACCGAACGCACAGATCCTCGATCATCGCACGGACGAACTCGACCTCTGCCACCTGCCGCCTGGCCGCCCCGAGGTTGATTCGCCCGGAGCCATCGTTCCAGGTCTGAGGGTTGTACAGGAACCTGGCCGGCCAAGTCGGGTCTGCACGCGTTCCTTCGGGAAAGACGGCCAGGAACCCCTCCTCCTCGGCCTTGTCGGTCCACCCCGTCTGCCACATGGCGCCTCTTGCGGTGCCCCCTCCCCCATGGAACATGATCACCACTGGAGACGGTGTCGCTGGATCGTAGCTAGCCGGCACATGGACGACGTAGCTCCGCTCCACGCCGCCCGCCTCAAGCGCAAACGTATGACGGCCCGGTCTGGGAGGTTGGGGCTGTGGGGCGGATTCGTAAGACAGGCATCCTGCCGTGCAGAAGCACACGAAGAGGCTGGCCACCGGGACGGATATCGCGCGCTCAAGACGTCTCTGCGTCATGTCACACCCCCTCCGAAGGCGGCCCAACGATACTCAGGTTGTTCCTCTCGGCATCTGTTGAACGAAGCACGCAGCTCAGACCTGCGGTGGGATCTCGGGCTTCTACGCGACAGGAAGCCCCCTCGTTTCAGGGCACACCGAAAGCAAACGGGCGAGCCTCGCTGAGCTCGCCCGTTCTGACCTCAGTTGACCCCGTCAAGATGTTCAGATGAAGCGCCGACG
>CAYMLO010000077.1:0-48459 GCA_964390905.1 uncultured Planctomycetales bacterium | reverse complement strand
ATGGAGGAGGTGCGGGGTGAGTGAACGCAGGATCGTGACGGAGGATCAGTGGAATGCAGTGGCCGACTTCTGGTGGCGAGCAGGCATTGCTGCCCAAAACAGGGCACCTGTTCCGACGGTAGACGAAGGTCCGCAGTTCACCGACCTCCCCCTCGCCCCCTCGCCGGAGGATATCCGGTTGGTGGCGGAGGCGGTTATGGACATGTACGTTTCCGACAAACACGAAGCCGCAGCCCGCAGGCTGCTGGAGGTAAGCGGTGAGTGACGACGATGCTGGCACAGTGACCTACACACTGACAGGCGTTGCGAGGTTTCTATTTGTGATGTTTGTGTGGCCAGTATTGATGTGGCTTGTGATGATATTTCTATTCGTTGCGATGGCGCTCGGCGGGCTTCTAGCGCTTTTCGGGAAAGGGCAGAGAGATGTCGATGCCGCAGGTATGTGACCGGATACCGGAAGCGACGGCCGAATACGTCAAGGCGCTAGGTAAGGCGCGCTTCTGGAGCAAGCGAAGCCAGGGATTCAGCGCCACGCGCAAGGACGGATCGGTGTGCCGGGAGGATAATGACATCGAGGCAACCCTGGCCGAGTTCGCCACGTGCAGGCACCTTGGCCTGCCTTTTGACGAGGGGATCTACCGAGGTGGAGACGGCGGGCAGGATGCGGTCCTGTCGCTCACGATCGAGATCCTGTGGCTCGGAAGGCATCCGGATGGGAGCGTGCGGTACAACGGAAACGCCATCATGAACCCGGAAGAACCGCAGCGATGGGCAGATATTTACGTGGTTGTCGGCGGTGGAGACACTGAAGGCTGGACAATCATGGGGTGGACAACGCATAACGTAATGGTGCAGCAGGAGTTGAGGGATTTCGGCAACGGCCCAAGATGGGGAGTCCCGTGCGACAGGCTATACGACATCTCCTCGCTCACTGCTCTGAAAAGGCAAGGGTAGGGAAACACAACAAGGAAGGAGAGATGCGCAATGAAACTCAATTCATGCACGTTTGCAGGGAGGCTCGGGCACGACCCGCAGATCAAGAGCTTCGACGACGGCGGGAGTATCTGCGAGCTGTCCGTCGCTGTCAGCGCCGGGTTCGGAGACCGGGCAACAACCTCATGGGTGAGAGCCATCTGCTTTGGTAAGCAGGCCGACTTCGCCCGCGACAACCTCGCCAAGGGTGACCTCGTCATCATCGCCAACGCCGAGTACAAGCAGCGCAAGTACAACGCGAAGGACGGAGGTGAGCGCACTAGCCACGACTTCATCGTCGGCTACGGCGGGAGCGTCCAGAAGGTGTGGCCCAAGAAGGGCGAGGAAGGCCAGGGGACACGAGCGCCTGCCGAGAAGAAGCCTGACCCGCGCTTCGGGTGCAACGCTTCTAGCGCCGCTGCCGAGACCGATGAAGATGAGCTTGGTCCCTGGTAGAGGAGGTTGCCATGATGGACTTCAGGACGAAGACACAACAGGTGTCTCTCCACCACCTGATGACGTCTACGAGAACGTGGATTGTATCGGCAGGCAGATGGAGATCGCACACGACAAGCTCACGCGAGACCCGTGCGAGGCCAACGTGAATGATGCGAGCGACTGCATCCGCAGAGCGTCAGACCTCACCGTGGACCTGTGCTCGGCAATCCACCGACTCATTTCCGGCGAGGACGTCGAGGAATGGGATTGACCACCGGAGGTGTGAAGATGGCAAAACGCTTCACCTGCACGGAGAAGTGGTCGGACCCGTGGTTCCGGAAGCTGCGGCCGGTGGACAAGCTCATGTGGGTCTACATCACGGACAACTGCGATGCCGCAGGCGTCTGGAAGGTGGACATGGAGATGGCGCAGTTCTGCATCTGCGCCTCTCCCGACATGGGTGAGTTCGTCTCGGACTTCCTCGAAGCCTGCGAGGGCCGAGTGATCCCGTTCAACGACGGGAAGCTGTGGGCAATACCGTCCTTCATCGAGTTCCAGTACGGGGAGTTGAAGCTCTCTTGTGCTCCTCATCGAAGGGTTTTTGCATTGCTCAAAGCACATTCACTCAAAGGGTACCCTAAGGGTACTTTAAGGGTAGTACCTACCCTGCAAGAAGAAGAAGAGGAAGAAGAAGAAGAAAAAGAAGAAGATAAGAGGGGGAGTGTGAGGGGGAGAAAAGAGGCCCCCGCCTACAGCGAGGAGTTCACCTCCTGGTGGGCTGGATACCCGAAGAAGATCGGGAAGGTTCGGGCGTTCGCCGAGTGGAAGGCAGCGAAGAAGCGAGGGATGACGGCCGACGTTGCAACTGTCGCACTCGGCGGGTACATACGGCTGTGTGAACGGGAGGAGAGGAAGATCCTCGACCCCGAGCGCTGGCTGAAGTACAACCGTTGGGCTGACGACTACGCCGAGGCCACGAAAGACCCGTCGGATGAATGGGGGAGGTTCTGATGCACTACCTGCTGGTTGCGTTGATCGAGCCGGACCAGAAGGACCGGGTCAGGGATAGGCTCTCCGAGCTGATGGCCCCGTTTGACGAGGATCTGGAGGTTGAGCCGTACCTCGACGAGGACGGCGAGGAGACTACCTGGAATCCTGACGGGTACTGGGATTGGTATCGGCCGGGGGGGAGATGGGACGGCTGGGCCATCGATGACGAGCGCCGGGGATTCAACTTCACGGGCGAGTTTGAGACCCTTGAGCGCAACATGACGACCACTGACTCCCTCCTGGAGCGCGAGAAGGTGCCGTACTCGCTCCTGACGCCAGATGGGTGGGATGACAGGTCGGACGACCCTGCTCAAGGGGATGCGTGGAAGGGGACGTGCCTGAAGGCGTACCGCGACCGCCCGGGATGGATAGCCGTGGGGGTGGACTACCATGGCTGAGAGGAGGCCACGATGATGGAAGCACACGGGATGGATCGCTGGTGGAAACTCCTCGCAGCCTACTTCGGCGTGAAGCTGACCAAGGACGAGATCGACGGCTGGGAGGGTGAGCTGGAGCGCGAGATACGCCACCTCATGCCAGGGGAGATTGCGTCGGCGATACGATGGAAGTCGAGGCAGTCGGACACGGAGCCAGGGCGGTTCCGCAGCAAGCCCACGCTGAAGGACATCCGCATCTGGGTGTTCCAATGGCGCAGGGAGGCGAGGGACGCATCGGGCGGAGCCGAGGCGGAAGCCTGCGACCGGTGTTACGAGGGTTGGCTGTCGTTCAGGGCAACATACGACGACTACCCGAACGGGCCGCTCTCCGAGGTCGATGTCTTCCCTGACCGCCCGGGCCAGCACAACACCTCGCTGCCGTGCCTGTGCAAAGCAGGCGAGGAGCACATGAATCGCATCCGGACGCGGTGTAAGGACGAGGGACTAGACGGACTCTTGAGTCTGCGGCGTACCGTAGGGAAGCGCTGGAAGCGGGCAGAAGCGGCTCTCGCTGCCGCTAACGCCCAATGGGATACCAGTGTGGCCACCCCTGCGGAAGCGCCGTTCTAGACGCAACGAGGGGCTTGGATGGCGAGTCCAAGCCCCTCTGAGTCAGTTTTTCCGCCCGTAGCCACAGGGCCACGGGAGTTATTCGATTGTAGGCTGCTTCGCCTGCGCCTCCTTGGCCGTTCTCGCGGCTCTCATCGCCTTCGCTTGCTCACTGGTCAGGGTGCGCCTGCTCTTGCGACCGCCCTCCCTGCCGAAAGTCGCCGTAGGGTCTGTGTGACACATCGGGCAACGCGGCTTGAATTCCACATGGCAGACTGGACACTCCATAGCCTAGAGCTTCACCGTCTGCTCGCCAGCACCGACCGTCCCGTCGGCAACGCCAGGGGGCGGGGGGCCAGGGTCTTTTACCACGGGCTTCGCCTTGCTGGCCTTGCGGGCCCTGCGGATCTTCCCGTTCGCCGGTCGGCGCGGCTTCGTCTCGCGCTTGCGGATGCGCCACACGCCGAACATCCCACCCGGGAGTTTGCAGATTTTCAGGCTCATCTTGGCCTTGCGGGCAGCGTTATCCAGCGCCTTCGCCTGCTTCTCGCTGCACTCGGCCATGTGGCCAACCTTCAGGGCCCTCACGATCGCATCGAAATCGATCCCGGCAGTCTCTCCACCCGGGCACGGGACTCCACTGTAGATCTTGATCCCGTCGATGTCTGCGATCTGCTTCTTCGTCTGCTTCTTGGTTACCATTGTCCTGTTCCTTCCTTGTGTCAAATCAGGGGCTTGTCGCCCCCCTCGGTTACTTCACGATACGACGCCATCTCGGCATCTTCCCACGCCTCTACTCGGCACAGCTTCCTCCCGGCCAGCCGATTGATCTGCCTTCTCCCTCTCATCGTTCGACACCAGCAGAGGAGGCAGAGGCTCGCCCCCTCGCTGGTGACCTTCAGCTCCCTCAGCTCACCGCACGTGTCACACGTCGAGTAGCTCACGAACGCGCCCCCTTTGACGGGTCGAAGTCTTCGACTTTCATATCGGGCACGGGTGCCCAACGGATCTCCATGTCAGCGTAGAAGATCCCGTCGTACTCGATCAGGTCGTCGTAGTGCAGCAGCTCGACACGAACGCCAACAGTCGGCTCCCCGACCGCAATGCTCCCGTACGTCCATTTGACCCACGATACGCGCAGGCACGGGCCTTCACGCCCCCAGCCTTCCAGCTTCTCGTCTGGGCGCGTGCGCCCGTGGAATAGGTGTAGGTACATCATGGCGTCAACTCCCTGTAGAGTTGCCAGAAGTTACCCTCCAGCCGATCCCCGAAGACCCGCACGAAGTCGGAAAGATCCTCCTCGCCAGTGATATCCAGCTCATCCACGAAGGGCTTGGTCAGCCGCATCGTGAGCGTCGGCGTGCAAGCCACGTCGCCGTTCGAATACTCACCGTACAGGTCGATCCGGTACGGCAGGTAACCGCCGCACCCCTCGGTGTTCAAGAGAACCGTAGTGTCCTCATTCCTCGCGCTCGGTGCGATCGCCCAGCGGGACGCCCGCGTCTTGAAATCGACAAGCGTCACCTTGTCGTTGCTCATCGTGACCGAAAACAGCCCTACGGCCCTCTCCAAGAGCGGCGTGAGGTCGATAACCTGTACCGTTACCCCCGTCGGTCTCGATTTCTTCTCTGTCAGCCCGTTCGTCATCGCCTTCCCCTCCTTGTTGCTTCCGTCCGTGATAGAACACACCGGACATCCATCCAGACCGCAAAACCCAGCACTGTCACGTCCAGCAACGCCAGCGGCCCGGGCTCCCTCTTGAGAACCGTCCACAGCATCCGCACGAACATGGCCCACAACACTGTCCTCATCGGTTCCTCCTTGCCCGCAAGCGGGCTTTCTGGTATGCTTTTCCTCGGGTTGATTGACGTCCATCGTCATCGCCTTCCTTGTTGGCCCCGGGATTCCTTGCCGGTCCCGGGGCCGTGCTTTTCTATGCCCTTTTGATATCCCGGCGATAAAGGGACAGCGCTTCGACCGGATCGCCCGCCGTCACTATCAAACGCCCCTCGGTATCCACAATTTCGGTAGTGGACTCATCAATCACGTTGAAACGCAGGTTGCCCGGGAGAGCCGTCCCCAGCTCTACTGCCTCATCCTCGGGCGTCTGATCTTCCCACTGATCGTATGATAGGCCCAACTTGCGCCCGCGATCCCACAGGGCTTCCCGCTCGGGATAGTCCAGCCCGTGAATCCCGTGCCACGTGACAGCAGCCGCGTCACGGTACTGCGACAGGAGCCGCTTGTTGATGTCGTCTCGTCTGGACATGACTTCTATCTGCCGATCCCTGTCCTTTATCAGCGCATCGGCCTCGCGTAGGTCTTGCTCCCGCTCGGCTACGGCCGCAGTGGCCTCGACAAGCTGCGCCCTGACCTCATCCAGGAGCGGGCAGGTGTGTTCCGTTGTCATTGTCTTGCTTCCTTCCTTGCGAGGGCGGAAGCCCCGGGGTTTCCCCCGGGGCCGTCGTTCCGCCCGGGTTACGCGATACGGGCGGGCATCATGATCGAATAGCAACCGTCGGGGGCCTGCGGGGCCGTGAGCACAACCGGGCTGTTGACGTCCAGCCTGCCGTCCTCGCTCGGCTCGGCACACAACTCCACCCGTACGAGATTCTGCTGGGTCTTGTCGCAACCCATTGCCTCGGCCAGCGCCAGCAAGAGCCACGGGTTGAAAGTGACTTTCACCCGCTTGCTTCCCTCGGGCGCGCCCGCGAGGACATCGGGCCGCTCGGGATCGCCGGGGACAACAGCCTGCCAGCGCGGAAACGTCGCATCTATCGCCCGCAGCTCGGACACCGCGCCGCTCTTCTTGTCTTGCACCCGCATTGCCCTCGGGGTATCCAGCGCGATACCCCCGACCGGGTCGGTCTTCGTACGACCCTTGCGGGCCAGCTTGAAAGCCTCGGGCGGGATGATAATCCCGGGGCCATTGCCGGCCGTTGCCGCGTGGGTCAGGGCGCGCCCGTCGCCTGCATCCACACCGACCGGCAGAACCGTTAGCCCGCGCCTCGATATCGGCTATCCAGCTCACTGCGCACCCCCGTTCTTGCCCGCGAGGAAATCGCCCTGGCTATTCTTGAACTCCTCGTACGCGGTCATATCGCAACCGCCCTCACGCAGATACCGCTCCAGCCGCTCGGGTCCGATGCGCCACGCGATCATAGCGACGACGGTATCCAGCCCAAGAACCACGCCCTCGGCCTTGCGGTAGTCGGTCTTGTTCTCCCGCAGGACGTCCACCAGCCCCTGACTCGCTGCACGCGCCTCGATAACCGCGCCACCCAGCTCGAAAAGCGCCCGCGCCGTTTCCTCGCTCATCACTTTGTCGTTTACTGCTACCATGCCTCGCTCCTTGTGTCGGGGACGGGCCGAAGCCCGCCCCCCGGTTAATCAACCCACTACCACGTCCACCAGCACGCCAACCTCGCGATCGTACCGCTCGACAACCCGCCGCACGCACCCAGCAAGGAACGTGACTTCCCCGCTGTCCAGCGCGACCGTGATACGCGCCACGCTGTCCCGCTCGGTCGAGAACTCGACTGTCCCGAACCCGTGCAGCTCCATCCCGATGCACCGAACGAACAGTTCGACAACCGCGCCCGTCCGCTCGCACGCCCGCAGGCAGGCAAGCGCTTGCGGGTCTGCGCCGTCCACCGCAACCGGCAGCTCCTCGGGGTGTCGGTCCTCCTCGGTCAGGCAGTCGCATACCGACCTCGGCAACCAGCAAGCAGGGCAGGTTGCCGTGTGTACGTCGTTCTTGGTCTTAGGTGTGTCTTTCATAGGGTCAGCTCCTCGGGGGTTTTAGGGGGCCTTACAGCCCCGCTTCGGCTTCGACCCGCTCACGCTCGGCCTTCGCTTTCGCCTCGGCCCGCTCCTTGTGCTCCTGCCGCAGGCGCGCAACCACTGCGGCCCACTCCTCGGAGTGCGCCTCGACCAGCTCCCGGTCACTCATACCGATGTACTCGCCCTCATGCTCCTCGACCGCGTCCCGCAGCGCCTGTTTAATCTCTTCAAGCTTGTCCTCGAAATCCCCGACAAGCGACCCGATACAGTCGTAGATCGCGTCCCCGCCGCAGCTCGGGCAGTCGATGTATTCCCAGTCATCAAGCGCGCTTTGCAGCTCGTCACGCTCCTCGCTTTCGCAATGGTTCGTGGCGTATGACATCGCCGTGTAGGCCAGCCCAAGACCCTGCTTTGCAGCGTACAAGCTAAGCCCCGCTGTGCAGAGTAGAAAGGAGTTGCTTTCGTTCGCCCCGTGCACCACCTTGCGGCAGACTTCCGCGTAGTGGTCTTCCAACGTCCCCTGCGCCGTCTCGATTTCGTCCCGCAGTGTGTCTATCTCGTCTCTTGTCATTGCTCGTCTCCCTTGTGTGTGCGGGGGGGCTTGCGCCCCCCTCTTGGTGTGTTTAGATCCCCCACCGCGTTGCCAGCACGCTAAGGTGGTGCCGCAGCTCGTCCTTGCTCATCTCGTACGCGTCGAGTCCCCTCGGGGGCAGTCCCGTTGCGACCCGATTCTCCTCGACGAACACCGCCAGCTTGCGCCGCAGTGCGACCGCCTCGGGGCGGAAGTGCTTCTCCACCTCGTAGTCAACGTCCATCTCCTTGGCTCCTTGTGTGCGTCGGCCAGACCACCCGACCAACATCACTACGCTACCTTACCCCCTTACGTATGTCAACACCCGTTTTCACTCCCGAACTACGGCCTTGACTCAATACCCCAAAATCGCTATAGTTGGGGGGTACCTACGGGGGGGGGTTGATATGCCTACTGTAAGATACCAAGAGCGTCTGCTTAACGCCGCTGCAACCCTCGTTGCACCCCTCGGTTATTCCCGTCCAACAGAAGCAGCCGCTGCCGTCATAGAGCACGCACAAGCGCTTCACGATGCCCTTTCACAATCGCGCCTACGAGCTACACGCAAGCGCCGTAAACCATGAGCACCTCCTACAAACACGCCCCCGAACCACCGCCCGGCCTGCCCAATGACACCCTCGACGACCGCGCCATTGAAGCAACCATTTCACGCTTTGACCTCCTGCATGGACAAGCGCCATCCCACCGCACCGGCGGTATTGCGCCTCGGTCGAAAGTCGGGCCGGATGACCGGATATTGCCCATGGGTGGAATCCCGCGTGTGCGCCGTATGCGGGCTTATCTCACCGCCCTGGCGAAGACCGGTATCCACCGCGATGCCTGCCTCGCTGCGGGGGTCTCGGCCAATACGCCGCAGCACTGGAAGGAGCGTGTCCCCGACTTCGCCGCTGCCCGTGCCGCGTGCTTAGAACTGGCCGCAGACCGACTTGAATCCGAAGCTCGACGCAGGGCCGTTGATGGAGTCGAGGAGCCTGTTGTGTCGCAAGGCAAGGTCGTTGCCTACACCCGACGCTATTCCGACCGCCTCCTAGAGCGTCTGCTGGCCGCAAAGCGCCCTGCTGAGTTCTCGGACAAGGTCCAACACCAACACGCACACAAGCACGTAGGCGTGGTCTTTCAGATTGACACCTCGTTGTGCGACCCGCTGCCCGATGCACCCGCACCCGGCCACGCACCGAACCAGCTCGGTCCTCCCGACGCACAGCAGGACGGGGGCAGCTCGTGACTCCACTCGGTTCATTCGCTTGCTTCGCTTTTTCCCCGCAGGTCGCTCTTTTCACTCCAGAGCACGGCCCGCAGGGCGGGGGGGGGCGGGACCATTTTTTGCGCTCGCCGGGGTCAAACTTCATATCGGGGTCCCCCGCGCTCGACACGCCAGTATTTTTCTCCCTTATGCGAAAAATTATGAAATGTGCTGAGAACCCCCTTAGGTCTCAGAAATGCGAAAAAGAAAGCCAAGGAGTTGGTGAATGAGTTTTCGGAGGGTGGTTGATTGCGATGTGTGTGGGGTGACGGCTGAGGCTGGGCTGGATGCGTTGTACAACGCGATGTTACCGGATGACTGGTACGTGGTTTCATCGCCGAAGAGTCCTGGTGATGGGTGGCACGTGTGTAGTGCTGGGTGTTTGAGGGAGCTGGGATTGAGGATGGCGGAATGAGGGAGTGGCACTGCACGAAATGCTCGGATGAGGCTGGGGTGAAGAAGGCGCATGGGTACGGTAGCTGCGTGGTGATGCACGAGAGCGAGCCTGAGGTGTGCCCTGTGCGTGTGGGGGAGGGAGTGAGGCCGGAGTGGGTTGAGGAGAAGCAGGGGGTTGGTTGCTGGATGGCTACGAGGCTGCTGAGGGCAGCGAGGGGGTTGGTGGAATGAAGTGTATTTGCAGTAATTGCGGTGAATTTGGGCCGTGCGTGGTGGAGGTGGGGCAAGATGTGCCGAGTGACAGGTGCGTGATGGGCCCGGAGTTGTATGCGGCGTGGAAGCCGTACGTTGATGACTCGCTGCGGGGGCGGGTGGGTGTGCTTGAGCAGAAGGCGCTCACGAGCGAGAACAACCATTCGAGTAGCAAGTTCATCACCTCTTGCCACAGCAAGCGGCTTGATGGATTGGAGAAGCGTGAGAGAGAAGCGCGGGCGGGTCTGGACGAGCTGAAGAAGCTTGTGAAGGTCCGGTATGACCGTGCTGAAGCGATTGCGCGTGAAGCACGCGAGTCGGTGCGTAAGCTCGAGCGTGCATCTGATCTACAGGATACTGTGGAGGAGATGAAGGAGCGCCAGGAGCTGCACATGGACCTGCTGATGAAGGACGGGAACAACATCAACAGGCTGCAGGACAAGTTGAACTGCCTCGATATTCGGTGCGAGAAGTCGAGCGGGGCAACGGTGGTGGAGTTCGATGCGGTCCTGACACGGATCGAGGAGTTGGAGCGTAGTTTTGAGACGATGGAGAAGGATATCGCTGGTGCGGAGAAGGCTCGGAACAACCTTGGCCACAGTATGTCGTACGTCAACAACCAGATCCTTTCTCGGTTGGGAGTGTTGGAGAAGAAGCACGACGCTCCTGCGAACCACGAGTCGAGTCTTCGTTTTGTGAAGGTTGACGGCAGGTACCTGCTTCAGCAGTGGGACGACGCGACGAGCCGGTGGATGTTCGTACCGAAGGTGGAAATGGAATAGGACCCGTAACCAGGAGAGAGACATGCCCAGGACCCCGCGACCGTATCGCCCGAGCAAGCCTGCCCGCCCCTCGAAAGCAACTGGTGGCCGCAAGGTCGGCCCCAGCAAGATGGGGAAGGGTGTTGGGAAAGCCACGAAGATGGTCGGCAAGCCGGTCAAGGTCAAGAAGCCCAAGCCCGGCAAGAAGGTCGCCATGGTTGGCAAAGCTGTCAAGGTCAAGCCCGGCCGCAAGACCGCGATGAAGCAGGAAATGGTCGGATTCAGTGGCCCGGCACTCAGGAGACCAGGAAGGTAGAGCCGTGACGGACGAGAACCAAAACGTCTGGTACCAGTGCGCAGCCTGCTGGGTGCTCGTTTGTTGTAGTAAAATGCGACAGACGATGCCCGGCAGTTGGAGGAAGAACCACAGCACTGGCGAGACGTTCTGCTCCCGGCTCTGCGAAAGGAGAGGAAGAAATGGGAACCTCACGTAACAAGATCCTCAAGAGGATCATCGGCGGAGCCTCCATGGTAGGGATGGGTATGGCGATGCAGAATAAGGTCAGGGGTGGGCAACATCCCCTCGATCGCCGTATGCCCCCGTCGGGAGCAGCGAAACGCGACCAGAAACGCAAGGAACTCGGCCGAGGACCGCTTGATGAGGGCGATATCGGACACTGGGATACCGAACCCGAGGAGCCGCGTCAGCCCATGCCCGACAGCGGGATCGGGTCGGATAAAGGGAGAAAAGGCCCGCTGACTCAGCCGGGGGAGGGCAATATATTCAGCCGTATCGGGGAAGATGGGTGGGCTCCGACTCCGACTGCCCCAACCGACAACCGGTTCTATAAACCCGGAAAGGGCAAAGGGCCGTCCTACGAGGACCTCCTGCGCACTCGGACGCCCGAAGGTCGAGGCGGTATCATCAAGGCACTCTACGGCCTCTACCGTGGCAGGGAGCAGTTCGAACGTCGCCAGGGCCAAGCAATGGATGAAATCCAGGAGGCCAGGGACAACATCCGTGGCCAACTCTCCAAGTTCGGCGTCTCGGACGACCTCATCGATGCCCGCACCGACGAACTCATGAAGGACAAGTTCGGCGAAGACTACGAGTCCCTCATCATGGGCACCAGAAGCCCCTCCGACCCCGACAGCATCATGTAACCGCCCACCAGGGCAAAGGAGACCAGAGAGATGAAGCAGTACGACCAGAAGAGCAGCCACGGCGGTACGGGGGGGAAATCCTCCCACTCCCAGTGCTACAAGGTTGGCCGCACCAACCACGAAGCTCACCGCTGCAAGTGCCCCATGACTTACGGCTCGTCCAGTGCCACCAAGAAGCGCCCCAACATGGCCTACGGCCCCGGTGGCGCAGGCAACCAGTACGGACCCGGACAGATGGCGAGGTAACACGTGATCTGTATCCCAGACCCACCGCGAGACAAGGGCTTCCGATGCTCCTCTTGCGGCTGGGTCTGGTTGTACGCCGACAAGGCTACCGGCCTTCTCAGCGAGATCGCGAAGAAGAACAAAACAGCTTGGGCAATGGAATCAGTCGAAAAGGGGGAGTGTCCTGCCTGTGGATACTCTAAAGCGAAGCGCGCATCATGAAGCCGATCCTGACAGTCCTAACGATATTGGCACTTGCGGCGATCATTATGGGCGTACGACTGTACCTGCGGCTACGAACTCTCAGGGTCCTATATGGGGATTTCGACTGGTTCCACTGCTCTTTTTGCGGCACCACGACCTGCAAGCCTGCAGGGAAGGTAGGTTTGCCGGATGGATGGTGTGCAGAAGCGAAAGAGACCTTCTGCTGCAACGACCACAAGGTGATGTATGAAAAGCACGGCGCTCGTCTTCTTGATCTCACTCGTAATCGGATGTAGATCAACCACGCTCCCGGATATACCCGAGATCGTGGAATCGGTCGCGCCGGGGGAGAACGCTACCCCAGCAAGCACTCCTCCCGACGGGGTTCCAGCCTGCCCCGTCACTGAGGCTCCCCCGGCACCACCGGTCGAAGAAGAGGAAGAACCGTACGATGGGATTCGTATCCGTTCTGGCCATATTGCCGTCGATGGCCAAGTTCACACCTGGAGTGCGGCGGCACGCAGGTGCCGCTCGCACGCCGGAAATCATGCGCTGATCCACAAGGATGAGGTCAGCGGGACAACGATCTGGAAAGGTAAACCGAAGCGTCCAATCACGTGGCACGGGAAGACCGGCATACTGTTCGAGTATTGACCATGGAAACGATGATTGACGAGAGGCTGCTGACAGGGCGGAAGCTGTGGCCTGAGGTTCTCCACGTCGCCCAGGTGATGGAGAGGCAGGCGTCAGACCACTTCTCTTGCGACGTGCCAGCCTGTGTAGCGTACGAGCTGGGCTACTACGACTCCAGGTACATGCTCATGAAGCACGACGGAGTAGACCCGCATGATGAGGTCTCTCCGGAGCAGGTGCCGAGTCAGTACCGTCCGGTCATCTCGAAGCTCGTACGACGAATTTCGCAAGATGCAGAGAGGCTTCTTGCGGTTACGGAAGAGTGCGGCATGGACTCGTTGTCCGTGGCGTCACCCGCTGGGGTAGCGGTAGACATAAGAAGGGAGTTCAATGAAAGCGACGAACAGGTGGCAGGCTGACGGTCGGGTGTTCCTGGCGGTGGAGATCGAGGACGTGGACTCGAACGACGAGGTCCAGGGGTTCCTCGCGCACCACGGCTTCGATATGGACCGGGAGCACGAGATTGAGGTCGACAACAAGGGTCGCGGCGAAGACAAGTTCAGCCGACTCGTGGTGTTCTCGCAGCCAGTGGTTGAGAAGGATCAGAAGCTCGACGAGCTGAACATGATGCTCCTGGCGACGATGCACCACTATTCGACCGTCCTGGGGCCAGGGAAGCTCGCTCCTGCGGCGATCCTCGCGGTGGGTGACGTCATGATGCGCTCCCTCTCCCGAATTGCGGAGAACCGAAATGCAGAGAAGAAGCGCCCGCGCCGCAAGAAGGCCGCGAAGAAGCCCGCTCCCGCCGCTGAGAAGAGCGATTTTCCCGAGGAGACCAAGGAATGAATCAGTCCTGGAGAGACAGACTGGCGGACTGGTACGGCGTCGAACTGATGTTCCTGGACGTGTTCGGGGCGGAAGGGGAGGCGCGCTACGGGTACGACAAAGCTATCGTAGGAGTCATGCACGATGTCGATCAGCCGGTCGTAGTCTATGACGAGACCAAGATACTAAATAAGCTGATGACGCAAGGGCTAAACCTCCCCGAGGCGATCGAATGGTTCGAGTACAATATAGCGCGTGGCGCTCGATATATGGGGCCGGGCGCTCCGGTCTTTATCGATTCGACACATTGCACAGGAGAGGCACCGAATGAACAGCAAGCGCGCAAAATGGTTGCGGACAATCGCACTGCGAACATGGAACGCGATGCCGCAGCGCCAGAAGGTCCCGGGGCAGACGTTCCAGAACTTCTTCCGCCGGATAAAACGAGCGTATAACTCCGGAACCCTTGAGTTTGTGGAGGGTGAGTGATGGTTGAAGATTACGATCTCTACGACGCAGAAGCAGATATTCCGGACGACGTGTTCGTGCAGGTCCGGAAGGTAGGGGCTCTATGGCGGGTGGTCGATTCAACTACGGGCGAGGTCTCGCTGAATTCCAACAGCAAGCCGCTAGATGGCGGTGGTCACCGGAATGTCAGCAAGGCAAAGCGGCAGATAGGACACGTCAACAAAGCCGTGGCCAAGATCAAGAAGAAGGAGCGTCAGTTCTAGATGCCGGAAACCGAATACATCAAGTACACGCCTGAGGCCACCCCGAAGCTGTTCCATGCTTCCCAGCATTTCGTGCGGGGCATTATGGGGCCTATCGGGAGCGGCAAGTCGAGTGCTTGTTGTGTCGAGATATACATGCGTGCCCTACGGCAAAAGCCGTTTCGGGGAGTCCGCAGGAGTCGTTGGGCGATCATCCGAAACACGTATCCAGAACTCTTGAGCACGACGATCAAGACCTGGACTGAGTGGGTTCCCGAGCAGGACGGATGTGGTCGCAAGATCTGCCCAATTACCCGGGGCTCCCCGATCACGGGGCGCATGAAGATCCCGGACATCGGCGACGGCACGGCGCTGGACATGGAGGTCATCTTCCTGGCCTGCGACCGAGATGAGGACGTCAGGAAGCTCAAATCGCTTGAATTGACCGGCGGATGGATCAACGAAGCGTGCGAAATACCGAAGTCTGTTTTCGACATGCTGACTGGCCGCGTCGACCGCTACCCCTCCAAGAAGCTCGGCGGGACGACCTGGACGGGTGTCATCATGGATACGAACCCTCCAGACACTGACTCCTGGTGGTACGAGATCGCCGAGGAGAAGCGGCCGAGGGAGATGATATTCTTCAAGCAGCCTCCGGGCCTGATCCTCATGAATCCGGAGCATGATGACGAGACGGAGCCGATCTACGTCCCGAATGCCGGACAGGTCCCTGGAATCCCCGCTGCGGAAAATATCGTCAACCACAACAGCGGTTTCGACTACTACATGCGGCAGATCCCCGGCAAGGACCGCGAGTGGATCAAGGTCTTCATCCAGGGCGAATACGGCGTAATCCAGGCCGGAAAGCCAATTTATCCGGAGTACAACGACGGGAAGCACGCACTTGAGAATCCCCCCACCCCTCTCTACGGATTGCCGTTAATTCTCGGGTGGGACTTCGGCCTGAACCCGGCTTGCGTAGTCTGCCAGCTCACCTCTACTGGGCAGTTCGTTGTGCTACATGAGCTGATTTCAGAGGATATGGGCGTGCGCAGGTTCGTCCGCAACATGGTTGTCCCGTTCATGCGCAACCGGTACCCAGGAATGCACCTGATGTCTGTGGGCGATCCTGCTGGCTCTCAGCGCGTAGAAACCGACGAGATGACCGCCATGCGCATTGTCAAGGAGGAGGGGCTCCCGATCATCCCTGCCTCCACGAACAAGTTCAAGAAGCGGCGTGACGCGGTTGCCAGCTTCCTCATGGTGAGCGATCTCGACGGACGGCCCGGATTCGCCCTCTCGCCGGAATGCCGGATGCTGAGGGGCGGATTCATGGGCAAGTACTGCCTGCGCAAAATGAACGTCCCGGGAGCCACCCGCTACGCCATGGTGCCAGACAAGAACATCTTCTCACACGCGCACGACGCGCTCCAGTACGCTGCCCTGGCTGCTCGCGGTGGCCACGAGAGCGAAAACACAATCGGCACCGGATACGGCGGGCAGCACGCCTTCGATGTCGAGCCAGACGCCGACGTCGTTGACGCTTGGTTTTGATGTTCCACGTGGAACATCCATGACGGCGTGACGGCAAGTTTCTGCCTTTGTCAGAAGAGAACACTCTCTCTTTCTATATTCCCTATACCTTTTGTGTTCATAAGGGGGAAAAAGTGGTGTCACGGCGTCATGCTTTAGCGTTATTTTCCACTTTGCTTGACGGTTGCTTGACAGCGTTGACGTTATTTGATACCTTCTATGGTGGATTTCAAGCTCGGGAATCCTGCGCGGCACCCGGTGTGCCTACAAGCGAGGTCCGAGCTTATGAACGGTGGGCAGTTCACGCAGACACGCGGAACCCACGGACTGATCCAATACTCGACTGCTGAACAGCTTTCTCAGCAGGAAGAGGCCGCGATCCAGGAGGAAGTAGCCGAGCAGGGCTCTCCCTGGAAATCCATGCTTTCTGCCTTCGTGCATGAGTCGTACCTACAGGCCAGCGAGGCGAAGCAGACCGTCCAGTACGAGATGCTGCAGTTCCAACGGCAGCGGGACGGCTACTACGACGCCGAGAAAAAGGCCAAAATCGAGAAGAAGGGCATCCAGCCGATCTTCTTGAAGGTCACCGAGACCAAGTGCAGAGCCGCAGAGGCGTGGATCTCCGACATCCTCTCTTCACCCGAGGAGAAAACCTGGGGGTTGGAGGGCACGCCTATACCGGACCTGCCTGAGGACGTGACGCAGCAAATCGTCCAGAAGACGCTCATGGAGTGGCTGGAAGAGCGCCAGAGGATGGGCACGCCTATCGACCCATCCGAGACAGCCATGCGCGCCGGGCAGCTACGGGACGACACCCTGACGGACATGAAGAAGCACGCCGATGACGCGGCGAAGCGGATGCAGGTCAAAATCAAGGACCAGTTCGTCGAGGGGAACTTCACCAAGGCTTTCAACGAATTCATCAGCGACCTCTGCACCTTCCACGTCGGCATTCTCAAGGGGCCGATCGTGCGGCGCAGGAAGACCTACAAGTGGGTCAAGAACGAGAAGACGGGGCGGTGGAAGCGGCAGATTACGCACGACCTGAGCCCTGAATACGAGTGCATCAGCCCGTTTGATGCTTACCCATCGTCTGACTCGACGACCTGCCAGGACGGCAGCTTCTTCATCGAGAAGATCCGGCTCAGCCGTGCAGACTTGGTCAGGTTGAAGAAGGAGCCCGGATACGATTCCGAGGCGATCGACGTAGTCCTGCAGACCTTCGGGATGACCGGATACGAGATCGAGACGGGGTACGAGTACAACGAGGAGCGCAAGAGGCTCCAGCAGCGCAGAGAGAACACCCAGGACCAGCACAAGAGCGACCAGTCGCTCGAAGGTCTCAACTTCTGGGGTAGCGTGCAGGGCGCTCTGCTTATGGATTGGGCCGACGGCCAGGGCCGGGCCCTTGAGAGCCTGGGCTTCTCCGGCATCGAGCCTCTTGGCGAGTACGAGGTCAACCTCATCACGTGCGCTGAGACGCTCATCATGGCACGTCCGAATCCGGACGAGATGGACCGGAGGCCGTACTCCAAGTCCTGCTACGCTATCGTGCCGGGCGGGTTCTGGGGCAAGGGTATCCCGCAGCTCATGGAAGACACGCAGCAGATTATCAACGCTGCTGTGCGGTCCCTGGTGGTGAATATGGGTCTGGCCGCTGGGCCGCAGGCCGCTATCCACGACATCACGAAGCTGCCCCCTAACCAGAAGAAGGTTACCGCCATCCACCCCCTCAAGATTTGGCAGTTCAACAATGCCGGAGCCCCGGGCGGTGGAGCCCCGATGACGTTTTTCAATGTCGAGTCACGCGCACCTGAGCTTCTGAGGATTCTGGATCAGTTCATCCGCCTGTCGGACGACATCACCGGAATCCCCGCGTATGCCTATGGCAACGAGCGTGTTGCTGGTGCTGGCCGTACGATGGGTGGGCTATCCATGCTCATGAACTCTGCGGCCAGAGGCATCCGGAAGGTGATTGCGCGTATCTACGAAGAAGTTGTCAGCGAAGTAGTGATGCGCCAGTTCGAGTACAACATGGATCACTCATCTGACGAGACGATAAAGGGTGATGTGCGCATTCGTCCTCTGGGTGTGCTGCACCTAATCATCAAGGAGCAGGTGGCTGCTCGACGACAGGAACTCCTCGCCGCGACCCAGAACCCGGTCGACATGCAGATCATGGGTATCAAGGGCCGCGCCGAACTGCTGCGCGAAATCTTCAGGGCGCAAGACGTTCGGGAAGGAATAATCCCGTCGGAAGAGGAGCTGGACGCACGAGAAGAAGCGAGAATGAAGCAGCAGGCCGCTGAGGAAGCTCAGGCAGCGGGTGCCGCTCAAGGTGGACCCATGGAGGCTCCTCCACAAGGTCCTCCGATGGGGCCGGAATAACAAACGAACCAGCAGGAGAAGGATATGAAGAAATGGGTAGCGATGGCCCTGGTGGGCCTCATTGCGACGTGCGCGTTCGGTAACGACCGCGAGCAGTTCAGTGTTGGCGAGTTGACTATCGAGTCGAGCATTGTCAACAACGGCACGCTGACGCAGGTTGGCGATGTGACGCAGACCGGTGGCCTGACCATCGGTGGCGACATCACGATGGCGAACGGCATGGTGCAGGACAACGACACGGCCAAGATCCTGAAGTTCATCGAGGACACTGTTGTTACGGGTGCCTCGAATCTTCTGAGCATCGTGTTCGAGTCGGACAACCTTACGAACAACATGGCCGACAACCAGACGTTCATCCTGGACTTCCAGGCAGCGGACGACGCCACGACTACGAACGTCACCTACGGCAAGATCACGGTCACGGCCACGGACGTTACGGACGGGACCGAGGATGCAACGGTCGCTATCGCGGTACCGGTTGCTGGCACGGAGACTACGGTTGGTACGTTCAGTTCGAGCGGCCTGGCTCTGGCGAGTGGCGACACGGTGAGTGTCGACGGGTTCGCGATGCTCCTGTCCGAGTCCAACACGCCCTGGCGTGTCGAGACCGGCACGGCTACGGCCGACGAGGCGGTCACGTTCGGTACCGCTTTTGCGAGCGGCACCCCCATTGTTCTGGTCGATGAACTTGGTGCTACGGGCGGGACGAACGCTTATGCAGCCGGCGCGGGCACGACCGGTTTTGTTTGCACGAACGTGGCGAACGGCCTGACGTGCAATTGGATTGCCATCGGCGTGAAGTAAGGATTTAGAGGAGCCCGGCATGAAGCCCCCGGCTCCTCATCATCGGGCTCAGCAACAGGTAGAACGCTTGAAATCACCAGACAAAAAAGTTCTGGAGTCGATATTGGGTCTGTCGGGTGACCCTCGTTTCGAAAACATCCGGCGATGGGTGAAAGACAGTCTTCAGGAGCAGAGGGTGAAAAACGACCAGCTCGAAGGTACAGCCATATACCGAGGACAGGGCATGGCTTTGACTCACGCTGATCTCGTTGAGTACCTGGAGCGGCCTGAGGATTTTCTCGAAGACTTGTAGCGGAACACCATTACGGGCTCCGCGCCTGTGAAGACCCTGAAGGGCTCACGAAAGGAAAAACGAATGACGAAGCTGCCACAAGCACTGGTAGAAGCCGGAAGAGAAGCTGACCGTATTCTCGATGATATAGAGAGCGGGAATGTCAACACCGAGGCCAATGAGCCCCAGGCTGACCAGCACTACGGCCATGAACCGGAGCAGGACGCGCATCAGCCTCACTCGGAGGATGAGAACTCGGAGACGTACAAGCAGCGCTGGAGTGTTCTCCAGGGCAAGTACAACGCCGAGGTGCCGCGTCTGTCGGCAACTGTGCGACAGCAGACCGAACAGATCACTCGCCTGACATCCAAGATCGAGGGCCTCATGCAGGAGAAAGAGGAACGCGAAGCGGCGAATGCCGTACCGCCGTATCTCCGACACCTGACGGAAGAGGAACGTCAGAGCGTCGATGAGGACTCGGTTGGCCTCCAGGGGCGGATTACCGAGGGAGTGATTGAGGACAAGCTGAAGCCCGTAACCGAACAGCAGGAGACGATCAACGCCAAGCTCAACTCGCTGAAGAGCGAGCTGTTCTTCTCCAAGGTCGAGATTCAGTGCCCGGGTGCGATCAAGCTGAATGGTGATCCATCCCGAGGCATCGAGCCTGATCCCGACTTCATGGAGTGGCTCATGGGCAAGGACGATGGTTCCGCTGTTACACGTGGCGAAATCGCACAGCAAGCCTACCGCGAAGGTGACGTCGATAGGGTTGCAGAATTCTTCAGGACCTACCTGAAGCTGAATGGCGCTGCGCCTAAAGCTCCCGAGACCGTATCTCCACCCTCTCGTCCTACGCCCCGCTCTGCGGAGGCCAGGAACGCGAGCAAGAAGTACTACACCGCCGCTGAGGCCAACAGGCTGACGCAGAAGGCGATCAAGTACAACGTGCAGGGGCGGGTGAAGGAAGCGTCTCGAATTGAACAAGAACTAACAGAAGCCGCGATGGAAGGGCGCATCGAGGGAATCTCGTAACCGCCTGATAGTCGGGGCTGGAGGAGAAGAAAATGGCATATCCGACCGCACCTGGATTCAGGGACATTGGGTCGACCACGATGATTTATCATCCGACCCTGTACGCTCCGAAACTGCTCATCAAGTTCTACGCGAGAACGGTTTTCGGCGCGATCTCCAACACCGACTACGAGGGTCAGATCTCGAAGATGGGTCAGGAAGTCAAGATCCGCACGCTTCCCGACATCACGATTCGTGATTACCGCAAGGGCCAGACGCTCGTCAACGAGCAGCCGACGTCGACCGCGACGAATCTGCTCATCGACAAGGGCAAGTACTGGGCCTTCGTCGACGATGACGTCGACCAGAAGCAGACCGACATCAAGGACTACGTCGAACAGTGGACGGGCGATGCTGCCGAGCAGCTCGCCATCACGATCGACACCGGTATCCTCGGTGACATCTACAGCTCCGCGAATGCTAGCAACCAGGGCGCGACGGCTGGCGCGATCAGCTCGAACATCAACCTGGGCGTGAGCGGTACGCCGCTGGCGCTGACCAAGGCCAACATCCTCGAAAAGATCGTTGACTGTGGTCAGGTTCTCGACGAGCAGAACGTCCCCGAGATGGGACGCTGGATCGTGCTTCCTGCGTGGGCGTGCGCGATGATTAAGAAGTCCGACCTCAAGGATGCTTCGCTGGCCGGTGACGGCACCAGCGTGATCCGGAACGGTCGCGTCGGCATGATCGACCGCTTCACGATCTACATGAGCAACAACCTCACGAACACGACCGATGGCGCGAACGAAGTTGCGAACTGCATCTTCGGCACGAACCACGCGCTCACGTTCGCGAGCCAGCTCACGAAGAACGAGTCGCTCCGCAACCCGAACGGGTTCGGCACGCTGTACCGTGGCCTCCAGGTCTACGGTTACAAGGTCGTCAAGCCGGAGGCGCTCGGTTGGCTGTACGCTTACCAGGGCTAGAAGATGATTGCTGACGGGGGCCGCAAGGCCCCCTGACGCGGAAAGGAAAAGGATACCATGGGATCGACGAATACCTTCAAGAAGGCTGGCGGGCTCCTCGCAGCCCAGGCAAACCGCAAGGTCGCGCAGATCGTCGTCGACTTCTCGAAAGAGACTGTCGTTGCTGACGATACCGTGAACCTGTGGACGATTCCGGCTGGCTGCTACATCGAGGCAGTCACCGCTCAGGTGGTCACCGCAGAGGGTGGCACGCTGACGTTCGACGTTGGTGATGCCGCGAGTGCTGCGGACGACTACATCGACGGCGCGAACGGCAACAGCGCCGCGTGGCTGATGGGTGACGGTGGCGACGGTACGACCGCGACCACAACTGTTCACAGCCTTTATACGGCTGCGTCCATCCTGACGCTGACCCCGAAGAACGACGCGGACACGGCGAAGATCGTCGTCCACGTTCTGTACTACGACCCGACCGGCGCGTCCAACAACGTGTAGTCGGGCTTTGACGACAAAGTGCCCCGGGGTGGTTTACTCCGCCCCGGGGGACACAACACGAAAGAGGAAGCGACATGACCGAATCGTATCTGCGCAGGCGCGGCACCAACGTGGTTCTCCAGTGGACCCCAATCCAGGCTCAGCGCCCGGACATGATCCCGATCTCTCAGGAAGAGCGGGACGCTTGCGTCGAAGCGCAGAAGCGCGACGGCCAGATCCGGGCCGCAAAGGCTGTAGAGACTAAGCTGAACGCGCCCGCCCCGACCGAGATCAAGGACATGCTCCGCGACGAGCTTATCCAGAAGGCCGACGAGCTGAAGATTCACGTCGGTGACAAGTGGAAGACTGAAACCATCCGCAGGCATATCTACGACGCTCTGAAGCAGAGCGAAGAGATTGAGACCGGGATGAGGGAGTCCCAGCCCGTCTACAGCGGGGAATAGGGACTGGAGAGGCCAGCGATGACAGCAGCGGACATCATCAGTCGAGTGAGAGACCTGATCTCCGACACCGTAGAGGAGTATCGCTGGGGCGATACGCGACTCCTCCGGTACATCAGCGATGGCCTCCAGGAGATATGGCGTCTGGCCCCGGACGCCTTCCACCTTACCTCAGTGGTGATCGACGCGCCGGACGAGGCAACGGCCACCAACTCAACGATTTCAATGCGTACGGAGTACCGCGCCGCGTTGTGCAGTTACGTCTGCTGGCGCGCTCTTGGCGAGGATGCCGAGGACGTGGACAACATGGATCTATCCAAGCAGCATCTCCGGGAGTTCAATGACCGTGTAGCGCTGTAGGAGAGTCAGATGGCGAAAACTGAAATCGAATCATGCCTCCTGCCGCATGTCGTCACGATCGTTCCTGGCGCTCCCAAGCCGCTGATGCTCCAGGAAGCGCGTAACATTATCATCGAGTTCTTCCGAAGGACAGAGGGCTGGACGATTGAGGCCGATACGATTGGCCTGATCGAAGACGTGGTCGATTACGACCTGGACTACGACACGACTCACGTGGATATCGCTTGCACGAGGGTGGAGACGATCAAGGACGGCACCTGCAAGTACAAGGATTCCTTGATGACGGCTGGGGAGGACTACTCTCTCTTCGATGGCGATGACGGGCCGATGATTAAGCTTGCCGTCGAGCCCAGCGAGGATGAGGCGGATGGGCTCACGATGGACCTCGTTATCGTCCCATCGCCCTGCGCGGTCTACATCCCGACTCACTTCTTCAACCGCTGGTACGAGTGCTGGGCCGCAGGGACGGCCATGAAGCTCCTCTCGATGCCAAGCAAGGCTTTCTACAACCCGCAGCTCGCAGGCTATTACAAGGGGGAGTACAGGCGACTCCTGGCCGATGCGATCTTCTTCTACAGCAATCAGGGTGTTGGTGCCGAGACCGATGCCCAAGGGGAGAGTTGGCTTCTATGAGTTCACTTATCCGCGTCGTAGCGAACGACACACTCCCTGACGTTATCTTTCAACTGAAGAACGATTCGAACGATGAGCCCGTCGATGTGTCCGGGAGCAACACCACCCTGGCGTTCCGCTTTCGCATGAAAGGCTCTGCAACGACGCTCTTCGAGCAGGCCATGACGAAGGTCGACGAAGGCGAGACCGGCTACGTGCGGCTCTCCTGGCCATCTGACGGCCTGGAGGACCTGACCCCGGGTCGTTACGAGGGGCAGATAATCATCACGTTCTCATCGGGAGCACAGACGGTTCTGGATAAACAGTCTTTTCGGGTCTACGAGCAGTTTGCGGAAGCATCATGAGCAGTACGTGCAACACCGGTAGTTGTTCGACGAGTTCCTCCGGCAGTAGCCATTGCCAGAAGATCAGCCAGGGGACGAAGCTCACTGCGTCAGTGTCGGCCGACCAGTTTAGAATCAACCGCGCTTTCATCGTGTTTCAGGATGACTCGAAGACGACTGACGTCGCGGCATTCAGTCCAGTTATCGGTGACTACCCGCTACACGGCGGGGCATACACCCCTGGTGGTGCCTACGACAGCGGATACGACTCCGGCTTTGACATCGGATAGGAGACTCGATCATGTACGCACCGTTGCCTGCAAACTACATCCGGACGACGCTGGATGGAGACATCACGGACACTGACCTCACGATGACGGTCTCAAGCGTGTCCGGATGGCCAACGATCACGAACGACGACTACTTCTACCTCGTGTTGGTCCGAGCAACGGACGCCACGAAGGAGATCGTGAAGGTGACAGCGTTCGACGCAACGACCAAGGTCGCGACGATCGAGCGAGCAGCCGATGGCACTATTGCCAACACCTTCTGCGACGGCGACCGCGTAGAGATGTGGGTCACCAGGGCTCTGCTGCTTGAGCTGGCCGCGCTGCCGAACCTAACCCTTGGCACACCTAGCGTGGTGAGTAACACGGCCACGATATCCATCCAGGTAAACGATCACCCGGACAACCTCACGTACACCTCTTTGCGGATGTGGCTCATCGACGACAACACGAACCCGAACGATGTCACATTGTCGGTCCCAACAGGCGGAGACACGAGCGTTGAATGGACGGTCATCACGGATTCGTCTGGGGCATACTCGCACTCAATAACTCACACGGGCTCTTCGACCACGTGGTATCTGGCCATCGAGGTCGACGGGCGCGTTTACATCACCGACGCCATCACGCTCGGCTCTTAGGAGGAGACATGTTCAAGAAAGCCATAATCGTATACACGATCTTCCTGATGTGTTCAGCGGTGCTCGTGTACTCGCAGTCGGTGAAGCGTAGTTTTTACCGTGTGTTCGCAGCGCAATATGGCAGCAGTCTCAACGGGACAACGCTGACCAATTTTGTGGACAGGATGGGAGACAGGTTCTCGTACGTCGTCATCGATGGCGGTCGCTGGGATGTCGATAAGAGCGTTACCTTCCCCACCAACCTTCACCTCGTGTTCGCTGCGGACACATACTTTGACATCTCGAACGGCGTCACCGTGACAGTGAACGGTGGAGTCGATGCAGGATACTTCACGGTATTCCAGGGCTCTGGAATCGTTACTGGCGCGCCCAAGGCGGATTACTGGAACCCGCTGTGGGACCAGTCGAAAGGCGGTACTGGTGTAATCCAGAGCGCCGACTCATCCGAGATCCTGCGGGTCGTTACGAACACACAGACGATCGTCTACAAGACGGGTACCACGCAGAGCTTCTACTATGCCGAGTGTCAGGATAGCCTCGTCGTCGCTTCGAACCTCACCGTAAGCAACAGCATCACGCTTGGTGGTGTAGCGCGGGATTCCTGGCCAGGGTTCGACACGAATGTCGTGCCTGCGGGCACGATCCTTCCATGGGGCTCGATGAGTAACGCGCCGAGCGGATTCCTTTTCTGTGACGGAACCGGGTACGAAACGAACGGTGTATATTCAAACCTCTACTTCACGATCGGCACGAACTTCGGCTTCAACATTGCGGCAGGCAAGTTCCGAGTGCCTGATCTTCGCGGCTACTTCTTGCGCGGATGGGACAACGGCCAGGGCCGCGACCCTGACGCTGCTGACCGCCTCAAGAACACAGGCGATGGCAACTCGGGCGATAACGTAGGTAGCCGTCAGGTAGACAGCGTTCAGGCACACAATCACACGTTCCCAACCGCTCAGTCGTCCGATGGAACAGACACCTACCTTGAGCATAGAGGGCAGAGCGCAGACGATACGCAGACGACGACGCAGATGAGTTTCCCGCCGGGTGCAGCCTCCTCTACAACCACGAACGAGACTCGCCCGAAGAATGTCTACGTGAACTTCATCATCAAACACTAAGGAGAGAACATGAAGAAGCTCGTTATCATCGCCGCAATCGCCTGCGCGGCTAGCTTGTGCCTTGCCGGGCCGCTGGATTCCGTATGGAAGACGCCGATGAATGGCACTGTAGCCTGGACGAACAGTGGCGGGTACAAGGTTTCGATCGAGAGCATCATGGTCACGTTCCCTGCAGGCACAGCGAACACGACGACCGTGTACACCGTCGAGAACATCTACACCAACGGCGCGGTCCAGCACACGTACACGAACACCGTGTCTACAGACAATGACGCGGCAATGGTGACGTTCTTGTTCGAGTCAAACGGCGGGAAGATCCCCGTCTGCGAGAACGGTGTGTTGATTATCGAGAACACGGATACGAACACGGCTTTCGTGACGTTTGCGAAGTCGCTTCAGTAAGGGAAAAGCTATGCGTTTTCTTACAGTTGGACTGCTTCTTGCCGCGTCCACCGCCTTCGCTGGCGTGTACGTGAATGGCGAGCGCACGGATGTTGGGACGACGATCCCTACGAACAACTTCGTGACGCTCGATACTGCCCAGGTGATCTCCGGCCAGAAGACGATCGGCTCGCTCCTGACAGGAACGACGAATGTAGCCGACGAGATCGGGAATCTCGCGGCCGCGACGAACGGTCTTGTGTCGGATGTCTCGTCGCTCTCTACCGCCACGAATAACCTGACGACTGATGTGACGACTCTCAACACGAGCACGTCTGCACTTCAGTCCCAGGTGAGCGGGATCACGCCGTACGACCCGACGCTTACGGTTCGTTCGATCCCAGCCGCAGGCATCACCGCCACGACGAACGATACCTTCGGCACGGTGTTCAATGTCACCTACGACGGTGCCACGGAGATCGAGTTGCCGGACGCTGTAGCGGGCCGTTCGATTTCAGTCCGTAACACGGCCTACCAGCAGGTGTTGCAGATCACTCCTGCATCTACCGACGCGCTCATCATTCCTGGTGCGGGCCTGTTGGCTGACGGTGCCCCGGCATCGAGTGACGCAACGAACGCGGCAGGTGCCGACATTGTAGCTCTCAACGGCAGCAACTGGTCTGTCACGGCAACCGGAGGTGCGTGGACGAACGCTACGTCACTCAGCGCCTCGTACCCCTGGTGGACGAAGGTGCTGCGCCGGTACACGTTCGACGCAACGAACAACCCGACCGCAGGTACGACTGCTGACACAAGCCCGTATGAGGATCACGCTTCGATCAACCAGGGCACGAGTGCGGAGCCGTTGTTCGTGTCCAGCAACGACGCCGGGATCGCCTGGAACGCCTTCGAGTTCGATGGCAACAACGATCATCTGCTGGCCACGACGAACGATTACGGCGCGATCAAGGCTTCGTCTGAGGGTACGTTTGCCTGCTGGGCATACAGCACTGACGACGGGGTTGGGGAGCACGATGTTTTCGGCATGGCCCCTCCGACGAGCGACGGCGACCGCCACCTCGGTTTCGGCATCAATGCGGCACGCCCGTACCTCACTTGCCGGACCATCTCCAGCTACTGCGCCATCCAGGCACCTGCCGGAGATGCGCTCACGACGAACACCTGGTACCACCTGGCGTTCACAGCGGACGGCTCGTCTTACGTGACCTACATCAACGGTACGCAGAGCACCTGGACCGTCACGAGCGGCAGCAACCACGGTAGCTGGATCAACGCAGACACCAACGGTGCGTCTGCGTGGACGAAGATGACGTTCAGCAGTTACTTTAATAGCGGCGATGGGTATCTGGCATGGAACGGGTGGCTTGCTCGACCGCAGTTGTGGAACCGAGCGCTTACTACTGGTGAGGTCGCCGCAGTCTTCGCCCAGGAAAATACCGACGGCGGGTTCGGTCTTTAAGGAGATGACGATGAAGAAGATGGCATTCCTGATTTGGATTCTGGCAGTGGTCTCGGTCCTGGCATTCCCGAAGTACGTGGTAGTCGGCATCCAGAAGGACGACCTTGACGCCGCGACGCGAACGAAGCTGAAGACCGGCCTGCGTTCGCTCCTCAAAACGAGCGAGACGTTGGACAACGACCCGTGGAAGTACTACCAGGAGGGGAGCCTCGCTGCTGACACGAACACGGTTGTCTACTACGCCGTGTTCTACACGAAGCACTTCTGCGCGAAGTGGCTCGGGCGTACCGGTGCCCGACGGTTGAGCAACGCGCATTTTCAGATGTGGTGGGACGCAAACAAGGCGAAGTTACAGGCACGCCGCAACGCGATCACCGGCAGCGTGGACAAGGCATCATTCATCCTCCAGACCGGCGATGACTGGAAAGAGGTCCTGACCGACAACGGAGTCTTGCCTGCGGAGCAGTAAGGAGAACCAAATGGCCAGCCGTATTTTTATGACCGCTCTCGCCCTGTGGCTGGTTGTTGGCTCAGCCTACGGGCAGACAAATGCCACGATCCGTGATCGCGACACTACGCTGACGCTGCTACAGGATAACGTAACGCAGGACATCTCGCCGAAGGACCACCGCGACAGCCTCGTATCGACCTGGGACGGGGGTATTGTACACGGCAAGCTGTACGTGGATGGAGAAGTCGGGTTTACGAATGGCCCGTTCGTGGTCACGAACTCGATCATCCGGTTTGTGGACGGGTCAGAGCGCAATTACCAGTGGGTCTGCACCAACGACGTTACTGGTGCAGGCACGTGGGTCCGAGCCACCGGGAATCGCTACACCCTGGAGACGATGGGCGATGCCTACCTCACGAACGACCTCGAAGACATCGTCAACGCCTCAGATTACGCGGCTGACCCGGAGATCGATAACGTTGGTGCCGTGACCTGGGACCAGAACAGGAGAATGTTCTGGTGGATGGAGAACAACTTCAACCAGACGAAGTACGTCTACGCGCACCGATTCGAGCCGGACAACACCTTGCAGCAGCGCGTAACGCTGACTGGGTTCAAGGACCTGGAAGGCATCGAGTGGTACGGTGGCACGAACTTCGCGATCTGCGAAGAGGGCGGATACGACGACAGCGGAGTTCCGCAGGGCATCTACTTCATCGGGATCGATACGAACACGACGACCATCGACGATGCTGACTTCACCCAGTGGACCTTTGACCAGAACGCACCCAGCAACGCGACCGACGGCCTTGAAGGTATTGCCTACGACGAGAACGCCGACAAGTGGTACGGCGTGCAAGAGGGCGAGGACCCTGGCGATAACGCGATGCGGTTCTTCGAGATCGGACTCGTAGCAGCCAGCAACAAGCTCACGATGACCGAGCCGTTCGACGCAGAGGCGGTGTGGTCGAATGTCGTAGATGACCTATCCGACATCGAGATCGTTGACGGGCGGTTCTTCTGCATCAGCGATGCTACGCCTCTCGTGTTCGAGTTCGACCCGGTGACTGGCAACATCCTCCAGCGACAGACGAATGCTTTCACGCAGGGAGAGGGTATCGCATGGTCTGACGACTTCCGATACGAGTGCGTAGTGGGAGAGCCCGACGAGATGCAGGTGTGGCGCGACCGCTGGGCAGGCCCCTCTGTCAACTCGGGCGACCTGATGGACTACGAGGTGTGGGTTGCGTCCACGAACGCGCTACAGACCCAGATCACGGCGATCCCCGGCGCGAGTGGTACTGCCTTCCTGGCGAGCAACCAGACGTTCACTGCTACGAACACGTTCAACACTACGACCCTGTACAACGGCAACGTGGGTATCGGCACAAACGATCCGCAGGACAACCTGCACGTCGTTGGTGGGGTCATCGTTGATGTCGGGAATATCGACGCAACGGACGCCACGATATGGGCCAACCTTGTTGATACGGAGACGGTCGGCGTTGGTGTAGAGGTGGACGGTGAGTCGAGCGCGAATGTCACGAACTTCATCGACGGCCACTTCACCGGAGAGCTGAACGTTGGCGGTTCGATTTATGCAGGGACCACGAACCTGCTGACGCTCGCTGGCGGGACAGAGGTCTACACGAACCAGCCCAACGTGTTCACTGCCGCGAGCACGAACACGTTCTTCGGTGATACGATATTCTCCAACGACGTGACCTTCAAGGGTGGTGCTGCAACAGCCAACCTGAACATGAACGTTGGCAACATCGCCGGTGCCGGGACGATCACGATCTTCGGTGACATCGACGGCCAGACGGTTGGTGATGTGACGAACATGGTTGGTGGTGAGTTCAGCGGCATGGTGAACGCTGGCGAACTGTTGATGCAGGGGCTCATTAACCTGAACGGTAACTGGATCAACGGTGACGAGAACGTGAACGAGGGCTTGTATGTAGACGGATCTGGTGATGTCGGTATCGGCACGAACAATCCTACCGAGGATCTGTCGATAGTGGACGCTTTCCCGCAGTTGTATATGTACGACAGCAGCGACACCAACGGTGCTGCGGACTTCGCCATCGCCTTCCTTGACCAGACCGGGAACGATGTGTTCGCGTTCACCTACGGCAACAGCGACGTAAACTTCGGTATCTCGGATTCGGATAACGAGACTGGCAACATTTACTTCAAGACGGCGAACGACACGATCATGGTGTTGCAGGCAGACGGCAATGTCGTTGTCACGAATGAGCTTATTGTTGGCACCACGAACGTGACCACGCGCCTGGATGAACTGGTGACCGGCACGAACGCCTTGCAGGTGCAGATCGACGCACTTAGCCCGACCGGCAGCGTGAACCTAGCGGCGTACAACCACTTCACCGGCCCGTCGAACGAGTTCGATAACACAGTGTACTTCAACACGGACATCCTCGTAGGCGGGACGAACGTCATGGAGGAGATCGCCGGGATCTCCGGTGTGAGCACGAACGACTTGAACAAATGGGCAACCACCAACTATTTCGAGGACGGCATCGAGGTGAGTGGCGGGCGCATATTCGTGACGAACACGACGCAGATCGACGTGATGATTCCTGCCGACGAGACTGCCATGCGCGTCCTAAACGACGAGACTGCTGATGCGGTAGTGTTCATCGGTTCCGATAGCGGAGCGCAGGGTGGCAAGATCACTGTCAACGATACGAACGGGACACAGGGCGTAGAGATAAACGGTGACGGCAGGATCATATTCAACTTGATCGGATCTGATCCGACACACGAAGAAGGCACCATGTTCTACGATCCTGACCACCATGCGTTTGCCTACTACAACGACGATGCCGACGTGACTGTGCAGATTGGGCAGGAGCTTGTCAGGCGTGTGAAGAACACGAATGGCGACACGCTCACTAACGGTATGGCGGTACGGATCTCTGGCGGTGCTGCCCATGCGCCAGAAGTACAGTTGGCGGTTGGTGATGCAGTAACGAACGCGACAGTATACGGGCTGGTGACCAGCAGTAACATCGCGAATAACCAGTTCGGTTACGTCACGGTGG
The DNA here is from genome assembly GCA_964390905.1 of uncultured Planctomycetales bacterium. Lineage (GTDB taxonomy): Bacteria > Planctomycetota > Phycisphaerae > UBA1845 > JAFGLZ01 > JAFGLZ01. The sequence goes on along the minus strand of CAYMLO010000077.1, from coordinate 17,552 downwards.
CCGGTGCGGTTCATGACATTGATACGAGCAACTGGGCTGTAGGCGATAAGCTGTACCTCCATCCGACCGAGGCGGGTGTCATCACGAACGTGGCACCTGACGGTGCGAGCGGCGAGTATGCCGAGCACATTGGTATTGTAGAGTACGTGCATGCGACCGAGGGTCAGGTCAAGATCCATCTTGAGCATGCGCCTGCCGCAGCCGACCTGTACGGCCAGCGCAGTCTCGATTGGGATCAGGCAACTAATGACGCGGTGCAACTGATTAGCCAGACGAACGACTACGCAAACATCAACGGCGATACTTTTGCAGGCGATGTCAATATGGGCGCGAACATCATCACGAACGTTGCGACGCTCTACGCCGACGAGGTGCATCTGGAAGAGGGTGCTCCGTATGATCTCGACGATGCAATGCGGTACGGTGATGTCATCGACTTGTTCGGCCAGTTCTCGTCCTTGCGCCTATTCGGCACGACGAACGCGCATCCTGTCATCACTGGCGCATCGGCACTGGAAGGTAGTCTGCCAGCGGCAGGGTTGTGGGCTGTGACGAACGCGCTCTCCACAGGCACGAACCTCATCGGCTACTGGTACTGGACGAACGCAGTAGGAGCGAACGTCACTATCCCGGCGGGGCTCTACAACATGGACTACTGGATTGGCTACGACAGTATTGGCGGGCCGACGATCAGCGGGCAGGTTGCGCTCGTATACGGTACGACAGGATCGAGCAACGAGATCAAGCGCAGCACCATCAGGCTACTGAGTTCTGCGCTCACAGAATACGACGACTCGATCTATCTGGAGACGAACATCACCGTCACGGCGACGAGCTACCTCGGTGTAGCCTACTACGCGCTCCGCAGCGGCGGTGTATCGGCTGACCTGTACGTGCAGGGCGGTACCGAGGCTTACAGTACCCACCTCGACACGCCGAATCTGGAGCAGGCTGGCATCTATGCGTCGAAGGCGTATGTGGACGGTGCGACCAACGACTTGAAGGGCGACTGGATCGACCCGCTCAACACCAGCACGGCAGCGTTGCAGACACAGGTGGATGCGAAAGTTGCGAAGGCTGGCGATACGATGACCGGCGACCTTGTCATGAGCGGCGATACTGCTGACCTCGTAATCACGAACCAGTCCGATCTACGCATCGAGATGTACGATGACACATCTGCGGTAGAAGGTTTCAGCGTAGACACAACGACAAACCACTGGACAGTCGGTCTCAATGCTAATCGGGCTGGTGAGATGTACCTGTACGACGTAGCAGGCGAGGATGCCCCGAGCAGGTACATCGAACTGGACGCCGAGACAGGTATCGACGTTCATGGCACCAACATTGCTTCTGCAATCGGTACACTCAATACCAGCACGGCAGCGTTGCAGACCACGGTGAGCGGGCTGGAAGGGCAGACAAATGACTACGCCTACGTTGGACTGGGCAACACATGGACAACCACGAATACCGTGAGTGCCGAGTGGCACTTCGACGCTGACCCCAACATTTACGGCACCAATGTGATGCAGGCTATCGGTATCCTGAACGGCGCGACTGGCGACTATGTAAATGTGAACGGTGGCTCGATGTCTGGGGCGCTGGACATGACCGGAAACAACATCACGAACGTTGACCATTTCGAGGCTGCGCAGATCAGTGGTAACGTGGACTTCCCGCAGACGCCGAGCTTCAGTGGCGGGTTCACGGGTGACGGGCTCAACGCGAGCGAGTCGCAGGTGACCGTGAAGACGAACCTCATCGTAAACGGGTTGGCCCATGAGTTCCAGAGCGGCACGATCAGTTTCACTGGTGACATAACATACAACACGGCCAATGGTGATAGGGTTGCTGCCACGACAGGCGATTTCGCAAGGGTAGAGAGTGACACGCTCCTGGCAGGGAGCACGAACGTAGCCGACGAGTTGAGCAACCTGTTCACGGCAACCAACGGCATCACGACGCTGAACACCTCGACGAGTGCGCTCCAGACGCAGGTGACGGCGCTGGACAATATGTACGATCAGGCAGGTCACGCACCGTATGAAATCGCGGCAGCGGCGAGCATCACGCTAGACCCGACGAACGGGCTGTGGCAGGCGCATTTCGCCACTGGCGTAGTGACCATTGCCATCGAGCCTGGGAACACTGGCGAGCAGCAGGAGATCTGGTTCGGATTGCGTGCGAGCAACACGGTGACGTGGACTGGCCTCGGCACGACGTTCCAGACGAACGATGCCTACCGTGGCATCAGCCTGTCGAACGCTTACTACAGCACGATTGCTATCTGGAGCGAGTTCGGTGAGACGAACTGGTACATCAATCAGGTGAGCCCATGAGGAAACTGACGCTGGTACTGCTGTTGATTGCTGGTATTGCCTACGGGCAGGCGCGAAGCGGGTTGCGTAAGATTATCGCCGGTCAGGCGATTGCGGAGGAGGCTACACCCGGTGGTAGCGGGAGCCTGACGCTGACGCTGGACAGCGACCTCATATCGTTAGACCAGACTGGCGTGATTCCTATACGGGTGTGTTTGGGTACGAGCGTAGGCATCAGCGGTACCGATGTCACCGTGGTATTCGACGATCTTGGCGAGAACAGCAATAAGCTCTCGGTCACGCAGGATGGTACGAGTCTCCCTATTGAGATGGAGTACTACAACGCGACGGAGGAGTGTGCTGGCATGTGGGTTGGTGTGCAGTCGATCAGCAACGCTACAGATACAGTGTTGTCTCTGTCATGGAACGCGAGCGGTGATGATAACAGCAATCTCGGCGGGCTGCACTCTGACGTAGCCACCAACGTGTGGACCGAGTGGATCAGCGTTTACCACATGGGCTTCAATACCGTGACGCAGTTCGACAGTACAGTGAACCGACAGACGTGCGTAGGTGGCAGTGCGAACGTGACGCTGACCAATGGCATCGAGGGTTGCGAGAATACTGCGAGTCATTTCACGGATACGGAGAGCCAGTACGTGTCTGTGGCTGACCCTGCGATTCATTCGGGTGCTGACGGAGTGCTGGCTATAGGGTGTGTATATTTCGATAGCGACCCTAACGGCTCCATCCGCATGATCGATAAGTGGGAAGGCAGCAACGACAACAGCGAATGGCTATTGACGCAGCGTGATGTAAGCGGGACAGACAGGCTGCGTACTGCGGTATTGGCAAACGCAAACGATTACCTCGTACAAGACTCAGACACCGTTGGCAATGAGGTGTGGCTATACGGAGCTTGTTCCTATAGGTCTAACGGCACTGCGTATGCTGCGGAAGTGTGGCTCAACGGGACGTCAGATGACACCAACACCGATTCTCAATCGATGGAGACGAACAACCTTCCTGTCTACATAGCCAACAACAACGGAGAAGCCACCACTCCGTACAGCATCGACGAGTGCTGGTATACAGGGAATATCTACAGCAACTCGTTCATCACGATGATGGATGACAACCTCCGTGACACGCTCATCACCTACACAGTGGACTAAGGAGAACCGATGAAGTACCTGCTCGCACTACTGGCAATGACGCTTTCCGTAGCTGCAGCCGACTGGGTGTACTGGCCTGACGGTGAGCCAGAACCTGTCCTCCTCCCCATTGCCGAGGACTACCCACGCATCCCGCCACGTAGTCAGGGAGAGACGACAGGCTACACGGTGGATAACCCGGCTCCCGGCTGGTATACGGTGGTACGGCATCAGCCTGCCGATGGGTATCGTGTGGTGTCCACAGCATGGGTACTCAGCAATGGTACGGCTGCTATCGCCATCACGGACACCGTCAGCATCGCTGACGAGGAGGCCGCTGCTGCCGCTGCCGCTGCCGAGGCGGAGGCTGCTGCTATTGCAGCGAGGGAAGCGCAGATTGCTGCGTATGCCGCTGACCCATCCATCGCTATCTGCGTCAAGCTCCTGCGCCGTCACCTGATCGCGCTCGGGTTCACCCCGCCGTGGACATTCAACGGGGTCAAAGCAAGCCTGCTGGAGCAGGTGGACAACGACACCCTGGACGCGGCAGGTAAGTTCAACCTGCTGATAAGCCTGTCCCTGTTCAACATGCTCGACGATATGGCGCTGGACGAGGATGACATCAGGGCCATCCGCGAATACCTGGAAGCAAATGGTGGTACGTGATGTGGGAGTCACTGAAAACCTGGTTCCGACGGTTCTTTAACGGCTGGTCGATTGCCGACGTAGTCAAGGAAGCCGAAACGGGTGCACACGCTGCCGCGCTCCTGCGTGAGAAGGCGTGGCCTGTGTGGTCTAGCCAGGGCCGTACCGCAGACCGGTGCTGGGCCTATCGTGACGCCTTGTGCGAAGTGTTCGGCCGGCTCGGTATCCCGGCGAAAGTGGTTCACGTCGTACCGCTGGAGCCGACAGTGGTGGTAGAGACTTCTCAAGGTGTGGTGAAGACGTATACGGGTCACACTGGGGTGATGTGGGAAGAGGATGGTTGGTGGTGGGCGGACCAGTTCGGCCAGCAGCGCCACGCCATCCAGAGCGAAGCTGAACGTACGTTCTTGCTGGAGTGCAAATTCGATGGGCGGATCGATGAGGTATATGACGCATGAGTGCAACTGACGGCCTTGATGATTCCACGAAGCTGCTGTTCAACACGATCTTGACGGAGGTCCGAGAGACCAGGAAAGAAGGTCAAGCGAACCATGAGGCGCAGCAGAAGGCCGATGCGGAATTTGACAAGAAGCTGGCGGTAATTGCGGCAGAGACAAAGAGTCATCGTGCTCACTGTGACGAGCGTTTCGAGCGTGTCGAAAAGCAGACTGGAGCGAATTCAGAGGAAATCGGAGTTATCCGTGCCGCTGTAGCTACGAATCCTGCGAACTCCAATCGCCCGAGGAGGGATGTCGACTGGATGGCTGAGGCGAATAATTTCGTCAAGCGGGCTTCGGCCGTGATGATTATCGTAGGGACGGTCGCTGTGATCGTCGGGGGAATCGTTAAACTCATCCACGAGATTGCGAAAGGCCCGATACTGCCATGACTCCCAAGGACACGCATGTCGAGATGAGGCTCTTCTGGACGTCTCAGCCTGGATTGACGTCAGGTTCTATCTCGATTGCGCAGGAGATATTGAAGCGCAAATCTACGGCGCTGAAGAAGAAGGGCAAAGAGCAACTGCTGCCAGAGGCCCCGTGGGTTTCCGGTGACGGGATCTCTCATCGCTTCAGCCATGTCGGGGTGATCTTCGACATCTACCAGGACGTGGTCGTAAACGGCGTGGAGATCGAGGCTGGCAGCTACTACTTCGAGAGCTGGATGAAGAAGGACCCGATCACCGGGCATCGCGGCGTGCGCGGGCCAATCCCGATTGGCGAGCTGATTGACTGGGCCCGGGCGAAGAATGCCGACGGCGAGCAAGTCCACTACTGCCATGAAACTGGCCGGAGGTTGGCAATCCGGAGGGTACCGCCGTGGCCAGGGCAAGCGCAGCATGCGCTTGATGTCGCGATGAGCGAGACCGGCACAACGGAGTATGCGTCCGTGCAGCTCGTCCACAACCTTTTCTTCCTGCTGTGGGGACGCGGGATGCCCCTCAAGAGCAAGAGCCCGCTGAAGAAGACGTGCTGCGAGTTCGTTGCCCATCTCGTCGCAGATCCGATATGGAAACACTCGATGCTACTGGGGCTGAAGCTCTGCGCAGACGAAACATGCCCGATGTGGATTTGGCATGGGTTGAACCGGGCGTGGCACCTTCACCAGCACCACGTTGACGTTGTAACGATGGAGTGTCCACGTGTCTAAGATCAAGATCAGCATATTCGAAGGACTGCTTCCACGGGCCGCACCGAACTTGCTCGGTGCCAGTCAGGCGCAGACGGCAGAGAACGCATATATCTGGGGCGGTACCGTCCTTCCTTTCGATGAGCCGAACGAGATCCAGGACTTGCAGTCCGACACGGTGTCAGTCTTCCCGTACAACGGCAACTGGCTGGAGTGGGCAACGGATGTCGATGTGGTGAAAAGCCCCGTCGCTGAGGACCTCTACGACCGAATCTACTACACCGGGGACGGAGTCCCGAAGGTCCGTGGCATCCTGGACGGCAACGAGGTCGAGTACACGCTTGGCATCCCGGCCCCCGCTTCTCCCCCTACGGTGGAAGCCGTGGACGCACTGGAGACGACCTGGACCCGCACGTGGTATTATTTTTATGAAGAAGAGGACGGGACGGTGTCCCAGGAGGGAGACCTGACAGAGGGCGAGTACGGCGGAGAGACTGTCTTCCAGCAGTCGCAGCTATCGGTATTCAAGATCGAGACGCTCCCGGCGAAGACGACCGCCACCGACGACGCCAACTTCATGATGTGGTTCCAGGCATACAGCGAGACGGGCGTGTACCTCGGTGCGTGCTACCCGAGCAACTCCGTATACGCAGCGAACACCGATTTCTACCTGAACGGAGCCAGGGTGACCGGCAAGATCGGCTATCCGGCGTCTGGTGACCCCTCAGCGCGCCTCAGGCTGTCTTTCGACACCTCCCGGGCCTCTGACTACACCGCAGACCGCACGTACGTCCTGACGTATGTCTCGGCCTTCGGAGAGGAAGGGCCTCCTTCCGACCCGTCCACCGTGGTTGCCATCCAGCCTACGGAGGATTGCCAGCTCACGAATATCCCTGGCGCGCCAACTGGCGACTACAACATCACGAACATCAGGGTGTACAGGACGGTGACTGGTACCAGCGGGACGTCCTACTTCTTCATTACCGAGCTGGATATCGGGACGACGTCGTATCTAGACACAACCCTGGACGCTGACGTCAACGAGATCCTGCCGTCCGTGGATTGGGAAGGGCCTCCAGACGACCTGACCGGCCTGATTGAATGCACGAACGGAGTGATGGCCGGGTTCGTCGGCAAGACGGTGTACTTCTCGGAGCCGAACCGCCCGCACGCATGGCCGGATGACTACGCCAAGACGATTGACGAGGACATCGTGGCGATTGCGTACACGCTGAATCAGGTCATCGTGCTTACGACTGGACATCCGCATTTCATCACCGGGAATGACCCGCTGTACATGAGCGTCGACCGAAGCAACTCCAGGCAGGCGTGTTCGGCCAAGAGGTCTGTAGTTACGTTCGGTGATATCGCTGCGGCCTTGGTAATATACGCAAGTCCGGACGGTTTAATTGCCGTGAATGGGGCGAACAGCCAAGTGCTCACGACGTCGTTCTACTCGAAGAAACAGTGGAAGGCGCTTGATCCTGCGACGATGATAGCCAAGGCGCATGACAACCGATACCACTGCTGGTTCACGGACGGCACAGCGCTGATATTCGATCCGTCGGCTGGCGGGCGAGCGCTAGTCACAACCGATCAACTCGCTACAGGCGGGCACGCGAACCTGGAAGACGACACGCTTTACCTGATCCAAGATGGGAAGCTCACTGCCTGGAACCAGGGTAGCAACCCTCTGACGGCCACATGGAGGAGCAAGCAGTTCCTCTATGCCAGGACTGGTTCCTTCTCCGTTGCCCAGGTGAAGGCCGAGGGCTATCCCGTCATCTTTCGTATCTACGCCGAGGAGGACCTCGTGTGGACGCATACGTTCACCAGCGAGCGGGCCAAGCGTATCCCAGTGAAGCGTGACGAGCGCCGCTGGTCGGTTGAGGTCGAGTCGCAATACGAGATCATCGAGATTACCATGAGCACGAGCATGAGGGACCTGTGAGAAGGATACCGTCACCGCAGCGAATCGAGGACAAGAACCTCAGGGACATCCTGGAGGCAATGCGTGAGCGCCTTGAGGTCCTGTTCGGCGAGCGCGGGCCTACGGAAGACCGAGCCCTGCTGGTGTCGGACCTGACAGAGATGGGGCTGATCGGCGTGGCCGAGGATAATGTCACGCTGTACGACAAGACCGTCACCACCACTCCAATCGACGAGATCGCGCCGATCACCGACCCGGAGTTCGAGTACACGCAATTCATCCTCACGACCACGACTGGCATCCCTATCGTCGATTCTTCAGGAGCGCAACTAGTAAGTCAGCCTATCAGGACCGACTTCGTAGACCCAGAGGACGCATAACATGGCAACAGGACTACATTCCGACGTAGGCACTGGCGAGATCCATATCGTCTATCAGTGGTCCTACGCTGACGCAGCAGCCAGGACCGGCGCGACCGGCCTGGGCACTTCGGACGAGGGCAAGATTGCCCGTCAGGCAGACAATGACTCTTTCTGGGTTCTCACCGACTCGGCAGGCCCTACATGGGTCCAGATCGATCAGTCCAACCTCGGCACCATTGCGACCCAGGACGCAAACGCGGTAGCGATCACTGGCGGTACAATCGCTGGCACAGGGTTCGCTACAGGTGACATCGATATGACAGGGCAGATCCTGACGCTTGACGACGACGCGATCAGCGGGGACAAGGTAAGCGGCGGTACTATTGGCGGGAGCTGCACCATCGACGGTGGCACGCTTACCGGATGCGAGGTGTCCGATAACACTCTGCACTCGAATGACAGCACCAGTGGAGCTACGGCGCTCCAGGTCGGAGGGACGGCCACTGAAGGGTTGGAGTTGAAGGTGTTCGAGGAGACCGTGACGGGCGCAACCGTTGCAGCCGAGGATCTCAACATCGACTTCACCGGGTACATCCTTTCGGTCCAGGCGAACCTGGAGACTCTCATCACTGGTGCGGGGGGATGCACGGCTATCGGAGTCGGTGTCGCAGCAGACCCTGACCAGTTCGGTGAGACGTCGGGCCTGACCAAGAATTTGAAGATAGACTCAATCGCCAACACTACCGCCACCGCAATGGACATCCAGGTCTACGCAACCGACGGAGCTGGCAACGCGACAGGTACATTCGCAGGAGATGTGCGCGTCAGAATCGTGTACTGGGCCACCAATAGCCTAGACGACGCTGTATAGAGAGGAGCTTGCCATGGGATGGGATTGGTGGGATGACAATGTAAGAGACCCGTTCAACGACTTCTGGGACAAGACGTGGTCAGGCAAGCTGCAGTGGGACGATATCCTGGACGTAGTTGGTGACTGGTATCCGATCCAGGCTGCGCAGTTTACCGGGGACTGGATGGACTGGTTCGGCGAATTCGGAGAATGGATGGGCGGTGGCCAGCAAGGACCTCCTCCAGAATATCCCGACATCGAAATTGCTGGTGCATCCGTTCCGCAGGAACTCAAGGATTACTACACGCGAGCCTCCGAGTTGATGGAGCAGCAGGCCGAGTACGCGAAGCAGGCTAATACGCGAAGCGATGTCCTCTGGAAGGAATACAAGAAGTACTATCGCCCCGGGGAGAGGAGATGGACGAAGGCAGCATTTGCCGGATTCCCTGTCCAGCAAGCACTCGGTGAGTCTGTGGCGGACATCACGCAGAGCTTCACGAAGGCGAAGCAGTCACGAGACCGTGAACTGCGCGGCCTTGGCCTTGACCCTTCCAGCCCTCAGTATGCGTCGACCCAGTCGGAGATGGCTGTGGCCCGAGCTGCGGCAGAGGCCGGTGCGAGGAATCAGGCCCGCAAGTATGTCCGTGACCTCAACGATAAGCGCAGGCTGCAAGCGATTGAGCTTGGCCGCGCACTTATCCCGGAACAGCGGGCGCAGAAGGCGCAGGCCATAGAGGGACTGAGCCAAGCCGGTGCTACCGGCGGGCGCGGCGCGCAGATTTATGGTAACGCCTGGGCAACCGCAGCACAGCTCAACACGAGGGCATCCATTGCGAATGCCGAGCTTGCCATGAAGAAGTACGAAACCGACATGGCGATGCGTGCGCAGGCTCAGCAGAGCGAAGACGCCATGTGGGGCAACATCTTCGGCCTCGCTGGTACCGCTGCTGGCTGGTACTTCGGCGGGCCTGCTGGTGGTGCCGTAGGCGGGCAAGCCGGGCGGATGGTGGGTCAAAAGTTCTCTTCCGGTAGCCAGAGCGGCCTCGGTGCTTCAGGCACTATCGGATACGGAGGAGATTACCTAGATTCGTGGGATGGGGATTACGGTGGATATCAAATTTCCACGAACCCGACAACAACTCCAGCCGGGAGTTCGAGCTGGGGCGGAGATAGCGGAATGGCTTGGGGCTAGGAGGCAGACCAATGGCAATCAGACCAACTACAGTATCAAGCGCCATCGGGGGCTTCATGGGTGGTATGGAGCGCGGGCGTAAGTGGAAGCGTGAGGATCGTGCTGAAGCGCGTATCGACAAGCAGGAAGAGCGCAAGGGCGAAGAGTGGGATATGCGCCAAGAGAAGCACGGCTGGGATCGTGAGAAGCACGACTGGTCGATGGAAAAGGAGCGCGAACGGCATGAGTTGTGGAAAGCGGATGTCGAAGCGACCATCGAGTGGCGCAAGGCGCGTGCTGAATCCGAGCGCTATGGCCGCAAGGCGAAGAGTCTTGGCTCGAAAGCCCGCAAAGGAATGCTCCAGTCATCCTACCACATGGCCTTGTTCGACCTTCCCGAGATCGCTCTCCGCGACCTGAATATGTCACTTCCTCCTGGCTCGAAGCAGGCGATTGACGTCAATATCGATTCGGAAGGCAACATGGTCATCACGAACGAAGACCAGAGCACCAGGGTATGGAATCGCCAGGAGCTGGCAGAGATGGGAATCCTTGGCTCCCAGGTAGCGGAGCGCTACAAGCGTATTGGTCAGGACCTCAAGGCGCAGAGACGCGCTGTGCGCCTGACTCAGCTCAAGGATCTGTACGAAGGTGTCGACGAGCGGGTCGCAGGCGAAGAAGGCGCAGAGAACCCGTTCGGCAAAACGATGGCCGAAGGGATCGAAGCTATGCTGGACGATCCCCGCACCTCGTTTGCGGATATCGCTACAGCCCTCCAGTTAACCCCGAAGAACCCGGGCAAGCTCACGGCGCTGGAGGAGCAATTGAAGGCGAAGAGTCTCCAATTGAAAGAGATGACTCCTCCCATGTTCAAGACCAAGGGTGCGACCGCAGAATACACAAAGAAGCGGAACGATCTGCGAGCAGAAGTCGAAAAGCTGACGCAGACACTGGCCGGGAAGAAGAAGGCTGTAGATTTCAGGCGCACCACTCCATGGCACGCGCTGAACGGCATCATCCGTCGCGAGCAGGCACAGCGCAGGCAGGTAAGTGCCGGAATGGCGCGCCGGTACGCAGAAGGTGTAGAGCAGGGCGTTGGTGGTCCTGCTGTTGGCCCTGGCGGGCAGGCTGCAGGTGGGCCACCTCGTGGCATGTCTATCCCTCGTGAGAAGATCGACCTTCCTGACGATGTTTTCAAACGGCTGGACACGCACGGTGACGGCGTTATCACGCAAGACGAGTTCGACCATTGGAAATCATGGGCGAAAAAGGTGCTTGCCGAGACGGACCCGTCGAGCGGACTTCCGCAGGCGCAGGTGCCTTGGACGGAGGCTGCTGTCAAGGACGCGCTTGAGGTGTATAAAGCGTTGTCCGCGTTCGATAACGAGTAGCACCTTGACTGGAGGTTGCCATGGGTTTTTTCGACGAGGTTGAAGCCAGGATCGCAGATGGTGGCGAGGCTTCGGACATTGAATGGACTCCCGACCTCAGCCCGATGCGTGGACCGGACCATGAGTGGAATACAACGCTCACGCTGGATGAAGAGCGCGACTTCCGTTCCTGGCTCGATGACGTCAACCAGGAGCTGGACGAGCCGGTAAATCCTGACCGTGGCAACTACGATTATCGTGGCGCGTGGAAGGGTGGTGTAGATCCAAGAACCGACAAGGATCATCATTGGGCGTCTCGCTGGAAGCATCCTGACCACCCCCACCGCATTGTGCGTGTCGTCAACAAGTATATCGACAGCACCACTGGCGACCCCGTTGAGATTGCCTGGATCGACGGGCGAAACAGGTTTGTGACGAAAGACGGTCAAACCTTCGACATGCCCCCAGGCAAGATTATCGACGGCAAGATCGCAGACCTGGACATCCGGAAGGCCATGAACTGGGAAGAGATCCAGAAGATGGCCACTGAGACGTATGAGTACGAGACGGAGGTAACTCCTTCTACGAGTATCGGCCTTGGACCGATAGGTAATTTTGGCGGGAAAGCCACTATGTGGGGCCAGCGCCTCATTACTCCACACGCCATCGGGCCTACGGGTAGCTCGGAAGCGTTCAAGAATGCGACCAACTTGCGGGACGCTGTTGCCGCGTATCAGGCAGAAGAGCGAGAGGCGTGGAAGAACGTGGCCATGGCGCTCGCAGAGAAGCAGGCACGTGAAGGTGTGCCGCGCACACGGACGAAGCTGCATCCGGACGACGAGAGGGCTTTCCGAAAGGACTTCGAGGAAAAAGCTGCTCTCCTCGGCATCAATCCGAATCCAGATGACGAGAACTACAAGTACGACTGGCGCGGTGCATGGCGTGCTGGCGCGCTGCCTGAGCCTGGAGCAGAGCGGCGCGAGCAGGACCGTATTAAAGAGGTCCTCGGGAAGCATAGCGACAAACCGTTCGTACAGAGAATCCTGGACCCGAAGAAGCACAAGCCGATCAAGAACGCTGACGGCAGTGTGTCGACCCACAAGATGGCATACGCCGAGACGGACGAGGGTGCCATCGTCTTCCCGACAGTCGTAGCCGGGGAGGACGGGAAGCTGGTAGAGCTTCCGCACGACAAGGCTGTCGAGCACGCGAAGAAGACCGGCAACGCAATCCAGTTCCCCACCGTAGACGAGGCCGAGTGGTTCAGCATGAACTACAAGAAGGCGTGGGAACCACAGAAGTCCGCTGGTGATGTAGACCTGCATCCTGCCTTCCTCGATGACGACCACCACGAGCGCTTTCGCGGCAAGACCGACAGGAAGCTCAACGGCCAGTGGGCTGTGCGCAACGCCGAGCGCGAGGCGAGAGGGCGAGAGATGGCCAGGGCAGAAGCCGAGGGCGCTGTCTTCTGCGAGTTGCAGTGGATGTTCGACAACTTCATACCCCCTGAGCGGCTCATCAAGAACCCGGAGTTCCTGAAGAAGCATTTCGGCACTGACGATCTGGTGGAGATTGCGCAGAACCTGAACGACGCGAAGATCCAGCAGTCTTTGTCAATGTACCACGCGGCTGGCGGTGTCGGTAAGGATGGCCACTGGCTGTTTGCGGCTCCGAAGCTGAAGAAGGACTACACGCCGAAAGAGTACCAGCAGATGGAGCCGGTCGGCGCATGGGATCTGGTCAAGAAGAGCTGGGAGAACGGCGACTTCGCCAACAATATCCCATGGAGTCCTACCGGGCTTTTCAAGGCCCTGTTCAAGAAGGGCGTGTTCGACCGGTTCATCAACAACGCATACCTTGATACCGAGCAAGGCAAGTCGATGCAGCAGCGGGATGCTGCGTTGATCTTCAACTGGTTGGAAGAGGCCGAGGAGTTGTCGAATCGCGAGTGGACACGGTCGGCCAAGGTGGGTTCCGGGGTGATGCGTGCCCTGCCGCACATGGTTGAGTTCGGCACCAGTATGGGGATGTTCAGCGGACTGAAGAGTGCCCTGAAGGCTGGGGCCTACCGATACGGACGCAAGGCGTTGCGCGACTACCTTGAGACGGCTGGTGCCAAGGGCCTCATGAAGAGGATCGGCGGGGAGTTCGCCAAGTGGGGCGGGCGCGCCGGACTTCGTACACTGCCGCAGGTCCACCGGTACGGCGCTGAAGCCCTGCACATGATGTCCGATCACGAACTGACCGATGACGGCAGGCTGCTCATTTCGGAGTTCCATGACCGGCCGATGGCCGCTATTGCGACTGCGGCATTCAGGCAGTACGTGGAGAACTTCGGCGAGGAAGGCTCGGAGATGCTGTTCAAGCCTCTCTGGATGCTACGGCAGAGCGGCAAGTACGCCACCAAGTTCGACACGGTCCCAGGTCTTGCCAAGAGCCACAACATCCTCAACCGCATTGCGAATGGTTGGCGCGCAGCCAATAAGGCGAAGGCTGCTCGGTGGGCGAAGGGGACGCTGAAGGCTGGCGGGTTCGATGGCATCTTCTTCGAGATCGGTGAGGAGCGCTTGGCCGACTCCATCCTGATCGGATTCAACATGGACCCGCGTGCGTCCGGAGACAAGCGTGGGAAGCTGGAGCGTCTTGTCGGCGCGCATACGGACCTCGACCAGTACTTCACAGAGCTTGGCATCTTCGCTCTCATCGGTGGGACCCCAGGCGTTGCTGGCGCTGGCCAGCAGATGCGCCGTGGTCGCCGGATGGGCAAGGTCGAGGAGCGTCGGAGGTCCGTGCCGCTAGCGCAGCGCATGGAAGAGCGAGGGAAGGTGTTCGGCTACCTCGCCAGCGACAAAGACGGAGACATCGTTGGCCCGCACGGCACGTCGCGGCGGGATCGCGCTGTCGATATCGCGAGGCTTCTCCAGGACAAGCTGAAGCAGCCCGAACGGCGCATCGGCGTACTTGCCGCTGTTCTGCGCGGCCGTGAAGCAAACAAGGAGACAACCCCGAAGCGACTGCGTGACGTCGTAGACCATATCGACGGGCGTGCGGCCGACCTTATCAAGAAGGCTGCAGACAACAACGGGCTGGATGAGGTCGAGCAGTTCGAGCTGGAAGCCCTATTCTCTATTGAAGACCCGATGATTGTCGCGAAGCTGTACGGCTGGGAGATCGATGAGGCCGAGGCAGAGCGCAATCCAGAGCTTGCGAGCAGTTGGAAGAAGGAAGCCCGTCGCACCACCGACGTGAAGAAGCCTCCGAAAGTCGACAGGGTAGAGGTTACCTTCACTGATGGCGCTGACCCGAAGCTGTCCGAATACCTGAAAGGGTACCTGGGAGATGATGTCGTCGACAACATGAGCGACGAGGAGAAGCTGCGCCTCGGTAACGACTTCGAGGCGATGGCAGAGTTCATGGAGCCAGGGGAAGACGCGGACACTCTCACTGAAGAGCAGCGCCAGGACTCGGTGCTGGAGGAGTACGAGGCCGAGCAGGCAGAACTCGCGGAGAAGTTGGCCCAGGAGAAGAAAGAGGCCGACCGCTTATTCCAGGCGCGTATCAGCTCGCAGCTCGGGCCTGAGAATGTATCCACGGCCCAGGAAGCGCTCGATATGGCCATGGAGTGGATGCCTTACCGAGAGGTGGCCGAGGAATACGCAGAAGCGTTTGCGGCTGGCGACTCGAAGAAGGCTGACGGGATCTGGAATAAGGCCGTGAAGGACGCCAGGGTCCAACTCGCCCGCAGGATGAAACGTGGCCAGCAGGTCAAAAAGTCCACCGCGAGGATGGCAGGCATCAAGCGCGCAGACCTCAAGCGAATGGGGTACGAGTCGCAAGGCCAGTTCTGGGGCGTGAAGCAGCCGCAGACGGCTGAAGAGAAGCAGCGAGCCAAGGATATTGCCGCAGCGACTGCCCGGCGCAAGGCCGCGAAGCAGGAAGGCAAACAGGAAGCCTACGAGGAGCGCAAGGCCGCAGAGGAGAAAGCTGCTGCCGAACAGGCGGAGCGTGAAGCCGAGGAGGCACGTCGAGCCACTGTACAGGGCGAGCTAGAGGACATCGCAGCTAAGCGCAAGACGGTCGCTGACGCCATTGCCGAGCTTCCTGGTCCGGAGCGGGTCGAGATCGAGCAGATGCAGGCCGAGCTTGACGAGAGGCTGGAGGCCGTCGAGGAGGGGGCTGAGCCTTCGCCAGAGCGGCGCAAAGCCGAAGCAGAGGGTCTACAGGGGATTGTGGACAAGATCGCCTCCATGGAGGAGATAAGGGCCGCAGCGGCGAAGGACAAGGCCGAGAAGATCCAGGCTGTAGCAGAGACAATCGAGAAAGAGGTCCAGCGCCCCGACTTCGACTACCTGTCGCAGGGGAAGATCCAGCGCATCGCGCCCGGCACGTCGTTCCAGGATGCTGGGGAATTGCTCAAGACTCTCGTGGAGCGGAAGGTCCTTGCCCCGCCTGACGAGGCAGGGCGTTACCTGCCCGCAGTGACAGACACCGTGACGGACGCTGCACCAGACGGGACCGTGCTGTATGGCGGGAACGGGCCCGCGACAGCAGTGGCGGAGCTGAAACCAACCGAACTCGGAGATGTTCGCATCACCACCGGGCCTCGACTTGGCAGGCTGGGCGGTATGGTGATCGGTGAAGTGCCGACGATGACCGCTGCGGAGAGCATTGCCCGCAAGATCCTTGGCCCTGCGGCCCAGGAGAAGGGGCTTGCAGAGCGGGTCGCGGACTTGACTGAAAGCGAGATTAACCCTATACTAGGTGAACTAGGGCAGCGGAAGGTGGAAGGGGACACGAACTACAACCCCTTCGAGCGGGCGATGGCCGACTCGGTCAACCTCGACCTTCCTGGTGCTATTGACAAGGAGGCGACTGATGAGCTGGTGGTATCACCCAGACCTGATGCCGACGGAGGAACTGTATCTCCTGCTGACCGTGCCGGGGAACCCGAAGGAACAGCCGTACCGCCTGCTGTACCAGACCAAGCTGGCACGGATATTGCGCCGGGTGAGGGACCAGGACAACCAGGATCTGCGGGATTACCTGGAGACGGGCGATCCGGTGGACGTGGACCAAGGGGCGATGGAACCGGCGCAGCAGAAGGGGGCAAGCCTGCTGAACCTGTCGGACGCGGTCCTGAAGTCATTCCGGAACCTGCAGGCGATGGAGGCCCTGGTGGAGAAGGCGCTGCGGGGACAGGACGTGAAGCCGGACCTGGAGAAGGTCGAGGGGACGCTGAAGGAGACGCCGCTGGACCCGAAAGCCCGGCCGAACCCGGAGGAGAAGCTGGAGGTACACCAGCTACAGGAGTGGACGAATCTACTCCGGGAGTGGCTGAAGGGGACGTAGACCCCGGTGACATCTTCGACGACCTGAAGGATGTCTTCAGCATGGCGGTCCCGCGTGGACCCGGCGGGCGCTTGGCGATGGCTTCCGCCGTCGACCCCGAAATCCTCATGAAGGTCGCGCAGGCCGGTAAGCGTCTCGTGAACGAGAAGGGCGTTACCGACTTCTACCGCTTCGCCAAGGTCTTCCGCGACAACCTCGGGGAAGGGACGACCCCGTACCTGCCGTCGGCGTACGTCTCGATCTACAAGCGCGCCGATGCTGCGATCCGTGAGAAGATGACCGATCCGCGTGTGGTTGGCCAGATGACTCCGCAGGACGTCGTCGACATGCTGGAGCAAGGGGCCGCAGAAGCGGACGCCAAGCAGGCCGAGGCCAAGGAGGCTGAGGCGCAAAAGAAGGCGGAGGAAGAGGCCGCTGCCAAGAAGAAGGCAGAAGAGGACCGCCTTGGCGATGAGGGTATCAGCTTCACGGTAGAGTACGAGCCACGCAGCGCGAACAAGGCAGGCGGTGTGCTTGTCCCGCGCAACATGCGTGACGCCATCCACGCCGCAATCGATGCCCTGGAGAAGGATGTCGGTATGACGGTCGACGCATACGTCGCCGACCAGCTCGGCCTGGGGACAGACGAGGCCGCGATCAAGAGGTTACACAGCGCGTTCTACGGGCATCAGGTCGACGCGCTCGGCATGTCGATGTACCAGACCGAAAACGACGGCGCGCTCATCATCGGTGACGACACGGGTACGGGCAAGGGCCGCATCGGCGCCGCGT
>CAYMLO010000076.1:0-48767 GCA_964390905.1 uncultured Planctomycetales bacterium | reverse complement strand
GTGGAGTCGCGCCATGCCCTGGGGCGCAACCCCCGCAATCGTAAGGTCCGCCACCTCCCAAACACGCCCGTCTTCGCTCCAGGCGCCGCCCGCAACCTCCCTGCTCGACCCACCAGGCAGCACGAGACGGATTCGCGGGGCGACGTCGGTCTTCATCGGCTCACAGAACCGCACCGAGAGCTTGAACGTGTCGCCTGGCCTCGGGAGCATGCTGTCGAAGCTGACGCCCTTGATCGCGTCCGGAAAGCCCAGGTGCACCCGCTTGATCGGCGGCGGACTGGACTGAGACGGCTTCCAGGTAACCCGGTACTGAATCCAGGCGCCGGGGGGAAAGGGAATCGGCATGTCACGTTCTGTGATCGGCGCCGACCAGGCGGACCATCGGCCCGGCTTGCCGTCCGCGTCGGGAGCCGTCCGTGTCGCGAAGCCGAAGCGCTTCGGCTCCGCGACGTCCGCCTCCCATGAGATTCCCCCGAAGTCGCGCCGCGCACCGGCGAAGTGCGGAGCCGAGACCCATTCCCCTGCAACCGCATCCACGGTCTTCTTGGCGACGACGACCACTTCATCGATGCCCATCCGCGTCCCGTAGGCCGACCGCATGATGTCAATGCGTACCCGGGCGGTCGTCAGCTCGGGACACGCGTGCTCGACCCACCCGCTCCGCTCGTTGTCCCGGACATCGGCCACGATGCGCCAACCGCCGTCCTGCCAGCACTTCACCGCGTAGTCGCGGCTGCGATACACCCGGGGGCGCTGGTGAAACACCCGAATGGCCCGAACGATCCTCGGGGTCTGATAGCGGAGCTCAACCCATGCTGAACGGGGATTGGACTTCGTCGTCAGCCAAGTCGTTTCCCTCCCGTCGACCTTGCCGTTGACGACGTTCGTGGCCGGCCAGAGCGGATCCTCGCTGCTCGCGCTGACGGCTTCGTCGCGGAACAACGCACGATCCGTCCACGCGTAGGGAATCGCCTTCTGAGCATCTGCCGTACCGGCAAAGGCATGCATGACAAGGCCGGTGAGCAAGACGGCAAGATGCATGTCGGGTTCCACCCTCATCCCGGGGCCGTTCGGGTTGCCCGGCCACACGGCGGGCGCTACGCGATCAGGTCTCGCAGGGCGGCTAGGAGGGCGTCGTTCTCGTCGGGCTTGCCGACGGTGATCCGTAGGCAATCGTCCAGCCGCGGCTGGCGGAAGTACCGGACCAGGATGTTGCGGGCCTTGAGCGATTCGTAGAGCTGCTCGGAGGACGGCTCGATGATCGAGGCCAACAGGAAGTTCGACTGCGACGGCAGGACATCGAACCCCAGCCCGGTCAGCTCGGCCGTCAGACGCTCGCGTTCTTGGCGCACGCGCTGCCAGGTCTCTCGGGCGTAGTCCTGATCGCGGATGGCAGCGGACGCGGCGGCGATGCTGACGGCGTCGACGTTGTAGCTGTCCTTGACCTTAATCAGCCCCTCGATGAGTTCCGGCTGGCCGACGCCGAATCCGAACCGCATCCCGGCGAGCGCGTAGCCCTTGCTGAGCGTTCGCAGGACCAGAACATTGGGGAACTCGCCGACCAGCGACATACAGTTGTCGTCGGCGAAGTCGACGTAGGCCTCGTCGACGGCCAGGACGCCCCGGAGCCTCCGCGCGAGCTCGGCGACCTGATCGACGGGCACGTAGGTGCCAGACGGCGAGTTCGGGTTGCACAGGTACGTCACCCGTCCGTCGGCCTGGACCAGCTCGTCGACGGGCAGCTCGTAGCGTGGCCCGAAGGCGACCTCTGTGACCATAGAGGCCTCGATGGCGGCCAGGACGGCGTACAGCGTGTACGTCGGCGACGGGTAGACGAGCCTGGCTTCCGGACCGCTAAAGGCCCGAACGGTCATGTTCAACACGTCGTCCATGCCGTTGCCGCAGATGATCATGTCCGGCCGGACCCCCAGCACCCCGGCCGCGGCGTCCCGGAACGCGTCGCCTTTCGGAGCCGGATACCGCCGGAGCTGCTCCCCCGTGATCGCGCGGACGGCCTCTAGGACCCGCGGCGAGGGCGGATAGGGGTTCTCGTTGGTGTTGAGCTTGACGACGTCCGGGTCGGTGGGCTGCTCGCCCGGCTCGTAGCCGTCCAGCATCTCGATATGGGCTCGAAAATAGGGCATGGTCACGATCCGCCCAAGCGGTCCGGTGCAATCTGTAGCAGATCCCCAGGACTGGAGCAAGCCCGGGCTGAATGTGCTATACTGCGTTGACGGCCGCCAGAAAGTTAGTGTATACTAGCACATCCCTGTCTGGGCGCATTCTGGTCCCGGGGGATTGTGTTGGAGGATCTTTTGTCAAACCCGGCATCGCCGGAAACGAGGACGAAGCCATGGCCGAGTCGACGACTTCCGTGAAGGGGTGTTCATTTCTGATCGACGATCTGCCTGCAGAGCTGATCCGCACGACCGAGGAGCTGTCGGATGACGTCCACATGATGGCCGACACGATCCGGAAGTTCGTCGAGAACCGGATCATCCCTCAGGCGGATGACATCGACGACATGAAAGAAGGCCTGATGCTCGAGCTGTTCCACGAAGCGGGCGAACTCGGTCTTCTGATGACCGAGGTCCCGGAGGAATACGGCGGGATGGGCATGGGCTTCTTCGACGCGGTCTACCTCGTGCAGTTCATGGCTGGCGCCGGAGCGTTCGGGACGGCGAGCATGGCCCACGTGGGGATCGGCACGCTGCCGATCCTGTTCTTCGGCCAACCGGAGCTGAAGGAACGGCTGCTGCCTCAGTTGGCGACGGGGGAGAAGATGGCCGCCTACGCCTTAACCGAGCCGGGCAGCGGATCGGACGCCATGTCGGCCAAGTGCAAGGCCATCCCCACCGAGGACGGCGAGCACTATCTGCTCACCGGCAACAAGCAGTTCATCACCAACGGCGCCTGGGCGGAAGTGGTCACGGTGTTCGCCAAGATCAACGGCGAGGACGACAAATTCACGGCCTTCGTGGTCGAAGCGCCGTGTGACGGCTACGAGGTGGCCCCTGAAGAGCACAAGATGGGCATCCGCGGCAGCAGCACGTGTGCGCTGCGGCTCAAGGACGTCAAGGTGCCCAAGGGGAACATCCTGGGCGAGATCGGCGACGGCGGGAAGATCGCGCTAAACATCCTGAACCTCGGCCGGCTCAAGCTGGGCATCGGCGCCGTCGGGGGTGCCAAGATCGCCATGAGGACGTCGGTGCAGTACGCGATGCAACGAGAGCAGTTCAACACCCCGATCGCGAAGTTCGGATTGATCCAACAGAAGATCGCGATGATGGCCAGCGGGATCTACGCGGGCGACTGCATGACGATGCGGACGGCGGGGCATTGCTCGGACGCCATCGAGGCCCTGGGGGCCGAGGCGGGCTCCATGGCCAAGCTGAAGGTGCTCGAGGAATTCCTGATCGAGTGTGCGATCGACAAGGTGTATCAGTCTGAGCTGCTGGATCGCGTCGTGGATGAGACGGTGCAGATCTTCGGCGGGTACGGGTTCACGACGGAATACCCGGCCGAGCGGATGTACCGCGACGCCCGGATCGCGCGGATCTACGAAGGCACGAGCGAGATCAACCGCCTGGTCATCGCGGGCACGTTGTTCAAGCGCGTGGCCCAGGGCCGGCTGCCGCTGGCGCCGGCGGTCATGAAGACGATGGGCAGCGTCATGGGCGGCAAGCTCGAGCTGCCCAAGTTCGACGGGCCGCTGGCCGACATGAAGCAGCGCATCTGGCAGGCCAAGCGAATGCTGCACCTGACCGCCGCCGCGTTCCAGCAGGGCATGGGCAGCAAGATCAGCGACCCGGCAGCGGTCATGGGTCAGCAGGAGTGCCTCGGCTGGATGTCCGACATGGTCATGGAAATCTACGCCATGGAAAGCACGACGCTGCGGACCGAAAAGCTGATCAAGAGCAAGGGCGAAGACGAGGCCGCTCTTGCGGTCGCCCTGACGCAGTACCATGCGGATCGTTGCAGCCGGAACATCCTGTCGACCGCGCAGAACGTGATCACGGCGATCGCCAACCCGGGCGCAGCGGTCGGATTGCTCAAGGCGGCCGAGGCGCTCAATCCGTATCGGCCGACCAATATGCGTGATCTCTGTCGGCAGATCGCCGAGGCCGTCATCGCCAGGGACGGCGAGCTGGATGTGTAGCCGCAGGCCGAACGGACGAACGCCGGCAGGGGTGCCACGGGCGGTTGGTCCGCCAGTGGGCACGGGCAGACAAGCTGCCCGTGACACCCGACGAACCTGCACGAATGAAATGAGGGCAAACGGATCCCGGCGAGGAGCGCCCCGTGCGGGGGCCTTCATATAGAGTCAAGGTACAGAGAACCGCAGGGTGATAACCAATGGCTGATCTGAAAGTGTTGGTGTTGGTCAAGCAGACGTTCAACACCGAGGCCCGCATTCAGCTGACGGGCGACGGCGGCATCGACGACAAAGGCATCAAACTCATCTGCAATCCGTACGATGAGTTCGCCATCGAAGAGGCCGTGCAGATGAAGGAGCGCGGCGACGCCTCGCACATTCGGCTGCTGACGATCGGGCCGGACAAGGCGGTTGAGGCCTTGCGGCAAGGCCTGGCCATGGGCGCGGACGAGGCTGTTCGGGTTTGGGACGATGCCCTCGCTGGCGCGGACGGCGGCAGCATCGCCAACGTACTGGCCGCCGCCATCAAGAAGTACGAGTGGGACCTGCTGCTGTGCGGCAAGATCGCCGTGGACGACCAGGCGTTCGAGGTCCCGGGGCGGCTGTCCGTCCTGCTCGATACGCCCGTCATCAACGCGGCGGCCAAGATCGAGCTGGCCGACGGCGGCGTGAAGGTCACGCGGGACACGGACGCGGGCACCGAGACGCTGCTGACGAAGCTGCCGGCGATGATCACGACGGAGAAAGGACTGAACGAACCGCGATATCCCCCGCTGCCGAAGATCATGAAGGCCAAGCGCAAGCCGATCGAGGACCTGTCGCTGGCCGATCTCGGGGGTGATCTGGTCAAGCAGATGATCAGCGTCACCGGCAACGAGCTGCCCCCCGAACGGAGCGGCGCGACGATGATCAAGGGCAGTGCCGCCGAGCAAGCCGCAGAGCTCGTCCGTCTGCTGAAAGAGGAAGCGAAGGTCCTGTAAGAGCAATCGCAGCCGGCTGCGGCCCGGCCGGAACGTATGGCAGTCCATCGGGAGAACGCATCCATGGCATCACCCGTTTACGTTTATGCGGAGTTTGACGCAAAGGGTCTTCGCAAGACGACCCGGCAGGTGTTGACGGTGGCCCACAGAATCGCGGGCGGCGGAGACGTGGTCGCCGTCGTCGTAGGCCCGGCCGACGCCTCGGCGGTGACCGGGGCGGGGGTATCGAGCGTCCTGACGATTCAGGCGCCGGCGTTGGAGACGTACACGGCCTGGGCGTACGCCAAGGCGTTGGCCGGTGCGGTGGAATCGAACGGCGTGGGATCCGTCTTGCTGGGCTGCACGAGCCAGGGCAAGGAAATGGCGCCGATGGTGGCCCAGCGACTGGGCCTGGCGCTGGTGGCCGACGTCACCGGGACCCAGGGCGAAGGGGGGGAGATGACGTACGTCCGGCCGATCTACGCGGGCAAGGCCCTCAGCCAGGTCAAGCCGGCTGAGGCGAACTACGTCGCAACGATCCGACCCAACGCGTTTCCCGACCACGCAGGCGACGGGTCGGCGGAGGTCAAGGCGGTCGAGGTGGCCTTCGATGAGGCCGACAGCCGCGTGACCGTCGAGAGTCTGGAGGTCAAGGCCAGCGAACGACCCGACCTGACCGAGGCGGAGTACATCGTCTCGGGCGGTGTGGCCGTCGGGAGCGCAGAGGGATTCAAGCCCGTCGAGGAGGTGGCCGACGCCCTCGGCGCGGCGGTGGGCGCTTCGCGTGCCGCCGTCAACGCCGGGTACATCGACGTCTCGAATCAGGTCGGCCAGACGGGCAAGACCGTCGGCCCGCAGTTGTACATCGCGCTGGGAATCAGCGGAGCGATCCAGCACCTGGCCGGCATGAGCACGTCCAAATGCATCGTAGCCGTCAACACCGACGAGGACGCACCGATCTTCAAGGCCGCCCACTACGGCATCGTGGGCGACCTGTTCGAGATCGCGCCGCTGCTGGCCGAGGAGATCCGGAAGGCCAAGGCGTAGGGTGCCTTGTCGACGCAGTCGACAAGGACAAACGTCGAAAAGCCAAAACGCCAGAAAGTCGAAACGTCGACACGTCGAAACATCGGGACGTCAGAACGGCAAAACGAGCGGGTGACCCGTTGCCTCAGCGATGGGCCACCCGTTTCCTGCAGACAAGTCGAGTCGCTCAGCCTGGGAATCGTGCTATCCGGGTGGATGGCGGAGATGAGCTGGGGGTGCCATGATTGCATCTAGCGTTTGCCTCGCGAACACGGTGGTCACCTTGGCCTTGCTGGGGATCGGTCTGGCCGTCTTCGGTCGGACGATCCTGGGACGCTACCGCGCCTTGACGGCGATGAACCGGGACGTGCAGATCGGACGGATCGGCGAGCGGATCGGCACGTTGCTCCGGGTGGGCATCGGACAGGGCCGGTTCATGCAGACCTGGGAGATCGGCGCGGGGCTGATGCATGCCCTGATCTTCTGGGGGTTCCTGGCGGTCGCGCTGCGGACCATTACGTTGTTCGGCCACGGCCTTGCAGGCATGCCGGCCGAGGAGTGGCATCTGCCCCTGTTCGGCGAGCACGGCTTGGGGCCGATCTACACCATCCTGTACACGCTCGCCGAGATCTGGGTCCTGGCGGCCGTGCTGTACGCGTTCTATCGTCGGCTGATCGTCCGGCCCGAACGCGTCCACCTGACCGGCGAGGCGCTGTTGATCCTGGGGCTGATCGGCGGGCTGATGGTCACCGACTTTTTGTTCGACGCGACGGGCATCGCACGGCATCCCGACGCCTGGCAGGCGGGGTATGCGTTCGTGGGCCGGGCAATGAGCGGGTGGTTCGACGGCGCGTCGGCGGCAACGGCCGGCGTGCACTACGTGGCCTTCTACTCGCACCTGGCGATGATCCTGTTCTTCTTGAACCTGCTGCCGCTCAGCAAGCACTTCCACGTCATTACCGCGCTTTTCAACGTGTTCTTCGTGAACATGAAGCCGCGCGGCGAGATGCCACGGATGGACCTGGAGGACGAAGACGCCGAGGTCTTCGGCATCAACAAGATCGAGGATTTCACCTGGAAGGACGGACTGGACATGTACACGTGCACCGAATGCGGTCGGTGCACGGCGAACTGCCCGGCCAACATCACGGGCAAGCCGCTCAACCCCGCCGAGGTCGTCTGGCACCTGCGCGACATTCTCTACAAGGAGCAGCCTCGGCTGGCCGCGCAGGGGAAGGCCAAGGCAGGCGGCGACAAGGAGAATTCCGACGGCGACGCCGCCGACCCGCTGCCCTGCATCGACGACGTCATCACCCACGAGGTCCTGTGGTCGTGCACGAGCTGCAACGCCTGCGTGGAGATCTGCCCCGTCACCATCGACCAGATGGGCAAGATCATGGAGATGCGGCGATACCTGGCGCTGATGGAGTCCGACACTGCCCTGACGCCCGAGATGACCCGTGCGATGACGGGCATGGAGAACAACTCGAACCCGTGGAACCAGGGCGCCCATACGCGCGGCGATTGGGCCAAGGACCTGGATATCCCCACGATGGCCGAGGGCCCCGAGGACGTCGAGTACCTGTTCTTTGTGGGCTGCGCGGGCAGCTTCGACGACAACGCCAAGAAGGTCAGCGTCGCGCTGGCCAAGATCCTCAAGGCGGCCGGCGTCAAGTTCGCCATCCTCGGTGAGGAAGAGATGTGCACCGGGGACTCTGCCCGACGGCTCGGCAACGAGTACCTGTTCGACGCGATGGCCCAGGCGCTGGTCGAGGTGCTCAACGGCTACGAGGTCAAGAAGATCGTGACCGCCTGCCCGCACTGCTACAACACGCTCAAGAACGAGTATCCTGCTTACGGCGGTCACTATGACGTCATCCACCACACCGAGCTGATCGAGCGGCTGATCCGCGAGGGCAAGATCAAGCTGACCAACCCCCTGACGAACGGCACCGCCAAGGTGGTCTACCACGACTCGTGCTACCTGGGGCGGTACAACCAGATCTACGAGGCCCCGCGCAACATCATCGACGCCATCCCCGGCGCGAGTCGCGTGGAAGCGGACCGCAGCCTGCACAGGTCCTTCTGCTGCGGCGCGGGCGGCGGCAGGATGTGGATGGAGGAGACCATCGGCAAGCGCGTCAACGTCGAGCGGAGCGAGGAGTGCGTCGCCACTGGCGCCGGGACGGTCGCGGTGGCCTGCCCCTTCTGCAACATCATGATCACCGACGGCACGAAGGAGATCGCCGACCAGCCCGACCAGGCCGCCGCGGTCAAAGACATCGCCGAGATCGTGGCAGAATCCGCTGGACTGTAGTCGGCCCCGTGTCGGGAGCCCATCGAATGCGATCCACGATCGGCCAGCGATGCCTTGTGTTGGCGCTCGCGCTCATCGTTGCGCACACGTGCAGAGCGGCTGACGTCATCTCCGCAGGATCATACGCATCCATCCAGAAAGCCATCGACGCCAACCCGGGCAAGATGATCCTCGTGCCGTCCGGGGACTACGTCGTCGACAGGAAGATTCGGATCGCCGCGGACGGCGGAGGGCTGTACGGCAGCGGCCGAATCATCCAGGCCAACCCCGCCCAGGCCATTCTCGAGATCGAGCACGCCAAGCGCGTCCGAATCGAAGACCTGACGCTGACGCGTGCGAAGGGATGCAAGGAGGCCACAGCCGCAGGCGTATTCTGCTGGGACAGCCACGACGTCGTCCTGGACGGGCTGACCGTCATCGACAATCGCGCCCGCGACGCGGCCATCGAGTTGCGAGAGACCTCCGGCTGTACCGTCCGGAACTGCCGCGTTCTCAACTACAAGCGAATCGCCGTCGACGACCGAACCGATTCAGCGCATTACGGCTATGCCTTCTTCTGCATCGACGGCACGGGCATCCTGGTCCGGCGAAGCACGGGCACGATGATCCTGGGCAACCGGATCGTCGCGCGCGATCTCCTGCCGACCCGGGAACTGAAGCGGAAGCATCGCCTGGGCACGTTGACCGAGGGCAAGCACCCGTCCAAGGTGGGGACGCTCGCGGTGGGGGCCTTCGCGAGACGCTACGTCAACAACTGGCATCAAGGTTCGGCGATCGTGGTGACCAGTCCGGAATCGACGCATCACACGATCATCCGCGGCAATTACCTCCAGAACGCAGCGCAAGGGATCGACCTGCACTCGGACCACGTCATCTGCTCCGAGAACGTCGTCGATCACGGCCTGATCGGGATCAAGGCCACGCACGGCTGCAGGAACCTGATCATCGCCAACAACCTCCTCACGCACGTCGACCTGTGGGGCATCCTGTTGAACCCGGGGACCGCCTCTCATGGCGCCGAGCCGGCCACGGCGGACAGGCCTGCCCGCCCGGCCAACGTCGACGGCGGCACGACCATCGTCAACAACGTGATTTCCGACTACGGCTATGGCCACGAGTACTGGAACTGGGGCGGGGCCACCGACGACCAGGCCGGCAGCTACGCCATCGCTCTGCGCGAAGGACAACTGCCCACCAACCCGCCGCTGACTGACGTCTTGGTCCAGGGGAACATTGTCTACGACACCGGTCGCGACAAGGTGTTGGTCGACGGCAAGCCGCGCGTCGCCGCGCCTCGCTATCGGTACGCCGTGTACGTCGGCGCTTGGGGTCCTGAGACGGCGAAGGGACCGACCTACCCGAAGGGCATTCGGTTCTCGGGCAATCTCTTCCACCCCGGGACGCGCGGCGTGTCCAATGTACCGCTGAAGTAGCGGGGTTGCATCAACGGAGTATCTTGAAGCATCCGCAAGTGGAGCATTGCCTGATGGTGACTGTTGAGGACATCCGAAGCGCCACCCGCGATCTGGCGTTGTCGGGACGGCCTCTGTGCGTTCATTCATCGCTGAGCTCCTTCGGGCGAGTCGAAGGGGGCGCGCCAACTGTCATCGAGGCGCTGCTCGCCGAGGGCTGCACCGTGATGGTGCCCACGTTCTCGTGGGGCTTCGCCGTGCCGCCGCCGCCAGGTATCCGCCCCGAACGGAACGGCTGGGACTACGACGCCTGGCCGGGGCCGACGGACGGCATCGGGCGGATCTACCGTCCCGACACGAACGAGGTGGACACCGAAACCATGGGCGCCGTCCCGGCGGCCGTCGTCGGTATGCCAGGGCGCGTCCGAGGCAACAACCCACTCAGTTCCTTTACGGCCATCGGGCCGCTTGCGGGGGGCCTGATGTCGGGCCAGGCGCCCCTGGACCTGTACGCGCCGTTCCGTGCGCTCACCGAGGCGCACGGATCGGTCGTGCTCATGGGCGTCGCGCTTGTTAGAATGACGCTGTTGCATCTGGCCGAGAAGATGGCGGGACGGAACCAGTTCAGGCGGTGGGCCAACGGTCCCGACGGACAACCCATGGTCGTCGAAGCCGGCGGATGCTCGGGAGGGTTCGGCAAGTTCGAGACGATCCTGTCGCCGCTCATGACGCAGCGAACGGTCGGCAAGAGCGTCTGGCGGGTCTTTCCCGCAAGGGAGGCACTGCAAGCCGCGGCCGATGCCATCCGGCGCGACCCGCACCTGACCCATTGCGGGGACCTTGAGTGCGATCGATGCGAGGACTCGGTTCGGGGAGGCCCCATCCTCTCCGGCGAGACCGCGCTGACCAGAGGCGATAAACCGGGGGCCTGATCCCCCAGAAAGGCAGCATAGACATGAGCAAGATCGAGAAGGTCGCCATCATCGGCCTGGACTGTGCCGATCCGCACCTGATGTTCGAGCGGTTCGTGGACGACCTGCCGGCGCAGAAGGGGCTGATGGCGGCAGCCACGTACGGCAAGCTGGAGAGCTCCATGCCACCCATCACCGTGCCGGCCTGGTCGTGCATGGCCAGCAGCAAGGACCCCGGCACGCTGGGGATCTACGGGTTCCGGAACCGGGCCGACTACAGCTACGACAAGCTGAGTATCGCCACGTCGCTGGCCGTCAAGGAACCGCGCCTGTGGGACATCCTCAGCCAGCACGGCAAGAAGGTGATCGTCCTCGGCGTGCCCGGAACCTTCCCCATCGTCCATCCGCCCAACGGCATCATGGTCACCAGCTTCATGACGCCCAGC
Source organism: uncultured Planctomycetales bacterium (assembly GCA_964390905.1). Lineage (GTDB taxonomy): Bacteria > Planctomycetota > Phycisphaerae > UBA1845 > JAFGLZ01 > JAFGLZ01. The sequence goes on along the minus strand of CAYMLO010000076.1, from coordinate 37,540 downwards.
AAGGACAGCGACTACACCTGGCCCAAGGAGCTCAAGGCCGAGATCGACCAGGTCGCGCCCGACTATCAGCTCGACGTCCGCAACTTCCGCACCGACGACAAGGACTGGCTGATCAAGCAGATCTACGACATGACGACGGAGCGGTTCAAGCTGGCCAGGCACCTGGTGACCACCAAGGAATGGGACTTCTTCTGGATGGTCGAGATGGGCCCGGACCGGCTGTACCACGGGTTCTGGCAGTACATGGACCCCAACCACCATCGCTACGAGCCGGGCAACCCGTTGGAGAACTGCATCCGCGACTACCACAAGTTCCTCGACGAGCAGATCGGCGAGTTGTTGGCGGTGATGGATCTGGACAAGACGGCAGTGATGTGGGCCAGCGACCACGGCGCCCAGTTGATGCACGGCGGCGTGTGCTTCAACGACTGGCTGATCCGGGAAGGTTACCTGACGTTGAAGGAGACGCCTGCCGAACCCACCCGGCTGGCCGATGTCGAGATCAACTGGAAGAAGACGCGGGCCTGGGGCGAAGGCGGTTACTACGCCCGCTGCTTCATCAACGTCAAGGGCCGCGAGCCGAACGGTCAGATCAAGCAGCGCAAGTACGAAGCCTTCCGCGACGAACTGATCGAGCGGCTCGAGTCCATGGTCGACCACAACGGCAAGCCAATGGGCACGAAGATCTACAAACCCGAGGCGATCTACCGGAAGGTCAACAACATTCCACCGGACCTGATCGTGCTGTTCGGGAATCTGGACTGGCGGAGCGTCGGGACCGTCGGCAACCCGAGCATCTATACGTTCGAAAACGACACCGGCCCCGACGACGCCAACCACGCGCGGCACGGGATGTATCTGCTGCATCACCCGTCGCTGTCGGCCCGCGGCCGAGACGACACCGCGTCGCTCTACGACGTCGCGCCGACCGTATTGACGATGCTCGACCTCCCCGTCCCGGGCGACATGCGCGGCAAGAGCCTGGTGTAGCGACGGGGAACCGCAGGGAAGACCCTACCAACACCTGCAACGGCCCGTGAGGCGCGGCGATGACGTGTGTCATGACATGAGGGTACGGTTGTGGGCGTTCGCCGTCTCCGGCTCAAGATCGTCCTGCTGCTGGCGAGCATCGGCGTTGCGCTGCTGGTCGGCGAAATCGTCCTGCGCGTACTCAAACCCCTGTCGCTGGGGCTGGAGCACCAGCCGGCGATCTACCAACACGATCCGGACATCGGGTTCAGATACAAACCCAACGCAACGGGCTGGATAGGCCGGCACTTTGAGATCGACAACCAGGTCATCATCAATTCGCGCGGATTCCATGATACCGAACACGATCTGAGCACGGGCATGCCCCGCGTCGTCGTGGTGGGTGATTCGTTCACGGCCGGGCTGCACGTCCCGATCCCCGATACCTGGACGCAGGTCCTGCAGTCGCGTTTGAGGGCCACGCGCGAGCCGTCCATTCACGTCATCAACCTCGGCCTGGACGGGACGGGCACCGACGTTCATCTGGCCATATTGAAGGAGAATCTCGGCGATCTCTGCCCGAACGTGGTGATCGTGGCGTTCTACGAAGACGACATCGCCGATCTCCAGCTCTGTCAGGTGTACCGAGAGCTGCACCGGGGCTACGTCCTGGCCTACCAAACCCCGGAGCAACCCGCCAAGATGAGGGCCCTCGTCGATGAGGCCCTGGGGCGGCGCGCGTCGCTGTGGTGGTACAGGCGGCTATACCTGGCGCGTCTCGCAATGAACTGGGGGAACTGCCGTCTGTTTCAGACCAACTTTGTCACACCCCTCCACCTGGGCGAGCGAGCGCTGTTGCGCCCCGCATACGGGGCTGGCCGGAGTCCGGACGCCCTCTTCAAGGCGTTCGTGGATCTGTCGAAGCAGCATGGCTTCAAGCTGCTGGTCGTGCCCGTTCCCGCGAAGCACGACCTCGAAGCCAGTCGCAAGACACTCCGGCAGCACGCCCGCGCGGGGAACCTGACCGTGGTGGATGTCGCGCCGATGGTCCGCGCGTCGCTGGCCAAGGACGGCAAGGCCTATCACGACATGTTCTGGCGTCACGACGGCCACCTCAACGCATACGGCCATCGCGTCTTTGGCTTGGCCACTACAGCGACGGTATCCGACCGTCTCGCGTTGCGACGGCCCGCAGCACGCGCGGGCAACGATCCCCCAGACGGGTCAGATTAGTCCCTTCTGCGTCCGACGTCGCAGCCAGACGCCGGACAAGCTCAACCCCAACGCCGTCAGCCCGCCCAACGCCGGATCGGGCACCATATGGACCGTCCCCACGATGTCGAGGGTCAGATCGAAGGTCAGCGTCTCGCCGATCCCAGTTGACCCGTACTCATAGCCGAACGTGCCGTGGAGACTCGCCTGAAGGGTATCGCTCTGACTCGCCGATGTGGTGAGGGTGACGGTCCAATCCGACGCCTCGCCCGCCCAGGACCTCGTCATCAGCCACGAGTCCATCAGCCCGGTGATGATGACGAAGGCGTCAACGTATACATCGGTGCTGACGCTCGCCTGACCGCCCGGCCCGAGGTGCCCGGCCGCCGCGGGTGCGAAGTCGAGGATGTGGGCGCTGCCCGGATAGACGTGAACCGTGAGCATATTCTGAAGATGCACTTCGAGGAGCTCGGTGTTGTACACGTCACAGTCTGACAGCACCAACGTGTCGGATTCACCGATGTGACCGTCGCTCTGATAGACGGTGAGGCAGAATGTTCCGTCCTGCCCCACGGTGACCGGGTCTGGGGTGATCAGGCCGCCAGGCGTGGCATCCAACGAGATGCTGCCGCTGATCACATCGAACGTGTAGGTGACCGGATCCCCCAACGCCGGGGCCACCACGACGCACAACACGCCCACGAACGCAACGGGGCTCATGAGTATGCCCCTTTCCGCGATGCGCCTTGGACATGGCTAGGCAGATACGTCCCAAGGGAGCGATCGTCCGGCTCGGGACACTCTCCCTCCTGCTCCGTTCCCATGCCTCAACGGCAATTGTACCGCCTCCGCCAGAACCGACAAGGCATTCGTTGTGAATAGGTGAGTCACCAGCCAGAACGTCGCTCACCCGAGTCATGCCCTCCCGAGCCGGTCACGGACCTCGGGCCCAGCGATACCTCATGCGGTGCGATGCGTGTCTTCTGCTGCTGGAGGGCGGGCAAGAGGATCGAGGACCGCAGACGAACTGGGAACTGCAAGTACTTGTTAGCTCATAAGAAAAGCGACGCCTCGCCGCAGACTGCGTGACGTCGCATTACCGACAAAAGCGAGGCCGACGGGACTCGAACCCGCAACCCTCGGATCGACAGTCCGATACTCTAACCAATTGAGCTACGGCCCCGACTATGCGGTTCAGCCTCGCTATGGGAGCGCCCGCTTCTAGCTTGTACTGTCGGTCATTTTACGGGCTCCCACCCGTCTGTCAAGGACTCCTGCCTAGAAATGGCAGATCAGAGGCTCGACGGGCTCCAGGGGCCTGCGGGAAACCAGTGCCAAAATCGGAGGGAAAAATGTCACCGGCTTCGGGCAGAGCCCGGAAACGCCGTTTACACACGCGACCCGATCCCCGAAACTCCTCAGGCAGAACACCGGGGGATGGAGCCGACCCATGTCGTGGGGAGACACAGATCTCCGCGTAACCAGAGTCCTCGTCGCCGACGGCGAACCCCACGTGGCCAGATTCCTCGAGTTCGTCTTGCGAGAGGCGGGGTACGACACCCTCGTCGTCTCAGACGGCGAGAAACTGCTGGCCGTGGCCGAACGGTTCCGGCCCGACGCGATCCTGCTGGATCTGGCGCTCCCGGGGACGTCAGGCTGGGAGATCCTCAAACGACTGAAGTCCAAGGGCGCCCCCCCGCGTCCGGCCGTCCTGGTTCTGGGACAGGAGAGTCCGCAACGGATGCGAGACAGCGTCCTCAAAGCCGGCGCAGATGCCTATCACGCCAAGCCGATGTCCCCGTCGACGTTCCTCCAATCGCTGGCCGACCTCGGCCTGCCACCGACCTTGGGATGAACATGGCGAACGAAACACCGCGGGGCCTCTCGCCGGCTCTTGGGGAGCGCGGGCTACTTCTTCCGCAGCGCATACCTGGCCCGTCCGAGCAGCTTCTTGGCCCGGGGGATCTCGCCGCCGTCCAGGTCGTTGCAGGCGGGGTAGAGCTTGATGGCCCGCTCGAGATTGGCGACGGCCTGCTTGTGCTGCCCCTGCTCGTGGAACACCAGGGCTTGTTGGTATAGGGCGCTTGGCACGAGGCTGTCTTTGGTCTTGCCCTCACCGCGTCGGATGAGATCGGCATAGACTTCGATGGCCTGATCCGGCCGCTTCGCGGCGCGGAGGTACTTGCCGAAGCTGTACTGCCGCCACAGCCGGTCCCGAAGCGGCACACGATCGTCGGCGATCTCCTTCTTGAACTCGGCCACCGCCTGGTCTACCGTCATCTCCCGGCGGTACGCCTCGATCGGAAACCGGGTCTGCCGAACCTCGACGTCGAACTTCGGCCCGAAGTGCGGCATGCACGTCAGGAAGAAGTTGTCGGGATACTCGACTTCCGCGAAAGCGCACAGCGCCTCGCGCTGGGCCGGGTGCAGCACGACGGACAGCGCGTACGTCCGATCGCCCGTCTTCTGCATGCCGGCCTTGTGAAACGTGTACGAACCGTCCAGGCTCCAACACAGCAGCACGCGCTGGACGGGCAGGCACGGGTCGACGTCCAGCGTGAAGGCGACGTCGTTCTCCTTGCCGACCTTCACGGACAGCTTGGGCGTGGCCGGGACGGGGGGGCGCGGCTTGCCCGCCTGGGGTGGATCGAGATGGCGGTGCAGCCACCAATGCGCCGAGCCGAACACCCGCCGGCCCCACTGCGCCCGGTTGTCGTACATCTTGAAGTCATCGTCAGGCTTGGTGAAGCCGCCGTGGTCGGCGTCGTACACGATGCTGAGCCGGCAATGCTTGGGCATCTTGGTGAACGTGCGGGCCAGGCAGGTAATCGGGAAGGGCTCGTCCTGCGCCCCGCAGACCAACAGGCACGGCCCGTGGTGCGTAGGGGCGTAGTGGACCCCATCGAGGTTCTTCAGGAAAGCCTGAACGCCCGGGTGGTCCATCTTCACCTTGAGCGCATCGAGGATCAGCCGGCTGAACCACGTCTTGCCGTCCCGCATCTCGGGTTCGTGTGATCCGCAGCCGCACACCGGCACGGCGGCGGCGATCCGCGAGTCCAGGCCGTTGATGATCGTCGTGCACATCGCCCCCATCGACCCGCCGATCACGCCGATCCGCTTCGGGTCGACCCGCTCGTGTGACGTCAGGTAGGTGATGGCCCGCATGGCTGCGTAGGGGTACTGATACATGAACGAGTTGCGAACGTCCTTGTCCGCGTCGATCCAGTGGGCGGTGGCATCTCGCCGCCCGGTCGACTTGCCCTGGCCGGGCCCGCTGATCGACATGCCGACGGCCCTGAACTCCTTGGCCCTGCCCGCCGCGTCGCCGGCCGATCCCGCCCCGCCGTGTCCGTGCAGCGACAGGACGGCCGGCAGCTTGCCCTTCGGCTTCGCGGGAATGACCACGAACGCCTCGATGCGAATCTCCTGCCCCTGCCAGGTCTGGGACCGATAGGTCAGGTGCAGCTTGCGGTGCGGGAACGCCCCGTCGAGCGCCGGCTTGTCCTCCAGGATCTTGACGTCGAGCGGCTTGGACCGGATTGCGTCCATGTCCCACAGCGCGCGGACATCGGCGAACGTCGGGGCCCAGGCCAGCAGAACTGTCACGAGGAATGCAGCGCGAGCGCGTTGCCGATACCGTGTCATGGATCTGACTCCCTGATCAGACAAGCACCGTCTGTCCCATCGCCGTCATCGTAGCGTCGATCCATCAACCGGGAAAGTCACCCAGAGGAGGCCGAGCCCCATCTTGATGAACGTGCGTCGATCGTCATAGACTGGGCGCCTTCAGCGAAAACGGTATCGGCCCGGAGGGGCAACTTGACTGCAAGAAACGACGTCGCTAATCGATCTGTACGACTGTACCTGGTAGAAGCCCGCAAGATCGCTGCTGCGTCGCTCGCGCTCGTTCACCTGCTGCTGGCGCCAGCCGCGCCAGCAGCCGAGAAGTCCCCGGCCGTACGGTACCTCGACGGGCTTGCCGCCGAGGTCAAGGCGGCTACGCGTGACCTCCCGCGACTGACCGAGTTGGCCGAGCAGGCGGCCCGCGGACTCCTGGACGGCGGCGAGTTGTATGCGCCGCCGGTGACGCCGTGGTGGACGGCCGAGCTGAGCGGCCGGGCCGGTGGACCGATGCGGGTCCTCCGCGATGCGTCCGGGGGCGGCGAGAAAGACGTCGCCGTCTTTCCGCTGCCACATCCGGCGCTGGCGACACTCAGGACGGCAACCGCGCTGCAGAACGTCCTGAGAGGCCGGGCCAACCTGTACGTCTTGGGATCGGACGCGATGGTGGGCGACTACCAAACGCCCGACGGCACGCTGATCGGCGCGACGCGGCGGCTCGCCTGCCTCGGCGGGCCGAACGTCGGCGCAGGGTTGTTCAAGCGCGACAATCTGCCGCCCCTGGCCTGCTACCGTCCCGTCATCGAGATGGTCCGCGGCTGGGTCTTCGTCGGCGAGCTGGTGGCCGCCTGCACGCAACGCGGCAAGATGCCGACCATCTGGCAGTCCATCGTCGTGCCGGGCAGCCGCGCTCGAAACGCGTCGTTCAAGATCGCGTCTGGGCCGCAGGCGGGCCAGTTCCCATTCTTCTGCGCCGATCGCCGCGTGTCGCCCATCCCGCCGGGCCGGGCGGGCAGGCAGTACCTCGAGGCAATCACGCGATACCTCCGCGGCCTCCGCGGCCAGGCGGAGCAGCTCAAACGCGCGGGTCAATGGATGGCCGAAGCGCGGCAGGCGGGACATCGCGTCGTGGCGATGGCCCAGGGCCATGCGCCCGCGCTGATCGTCGGCACCGACAACGAAACGCAGCTGCCGATCGACATGTACCCCGGGGACTACGTCAAGGGCATCGTCCCCCACGCCAAGCCGGGTGACGCGGTGGTCGCGTTCTGCTACATGGTCATCCCCGCCGACAAGGTCCTCGAGACGCTTGGCAAGGGCTGCAAGGTGGCCATCGCCTGCCCGCACGGCCTGCCGGCCGAGCTGCGCGGCAAACCGAACCTGCTGTGGCTCGATCTGGGCTGGCCCGTGGGCGACGCGGTCGTGCCCGTGCCCGGCTACGACGTCAAGATGCTCCCCGCCAGCGCAGTGATGCAGATGTCCGCCCTCTACGCCCTGGTGGCCGAGATGGTCGCACGGGATCCGTCGCTGCACCCCAGGAAGTGACGGGGGCACGTCGCGCGTTGGCACATCCCCCACGGTGACATGGGCATCTTGCCCATGAACGTCCACGGGCGAGACGCCCGTGCCACGTTGGTCGGCTCCGTCCCTCGGACGACCTGGACTCCTCGGCCTTCGGCGCAGGTGACTCAGCGGCCGAACAAGAAGTGGAAGATGCCCGCCATCTCGGCTCTCGCGGCATACCCCCTCCCGTAGGAGGAGGTGCGAAGCTCCTCCTTGATCTGCTTGAGGTCCCTCGACCGCTGGACCATCTGTTCGCTCAACAACTCCCGCTTGGCGATCGCGTCGAGGTTGCTCTGCTCGGGATGGTCCTGGAAGTACTCCCAGTAGATCTGGATCTTCTCCAGCTCGCCCGGGTCCAACCAAATCCCCCCGCACTTCTCGCAGCGGTCGATGATGATGTCGTCCCAGTCCTTGAACCGCTCCTTGACCATGATCTTGGCGCAGGTCATGCACAGGAGGGGCTCGGTCGAGTCGCTCTGCTCGGCCATCTGGAGAAACCGCTCCTTGACGGCCTCGCTGAAGTCCATCTGACGGCGGTTGGCGATGGCCTTCAGCGCGATTGGCGTGACCCAGTATCCCCCGCACTCGCCGCACATGCGGACGTTCGCGCCTTCATACTCGACGCGCGTCACCTGCACCTTGCATCGCGGGCAGCGGTTCATGGTCAGTACCCCTTCGCTCGCAGATCGTCCTCGTCCAGGCCGAAGTGATGGCCCACCTCGTGCAGCACCGTCGTGCGAACCTGCTCGACGACCTCCTCTCGCGAGCTGCAGCAGGCCTCGATGTTCTGCTTGTAGATCGTGATCCGATCCGGCAGCCGACCAGAGTGCTCAACGCTCCGCTGCGTCAGCGGCACGCCGTGGTAGAGACCCAGCAGACTCCGCCGGTTCCTCAGGCCCAACTCGCGAGCGGTTCGGCGATCGGGCAGGTCGTCGATGTCGATGACGACGTTCTCCAGACGCCGCTCGAACTCCGGCGGCAGGCTGTCGATCGCCCTCTCGACCAACGCCTCGAACTCGTCCTCGGACAGTCGAATCACACCGACAACTATGGCCCGCCGCCTCATCGACGTCAACGTCGCCCCGGTCCGCGCTGACCGAACGCCCCATGACGACCATTCACTGGGGGTGCCCCATCCTTCGGTCTGGCTCGCGGAACGCGAGCCGGAGGGTAAGGGTGGGGGACGGATGCCCGAAACGCACGCATGTCTCGGTTGGACCGTCCCCCGCCCTTGGCCCGCGAACGGCTGACGCCGTCGCAGGCCAACGATGGGGCACCCAGCCTTGTCGACGTCAACGTCGCCCGGGCTCCTGCGAACGCGACGTCCACCGACTACCATCCGCGGATGTAGCCCGACATCGCCACGAAGGCGCTCAAGAAGATCAGCTCGGCGATCTTGCCGGCCGCCAGCATGCTGCGTCGCGTCTGGCCGCCGCCCCGACGCGCGATGGTCACGCTGGCGACGAACGTCAGTCCCAGGACGATCAGGGCGATGATCGTGCCGATGATGACGTTCCCGCTTCGGCTGCAGTAGGCCGCCGTCAAGACCAGCGGCAGGATGAAACTGCCCATCACGAGACGAGGACTGGAGCCTTGCGACAGCCCCGCCGCGGCCGGGTGTGACCGATGGGCCACGCGCCCCAGGCTGGCCGCCAGGAGGATCGCCCAACGTCCCCACAGCGGCGCCAACAAGAGCGGCCGATAGATCAGACGCGGATAGGCGAAGTTCAGGTAGCGTCGCCAATCGGACGGCCACCACCACGCACCGGTTCGCAGGGCGCTGATGAGGATGAGCTCGAGCAGAATAGCCACGCACAGCACCATCGCGGCCGGCAGGAGCAGGGGGATGCGCTCCTCGTGCTCAGGCTCGGGCTCGCGGGCGTGCCGAGGCCCGGTGAGGGCGTTGATGGTGGCCGCCAGTCCGCCAAACAGGTAGTAGCCCGTAAACAAGACGTCGACGAGCACGACGGTCATCGCGGGGACGAGCCGGAGGCTGGTCACCTCCTCCCCGTACAGTCGCCACACCGCCCGGAAGACGCCCACCCACAACAGCCCGATCACCAGACCTATGGGCACGAACCAGTGGCTGGCCCGACGCCAGGCGTCCGGATGGCCCTCGCGCACCTCCCCGAGCGGTAGAACGAATCGAAGCGCCATCCACAGTGATTGGAGGTGTGACACGCGCTGCGTCGCGCCGCCTCTAGGATCTTGGTCGAGGGAGGCCACCCCAGACGCACCCGCGGCGCTCGGGTCTTCGGCGCTGTCGTTGACCGGATTGGGCATGACCAAGTCGTCCTGCATCACCGCTGCGGCGGTAGCCGAATCATACCACCTCGTCCGCAAATTGATATCGAATTCGGGTTCCGATCAGATCGACGGACGGCCCTGGGCCGTCGACGGCAAGGCCAGCGTCCCGGTCAATGCCAGGTACCCGGGGGGCATGAGAAAGGCGAAACGCTCGTCGTTCTAGACGTGACCGATACGATCCGGCCTGGTGCGCCCGACACCGCCCGCGGCCGGGCAGTCGAGGTGAGCGCGAACCCAAGACACCGCCGTCACGATACCCCGTTCTGACCTCCGAAGAGATGCCCCGGCATGGGCCGCACTTCGCGGATGATCGGTCTGTAATCCATCAAGCCCAGGACCTGGGTCTGGATGTCGATGCCCGGGGCGATCTCGACGAGCTCGATGCCTTCCTCCGCCAGCCGAAAGACCGCGCGTTCCGTGACGTAGATGACCTCCTGCCCGACCTGTCGGGCCCGGTCTGCGCTGAAGGACACCTGCTCGACGTCTGTCACGAACTTGCGGATCTTGCCCTCCGCGACAATGCGGAGTTGGCCTCCCTCGGCTTCGACCCGAAGCCCGGACGCCGTGAAGGTCCCACAGAACGCCAGCCGCTTGGCCGTCTGCGAGATGTTGACGAACCCCCCCACGCCCGCCATCTTCGTGCCCACCTTGGACACGTTCACGTTGCCGCGCGCGTCAATCTGGGCACCCCCCAACGCCGCGAAGTCCAACCCCCCGCCGTCATAGAAGTCGAACTGCGCGGGCTGGTCCACAAGCGCATCCGGATGGATCGACGCCCCGAAACTCAATCCCCCCGCGGGAATCCCGCCGATCGGCCCACTCTCCACCGTCAGCGTGAACTGATCCAGCAGCCCACGCTCGGCGGCGATTCTGGCGATCCCCTCGGGCATGCCGATCCCCAGGTTCACCACGGCGCCGGGGGGGATCTCATCACACGCCCTGGCCGCGATGATCCGCCGATCGTTCATGGGCATCGGATCCAGACCGGCCCCCAGCAGCACACCAGCCGGACGGGCGGCGCAGTAGGCCGGGTTGTACTCCTCGGCAAACGTCTGGTCGTGCTCGTGGGCGTCGGCGACGACGATTCGATCCACCAGGACCCCGGGGACTCGGACGTGCTGCGGGTTGGCGGGCTGGTCCAAGAGCTGCATCACCTGGGCGATCACGATCCCGCCGCCGTTCCGGGCCGCCTGGGCGATGGGGAGGACCTCTCCGAAGATGGCCTCCTTGTCCATGACCAGGTTGCCGAGCGGATCGGCGGCCGTCGCGCGGATCAGGCCGACGTGGACCGGGAACGACTTGTACCACAACCAGGTCCGCCCCCCGAGCTCGACCCGCTCGACGGCCCCAGCCGGGGTAACCTGGTTCAGACGCCCGCCCCGGACGTCCGGATCGACGAAGGTGTTCAGGCCGATGTGGGTGATGCATCCAGGCCGACCGGCCGCGATGTCGCGGAACAGCTGACAGATGACCCCCTGAGGAAAGTTGTACGCCTCGATCAGACCATCGACGGCAAGCCGGCCGAGCTTGGGCGCCAACCCCCAATGCCCGCCGATCACACGCATGAGGAGGCCCTCGTGCGCGAAGTGGTTCGCGCCACGGGTGTCCCCGTCTCCCTGGCCGGCACCATACACGACCGTCAGGTCTCGCGGGTGACCCGTCTCGAGAAACCGTCGCTCCAGCGCCGAGGTCAGCGCCTCGGGATGCGCAGCGCCCACGAAGCCGCCGGACGCCACCGTCCGGCCGTCTTCGATCAGGGCGACGGCCTGGTCGGCGGTGCACAGCTTGGCATCCAGGACGCCAGTCACCCGGCCCATCCTCCGCGAACGAGAACCCCCTCGGACGGCGGCCAGTACAACGTCGCGGCTTGCGGCCGTCAAGCGGAATGATAGGGTTGTGTCCGTCAGTGAACCGTCCAGCCAACGGGATGACACGACTCCATGCAGGAGAACTCAGGTGCGACACATGTGCGCGAAGACCAGGATCGTCGTCGGTGTGTTCGGTGTGCTCGCGAGTGAGGCCATGGTTCCCGCCACCCCACCGGCCGACGCAGCGCAGCCTGGCAAGCGCGTGACCGTCAAGGTGATCGAGGGAGGCGAGTCAGCCGTTGCCGCGGCCAAGTGCAGGCAGATGCTCGTCGGACCCAAGGTCAACCCCCCGAACCCGTTCCCGGGATACGCGGGCTTCGTCGGGTGGGAGTCGCCGCTCCGGCTTCGGGACGGGACCATGCTGGTCGGGTTCTCGACCGGGTACTGGCATGCCTCGCCCCCCACGCCGCTCCGGCTTCCCCCCAACACGCTCGAGTCGTGGAAGAAGCTGGGCATGCCCACCGACGTCGACGCCCCCCGCGGCGGACGGGCGATGATCATTCGATCCACCGACGGCGGCCGGACGTGGACCAAGCCCGCGACGCTGATCGACACGCCCTGGGACGACCGCCATCCCAACTTCGTCGAGCTGCCCGACAAGACCCTCCTCTGCTCGTTCTTCACCTGGCCGGGGCGCGGCGACCTGGCTAAGGAACCCGACCTCGCCTGCCGCACCCGGATCATCCGCTCCACGGATGGAGGCAAGACGTGGGAGCAGAAGCTCCGTTCGCTGCGATCGGACTTCATCTGGGACGCCACCGACGGTCCGCCCATCGTCCTGGCGGACGGGTCCGTTCTGCTCGTCGTCTACGGCTCACCGGCCGAGGGCGTCCCGTCGCAGGTCGGCGTGTTTCGCTCGACGGACAGCGGCCGGACCTGGAAGCTGCTGTCGGTCGTCAAGACCGACCACGAGATGAGCGAACCCACCGTGGCGCAACTGAAGGACGGCCGGCTCGTGATGATGGCCCGGCCGGAGGGCGACATCGCCTGGTCGGACGACGGCGGCCGAACCTGGACGAAACCCGTGACGTTCGGCATGCGGATGTTCGAGCCCGGCCTGATCGCCCTGCGTGACGGCACGCTGCTTTGCCTGCACGGTTCGTACGGAAAGGGCGGGTTCCGGGCGATCTTCAGCACGGACGGGGGCCAAAGGTGGATCGCCCCGTCACCGAAGTACGGATTCGCCGTCGACGCCCACGTATACGGCTATGCGAAGGGCATCCAACTTCCCGACGGATCGGTCTACGCGGTCTACATCCACACCGGCGGCCATCGGACCAAGGACGCACAGACCAACGCGATCTGGGCCATCCGCCTGCGCGTCCGGCCCGGGCACGATGGCATCGACCTCCTCCCCGCGTCCGGGCGATGACACCGCGTCGCCGATGCGAGACCGAGGGCGACGGCGGCGCGTGGTATGCTTGACCGTCCTACCCGACCGAAGCGATAATCCCCCAGTTGCCGTTCGGAATCTAGGAACGGGGGATCAACCACGGCGAGGGTCTCATTGTCGGCTCCCGCCCCAACGACGCGCTCGACGTCAGCAATGGAGACCCACCCATGACGCAGGATCAGACGCCCAACGTTCCGCCCCCCCCCGCCGCCCCACCGACCCAGCCGGGGATGATCGGCCTGCCCCAGCGGCCCTCAGCTTGGCCGAAAGTGATTGGCATCATCGCCATCATCCTCGGGGCGCTGGGCGCTCTGGGAGGGGTGTGGGGCGCGATCACACCGCTCTTCGCCGATGCCCTGGTGTCGATGGCCCCGGCTGGTCAGGCAACGGGCATGGAGGCAATGCAGCAGTATAAGGTTTGGACGGTGGTCAGCTCCCTGCTCATGCTGGGCGTGGCCGTTCTCCTGTTGGTCGCCGGCACCGGCCTGGTGCGGCGCCGTGGCTGGGCACCGAAGATCAGTGTGCTGTGGTCGATCGTCAAGATCGTGCTCGTGGCCGTCAACAGCATCTTCTCCTACAAGATAGCGCAAGCGCAGTTCGCGGCCCTGGCAGACGATCCGGGAATGGCTCAGGTGCCGTCGAGCTTCCTAAGCGCCTTCAGTGCGGCGGGCCTCGGCGTGGGCCTCTGTTGGGGGTGGGCGCTGCCCATCTTCATGCTGATCTGGTTTACGCGCGGCAAGATCAGGGCCGAGGTCGCCGAATGGGCGTGACGCGGCGGAAGGCCGGGCCGGGCGGCGATGCTAGACCGTCCGGCCGATGGGGTGGCTGATGCGCTGTGAGATCTGTGGCTACCGCCTGTGGAATCTCACCTCGCGCCAATGTCCCGAATGCGGCACGCCGTTCCTGCCCAGTCAGTACGAGTTCGTTCCCAACAGCGTCCAGTTCTGCTGCCCCCATTGCGGCACGGCCTACTACGGTACGGGTGAAAAGGGGCACCCGTCCCCAGTGGAATTCAACTGTGTCTCCTGCGGTCGGCGCGTTCACATGAACGAGATGGTGCTCCTGCCGACCGAGGGCGTGGCCGAGGAGCGGACCAAACCCCGGGACATGCCCTGGCTAGACCGGAAGGAGCGCGGTCGGATGAGGGGCTGGCTGGCGACGGTCGGCAAGGCGCTCGTCGCGCCCGTCCAACTGATGCAGGCCACGCCGGTGGACAGCTCGGTCGGCCAGGCGTGGTGGTTCGCCGTTGTGACCTGCCTGGCCATGCTCGTCGCCTTCGTGCCGTTCGTTCTGATGCCCATCTCCTTCGCGGGACTGTTCCCCGGTATGGGAGCGCCTAGCGGCGCGGGCCTTCTCGCCGGCGTGGGCATGGCGTTCGGGATGGTAACGGCCATCGTCGTCGTGGGGTCGCTGCTTGGCATATCGATCTGGGGCGCCATCACGCACGGCCTGCTGCGTCTGACGGGCGGAGCGCTCGCGGGGATCGGGCGGACGTATCAAGCGATCTGCTACAGCTCGGGCGCCAACACCGTAACGGCGGTGCCCTGCATCGGGGTCTACTTCGGGTGGATCTGGTGGCTGGTCAGCGCGGTTCTGATGGTCAAGGAGGCCCAGCAGGTGCACGGCGGACGGGCGTCCTTCGCCGTCCTGTTCTTGCCCATCCTGCTCATCGCTACGCTCATCGGGCTCTATGTCTGGTTGATTATCTCCTCGATCAGCGCGATGGGCGGGGCCTTCCCGACGACGATGCCTAGCGCGATAGGGATGATGGCCGAGAATCAGACCAGCGGCATGGTCATGAGAATCCATATGTACGCCATGGACCACGACGACCGCGGACCCCGACACGCCATCGAAATGGCAGACGACCCCGATGATGCCGACCGATTCGTCGTGTTCGGATCGGGCACCACAGCCGCCAATGTCCCCGTGGGCGACACCACGCTCGAGCAGTTCAAGTCGCTGCCCAGAGCCAAGCGCCGCGAGGTCATCCAGCGCGCCATCGACATAACGCCGACCGACACGATCGCCCACCGGCTTGGCGATTTCGTCTTCGTGTACCACGGCATCGATGTAGACGAGCCGGACAGGGGGCTGTGGCTGGTGATCTTCTCGCCGGACCCCGAGTCGGGCGTGACCGTCCCATACGATAGCGTTCACATCGGGCTGGCCGATGACAGCGTCGTGACCATCCCCAAGTCCACGCTGGCCGGACGGCTCGAGGAACAGAATACTCTCCGCGCCAAGTACGGCCTCGCCCCCCTGCCCGACCCGAGCACGGTGACGCACGCCAAGCCCGCCGTGGCTGGACGTCCGGCACCAGACACGCAGCCCGGCGAGTAGACCGCACCGTCCTGTGGGCACCCGCCAAGAGGCCTGTACAATGCTCCCATGCACCATCACGCGATTTCCATTGGCATGGCGTTGCTCGCCATGGGTGTCTTCCTAGCGTCCCACGTCAGGGCCGCCACGAACCGAGGTGATACTGCCACATCTAGTCAGAGCACAGGCTCCCGGACGACCACGGGGCGCTCTCATCGCTTGACCGGGCCTGCCGAGGCGTTCGAACGGTTCTTCGAGGATTCCTGGCCGCCGTTTCGTGACACCGACCACGGCAGCGGCCGCTTCGGCCGCTGGATCACCGACGCTGCGGGAGACCCCGCCTATGCGTACACGATGGACCAGACGCAGGACGCCCGCGCAGCCTACTTCACGTCCGCCGGCTCGTCGCGCGACCATTGGCACCTGATCGGCAACGACCGCATCGCCGCGACCGCCCACAACGGCGGCTACGTCCAGTTGTATGATTGGACGCGGGGTGGCAAGCTCCTCAATCGGTGGTGCCCGGCCGAACACAACTTTGCCGGCGGCTTCAAGTTCGTCCAGACACCTGGCGGCGCTTTCAACACGCTGTGGAGCCTCCGACCGCCGGGGGCCACGCAGCGACGCGTCTTCGGCGTGGGGTATTTCGAAAAGACCACGCGTCACCAGGACCTGACGATCACCGAGCGGATCGAGGCGCCCCCGGGCGACGACCCCGTCCTGCTGTCCCGCACGATCGTCGAGAACCATTGCAGCACCCCTGTGGACGTATCCATCGTGGAGTTCTGGGACGTCAACCTCCATCAACTCACGCCCGCGCTGATCATGACCAAGAACGCGGGCAATGTCGCGCAGCGGCGTCGGGCCGGGCTGAATCGTCGGTTCGTCATGGACGCTCAATGGGACGGCGCCGTTGGCGCCCTGCAGGTCCATCTCGCCGCGGCCGATCCGAAGAGCGCGCCGGGGCCCAACGACGTCGCCCAGGTGGACTACCATCCCAAAACGGTGTTCCTCGCCGCACTCGACCCGCTGCCCGACGGGTTCGGCGGATATGCGGTCGACCAGGATCGGTTCTTCGGTCCGGACGGAATCGCGAAGGCCGACAGCCCGCCGCCGGGCGTGTCCGGGGCGGCGGACGGTCAGCTGTTCGAGCGACGATTGGCCTACGGCGGCAAGGCCGTCCTCGCCCTTCGCCGGACGATCCATCTTGCGCCCGGTCGGCCCATCACATTGCGATACCTGTACGGGTATGCTGACAAGACGCGCATTGGCCAACTCGTGGCCCGCTATCGGCGACGATCCGAACCCGTGCGTCGTCCCGCCTTGGAACTCGCTGTCCCAGACCTGCCCTGGCTCGGTCGGGAGCTCTTGTGGCACTCCTACTATCTCCAGGCCGGGGCGTTCTATCAGGACTTTTACCGCGCGCACTTCGTCGATCAGGGGTCGGCCTACGCCTACCTACAGGGCGGGACCGGCGCGCATCGTGACTTCGCGTTGTTCACCTTGCCCATGGTGTACCTCCGGCCCGACCTGGCCAAGGAGATGCTCCGCTTCTCGATGGCGTCGCAGGACCCTTCGCACGGCGGCCTGCCATACGTGCACGCGGGGTACGGGTTCATCTCCGGCGCGCTGGTCCACAGCAAGAGCAGCGACCTGGACCTGTTCTTCCTGTGGGCACTCTCAGAGTATCTCGCGGCGACACAGGATCGGGCATTCCTCGCCGAGAAGGCTCCGTACTACCCACCCCACGCCGGCGTGTCGGGAACGGTGCTCGACCACGCCCGCGCCGCCTTCCGCCACCTGACCAAGACGGTGGGCGTCGGGCCGCACGGCCTGATCCGCTGCGGCACGGGCGACTGGAACGACGTGCTGATCGCCCAATCCCCCAAACCGATGGTCACGATGCGGAAGGGCGAGTCGTCGCTCAACGCCGGCCTCGCCACGGTGGCCTTGCCTGCAATGGCCGATGTGGTCGTGCACGAAGACGCGAGCTTCGCGGCCGAGCTGCGGAAGTTTGCCGCCGCCCAAGCGCGGGCGCTCAAATCGCTGTGGACCGGCAAGTGGGCGGCCCGCGGCTATCTGGGCGAGGGCGACACCAAGCTGGGCGTCGATCGGATCTACCTGGACACACAATCCTTCGGCGTGCTGGGCGGCGTGTGGGAGCGATCGCAGATGCAGACGCTCTTCGAGCAGATCCAATCGAAGTGCGTAACCCCGCAGCCGGCCGGTGCCCTCTGCCTCTGGCCGCCCATCCGCGGACCGTTCCTGGAACTGGGTTCGGACACGAACGGCGGGACGTGGGCGGCCGTCGACTCGTGGGTCGCGTGGGCCTGGTCGAGGCTGAACCCGGCCGCCGCATGGGACTTCTACCTGACCACCACGCTGGCCGCCCGCGCCACCGCTTATCCCTACGTCTGGTATGGCGTGTGGTCGGGACCGGACTCGTACAACGCCCACTACCACGACCGACCCGGCGAGACCTTCAACGTCAACTTCACGCCGATGACGGACTTCCCGGTCATGAACATGAACCGGCACGCCGGCCCGCTGACCGACGCCATCAAGCTGGCCGGCATCCAGCCCCGCGGCGAACGGATCGTCATCGACCCGCGCCTGCCCTTCGATACCTTCGCCATCCGGCTCCCGCTCGTCGGCGCCGCGTACCTGCTCGACCGCCACCGCGGCTACTACGCCCCGGTCGCCCCAGGAACGTTCCGCTTCGCGATCCGCCCCCCGGCACGCGTCCCCCCGAAGAAGGCAACGCTGCACCTCAACGGACGCAACGCAGCGTGCACCGTAGACGACGACGGCCGGATCTGTTTCGAATCGGCCGGCACGCCGGGTCGAAGGATCGTCTGGGAGATCCGGTGACCCGGACCGCGCCAACGGATTGGTGGGTTGTACGGTACCGGCCTCGTCTGGGTCACTTGCCCGTCGGACGGACGAATCGGCTGCCCCCCTTCAGCCACTTGCCCGGCTTGGACCACAGCGTCTGCTCCACGTAAGCGGTCCGGTCGATCCGGTCCAGCGTCTCGAGCAACGCCGGATCGCCCAGCTCACGGAAGAGCGGGTCGCGAGGATTGAACCGGTTGAACGTGTAGATGCCGCTAACGCCGGCCTTCCAGGCGTTGAGGGCCTCGCCCCGGAAGCGCTTGATGACGTGTTTGGCGTCCTTGTCTTTTCCCTTCGGCACGATCCGCCGCTTGGCCAGGCAGGCGTAGACGGGCACGTCGTGTTTCTTGCCGAGCGCCACCAGGTTCTCCCACGGCTCGAACTTGAAGTAGCCACCCCCCGTGACGATGTCCACCAGGTCCTCGGCCAGCCACCGGACCACGTCCAACCCCAACGCCTTGCAGTAGCCCATCGAATCGGGGATGCGAATCGCGATCAGCAGCGGCCGACCTCGTTTCGCTCCCACGCGCTCGGTCATCTCCCGTACCCGTCGCACCAGCCCCGTCATCAAGTCGCAATGGGCTTGCGTGACGGGCTGGCCCGTCACCTGCGGCTTGAACACCACGGGGTGCCGGAAGAAATCCATCTCGATCCCGTCGACGTCGTACCGCGTGCAGACGTCGGCCAGGATGCGGTAGACCTTGTCGCGGACTTCCGCCCGGCCATAGTCCACCGATGACCACCGTCCGCAGCCGTACCGGGGCTTCTGGTCCTGCTTGCCCACGAGGTACTCGGGGTGATCGCGTTTCCACTTGCACAGCAATTCCGGCCTGGCTGAGTCGTGCGTGTCGTTCATCCGCATCGACCAGAATACCTCGATGCCATGCTTGTGGCCGAATCTCGTCATGACCTCCAGCGAATCCGTGCCCTGCCGGATGAGCTCATGGATATACCGGGCGGCTGCCTTCTCGCTGGTGATCAGTTCGGACTCCTTGCTGCGGTGGGTGTAGAGGTTGAACACGCCGGTGCAGTAGAAGATGGCGTCGACGTGGGAGCCGAGCAGCGGGGTGGTCCGCATGCTGAGAAACGTCTCGGGCGTCTTGGGCTGGTCGGGCTTGGTGCGGTTGAAGTCGTTGCCGTCGTTGTTCATGATGATGCGGCGTTTTCGATGCCGGGCCTTCTTCCTGGCCTTGACCAGGGCAGCCCGGTCCATCGTCGCCGGCACTACGGTGTCCGGCAGCACGAAGGACGCCGCGAGCCATCCCACAACCAACAGAAGTCCACACCGACGCCAGATAACACCCATCATAGGAAGGCCTCCTCCTGCCAAGCCATCATGTCCCTGCGTATCTTACTGGTTATCCAGCTCGCCGTCGGCCCCGTCGTCTGGTGGCGTTGGTCGACGTAGAGCCCGGCGCGGTCACCGTGTTGCACGGGCCCCCGCATATCTGGTAAACATGCGTTTCCCGCACGCGGGCCGTGTTCGGATACCGCAATGCCTTGTGTTCGAGTGAAAATGCGGAGGATTCCATGCCAAGAAGCGTGACGCGACGCGAGATCCTGACAACGTCGGTGGCTGCGGGGACGATGGCTGCCGCATCGGCCCTTCGACCCGACGCGGTGCGGGCTGCGTCGCCGGCCCGGACAACCGATGCAGCCGGATCGTTTCGCATCTGCCTGAACACCAGCACGCTCCGCGCCCACAAGCTGCCGATCACCAAGACAGTCGACATCACGGCCGCAGCCGGCTACGACGGCATCGAGTTGTGGGTGGACGAGATCGATCGACATCTCAAATCGGGCGGCACGCTCAAGGACCTGGACAAGCGGATCAAGGACCACGGCTTGGTCGTTGTTGGCGCCATCGCTTTCTTCGAATGGATGGTCGACGACGAGGCGAGACGCACTCGCGGGCTGGCCAAGGTCAAGCAGTACATGGAACAACTGGCCCAGATCGGCGCGACGCACATCGCGGCCCCGCCCTGCGGCGACGTGAAGAACGTCGACCTGCTTCGGGCGGCGGATCGGTATCGCGAGCTGTTGGAGGTCGGGGCCGCCTGCGAGGTCACCCCCGCCGTGGAGGTATGGGGGCCCGCCAAGAACCTCTACCGTCTTGGCCAGGCCGTGCTGGTCGCCCTCGAAGCCAGACACCCCAACGCCTGCATCCTGCCCGACGTCTACCACCTCTACAAGGGCGGGTCGGGGCTTTCGGGCATCGGCTGGCTCAACGCGAACCTGCTCGCGGGGTTCCACCTGAACGACTACCCCGCCGATCCGCCGCGCGAGACCATCCGCGATAAGCACCGCGTCTACCCGGGAGACGGGATCGCCCCGCTCAAGGCGCTGCTTCGAGACCTGCGGGCGATCGGGTATCGCGGACCGCTGTCCGTCGAGCTGTTCAACCCGGCGCACGCGCGGCAGGACCCGGCCCTTGTCGCCAAGACGGCCTTGGCCAAGACCCGAGCCGTGGTGCGGGCCGCCGCGGCGGCATCAAACGGATGATGGGTCGGCGTGGGTGATCTTCCGTTGTCGAGCCAGGGAGCAGCCGTATGACACAGACATTCGATAAGGCCTTCATCTCCTTTCGAATCGGCATCACCCAGTGGCTGCGCGACGCATGCTTCGAGGGACTCATGCGCCTGTTCGAGGCACACAAGGGCGTGACCGACGAGGTGACGTTCTTCACGTCGGAGACCCACGCGCCGCTGCCGCTCGAGACGATACAGGAGCGCGTCGAGGTCCTCGCCAAACGCATGCCAGCCGTCCGCAAGCTGGGGTACCGAACGGGCATCAACATCCTGGCCACCATCGGCCATCACAACGAGAACCTGCCCAACTCGCTCGCCGCCGATTACACCCGCATGACCGACCTGGACGGCAGGACCTGCCTCGGGTCCTTCTGCCCCAACGACGAGAACATGCGCGGATACATCAAGCGGCTGTACCAGCTCGTGGCCGGCGCGAATCCCGACTACATCTGGATCGATGACGACGTCCGCCTGTTCGGGCACATGCCCATCCGCTGCGGGTGCTTCTGCGATCGGTGCCTGGCCCTGTTTGCCGAGGCGTGCGGCGTCCGCCACACGCGAGCGTCGCTGCGCACCGCCCTGGACACCGGATCGCTCGAGACCAAGCTCCAAGTGCGTCGGGCCTGGCTCCAACACAACCGCACCACGCTCGACGAGCTCTTCAAGCTGATCGAAAGAACGGTTCACGAGGCGAAGCCCGGGCTGCCCCTGGGGTTCATGACGGGCGATCGCTTCTTCGAGGGATACGACTTCGACACGTGGGCGAACACCCTCGCCGGGCCGGACCAAGCGGAGGTCATGTGGCGACCGGGCGGCGGCACCTACACGGACCACTGGCTGGACGCCATCGCCCAGAAGGCCCATCAGATAGGCCGGCAGACCGCCCTCCTGCCAACCCGCGTCCGGTCGATCCAGTCGGAGCTAGAGAGCTTCCCCTACCAACGGTTGAAGAAGAGCACCCATGCCACCGCCCTGGAGGCCTGCTGCTACATCGCAAGCGGCTGCACGGGGACCGCCTTCAACGTGTTGTCCATGTACGACGAACCCCTCGACGAATACGCCCCGCTGGTGGCCAGGCTGAGGCAGACCCGGCCTTTCCTGGATCTGCTGGCGCGATCATTCGGCAGGAACCGGCCCGTGGGCATTCACGGCGGTTGGGTCAAGGACAGCTTCGCGGCCAGGAACGCGGGCGGGGGACGTTGGTTCGACGGGGGCGGCTGTCCTGGAACGCACCACGCCGACGAGCTCCTGGCCACGGGGATCCCGGCCGCCTACACCGCATCGGACGCTCGTGTGACGGCCTGGGCCGGTGACAGCGTGCTCGTGCTGGACGAGGCCGAGATCAAACGGGCGCTCTCGTCCGGCGTCTACATGGACGCCCAGGCGCTCCGCCGGCTCAACGAGATGGGGCACGGTGCCCTGACCGGCTTCACGATCGAACGGGTGATCGACCACGATTGCATCGAGCAGTTCACGGCCCATCCTCTCAACGCAGGATTCGCCGGGCGACATCGCAATGGCCGTCAGTCCTTCTGGCATTCGCAGGCCTTCGCATTGGTACCGGCTGGCGCCGAATCGAAACCGCTCGCCCGGATCGTCGACTACACTTACCAGGAGGTGGCTCCCTGCTGCATGGGGATCTTCGAGAACCGACTGGGCGGTCGGGTGTGTGTGGCCGGTTACTACCCGTGGACACAACTGCAGAACCTCAGCAAGTCCAGTCAGATCAAGTCGGTGATGCGCTGGCTGTCCAAGCGCACACTGCCGGCGTACGTGGCCTCGTTTCACAAGGCCAACCTGTGGGTGAGGGCGCCCGAGAAGGGACGGCTGGCCGTCGCGGTCGTCAACGCCTATCTGGACCCGGCCCGGGATCTGACCCTCTCGCTGCTGACGGATCGCAAAGAAGCGCACGTCTTCGACATGGCGTGCCGTGAGACGACAATTCGGGCGAGCTTCGCAGACGGGCCGTACAAGGCGCTCACGCTGCCGGAAGTTGGCGCATGGGAGATGCGATTGGTCACCATCTGACACTCAGCGGGAAACCACCTGCCATGAACGATCGCGAGCGACTCCTTACTCTCCTGAACGGCGACCCACCGGACCGCGTGCCGTGGTTTGGCGATCTGGACTACTGGGCCGCCGCGATGGAACACCGGGGGGAGGTCCCCGCGAACTTCCGCGGCAGCGAGGCGTATTTCGAGCTGCACCGCGAGCTGCGCGTCGGCTTCTACCTGCAGGGGTATTGGCCGTTTCAAACGATATACGATGACACGGTGACGGTCCGGGACTGGCAGGAGGGCCACGACCGCTACCGATCGATCCACACCCCCGTGGGCGATCTTCGGGAGAAGTGCACGTTCCTGCCCGAATCCGCCACGGAGGCGCGGACCGAGCACCTGATCAAGTCCCCCGAGGACCTGTCCGTTCTGCGATACATCTACGAGCACACGACCTACGCGCCCGATTACGCCGAGGCCGAGCGCCGGCGCGGCCTGGTCGAAGACATCGGTGTGGTGTTGTGCTACGCGCCCAAAAGCCCGTTGATGCAGCTCGTGGCATTGGATGCGGGCATCGAGGCCGTCACGGATTGCGTGCTCGCCGGGGAGGACGAGTTTCGCGAGACGCTCCGCGTCATGGAGGCGAAGCTGAACGAGGCCATGGACGTCGCACTGGCCTGCCCGGCGGAATGTCTGATGATCCCCGAGAACCTGTCCTCCGAGGTGGTGGGCAAGCGGTTCTTCGAGGACTACATGCGCGCGTGTCACGAGAAGTGGACCGCGCGGATTCGGGAGGCGGGCAAGTTCTCGTTCATCCACATGGATGGGACGCTGCGGGGATTGCTGGCCGAGGAGGGTTCCGTCGGGTTCACGGTCTTGGAGGCGCTAACGCCCAGTCCGGTGGGCGATCTGACGATCAGCGACATGCGTGAGCTGGCCGGCCCGGACCCGATCATCTGGGGCGGCGTGCCCGGCATCTACTTCACCCCGCTCGTGAGCGACGAGGCGTTCGACGGGCTGGTTCGCGAGGTGCTCGAGGTCATGCGAGGCGAGCCCCGCTACGTCCTCGGCGTGGCCGACCAGGTCCCGCCTGACGGTCTGCGAGACCGCGTCCAGCGCGTCGCCGCGTTGGCAGAGGAATACGGGCAGTATCGTTGACCCAAACTGGCGAGCGAAGCCCGCCACAACTGCGCGCGTTTAGCGGGGCCGCGTGCGGCCCCTCCCCCGACGCACGCGGCGGGGCTAAGCTGACAGGACGACCGCTTGCGTAAGGAGCGACAGATGCGGATACTCTCACGACACCTGGTCATCGCGGGGACGCTTGCCGTGGCAGCAAACTCAACGGACGCAGCCCAAGCACAGAAGGACTACCCGGTCAGCCCGGTGCCCTTCACGAAAGCGCGCTTCGACGACGACTTCTGGGGACCGCGACTGGAGACCAACCGCAAGGTGACGGTCCCCTACGACTTCAAGAAGTGCGAAGAGACCGGTCGCATCAGCAACTTCGCCAAGGCCGGCGGGTTGATGGAAGGCAAGTTCGAAGGGATCCGCTTCAACGACTCGGACGTCTTCAAGATCGTCGAAGGCGCCGCCTATTCGCTCGCCCTGCACCCCGATCCGAAACTGGAACGCTATCTGGACGACCTGATCGTCAAGATGGCCGCCGCGCAGGAGGACGACGGCTACCTGTACACGACGCGGACGATCGATCCCGAACACCCCGCCTCGGGCGCCGGCAAGACCCGATGGTCGAACACCCGCGTCGCCCACGAGCTGTACAACGTCGGGCACATGTACGAGGCGGCGGTCGCGTTCTACCAGGCAACGGGGAAGCGCTCGCTGCTGAACGTCGCGATCAAGAACGCGGATCTGATCGACCGCGTGTTCGGCCCCGACAAGAAGCACGACGCCCCCGGCCATCAGGAGATCGAGATCGGGCTGGCCAAGCTGTACCGCGTGACCGGCGAGGCGAAGTACCTGAAGTTGGCCAAGTTCTTCCTCGACGAACGCGGCCAGCGCGACCGGCGAAAGATCTACGGCGCCTACTGCCAGGATCACGAACCGGTCGTCGAGCAGCGCGAGGCGGTGGGCCACGCCGTTCGGGCCGGCTACATGTACGCCGGCATGGCGGACGTGGCCGCCCTCACCGGCGATCGCGCCTACGTCAAGGCCATCGACCGTATCTGGGACAACGTCGTGTCCAAGAAGCTGTACCTGACCGGCGGCATCGGCGCCCGCCACAAAGGCGAAGCGTTCGGCGACAACTACGAGCTGCCCAACAGGACCGCCTACAACGAAACGTGCGCCGCCATCGCCAACGCCATGTGGAACCACCGCCTGTTCCTGCTGCATGGCGACGCGAAGTACCTCGACGTGCTGGAGCGCGTGCTCTACAACGGGTTCCTGTCGGGCGTGTCCCTGACCGGCGACGCGTTCTTCTATCCCAACCCGCTCGAATGCGACGGCGCGTACAAGTTCAACCACGGCGCGGTCGTGCGACAGCCGTGGTTCGGATGCTCGTGCTGCCCCTCCAACGTCGTCCGGTTCCTGCCGTCGCTGCTCGGTTACGGCTATGCACACCGCGACGACGTCGTCTACGTCAACCTGTACGTCGCCGGCAGCGCGACGATCGAGCTGAAGGGCAACACGGTCCGACTCGAGCAAGAGACGCGCTACCCCTGGGACGGAGCGATCAAGATCACCGTGAAGCCCGAACGCCCGGCCGAGTTCGCGCTGCACCTCCGCATCCCCGGCTGGTCCCGCGGACATCCCGTGCCCAGCGATCTATATCGCTACCGGAACGAGGGCGCGGAGGACGTGACGCTCGTGGTGAACGGGAAGACCGCCGGACTGGACCTCGACAAGGGCTTCGCCCGCATCCGACGGAGCTGGAAGCCCGGGGACGTCGTCAAGCTGAACCTGCCCATGCCGATCCGACGCGTGCTGTGCCATCAGAAGGTCACGGACAACCGCGGCAAGGTGGCGCTCGAGCGAGGCCCGATCGTGTATTGCGCCGAAGGCGTCGACAACGGCGGGCAAGTGTTCAACCTGATCCTGTCGGACGACGCCGCCCTCGAGACCCGCTGGGAGAAGGACCTACTGGGCGGCGTGATGGCCATCCGCGGCGAGGTACCCGCCGTGAATCGCAGCAAGGACGGCTGGCCCATCGCCACGGCCAGGCAGGCCTTCGTCGCGATCCCCTACTACGCCTGGGCGCACCGCGGGGAGAACCCGATGGCCGTCTGGCTGGCGCACGACCCCTCGATCGCGAAGGGCGCGCCGTCTCCCACGATCGCGTCCGCCAGCCGCGTCAGCGCCTCGCACGTGTGGTCCCGCGACTCGACGTCGGCCTTGAACGACCAGGCCGAGCCGAAGAACTCCATCGATCATTCGATCCCGCGCCTCACCTGGTGGAGTCACAAGGGCACGACCGAGTGGGTCCAGTACGATTTCAACAAGGCCCGGAAGGTGGAGGCCGTCGAGGTCTACTGGTTCGACGACACCGGCCGAGGCCAATGCCGCGTGCCGCGCTCGTGGAAGCTGCTGTACAAAGACGGAGATGCGTGGAAACCAGTCCGGAGCACCGGCGCATACGGCGTAGAGAAGGACAGATACAACGAGGTGACGTTCGCCCCCGTCACGACCACGGCGCTGCGGCTGCTGGCAGTGCTGCAGCCGAAGTTCTCCGGGGGCATCCTCGAGTGGCGGGTGAGATAGGCGCAGCATCGAGAAAGGAAGAGACGATGGCAAAGGCCGTTCTTGGCGCACAGTTGTATACCGTTCGCGACTACACCAAGACGATCGAGGACGTTCGCGCGACCCTGAAGAAGGTGGCCGACATCGGCTACACCGCGGTCCAGATTTCGGGGTTCGGCCCGATGGACCCGAAGGACGTCGCCCAGGCGGCCCGGGACGCGAACCTGACCGTGGCCGCGACGCACATGGGCTGGCCGCGATTCCTCGACGAGATCGACGCCGTCATCGAGGAGCACAAGCTGTGGGACTGTCCGCACTCGGCCATCGGTGGGCTGCCGGCCGAGTACTTCAGCCTCGACGGCCTGAAGCGATTCCTCGACGAGCTGCCCGGCGTCGCCGAGAAGCTCGCCGCCGAGGGGATCGACTTCTCCTACCACAACCACCACCACGAGTTGGCGCGTTACGGGGACAAGACCTGGCTCGAGATGCTCTACGAGCAGGCCGATCCCAAGCATCTCAAGGCCGAGATCGACACGCACTGGATCCAGCGCGGCGGTGGCGATTCGGCAGCGTGGATCCGCAAGTGCGCTGGCCGCCAGCCGCTGCTGCACCTCAAGGACATGGCCATCACGCCCGAGCGCGAGCCGATCTTCGCCGAGATCGGCGAAGGCAACCTGAACTGGCCCGCCATCCTCGAGGCGGCCGCAGAGGCCGGCGTCGAGTGGTACCTGATCGAGCAGGACGACTGCTACGGTCGCAGCCCGTTCGAGTCGCTGGCCATCAGCTACCGTAACCTGCAGGAGATGGGGCTGAGTTGACAGGGCATCGAGCTGCCTGCCGCGTGCGCTCGACTCAGTCCGGCAGCCGTCGGAAGTAGTAGAGCATCCCGTGGTCGCTGCCGGCGACGACGTCCAGGTGGCCGTCGCCGTCGAAGTCGTGGAACTCCGCCATCTGGTAGTGTCCGCCCGGGCGCCGGGTCGGGAAGCCGCCGACGTACTTGAGTCGCGGCTGGCTGCTGGTGCCGACGTTCTGGAAGCAACGGAGTCGCTCGCCCTTGGCCCGCATCCCCGCGACCAGGTCCCAGTCACCGTCGCGATCCCAGTCGACCACGGACAGGATCGTCCGGCCGTTCCATCGACCCGTTCCCCCGACCGCCACGAGCGGCGCTCCCTTCTCATCGGGCACGGGCGTGCCGGTCCTCAACTCGGTCAGGGGGGCGCTGGGGTCACGCAGGTGGAGCATCAGGTGCCCCTTCAGATCGATGTCGAGCAGGTCTGGCGTGCCGTCGCCGTTGGCGTCGACGGTCTGCGGACGCACGCGATAGCCGTTCGGCAGTTCCCGGCCTCCGGGCAACTTCAGTCTGCCCCGTCCCGAGAAACGAGCGCGTTTGGCCGTGCCGACGTTCTCGTAGAACTCGATGAACGGACCGATGCAACCGACCAGGAGGTCGAGATCACCGTCCTTGTCCCAGTCGGCCAGCACCGGCCCGGTGTAGCCCCACAACACCTCGAGCGGACCCGTCAGGTTCCGCGGGGTGGTGATCCGAATGGCCTTGCCGTCAGCCGCCAGGGGAACGCCCGCCCTGAACGACGCGGGCGCCCCCGGCCCAGCTGCAGGCTTGTAGAGGACGCCGTCGTAACGAACGCCAGCCGGCTTGGCTGTCGACGATTCCGCCTTCCCGCCTGCGTTCTCGAAATAGACGACGAACCCGTCTTCCGTGCCGACGATCAGATCCGGCCGGCGATCGGCGTTTAGATCCGCCACGGTCGGCACGGCGAAACCATCAACGGCCACGGGCGCTCGCCTGCAGAGGATCTCTCGAAGCGGATCGAATCGCGGCGCGGTTTTCGTACCGGTGTTCTTCGCAAAGTAGAGGAATCCCGGTCCGAAGAGGATCAGGTCCGTCAGCCCGTCGCGGTCGAGATCCGACGCGAGCACGCCGAGCCGCTGAAACGGCAGGCGGTCCGCCCCACCGACCGGGAGGACCCGCGCCTCGCCCAGCCGGGCCGTCCCGGCAGACTGGACGCGCCGAAACCACAGCAACCGATCGAACGTGCAGACCAGCAGCTCCTCCCGCCCATCGCCGTCGAGGTCGGCCAGCTCGCAGGCTGCGTCGTCAAACGTGAACAGCGGCAGCATCCCTGCGCCAACCCGAAGCGGCTTGCCGACGGTGAACCGCGGCGCCGACGCCGGCCCGACGTTCTTGTGCCAGACGACCGCGCCGAGCGAATCGTTGCCCAGCCACGTCCCGTCGGGCCCGAAGCTCGCCGGCCAGCCCCACCCCCCGGGCGGCTCGATCCCCAGCGGCGAGCTGTAACCGGTCATCCGGATCCCGCACAGAAGGTCCCGCCGACCGTCACCGTCCCAGTCGACCATGCGGAGCGTCGGCTCGATGGAATTGTGCAGCGGCGGCGCGAGCGGCTTGCCCGCGCTGGCCTCGAGCAGCGGCACCTCGTCGCCGAGCGCATACCCGCCGACCGTCCCCTTGAGGGCATGTCGCGCATAGCCCCCCTTGCCCCGTGTCGCACCGATCCACTCGGGCCGACCGTCCCCATCCAGGTCGCCGATCTCGCCGGGCCCGACCGGCACCTCCTTGGGCGCATCAAACACAGGGGCCCCCTTCTGCCATTGCCCCAGGTTGGCGAACACGAGATTGGGAATGTGCTGCGGCTGACCGATCCACAGATCGTCGTCGTCGTCGCCGTCCCAATCGACGAGCCGGACCTGCGCCCAGTTCGCCGCCACTCGGATCGGCCCGGCCTCCGCCCCACCACCATGCACGATGAGCTGCGGCCCGCTGAAGCGGGGAGGCCAGCGATCGGCCCCCAAGGCCGGCGCGCTGCCCAAGCCAATCGCCCCCTGACTCCAAGCGAGACAGACAACCCAGCCCGTCCACATCCGATCGCTCAATCGTGATCGATGCTTCATGGCACGACGATGGCGAAGGCTTCGCATAGCCTGGTCTCCTGACAAGTCCTCTGCGAAACGGAAGAACCGACGCAGGGCTCCCCAACGAAGGTCTCGCCATGCCGGGTCTCCGCACAACAGGTTAGCTTCACATCACCACCCGATACAGTCGCGGATCGACGGGCCGGAGCGCTTCTGCGAGTTTGACAGTATCCCCAACGGTACCCTAAAATGTGGCCTTGGCCCTTGGTGCGTCGGGGTCGAGCGGTGCTGGCTTGCCATGTCTGAAACACTCTCAGAGTTATGTAACTTCCTGCAGGAACAGGGACTGTCGTCTCAGATCGAGGGGGACGGCGACGTCCGGATCCACGCCGCCAACACGCTGGAGGAGGCCCGGGCCGGCGACATCAGCTTCCTGGCCAATCGACGCTACACCCGGTATCTGGCCGGCACGCGCGCTTCGGCCGTGGTGGTCGACTGGAACCAGGAACGCCCCGACGGCCTGACCCTGTTGCGGTGCGACAAGCCATACGCGGCCATCGCCTTGTTGATCGTCAAGCTGCACGGCTACCGGAAACACCCACAGGTCGGCCTTGACGCCCGCGCAGTCATCCACCCGAGCGCCCAGATCGGCGATGATGCGAACATCCACCACAACGTGACCATCGCCGAGAACGTCGTCATCGGCGATCGAGCCAGGATCTACCCCGGCTGCTACATCGGGGCGGGCTGTCGCGTCGGGGACGACCTGTTGTTGATGCCCAACGTGGTGGTCTACGACGGCTGCATCGTCGGCCATCGCGTCACGATTCACGCCGGCACGGTCATCGGCAACGACGGACTGGGCTACGCGCCAGTCGGCGAGACCTGGCAGAAGATCCCGCAGGTGGGCATCGTCGAGATTGGCGACGACGTGGAGATCGGCTCGAACTGCAGCATCGACCGGGCCACCCTCGGCAAGACGGTGATCGCATCGGGCACGAAGATGAGCAACCTGATCGCTATCGGACACGGCACGAAGGTGGGCGATAACTGCATGCTGGTCGCCCAAGCGGGAGTAGCCGGCTCGGTCACGGTCGGCCAGCACGTCACCCTGGCCGGCCAGGTCGGCGTGGTCGGACACATCACCATTGGCGACAACGCTACGGTGGCCGCGAAGGCAGGGGTCACGGGCGACGTGGCGCCGGGCATGACGGTTCTCGGCCAGCCGGCGCTCCCCATCCGTCAGAAGCGACGCGAGATCGCCATCCTCGGCAAGTTGCCGGGAATGTGGAACCAGCTCAAGGGGCTGCCCAAGCGGGTCAAGGCGTTGGAAGACCGATTGGCCGACAAGAAGGGCCAAACCCGCAGTCCGGACAGGACCGGCCCCGAGGCGAACGACTGACGACACTCGCCGATTCGCCCGACATCGGCACGGGACCCCACTGACCGCGAACGGCATTCGTGGACTCCTTGAGAAAGACCATCCGGACCGTGACGGACGCACACCCTCCCAATGCGGATGCCTCTGCTCTGGGCCTGATCGCCGGGGCTGGCGAGTTCCCGTGGCTCGTGGCGCGGGGGGCCAGGCAGGCGGGATGCCGCCTGGTGGTGGTGGGCATCCGCGGCCTGGCGGACGAGGGCCTGCGAGCCCAGGCCGATCGGTTCTATTGGGCCGGCATCGCACGGCTGGGGCGGTGGATCCGCGTCTTGCGACGTGAGGGGGTCTCCCGCGCAATCCTGGCGGGCAGCGTCCGAAAGACCGACATGATGGCGTCGTTCCTCCCCTTGCGGTATCTAGCCGATTGGACGACGATCAGGATGTGGTACTTCCGCCTGCACGACCGGCGGAACGACACGGTGCTCCGTGCGGTCGCCGACGAGATGCGGCAACGAGGAGTCACGCTCGTGGACTCGACGCAGTACTGTCCCGAAGCCATGGCCGACGTTGGGGTGATGACCCAGACCCGCCCGACAACCAGTCAGCAGCGCGACGCCGATTTGGGGTGGCAGGTGGCCAAGGAAATGGGGCGACTGGACATCGGCCAGTCGATCGCCGTCAAGGACGGCGACGTCATCGCCGTCGAGGCCATCGAGGGCACCGACCGGATGATCGCGCGGGCGGGAGAGCTGTGCACGAAGGGAGGCTGGGTGCTCGTCAAGGTGGCCAAACCCAATCAAGACATGCGCTTTGACGTCCCGACCATCGGGCCGGACACCATCAGGGGCCTCCACGCTGCCGGGGGCTGCTGTCTGATCGTCGAAGCCGGCCTGACGTTGATCGTCCATCGCGACGAGACGCTGGCGCTCGCCGATCAGTTCGGCATCGCCATTGCGGGACGCCAGGACGCAACTGAGGCCTCAGACGCAGCTGCCTCGACCGACGTAGCCGGGCAAGACCGGCTCCGCGGACCAGACGACACGTCTCAGTAACGATCAGGGAAGTATCCAGGCCGGACACCGGCGCCGCGACGCTACCAGCATTGGCTTGCGGGTCCCAGGAGGCTCCCGGCAACGCGACGAACGGCCTGGGGGGTTCCGGCAAACGTCCACAACTGCGAGGCGTCCGCACTTCGGCACGTATTGCCCGTTGTCACGGTCGGGGCGTGGTGTTCTGCTTCTCCGAATCCGCCATAGTGCCCGTCATCGTTGTAGCACTGAACCGCGAAGCAGCGGAGGTCTGGGTCGGCAATGGGGAAGTCGGGGTAGAACCCACCGGGTACGGGCTGAAGACCGCGAACGAACAGCGACCAGCGATCGTCGCTGAGCCGGCGCAAGTAGCCGAGTCGCCCGCACACCACCGACGAGTCGAGGCCAAGCTTGTGCTGTTCCGCGCCGGTCACCGGAAAGACGACGGAACCAGGCTCGACGCGACACCACCGGGCCACCCCGGTCGCAAAGAAGTCGTAGGGCTTGGCAGTCTGCCACGTGGGGATCAGGATATCGCCCGGCGGCGGGACTTGGGCAAGCTGCCACAGGTTGACGCGGGGCGCCGGACCGCCGTCTGTACGCGCCTCGATCCACGAGGCGAACTCGTACCCCACGTAGTCCAGGCCGGCAAGGTCGCTGACCGGCGGATCGGCCGGCCGAACCACGCGCTCCGCCTCGAAATGGACGTCCACCGCCTCGCGACCGTCACGCACGACGCCCGACTGCCGCATGACAACGACATCCCCGTCGGCACGGAGGTCATACGATCCGGGATCGATCGCCAGCGGCACGAACTCGGGTCCGGTCGCTTCTGCGCTCTTGACGAACAGGTTCAGCTCGGGCGAGAACCACAGCCGATCGCCGCCGAGATTCCAGTCGCCGGAATCGACGGCCGCCTTCAGCGACTCGGCAGTGCTGCAGCACGCCGCCAACCAGAAAACGTTGTCGTCGTCCGGGCCCGGCCAGGCGCCGAGCACCCGCGCCCCCTGCGGACAGATTACGTAGCCGCCGCGGCCTTGCCGGACCACATGGTGACCCACCCCGGCCCGTCCGAGGGTGTCGGTGAGCTGATCGAGTTTCATATGCCTACCATGCGAAGTGGGCGAACGCCCGGTTGGCCTCGGCCATCCGATGGACGTTCTCGCGGGTGGTCATGGCGGTGCCCTCGCGGTTGAACGCGTCGACGAGCTCGCCGGCCAGACGCTGTGCCATGGGTCGACCCTTCTTGTCTCGGGCCGCCGTGATGATCCATCGCAACGCCAGCGACTGCTGGCGCTTCCTGTTGACCTGCATCGGGACCTGGTAGTTCGACCCGCCGACGCGCCGGCTGCGGACCTCCAGGTTCGGCCTGACATTGTCGACGGCCGTCTCGAAGACCTCCAACGGCGGCTTGTCCTTCACCCGGTCGGCGATGATGTCCATCGCGTCGTAGAAGACCCGGGTGGCCACGGCCTTCCTGCCGTCCCACATCAGACAGTTGATGAACTTGCTGACCAGCTTGCTGCCGTACCGCGCGTCGGGACGGAGCTGGTCTTCGGCCTTGGTGAATCTCCTGCGGGCCATTGTCTCTGCTCCTTCTGGCGTGAACGGGACCGGACATCCGCTCACTACGGCGACGAATCACTCGCCGCTCACCATACTCGACGGGCTACGCCGTCGCGTGCGCCGGTCTGAACCGGCGCTCCTTAGCTCGGGGCGGTCACGTCCCACCCCGCAAACGCCTCGCGCCAGGACGCCTACTTCCGCTTCCTGACGCCGTACTTGCTTCGGCCGCGGCTGCGGGGCCGGCCGGCCTTGTCGGCTTCGACAGCGGCACAGTCCAGCGCCCCGCGGACAATGTGGTAACGAACGCCAGGCAGGTCGCGCACCCGACCCCCGCGAACCAGCACAATGCTGTGCTCCTGAAGGTTGTGGTCGACCCCGGGGATGTACGCCGTCACCTCCTTGCCGTTGGTCAAACGCACCCGGGCCACCTTCCGCAGAGCGGAATTCGGCTTCTTGGGCGGTTGCGTCTTGACCTGAAGACACACCCCTCGACGCTGCGGGCACCGATCCAGGTCTCGGACCTTCGACTTCCTGGCAACGTCCTTCCGCGGACCTCTGACTAGTTGGTTGATTGTCGGCATGATCTTGTCTCTGGTCTACCAGGTTAGCTCCTGTATTGGCAACGTGGCCTTGCAGGACCCGCTGACGTCGGGTCCCGTCAGCTGCCGCCCTCCGTCGCCTCGCCCGATTGCTCCTCCGCCAAAGCCAGCTCGCGCTTCAGCTCCTCGTCCACTGTGGGCGGGATCTCCTCCTCGATGGTCACCGGCTCACCGACCCGCACCATCCGCAGGTTGAGGTGCGGCTTGAACGCCGTCCCCGCCGGGATCAGGTGGCCCAGGATCACGTTCTCCTTCAAACCGACGAGCTTGTCCTCCGAACCACCCATCGACGCCCCCGTCAGCACCTTGGTCGTTTCCTGGAACGAGGCCGCCGAGATGAACGAATCGCTCTGCAGGCTCGCCTTGGTGATCCCCAGCAGCAGCGTCTTGGCCGTCGCCTCCTTGGGACGCTTCCCCTTAGAGGGCGCGCCGCCGTCCTCCTCGATCTGCTGGTTGACCTCGTTGTACTCCTCTCGCAGAACGATCTGACCCACCTCAAACTCGCTGTCGCCCGCATCGGAGATCTTGACGCTCTTGCGAAGCCGCTCGTTCTCCTCGCGGAACCGGAACTTGTCCACCACCTCTCCCGGCAGGAAGCACGAATCGTGGGCGGCGTCGATCTGAACCTTCCGCAGCATCTGCGTCAAGATCACCTCGACGTGCTTGTCGTTGATGCTCACGTTCTGACTGCGGTAGACGCCCTGGATCTCGCCGAGCAGATAGCTGTGCAGCGCTTCCTCGCCCTTGATCCGCAGGATGTCGTGCGGAACCAACGGCCCCTCCACCAGAGGATGCCCGGCGTCCACGTTGTCTCCCGCGTGCACCAGCAGCGGCTTGTCCTGCGGGACGTGGTGCTCCTTTTCCATCGTCTGGCTGCGGACGATAATCGTCATCTTGCCTCGACGACGGTCCGACCGCAGCTCGACCGTCCCGCTGATCTCCGCCATCACCGCGGGCTCCTTGGGCCTGCGGGCCTCGAAGATCTCCGTCACCCGGGGCAGGCCACCCGTGATGTCCTGCGTGCCCGAGATCGACCGAGGACGACGGGCCAACAGCGACCCCGGAGAGATTTCCTGGCCTTCCTCCACCTCAATCCGAGCACGAGGCGGCAGGTACCAGTACTCGAGGATCTTCCCTTCGGCATCCTCGACGATGATCTGCGGCGTCTTGTCCCCCTTGTGCTCGACCATGATCAGCTTGGCGTCCTCACGCTCCGACTCGCGTCGGGCCGTGTCGCCCTCGACGATGTCTTGCAGCCGGACGTATCCGCTGGCCTCGGCAAGGATCGGCGTCAGGAACGGATCCCACGTCACGGCCTGCTGACCCGACTTCACCGTCTCCCCGTCCTTCACCAACAGCGTCGCACCGTAGGGAACGACGAATCGCTCCAGCTCGCGGCCCTTCGGGTCATTGATGATGACCTCGCCCCGCCGTTTGAGCGCCACCGTCCGCGTCTCCTTCGTCTGGGGATCGGTCACACGAACGGCGTTGAGGTTGTGGTAGGCCACCTTTCCGCTCTGCGTGCATCGAATGGCCCGGTCGGTGATCCGATGGTCGGCCACCCCACCGGTGTGGAACGTCCGCATCGTCAGCTGCGTGCCCGGCTCCCCGATCGACTGGGCCGCAATGATCCCGACCGCCATCCCCTCCTCCACCATCTTGCCCGTCGATAAGTCCACGCCGTAACACATCGAGCAGACACCCAACGGGCTTTCGCAGGTCAGCGGGCTGCGGACCCGGATCGACTCCAAACCCAGGCCGTCCGGAGGGGGTTGGTCAATCCGAAGGGCGATCTCCTCGGTGATGACTTGATTCCTGTCCACGATCAGCTCGTCCGTCACCGGGTGCCGGATCGGGTCGCGGGCGATTCGGCCCACGATCTGCTCACTCAGCTGCACGCTGACGTTCTCGCCCTCGAAGATGGCCTGCTTCGTGATCCCGTTGACCGTTCCGCAATCGATCTGGTTGGTGATGACGTTCTGGGCGACATCGGCAAGCTTCCGGGTCAGATAGCCCGAGTCGGCCGTCTTCAACGCCGTATCGGCCAATCCCTTCCGGGCGCCGTGCGTCGAGCTGAAGTACTCGAGCACGCTGAGTCCCTCCCGGAAGTTCGACCGAATCGGCGTCTCAATGATCTCCCCGGACGGCTTGGCCATCAGCGCCCGCATCCCCGCCAACTGGCGGATCTGGTCGATCGAACCACGGGCGCCCGAATGCCGCATCAGGTGGACCGGATTGAGGTACAGCTTGCCCCGTCCACCGTCAAACGGCAGGTAGTTGTCCTTCTCGTCTCGCATGTCGCTCTGCAACTCGACGCGCATCGCCTCGGTCACGCGCTCCCGGGCGTGAATCCAGGTGTCGATCAACTGGTGGTACCGCTCCTGATCGGTAATGGCTCCCTTGCGGTGGTCACGCTCGATCCGGTTCACCGTCTTCTGCGCGGCGTCGAGGATCTTCTGCTTGGCCGCCGGCACGCGCAGGTCGGTCACGCCGAATGACAGCCCCGCCAACGTCGACCACTTGAACCCGATCTCCTTGATGTCATCCAGCAGATCGATGGTCGCCGACCGGCCCAACTGGCCGTGGCAGTCCGCGATGATGCGACTGCACCCTTCCGAGTCGATGTGGAAGTTGTAGAACGGCATCTCCACCGGCAGGATATCGTTCAGGATCAGCCGGCCAACCGTGGTGATGATCTTCTCATTCGAACCCAACTCCCGTGGTTGTGCCTTGAGCTCGTCAATTACCTGCGGCCGATCGATGCGGACGGCGATATGCGTGTGCAGGCCCAGCTCCCCGCGGTCGTACGCCAGCAACGCCTCCGCGACCGACATGAAGCCCCATTCCTTGCCCGCTTCTCGTTCGCCCGGCTCGTCCGGATGCCACGTCGTCAGGTAGAAGATGCCCAACACGATGTCCTGGGACGGGGACATGATCGGCCGGCCATCGGCCGGACTGAAGATGTTGTTCGTGGCGAGCATCAGCACATGGGCTTCGGCCTGGGCTTCCACGCTCAACGGCAGGTGAACGGCCATCTGATCGCCGTCGAAGTCGGCGTTGAACCCGCGGCAGACCAACGGATGGATCTTGATCGCGTTGCCCTCGACCAGCACCGGCTCGAAGGCTTGAATCCCCATCCGGTGCAGCGTCGGCGCCCGGTTCAACAGGACCGGATGCTGGTAGATCACCTCCTCCAGGATGTCCCAGATCTCCTGGTCCCGACGCTCCAGCATCTTCTTGGCCGACTTGATCGTGTCCGCCAGACCGTGCTCCTTCAGCTTCCGGATAATGAACGGCTGATACAGTTCCAGCGCGATCTTCTTGGGCAACCCGCACTGGTGCAGCTTCAGCTCCGGACCCACCACGATCACCGACCGCGCCGAGTAGTCGACGCGCTTGCCCAGGAGGTTCTCGCGGAACCGTCCCTGCTTGCCCTTGATCATGTCCGTCAAGGACTTCAGCGGCCGGTTCGACGAGCCCAACACCGGACGACGGCACCGCCCGTTGTCGAACAACGCGTCCACCGCCTGCTGCAGCATCCGCTTCTCGTTGCGGATGATCACCTCGGGCGCGTTCAGGTCCACCAGCTTCTTGAGGCGGTTGTTCCGGTTGATGATCCGGCGGTACAGGTCGTTCAGATCGCTCGTCGCGAAGTTGCCGCTCTCCAGCAGCACCAGCGGACGCAGGTCCGGCGGGATCACCGGGATCACGT
>CAYMLO010000075.1:0-49256 GCA_964390905.1 uncultured Planctomycetales bacterium | reverse complement strand
GATCCGGGCACTGACCCGACATGAGCCACTTGACGTCTGTCCGGTTGTGGCATGCAAGAACAACTCCAGGTATCTCGACAGCTTGTCACGGTCGCGTCTCTCATCCGTCGACACACTAGAGATCGTGTGGTCCTCCCCGGGGAATGCGTCATCCGCTCGCGCCGATTCTGTCACGGACCCCAACATCCGCGTTTTCGATCGCTGCCATTGACGGACGGGCCGCGTCATCTGCTACAATGACGGCGAGCCGAATCTGATGGGAACAGGCTCGTTTGCGCTACGCGGGCTCATGGGAGGATCACGATGTCCTATCACGTTCACGATGCCGATGAGGGTCGCGGTCAGCATCCGCCGACGCATCACAGAGACCGACGGGGCTTCCTCAAGCAGGTCTGCGCCGGTGCGGTGGCGGCCGCGGGGTCGCATGCAACGGTGAGTTCCGCACAGGCTGAAAGCCCAACCGTGCAACCAGCCGCGGGCAAGCTGCCGACCATCAAGATCGGCAAGTATACTGTCACCCGCCTCGTCGCCGGCAGCAACCCGGTGGGCGGGTACTCCCACTCGACGCAGAACCTCGCCAAGCACATGCGGGAGTATTTCACGCAGGAGCGAACGATCGAATTCGCCCGGCGGTGCATGGAGCTCGGTATCAACACCTGGCAGACGAGCTGCGGCAAGAAGATGCTGGGTGCGATCAAGAAGCTGCGGGAGGAAGGCTCGACGCTGCAATGGATCTGCCTGACGTCCGAAAGGCCCCTCGAGCCGTCCCTCAAGGACATCGTGGCCCTCAAGCCGATGGCCATCGTCCACCACGGCGGCGTGACCGACACGATGTTCCGACTCAAGAAGCATCAGATGGTGCGCGACTTCGTCAAGAAGGTGCAAGACGCCGGTGTGATGGCGGGCGTCTCGTCTCACAACCCGGCCAACATCGCCCGCGTCGCCGAGGAGGATTGGGAAAACGAACTGTTTATGACCTGCTTCTACAACGTGCTCAGACCGGGCAAGGAGATCCGTGCCAAGCTGGGCACCGTCCCGCTCGGCGAGCCGTTCTTCGAGTCTGACCGCGACGAGATGACCGACGTGATGCAGAAGGTCAAGCAGCCCTGCCTCGGCTTCAAGATCCTCGCCGCCGGCAGGCTGTGCTGGAGCGAGCACATGGTCAAGTCCGCGTTCCAGTACGCTTTCAAGCGCATCAAGAAGACCGATGGCGTCATCGTCGGGATGTATCCCAAGTTCAGCGACGAGATCAGCCACGACGTCAACCTGACGCTCCAACACGGCCAGCTTGCATGATGACGACCCCACGACAGATTCTCAGCGTCGTCGCGCTGTTGCCCTTCCTGGCCAGCGCGACCGGGATCGATCAACCGAAGAAGACCGGTTCGAAGGGAGCGTCGCCATCTGCCGGGCGCGCAGGCCTGGGCGTGCTCTATCCCCCGGACGGCTCTGTGCTCAGCCCGGGCCCGGTGCAGATCGTGGCCGTCGTCGGCGACGATGCGGCGAAAGCGACGCTCACGCTCGACGGCAAACCGCTCGCGTGCCGCCGAATGCGCGTGGCCGCGTCCGGCAAGCAGGCCAAGGGGACCGCGAAGGCCCCAGCCGGCTCCGAGCGATGGGCCCTGGTCGCCACCGCCATCGTCGCGACCGGCAAGCACGTCATCGCCGTCGGGCCGCGGAAGGTGCGCGTCTCCGTGAGCCCTCCCAAGGACGAGAACGGCGCCGATGGGGATTGGTCCAGGTACCGTCCTCACCCGGGACAGGTCGTCAACTGCGCGCTGTGTCACGAGATGACCAAGTCGGACGCCGGCCCCGTCCTCGGCGCGGCCAAGGAGCCGGACACCTGCTTCGCCTGTCACGATCGCGATGAGTTCAAGCTGACACACGCCCATCGCATCGAGTCGTTGGCCGCCTGTCGTATGTGCCACACCCCCCACGGCGGGACCGCCAAGGCGCTCCTGGTCGGCAAGCCCGAGTCCCTGTGCACCAAGTGCCACGACCTGTGATGCCCTTGCAGGCTACGTTGGTGGCCGCGGGAGGATGCAGCCGCTACCATGGCGTCCGCTGAGGAACGGCAATCCCTTCGCGCCAGGCGGGTAGTGATGACACAACGCGACGGACCGATCTCGGCTGCGATCTCCCACGCCGACCAGGCACGTGACGGTCTGGACGGGGGGGTGCCCCATCCTTTTCGAGCGGCCGCGGAACGCGGGCCCTCGGAAAGGGTAGGGGACGGAATGGCCCGCCAAACGGCCGGCGCCGTGCGATTCCGTTCCCCACCCGCTCCCCCTTGCGTTCCGCGAAGGAGAGCGAAGGATGGGGCACCCGGCTCATAAGTCGCCGATTCTGTCATCTGTCCGGCCGGACCTGCTTGCCCCTGGCAGCCTGGTCCTCGTCTGTCTGGCCATCTATGCCAACAGTCTGCACAACCCTCTGTTGCGGGACGACAAGACGGCCGTCGTCAACGATCCACGGGCCAAGGATCCGAGCCGCTGGAAAGACATCTTCACGCAAAGCTACTGGCACGGACTGAACGACGATCCGATCTACCGGCCCCTGACGACGCTCAGCTTCCTGCTCAGCCACGTGATGACGGGCGACCGTCCGTGGGGATATCGGATTGTCAACGTGATCCTCCACGCAGCCGTCTGCGTCGCCGTCTACTTGCTCGGCGTCAGGTTGCTGCGGGATCGTCTGGCCGCGTGGATCGCGGCCATGCTCTTCGCGGTGCACGCCGTGCA
This sequence comes from uncultured Planctomycetales bacterium, assembly GCA_964390905.1. GTDB lineage: Bacteria > Planctomycetota > Phycisphaerae > UBA1845 > JAFGLZ01 > JAFGLZ01. Next base: position 46,515 of record CAYMLO010000075.1, on the reverse strand, counting down.
CACCGAAGCTGTCACGGCCATCGTCGGGCGCGCGGACATGGGCGTGACGCTCCTGCTGGTGATCATGCTGTGGCTGCTGCTCGGGCGAACCACGCCGGACGATTGTCGCGGATGGCGATGGGCGGGCGTGTTGCTGCTGGCGGTGCTGGCCCTGTTCGTGAAAGAGACCGCGTTCGTGGTATTCCCGCTGGTGGTAGGCCAACAGATCTGGCAGGAGCGGATCGAGCGTCTGCGATCCAAGCGTGCAGCGAGGCGCCGGGGCAATCCTCTCAAGCGATGGGGGTTGGTCGCGTCCGTCGGCGCCGCGTGCGTCGGCGCCTTGGCCCTTCGCTACGGGCTCTTCGGTCGGCTCTCGCGTCCGGGGAAGTTCATCCCGGTGATGGACAACGTGCTCGGTGGCGCCGAACCCATCGAGCGGGTCCTGACGGCCATTGGCCTGTTGGGCAAGTACCTGGGCCTGCTGGCCTGGCCCCACCCGTTGTGCTGCGACTACAGCCATGCCCAGATCCCCGTGGCCCGCGCGGTGACGGACCCGCCCGTGCTGGTCGGTTTGGCCTGGTTGGCTGGTATCGGCGTGGCGATCTGGATGATCAAGCGATGGGCCTCGGCGGAGGGAGGGGGGGTGGCCGTGTGGTGTCTGGGCTTCTTGGTCATCACGTACAGCATCATCAGCAATGCCGTTCTCGTCATCGGCACCATCTTCGGCGAACGGCTGATCTACGCCCCATCGGTGGCATGGTGCCTGGGATTCGGCGCGTTGGCGGTCGGGCTGGGCCGGCGCACAGGACGCTGGGGGCGGCTCGGGATCGCCTCCGTGTGCGCGGCGATCCTGGTGACCAACGCCATCTTGACCGTTCGCCGGAACACCGACTGGCGGGACCGACTGACGCTGTGGACGCATGACGTCCGGATCAGTCCCGAAAGCAACCGATGCTGGTCCTGCCTCTCCAAGGCCTACCATGCCGAGGGACGGCTTGACGAAGCGCTCGAGCACATGGACCGAGCCCTGGCGATCTACGACGGCTATTGGGACGATCACCGCGTGCGGGGAGAGCTACTGGCCGGAAAGGGGAGATTCGAGCAGGCCGCCTCAGCGTACTATCGCTCCTGCGAACTGGCGCGTGGACGATTGCGGATCAGGCCGGCAGTCAGGCTGGGCCAGTGCTACATGAAGCTGGACAAACCTGAAATGGCCGCCCAGGCCTACCAGGTGGCCCTGAAATACGACCCCAACCACCTGCTCGCCCTGAACAACCTGGCCTACGTGCTGGCCACCAGCGGCCCGCCCGTGCGAGACCTGAACGCGGCCGCCGAGCACATCCAACACGCCCTCGAGCTGGCGCCCAACGGACTGACGCTCCTCGACACCGCCGTCGACGTCTACGTCGCCCGGGGCGAACGCGACCGCGCCATCCGGACGATTCAGCACGCCTTGACCGTCGGCAACCGGCGGCACCCGCTGTACAAGCAGCTGCGAAAACGGCTCAAGAAGCTGACGGCCACCGCCCCCGCCACGACCTCAACCACCAGACCGTAAACGCCTCTTGACGCAGCGCATCAGACGCAGGCCAGGATCTTGTCTACCTGTGCAGACAACCGCCGCAGGGCAGCCAGGTCGCCGCCACCGACCTCGGTCGTCATCCACCCGCTGTAGCCCACCTGATTGAGGGCCTTGATGCATTCGGGCCAGTTGACGTCGCCCTCGAGCAGCTGCGTCCACTTGTAACCGGCCCGCTTGAAGTCCTTGAGGTGGATGCGGCAGATCCGCGGGCCCAGCGTGCGGATCCAGTCCTGCGGGAACCCGTAGACAACCACGTTGCCGATATCGAAGTAGGCCCGCGCGTACTTGCTCCCGAACTCGTCGACGTAGCGGGCGAACTCCAGCGGGCTGAGCAGGAACTTGTTCCACACGTTCTCGATGCCGATCGTGATGCCGTACTCCTCGGCCATCGGCAGCAGCTCGCGGATCCGCGCCTGGGAGCGCTCGTACGCCTGCTTGTAGGTGACCTTGGCGTGGACGACCGCCGGCACGAGCAGGACGTTCGTCGCCTTCAGGTCGCGGGCGTTTTTCAGGGCGATGCGCATCCCGTCCATGCCCTTCTTGACCCGCCCCGGGTCCGGGTCTGATAGGGGGAATCCCCAGTGTGTCGCACAGACCACGCTGTGGAGAGGAACCCCCAACTTGTCGCTGGCGGCCCGAAGCTCGTCAATGACCTTCTGGTTGGCGGTCGCGCCACATTCGACGCCCTCGAACCCCACGTCCTGGGCGATCTTGAGCTTCTCCAGCATCGTCTTACCCGGCTTGATCCGGCTGAGCTGGGTGGCCTTGCGAAGCTTGCCCCCGTTGGCCTTCTTGGCCGCCGCCGAGGCAATCCGCTCGCCGGTCAGCCCCATCGCCGCCGCACCTGCTAGACCTCGCGCCACGAACCCGCGCCGCGTCATCTCACGATTCATCATCCAGGCCTCCTAACACCAGCGCCCACGCACACGCCTGGACGCCGCGCTGTCTCATATGTCTCGAAACACAGGTTTCCCTGTCCGGCATTGTCCGCGACCTACCCGCACGCCGCAACTCCCCAAGTCGCGCTTCCCGTCGTCTGATTTGCACGTCCGCGCCGGAACCGTTCTACTGAACGGCATGATCGTCGAGCCCCTGGCCAATGGAGAACTGCTACGATTCGGCACGATCGCCGAGCTGCCCGGTTGCACGCACGCGATCACCGTCAAGCCGTGGAACATGGCGTGTCATTGCGGACCCAACGCGGGGGCAGCCCTCGAGCACCGACGGACCGTCTGCGACGCGCTGGACCTGCCCTTCGAACGGTTGACCTGCGCCGAACAGGTCCACGGTTGCGAACTGGCCGTCGTCGACGTCGGACAAGCGGGCGCCGGACGGGACGGGCGTGCGTCAGCCATCACAGGCGTCGACGGCTTGCTGACGGATCAGCCCGGTGTCGGGCTGATGCTCCTGTCGGCCGACTGCCCGCTCGTGTTGGTGTGCGATCCCGATCGGCCCGCAGTGGGGGTGGCACACGCGAGCTGGCGGGCCACCGTGTCACGAATCAGCCAGGGCCTCGCGAATCGGATGATCGAGGCGTTCGGGTGCAGGCCGGCCGACATGTGGGCGGGGATCGGCCCGTCGGCTGGTCCGGATTCCTACGTCGTCGGCGATGACGTCCGACAACAAGCTGCCGCCTCGTTGGACAATGCCGAACGGTACTTCCGGCAGACGCCGGCCGGCATGACCTTCGACCTCTGGTCGGCCAACCGCGATCAGCTGCTGGCTACAGGCCTGCGCGCAGAACGCGTCGAGGTGGCCGGGATCTGCACCCTCCAAGACGACCGTTTCTTCAGCTACCGCCGGGAAGGCCCCGAAACCGGTCGATTCGCCCTTGTCGCCGGCGTGGGAAGCTCGTAGCCTGAGGGGGCATCCGGCCGGACCGGCACTCCGGCCGGGCCTGGAAGGCCGACAGACGTCGAGCCCCGACGCTGTCCTGTCTGGGAGGCTGGCATGGACACTGCCGTCGTTCTGGTCAGCGGAGGCGTGAACAGCTTCGTTCTGACCGGCTTGGCCGCCAAGGAGTACACGCTTGCGCTGATGCACGTCACGTACGGCCAGCGAACCGCGGAGCGCGAACTCTCCTGTTTTAAGGCCATCTGCAAGCACTTCACGCCCAGCAAGAACATCGTCGTTCCCCTGTCGCACTTCGGCACCGCCGGGGGCAGCGCGAAGGTCGACAAGAAGCTCGCCATCGAGGACGCCAGGACGCTCGGCGACACCCCACCCGCCACGTACATGCCCGGGCTGATCCCGACGATGTTGGGGCTGGCCTACCACTGGGCCAGTGCCATTGGCGCCAAGCAGATCCTGGTCGGATCGTCGGAGAACGATGCGCGTGCCCTGCCCCGGACCTCGATCCTCTTCCCGGACCACAAGCGCGAGCTGTACCACCTCTACAACCAACTGGTCGAGATGACTGCCAGATCTGACAGCAAGATCCAGGTCCGTTGCCCCCTGATCGACATGACCCGCGGCGAGGTGATCCTCCTCGGGCAACGTCTGGCGCTCCCCTTCGCTCTGACCTGGTCGTGCGACCGGAACACCGAGACCCCCTGCGGAACCTGCTACGGCTGCGCCGCGCGGGCTCAGGGCTTCGTCGACTCGGCCGTACCGGACCCCATCATGATCAAGGAGGAGGGGGAGGAGAAGGAATAAGGCCCGAGGACACGTCTGGCATGTCGGCACGGGCGTCGGGCAGATACGTGATCCAGCACCACACCGGCCACGGTCCGGAGCACTGGGACTTGATGCTGGAAGACGGGGACGTGTTGGCCACGTGGCGGCTCGAGCGGCCGCCGAGCACCGACGACGATCGCCCCATTCCCGCCGTTCGCATCGCGGACCATCGCAAGGCGTTTCTGACCTTCGAGGGCCCGACCCGCACCGGACGCGGCTGCGTTGCCATTCACCGGGACGGCACGTTCCAGACCCTTCACCGTACCGACGACGCGTGGGCGTTCGAATTGCAGGGAGACCAGCTCGGCGGCGCCTTCATCTTGGAGCGATCCGAGGGTCACGGCGATCCGCCCGACCGCTGGGTGCTCCGTCCCCAGAGGCGCTAGCTGCCGACCTCGCCGGCCTCCTCGGCCCCGAGCAGCTTGTACTCGATCCCGTCCACCAGCGCGTCCCACGACGCCTCGATGATGTTCTCGCTGACGCCCACCGTGCCGTACACTTGGTGCGTCTCGTCGTCGCGGAACTGGATCGTCACCCGCACCCGGGCGGCCGTCGCTTCCCGCGGGTTCGTCACCCGGACCTTGAAGTCGACCAGACGAACGTGATCGACGCTGGGGTAGTGCGGCCGCAAGGCCCGCAACAACGCGTTGGCGAGCGCGTCGACCGGGCCGTCGCCCTCGGCCACCTCGTGCTCCTGGCTCCCGTTGACGCGGAGCTTGACGATCGCCTCGGTGGTCTGGACCTGTCCGTGCACGTTCAGGATGACGGCCCGGTAGTGATCCAGCTCCCAAAACGGATGATACCGGCCGATCTCCTTTCGGCAGAGCAGTTCGAAACTCGCCTCGGCCGCTTCGAACATATACCCCTCGTTCTCCAGATCCTGCACGCGCTCGAGCACCCGCCGGAGCAAGGCTCGGTCGCCTTCGATGCCGAACTTCTTGCCGATCTTGCCCGCCACGTTGCTGGCGCCGCTCAGTTCGCTGATCAGGATGTGGCGTCGATTGCCGACGGCGTCCGGGTCGACGTGCTCGTAGCTGGCCGCTACCTTGCGGACCGCGTGGACGTGCATGCCGCCCTTGTGCGCGAACGAGCCCGAGCCCACGTAAGGCTGGTTCTCGCGAGGGACCAGATTGGCGAGCTCGTAGACGAAGCGGCTGACCTCGGTCAGTTGTTCCAGCGCGCCGGGAACCAGCACGTCGTAGCCCAGCTTGAGCGCCAGGTTCGCCGCCATCGTGGTCAGATCGACGTTGCCGCACCGCTCGCCGATGCCGTTGATCGTGCCTTGTACGTGGACGACGCCGTGCTTGACGGCGCTGATGGCGTTGGAGGCCGCCAGACCGATATCGTTGTGGCAGTGGATCCCCAGACGGACCGACAGGTCCGACCGAACGCCCTCGATGCCCGCGACGATCCGCTCGGGCAGCGATCCGCCGTTCGTGTCGCACAAGACGATGCACGACGCACCGGCCTCTTGCGCTGCCAGGACCGTCTGTCGCGCGTAGTCGGGGTCCGCATCGTGGCCGTCGAAGAAGTGCTCGGCGTCGTAGATCACCTCTCGACCGGCGCGCGCACAGTGGGCGACGCTCTCGCGGATCATGGCCAAGTTCTCTTCGAGCGTTGCGTCCAGGACGTCGCGGACGTGCAGGTCCCAGGTTTTGCCCACGATCGTCACCACGGGCGTCTCGGCCGCCAGCAGGCTGGACAAACCCTCATCATCGTCGGCACGCTGATCCTTCTTGCGCGTCATACCGAACGCCGCCAGACGCGCGTGCGACAACGGCTGCTGCTTCATCTCCTCGAAGAAGGCCTCGTCCTTCGGGTTGCTCAGCGGGTAGCCCCCCTCGATGTAGTCCACCCCGAACGCGTCCAGCCGCCGGGCAATCCGGAGCTTGTCGGGCAGTGACAGCGCGACGCCCTGGCCCTGCATGCCGTCCCGCAGCGTCGTGTCATACAGCTCGATACGTTGTCTGTCTTGCGGTGCCATGGGTCTCACCCAGAAAGCTTCGTGCCCGGCGACGGGGTCTCGTGCGACGCAGTCACCAGGAACGGGCCAACAAAAAAAGCCCTGCCGCTCTCGGGCAGGGCTGGTCGTTTCGACGGAGGTCCGGCAGCCCTACCCATGCCCCTCCGTAATAATGATGATGGCCTCGCCCGCGCAGTCTATCGGCAGATCAGATCCCGCGACAACAGGGCCTGGACTGCGGAAGGTCATCGATACGCTCCGTGCTGTCCCGCGACAGCCTACATCACTTATCGGTCGTACCAGACGCCGACTTGCATGCGACCTGTCGGCGATCCTGTCGCTGACTGCGGATGAGAGGAGTCGAACCTCCACGGGGTTGCCCCCACAGGCACCTGAAGCCTGCGCGTCTGCCAATTCCGCCACATCCGCTTCGGGCCGGGTCCGATCCCCTGACCCATGTCCCGTTCGCCCTGCAGACCCTTCACTAAGCTATTGCCCTGGCCCCAACCTGTCAAGCGCGCGACGTCGCCGCGCACGACCGCACAATCGCGCCCGATGGAGCTGTTGCACACGGCCCGCACCGGCAATAATGGCCTGGACTCACGGGTATTGTGCACCTCCCCGAACCAAGGAGCGAACCCATGGACTCGCCCTGCAACGTCGTCCTCGTCGTCGGGATGGTGGTCGGCCTGGTCTTCGCGGTCTCCGCCTGTTGGGCGGCGGGCGGTGGCGGCGTCGCAGAACACACGCCCGGTCAGACGCTGTTTGCCAACCGACTCCCGGGAAAGGCCTGGCACCGTTTCGGTGCGGACGGTTTCACCAAACCCGCCTGCGGCGTGATCTATCGCAAGGGCGACACGGTGACCAACGGCATGCCGCTGGGCGGGCTGGACACCGGCTGCATCGACCTGGAAACGACCGGGATGCTGGGCTACTGCACCCTCTTCAACACGCACGTCCCGCGTCGGGGGCCGCTGAACGTGCCCATCCTGGGGCTGAGCGTCGGCGGCAAGACGTGGGTGCTGTGCGACCCCAAGCCGAAGGACGGCCAAGGGCAGTACCAGCATTCCGCGGCGGGCCGGGAGTATCGCGTCTGGCGGGACAAGGGCTGGACCAATGACAAGACCCCGATCACGCCGGTTCCCACGGCGCCGAAGCTCGACGGGGCCGCGACGGCCCGCGAGGTCCACTACTGGGGCCACTATCCCGTGGCCGATCTGGAGTTCGAGACAGACGCCCCGGTCGGCGTCGGCCTGCGGGCGTGGTCGCCTTTCTTGCCGGGACACGGGGTCGACTCGATGATCCCCGGGATCGTCTTCGAGGTGCATCTCCGCAATCCCTCGGGCGCGGCGCAACAAGGAACGATCGCGTTCTCGTTTCCCGGTCCGCTCGACAAGGAGGCGGGAGGCAAGACGTTTACTCGCCGGGAGCTCGAGGGCGGGGTCAACGGGGTGGAGGTCGTCGGGCGGTTGGCCTCGTACGCGATCGGTGTGATCGGCCAAGACAAGCCGCGCCTGGGCGGCGAATTGGTCGACGGCGCGTGGGCGAAGATGGCCTCGGCACTACCGACTGTTGGACCCGATCATGCCGGCGCTTCAGCGGCCGTCGATTTCGACCTGCCCGCCGGCAAGTGCAAAACCGTCCGGTTCGTCCTGACGTGGCACGCACCCACCTGGAACGCGGGTGGGTACAACTGGGCCGGCGCCAAGCACACGTTCACCCACATGTACGCCAAGCACTGCGGTAGCGCCGCCAAGGCGGCTGAGCGGCTGGCCAAGGATCACGAATCGTTGTTGCGGCGGGTCCTGGCCTGGCAGCAGGTCCTCTACACCGAGGAGCGCTTGCCCGTCTGGCTTCGCGATTCGCTGGTCAACGTGCTGCACCTGATCGCCGAGGACGGCCTGTGGGCCCAGGCCAAGCCACCGGTCCCCGATTGGGTCAGGCCCGAGGACGGTCTGTTCGGCCTGAATGAGTGCCCGCGCGGGTGCCCGCAGATCGAGTGCATCCCCTGCTCGTTCTACGGCAACCAGCCGATCGTCTACTTCTTCCCGGAGCTGGCGCTCTCGACGCTCCGCGGATACAAGGGCTATCAGTACCCCGACGGCGCGGCGGTGTGGATCTTCGGCGGCTGCACCGGACAAACGCCGCCCATCGACATGGCCAACCCGACCCGCGGCTATCAATTCGCCACCAACGGCATCTCGCTGGCGGCGATGGTGGACCGTTACTTCCTGTGCTACGGCCAAGACGACAAGGACTTCGTCCGCGAGTTCCACCCGCAGCTCAAGCAGAACATGACCTACACGGTGAACCTGCGACCCGAGTACCCGATCGGCGACCGCATCATCGCCATGCCCACCGGCAACAAGGGCACGGAGTGGTTCGAGGCGCCGAAACCGGGCTGGCAAGGAATGACGGCCCATGTGGGCGGCCTGCATCTGGCGCAGTTGCGGATCGCCGAGCGGTTCGCGAAACAGGCCGGCGACACCGAGTTCGCCAAACAGTGCGCCGAATGGATCAGCGCCGCCGCCGAGAGCATGGAGAAGAAGCTGTGGACCGGCAGCTACTACCTCAACTACCTGGAGCCGGAGACCAACGCGAAGTCGGACTTGATCTTCGGCTACCAGCTCGACGGCGAATGGGTCACCGACCACCACGGCCTGCCCAGCGCGCTGCCCGAGCAGCGAATCCAGACGGTGCTGGACACGATCAAGCGATGCAACGTCGCCCTGAGCAAATACGGCGCCGTCAACTACGCCACGCCCGACGGCAGGCCGGCCAAGGTCGGCGGGTACGGGACCTACAGCTTCTTCCCGCCCGAGGCCCTGATGCTGGCGATGACCTACATGTACAACGGCGATGGCGCGTTCGGCCTGGAGCTCGCCCGGAAGGTCTGGCACAACATCGTCTGTCTGCAGGGCTACACGTGGGACATGCCCAACATCATGCGCGGCGACACGGACACGGGCGAGCGGACGTTCGGCAACGACTACTATCAGGACCTGATGCTCTGGTCGATGCCGGCCGCCATTGAGGGGACCGACTTCGGCGCACCCGCCAGGCCGGGCGGCCTGGTCGATCGCATCCGGCGGGCCGCGTCGGGACAGTGATCGCGGGGCGCCGACCGCCCGGGCCATTCTGCGACCGCGCGAAATCGCCAAACCGAGCGCCCATTCCGGCGACTACAACTCGTCTACAATAGTGAAAGCTGATCAGCGAGACGCAGGTCGGAGCGCAGGGATCGGAGAACCGGTGGCGCAGCAGCCGGATTCAGCGCTGGTCGTGGCGGCGATGAGCGGTGACGCGGACAGCTTCACCGAGCTATGTCGGCGCTACTACCCGGCCATGGTAGCGATAGCCCATGCCGTCCTCGGCGACGGGCATCTTGCCGAGGACGCCGCCCAGCACGCGTTCGCAGCCGCCGCCCGGCGACTGCCCGAGCTGAGGCGTCACGACCGGTTCGCCCACTGGCTGGCGGCCATCTGCAGAAACCGTGCACGGGACATGGCCCGGGCAAGGAAGGACCTCCGCGCCGCCGATGACCTGTCCACGATCGCGGCTGAGTCACACCAGGACGGCCGGACCGACGCCGTCCGAGACGCGATCGCCGGGCTGTCGGACGCCGCGAGGGAGTTGATCTACCTGCGCTACTACGACGGCATGTCGTACGACCAGATCGCCTCGGTGCTGGGCATCTCCGAGCAGGCGATCAACGGAAGACTGAGGCGGGCCAAGAAGAAGATCGCGGCCCATCTGAGACGAAACGGATTTGTCGAGACGCGCCATGAACGATGACAGAGACGATCACCGGCTGGACGGTCTGATCAGTCAGGCCATCGACTCGAAGCGGCCCGTGTTCGACGCCGAGCGGTGGAAGCAGGCGCACCCCGACGCAGTGGACGCGCTGATTTCTCTGTCCGACAAGGGTGGGGCCGATCCTGCTGTCCGCCGCCCTGGGGTGTGGCGGACGCTGGCGCAGAGCAGGCTCACCCAGGCCGCCGCGGCCGTGGTGCTCTTGGGTCTGGGGATATGGGTGTTCCACGGGGAGGAGAAGCCGACCGCTGGAAGAATCGTGAGCGGCAGCGTCCTGGTTCGCTCGGGGGACACGGACGATTGGACGCGGCAAGACGCGGGAGAGGGGTTGGCCGCGGGAGACGACTTGCGCGTCGACAGGGAGGTCGCCGTCGTCGAGCTGGTCGACGGCACGAAGCTGACGATTGGCTGCGGCACGGTGCTCGTGCTGACGGGCGGGCCAGATTCGTCGCGGACCGGCGTCCATCTCCGAAGCGGCGTGGTCACGGCCAAGGTGACCAAGCCCGCGCCGGGACGCGGCGCGTTCTACGTCGAGAGCTCGCAAGGTGCGGTCCGCACATTGGGAACGGAATTCACGGTCCGCATGGCGGATCACATTCTGATCGAAAGGAGACTGGCGATGCGAGGCGTTCTGCCGATCGCACCCCAGATCATGGCTGTCACGGTGATCACGGGAGCTGTGGAATTGCGGGCGGATGGCAAGACGGCCGTCGTGGAGGCCGGCTCGAGCGGGATTGCCATCCACGACGAGGTACCGCTCACCGGACCGGCGGCGGAGGCCGTCATGCGCCAGCTGTTGGTCTCGTCGCAGGTCACCGGGCCGATGAGGCCCTCCCTGCAGACCCACGACGAGTGTTTGGCGACGCTGTTCGGCGCGCTGGGCGCCGGGCGCCTGAAGTTCGCGGGTTCCTGCGCCGAGAGGATCGCCGACCTCTGGCAGATGGTGGGTATGATGACCCGTCACGGGTCGGACCCGACGTACCAGGCCAAGATCGACCAGGAACTCCAGGCCCTCAGGGAGAAAGCGGGGCGCGTTCGCCTGCACGAGTCTCGGGCGCTGCTTCTCGAGCACGGCGAGGCCTCCATGGACTGGGTCCGTGGGCTTCGGGATGAGGCATGGGTCGATGAGATCGCCCACGTCTTCAAGCAGGTCGAGGAGTACGGCGAGGAGCTCCGCAATGGTGGTCGGAGGGGCGGGGTGGAGGGATCTGCCTACATGGAGCACTGCCTGCCCGGCTTCCTGACGTACTGCGAGTGGTTCAAGCGATTGCCATGGGACGACCCGAGTCGGAAGATGACGCCTGCGGAGCTGCTGGCCGGTATCGAGCGCGATCTGCGGATCGCCCGCCGGGAAACGCAGTATGCACAGATCAGTCAGGGCTCCCGATACCCGGACCGCTGCATGAAGCAGGCCCGGAAGAACGCTTCGAAGCTGTTGGAGCGATTGGGCGGGGAGGACGACCCCGATGAGGCCCGGGGCAAGCTGTGCAAGACACTGGCGGACCGGATCGATACGCTCATGGAGAGCGTATCGGATCTGGAGCAACGGACGCACAAGCAGCAGCGCAAGGTCCGCGACTCGCGCGAGGCGTTCCGGCTGGCCACCGAAGAGATGACGGACGACGGGAAGACCGTCGGCGACGCCCTCGCCCAGCAGATCGACGAAGCGCTGGAGACGTGCACGAAACTGCTCGAGGAGATCAGCTCCCGGTGATCACTCCCCGGGGCCGAGGTGGTGGCGGCGTCCGAGAAGGGACACGAGGAGATTGCGATGGCGAATCTGGTTCCGGGCGAGGTACGCACAGTATGAACATCCGTTGCATCGTGCGAAGCATCCTGGTGGCGCTGGCGAGCGCAACGTGCCTCAGCCCGACCTGCGCCTGTGGAGCCGGCGGCGGCAACGCGAAGACGGATTGTCAATGGTATCGCCACGACGCACTGGCCCGTGAGCTGTCCCAACTCACCGAACGAGAGGTCGCCAAGTTCACCGCGTCGGACCTGATCGACATCCGGCCCGTCGTCGTCCCGCGGCACGAGAACGTCGTCGGCCCGAACGACTACTTCATGTGGCCGATCGCCACGAAGGTGAACGACACGCTCGTGGTGCTGTATGCCAGGTCGCCTTGTCACTGGGGCAAGGACAAGTCCAAGCGGGACGGCAACGCCGGAATCCGCATGGTCGTCACGTCGTCGGACGGCGGCAAGACGTGGACCGAGCCCGTGGACGTGCTGCGGGCCGGGAGGTGGACGAACTCGCCGTTCAAGGGGTTTGGCGGGGGCCTCGGCGTCCGCGAGGGCGTCGCATACCTGGCCATCAATCAGGGCGTCTACCGCAGTCGTGACAAGGGCCGTTCGTGGGAGCTGGTGTCCGCGTCGCCGTCGTTTGAGGGCGTGCCGGGGCGGCTGTGGGCGCCCGGGATGCGACTGACGTTCGACACCGAACACGGGATGACGATCTGGACGACGGCGGGGTACGCCTCCGTTCGCAAGGAGATCGGCGACTACGGCAACCGTCTCTGTGCGGTGTATTCCCGCGATGAGGGAAGGACGTGGCGCTACCAGGAGCAGGCCCTGCCCGAGGGCATCGGCCTGAGCGAGGTCACGCCCGTCCAGTTCGACGGCAAGATCGCCTTTCTGCTCCGCAACGGGCTGAAGGAGGTGCGGTATGCCCAGGCGTACTCTAAGACCGGGTGGTTTCCGTTCCGGTTCGGCGTGTCGAACATCGGGCCGGTCGAGATCGTCGACACGCCCGACATCGCCTACAACCCGGCGACCCGGCGGCTCGAGGCCGCGGTCTCTCATCGCAAGGGAGGCGGGCCGGGACCCAAGGGCCCGATGAAAGTGAATCTGTACTCCATCGCGACGTCCGAGATGGCAGCGGGTCGCACGCACTGGCGTTTCGAAGGGACGCTGATTCGCTATCGGGCGGCGTTCGGCACGTCCGACGGCTTCAACCCCGTCGGCAGCGTGATCGACCGACAGGCGGGTCGACAGTACATCTACGTGTGGGGCGGTAACTGTACCGGCAGAGCAGCGATCTTCCAGGTCTCGCGATCCCTGGACACCCCGGCGGTTCGCGATTACCTGGTCAAGTTCTACGAGACCGAGGGGCCCCCCTGCCCGTCAGCCGCGCTGCTCCAGATAGCTCCCCAAGCCCACGACCAACGTTGACGCGATCAGGACGACGATCCCCAGGAAGATCAGGTGGTGCGTCCGCCGCGCCGTGCCCTTCCACTCACGGAACCACAGCCCCCACAAGTTGCTGAAGACAATGATGAAGGCCATGTGGATGGTCCAGCTGGAGAAGTCGTACTGCCCCATCTGCGTCGTGCCCATCCCGTAGAACATGAACTGCAGGTACCACGTCGTCCCCGCCAGCGCAGAGAAGAAGTAATTCGCTGCCAGCGGCGCCCCTGCCCGGTTCACGTAGTCGCCACCGGTCCGGTTCCGGACGTTCAGCGCCACGCACCAGATCAGGTTGGTGGTGAACCCACCGGCCAGGACGACCACGAACACGGGCGTGTTCTGCCACAGCGGCGCCACGCCGCGCGCCATCGCCGCCTCGGCGATCGGCTCACCCGCCTGGATGGCGAAGGCCATGCATGCGCTCATCACGCCCGCGAAGACGGCCACCCAGACACCCTTGGCGAAGTTGAACTCCACGATCGTCGCCGTCTTGGCCTCCGCGGGGAGCTCCCGCTCCTTGGCCATCCCCGCCTTGCCGCAGACCGCGATGCCGCCGAGACAGACCGCCACGCCCCCGAGCGTCACCAACCCCGACCCGCTGGCGACGATCCTCCCGATTTCGCCCGTGAAGATCGGGGGGATGACCGTCCCGAACGCCGCGCAAAACCCCAACGCCAAGGCGTACCCGAGCGACATGCCCAGATACCGCATCGACAGCCCGAACGTCAGCCCCCCCACCCCCCACAGCAGGCCAAACAGATAGCTCCACCCCAGGCTGCTCGTCGAGGACGATCGGAGGATCCCGATCACGTCATCCGCCGTCAGCCAGGCCACCAGCCATGGGACCAGGATCCAGCTGAACACCCCCCCGACGAGCCAGTAGCTCTCCCACGCCCAGGCCCGCACCTTTTTGTAGGGGATGTAGAAGCTGCCAGCCGCCAGCCCGCCCACCGAGTGGAGAAACACACCGAGAAAGGGATTGACAACCAAGGTGGCGTGACCTCCCGAATCACAACCCACCGGGGAATGCAGCCCGGCGCCACCGGCGGCGCCCCGATGCAAATGGCTTACTGGGTGGCGGTCGGCTTGGACCGCGCCTCCGAGCGCTCGACCCGGATCTTCGGGCTCAGCGACGGGCCTGTCAACAGCTTCCGGGCCTCGGCGCTGTCCCGCAAGATGCCGTCGAAAAAGGCCAACCCGTACGCCTTGATGTACGCCTGGGCGTCAACGCTGTCCCAATAGACGAATTCCGTGCCGTCGAACCGCTTGCCCTTGCCACAACCATCCCCGTAGTCGGGTTTGAGGCGGTGCATCTCGGAGAACGTGTAGTGCCCGGCGTCCTTGAACTCCAGCAGCCACTTCTCGGCCCGCCAGATCTTGTACAGCTTGAGAAACAGCTTGCTGCGCGATTCGCCGATCGTCATGTCCTGATCGGCCACCATGAGCATGACCGGCGTCTGGAAGAACGTCGCCCCCGGCGCCGCGCCGGCCAGCGGCAGGATGGCCTTGATCCGCTTGTCCCGCGTGCAGATCGTCACCGTGATGCCGCCGAAGCTGTGCCCGGACGCGCCGATCCGATCCAGGTCTATCCCCTCATAGAGAAACGACTTGGGGTCGGCATCCTGACGGGCCATCTCGTCGATCAAGAAGGACAGGTCGCGCGGCCGGTCTTCGACGGCGGCGATGGATCCCTTGGCGTTGATCGTGACGATCCCCTCGGGCAGGCAGGCCACCGCGGCGTTGCCGGTGTGATCGGGGGCCACCACGACGTACCCGTGGCTGGCCAGGTGCTCGGTCAGGAAGACCGACTGCATCCGCACCCCGCCGTTGCCGTGGCTGAAGAGAATCAAGGGGAAGCGCCCCTTTCGCTTCTTGGCATCGCGGACCGCCAGCGCCGTGAGCCGCTTGTCCACCTCTTTGATGTCGATGTCACCGAACCGCGCCATCGCCGCGACCGCCTCTTCCACCTGGTCGCCAAAAAAGGAGCTGAAGACGACCCTGGGCTTGCCACGCGCTGCGTCGACGGCGGGATACCAGATCTCCGTGACCAGCTGGCGGGGGCGTTCGGTGGTAATGTCCTTCCGCGAGGCATCCACGAAGATGAACGTCCGGCATCCCACGAAGTAAGGGCCGGGCTTGCACCACTGGGACGCACGCTTCGGCGGGGCCGCCAGGGCGGTCGCCGCCGACAGGTATCCAATCAGTCCGACCAGGCCAACGAGACGCCACCGTGTCGTGTCATGCATGATGAAAGAGCCCTTCAGAGCGCAGCACCGCCCTAGACTGTAGCCAATACCGGCGCGGTCGTGCAAGGAAGCGCGAACGGATGTCTCGGCCAGAAACACTCACAGTGGGGCAGTGACTATCCACCGAGAGGGGTCAGGATCGGGCTGCCAGGCCCCTAGATCGTTCCCCAGCACGGCGGATGGCGGTTGCTTGGCTTGATGCGAGAGAGCGGAAGGGTATGATCAAGTTGCGCAGTCCTTCAGGAGCCCGTCGACGTGTCGAGCCGAGCGTCATATGCATGTGTGGTATTGGTCGCGTTCTCGCTGGCGAGCACGGTCGGTGTGCTGAGCTGCAGGGATCGCGCTGGCGGCGGGGTATCGGCGGACGGTCGAATGCTGGTCGCCGCCAGCATCTACCCCATCGCTGACGTCCTGCGCCGCGTGGGCGGAGAGCAGCATGTCAGGGCCTTGACCTTGCTGCCGCCAGGGGGGGCAGCGAAGGCGTACACGCCGACGAAGGGCCAGTCCGATGAGCTGGCAAGGGCGCGGTTGCTCGTTGTGATCGGTCTGGGGCTGGACGACTGGGCCCGACGCGGCTTGCAGGCCGGGCGCGAGGATGGCCCGAGAATCCTCGATCTCAGCGCGGTCGTCGGCTGCCCGTCGGGCACCGATCCCTATATCTGGCTCGACCCGCAGAAGATGATTCGGATGGTTGACCGGATCGCCAAGGCGCTCAGCGATGTCGATCCGACGGGGGCGTCGCGCTACGCGGCCAACGCCGCGGCGTACCAGAACCGCTTGCGGGAGCTGGACACGCTCTGTGCGAAGCAGCTCGAGTCTGTTCCGCGGAAGTCGTTTGTGACGCTCGATCCGACGTTTGGCCATTTCGCCGCGCGGTATGGTCTCAAGCAAATCGCCGTGCCGCCGGCCCATGTCGAGGATGCCAGACGCGGGGCCATCGACGGCGTGGTCGCGTTTGTCCGGAAGCACCAGGCCACGTGCCTCTTTGCCGACCCGGGCTTCAATGTGGACCCGCTGGACGCGATCGTCGAACAGGCGAACATCAGCTTTGACCGACTCGATCCGCTGGGCACGCCGGGGATCTTGGGCCATGGCACGTACATCGATCTGATGAAGACCAACCTCGATGCGCTCGTGGAGGGTCTCTCCGGATAGGGAAGCGCCCCGCCCCGCCACAGTACCCGCCTTTAGGACACGCCAGCCTGAACGATATCGTGCATGCGAATCACGCCGAGTGGACGGTTGTCGTCGCCCGTGACGACGAGATGGGTGATGTGGCTTCGCTCCATGATGTTCCGACACTCGACGACGGGCGTGTAGGGTCGGACGGCCGAGCAGAGTAGCGGCGGGTCAGACGGGCCGCGTCGCGACAGACGCAGCAGCTCGGGGAGCGTACGACCGTGTGGGGAGTCGCCGCGGATCAGCAGCCGACGGAGGTCGCCGTCGGTGAGGACCCCGACCAGCCCGCCGCTTTCGTCCACGATGCAGGCCATGCCGAGGTGTTTGGCCTCGATTTCGGCCAGGAGGTCCTGGAACGTGGCGTCGATGCGGACGGCGGGCAACTCGGCGTCGCGGTGCATCAGGTCGTGGGCCCGCAGTAGGAGGCGTCGGCCGAGGTGACCTTCGGGATGGTACTGGGCGAAGTCGTCGGGCGTGAAGCCGCGTGCGTCCAACAGGGCCATCGCCAGCGCATCGCCCAGGACGAGCTGCATCGTCGTGCTCGTGGTCGGTGCTAACCCCAGCGGTCCGGCTTCAGGCTCGTCGGGCAACGCCAGTACCACGTCGCACAGTTCGGCCAGGCGGCTTCCGGCGGCTGACACGCCGATCACCGGTCCGCCGAGCTGCTTGAACTGGACCACGAGGCGGATCAGCTCGTCGGTCTGGCCGCTCTTGCTCAGCGCGAGCAGGACGTTGTCGCGATTCACGATGCCCAAATCGCCGTGGAGGCCCTCGACGGGATGGATGGACACGGCCGGCGTTCCGGTGCTGGTGAGCGTGGCGGCGATCTTCCGGCCGATCAGCCCGCTCTTGCCCAGGCCCGTCACCATGAGCTGGCCTGGGTGGTTGAGGATGGTGTCGACGGCCGCGTCGAAGGCCTCGTCCAGGGCGTCCGCCAGCTTGACCAGCGCACCCGCCTCCTGTCGGACGATCTGCCGGGCCAGCTCCGAACGCGACGGGCGGCGGCTATCGGCCATGGCAAGACGATCCTACTGACGGTGGATCAGCTTCAGACGCGCCTTGATGACAAGCCTTGCGCTGAGCCGCTAGCTGGCCTCGGGATCAACCGTCTTGACGACGCCCTCGAGGACCGGGGGACGCAGACCGGCCAGAACGAGGTAAACGATGAATCCGACGAAGAACGAGTACACGCCCGTCGGATGCCAACCGGCAAGTATCTCGCCACCCAGTGCTTTGGTCACCATGCCGTTGTTGGAGATGCCGACCAAGAAGCCGATCAACCATGCGGCGTACCCGGCGACGTTGACGCCCCGCCTCGGGCCGGACCATTTCCGCCCCGACAGAATCCAGTCCGCCGCCATCGCCCCGACCACCGGGCCGAACGACGCGCCGATCAGGCCAAAATAGGGCGCCAGGTTCGCGGAGACACCGGTCACGGCCAGGGCAATGCCAATCGTCGCCCCGCCCATGGTCAGCGGGATGCGCGACTTGGGACTGCCCAGCATCGTCGACAGGCTGTTGCCGATGATGAACGAGCAGAAACATGCCGGCGCCATCGAGCCGATCGCGAACAAGATGAGCATGATCTTGCCGATCGTGGGGCTCAGCGACTGCAGGGCGCCGCCGTACGACAGGTCGGCCATGGCCGGGTTCTTGCCGAGGGCGCCGGCCACGGTCAGGAGGGCCAGCCCGGCGGCGAAGACCGTGGGCACGAAGATCCCGCCCAGACCGCCCAGGTGCACGTCGCTCTTGTTCCGGGCGTTGCTGCAGAAGTCGGCCCCGACCGCACCTGCCGTGGCGAAGAACCCGATGATCATCTGAATCATCAGAAGCATGCCCGCATAGGCAGGCCACGACGATCCCACCCGCGCCGCCGCCGCCGGCTCCGAGGACGAACCGATCCCCCCGGCGGCCAGGATCACACCCACGATGAGCAGTACGATCGGGACAATGGGGAAGAACTGGCTCATCTTGGCCACGTAATCGATTCCCTTCGCCCCGAAGAAGGCAAAGAGGTATCCCCACACCACCGCAAAGATCACGAAGGTCAGGTCGAAGGCCGGCTGGTACCCAGCCTCCGGCGGGCCGTACATCGTGATGGCCGGCTGGCCGATGCCGTTGAGAATGAACTTGGCCGCATAGAACGTCCCGACGCTGTACCACCCGATCTGCAGCAGCCCCATGAAGATCCCGGGCAGGAAGTATCCCCCCCTCACGCCAAACGTGCTCGTCCCGACGATGTACAGCGGCAGCCCCGTCTTCATGCCCAACATGCCGGGCACGAAGTAGAACAGGAAATGACAGATCAGACCCGCTACGACGATGCCCAACAGGAGCACCGCCAGGGAGCTGTGTCCCAGCGTGTTCGCCCCCAGCTGATCGTAGAAAGCCACCCACAGGAAGATGCCGGCGTAGGACGGCATCGTGTTCTTGAACCACGCGGCACGCTGCTCGGCGGCTACGGGCGCTGCAGATCGGATGTACTGCGGCACGTCATTCGCTGCCATGGCACTCCCCTTTCGTGGGCAAGACGTGAAATCCAAAGATGCACCGTCGGTGGGGAGATTCCAACGGCTCGGGGCCCGCGTGTCAAGAACGCGGTGTACGGCCGGGGATTTCGCGGCCCCGGGCCCTGCCCCGAACGGACGGGGCGCTCGTCGGGCGCATCACCTCGCACATGCGCTGGACCCCTTCTAGCCGCAGAGCCGGGCCCCGCTGTCCGAGGTTGCGAGGCGTATCCATGCCCAACGTCCCTGAATCCCAGGTGGTCAAACAGGTCCGGCGCGAAATGCTGGTCACGCTCAAGAGCGTCTATCCCTCGGCCTTGCCGGTCGAGGTGCTGTACCGTGCCGTGATGGCCGTCATCGGCGCTCGCGAGTGGGACGACTTTCGCGCTGACCTCATCTATCTGTGCGAGAAGGGGTATGTCAACCCGCGCCTGCACCCCGAAGATCCCAACGGACGCAAGACGCCGTGGCGGCGACGGTGGGTCCGCCTGACGCCTTCGGGTGTGGAGGTAGCCGACTGCTGCGTTCGCGATCCTGCCCTGGACTTCTGACCCCTCACTCCACCAGCGCGTGGGCCAGCTCGACCCACGCGGACACGTCGAGGCGTTCCGGTCTCGTTCTCGGTTCGATCCCCATCGCTGTCATGACCCTCTCGGCGACATCGGCGCCGTAGGCGTCGGTGAGGTTGTGGGCGAGCGTCTTGCGTCGGTGCAGGAAGCATGTTTTGACCACCCCGGTGAAGTGGGCGACGCCAGGTATTCGCCCGCGACGCTCTGGGCTTGGGTCGACGCGGACCATCACCGAATCGACTTCGGGTATCGGCCAGAAGGCCTGGGGCGGCACGGCGGCGATGCGATGGACCTCGGCCAACGCCTGGACGATGACGCTCAGGGGGCCGTAGTCCTTGCCCCCGGGCCGGGCCAACAGGCGGCCGCCCACCTCCTTCTGGACCGTAAAGCACATCCGCGCGAACTCGGGCGATCCGGTCAGCAGATCGATGATCAGCGGCGAGGCGACCTGGTAGGGCAGGTTGGCGACGAGCAGGACGCGCCCGCCATGTCGTTCCCTCGCCTCGACGAGCGCGTCGATGACCTGCGGATCGATCCGGGACTTGGCGGCCAAGACGTCTCGGCGCAGCAGCGTCACGTTGGTCAGGTCGGCGAGCTCGGCCGCGGCGATGTCGGCCAGGCCCGCGTCGATCTCGACCGCGATGACGGCGCCGGCTGCGCTGGCGAGCTCTTTCGTGAGCGACCCGGTGCCGGCGCCTACCTCGAGCACGACGTCGTCGGGCTGGATTGCGGCAGACGCGACCAGCTTCCGCATCAGGTTGCCGTCGACGAGGAAATGCTGCCCGCGCTTCTTGGTGGGTCGCAGGCCCGCTGCGGCCAACAGGGATCGGATCTGGGTCTGGGTCTGCACGGGCTGGTCTTCCCTGCATCCTGTCGGATGCGGCCGAGATGGCTATAATCCGTGTGCGGATGGCGCTCGGCCCAGTGTCTACCATGCGACGCGAGCGGGAACAACCGCCAGGAGGCGATCATGCAATCGTACGAGGTGCTCCGAGAGGCCGCCGACGAGGTGGGGGTGAAGGTCCTGGCGAGCGAGCTGCGGGTCTCGCCCGCGCTGGTCTACAAGTGGTGTCAGTCTCCGGCCGGCGACGACGCCGACGCCAGCGGTGCTCGAAACCCCTTGGATCGATTGGCCGACATCTACCGCGTGACGCGCTGCGCCGACGTTGTCTCGTGGTTGTGTCACGAGGCCGACGGGTTCTTCGCCCCCAACCCCCGTGTGAAGCCGACGGCCCTCGACGCCGAGGCCCTCCAGGCGACCCAACGGCTCGTCGGCGAGTTCGGCGAGCTGCTGCATCAGGTCAGTCGGTCGCTGGCGGACGACGACCAGATCAGCCCGGACGAGGCGGACAGGATCCGGGGTCACTGGGAGAAGCTCAAGGGCACGGCCGAGACGTTCGTGGTGGCGTGTGAGCGCGGGCAGTTTGGGGCGGCGGGCTTGGGGGTTGGGGATTAGGGGTTAGGGTCTGAGGGGACGAGCGGTACGTTTGGCATTGACTCCTATTCCAGATTGGTGTGTCGCTGCCACATTTGTGGGTGGTCTTGCTCGAGGCGCTGGGCGAGGAGCATGATGAGGGCGTCGCCGAAGATGAGGAGGGATTGCTCGAACAGCGATCCCATGGGTTGAATGCTCTCCGGGCCGTTCGAATCGTGGGCCTTGGGCGTGGGGGCGGGCAGGTGGATGACGACGCGGGCCTGCCCCGCGGCGGTCGAATCCGGACAGGCGGTGATGACGGCGAGGTCCGCGCCGGCGCGGCGGGCGGCCGCGACGTGCGCCAGGATCGTCGGCGTCTCGCCGGAGCCGGTGCAGGCCATCAGCAGATCCCCATCGCCGATCTTCGGCGTCGAGGCGTCGCCGACGAGGTGGACGGTCCGGTCGAGGTGCATGAGTCGGGTCGCCAGGCATCGCGCGATCCAGCCACTGCGTCCGACCCCGGTCAGGAAGACACGGCGGGTCACTAGAAGGGATTGGATCAGTTCCCCGGCGGCGGCGTCGTCCACGGCTGCGATGGCGCCGGCGATTTCGTCGCAGATCCGTCGGCCGATGTTGTGGATGTCCATGTCGTTCGACTCCGTGACGGTCCTGCCGGCCGCCGGTCAGCCGCGAACGAAGGGATTGGTCCGCTTCTCGTGGCCGATCGTCGTCGTCGGGCCGTGACCGGTGTAGACCACCGTCTCGTCCGGCAGGCTGAACAGGTGGTTGCGGATGTTGCCCAGCAGCTGTTCGGCGTCGCTGCCGGGGAAATCGACGCGGCCGATGCTGCCGGCGAACAGCGCGTCGCCGACGATGACCACGCCAGCGGCGGCGCAGTAGAAGCTCCGGCCGCCGGGGGAATGACCGGACGTGTCCAGCACGGCCCACTGCGTGCCGTCCAGTTCGAGCGTTTGGCCCGGGTCCAGATGGGCGTCGGCCGGCTTCGGCGTGACCAGCTGGACGCCGAACGGCGCGGACAGGTTCGCGTTCGCATCGGTCAGCATGGCGTCGTCCTCCCGACCGATCCAGACGGGCAGCTCAGGGAAATCGTGGAGGATGTGCTCGACGCCGGCGATGTGGTCGGCATGCCCGTGGGTCAGCACGAGAGCGGCCGGCTGCAGTTTGTGCGCCGCGACGTAGGCCAGCACCTCCTCGGGCTGGGGCGGGAAGCTCGGATCGATGATCCAACACGGCCCGCCGTCTCGCACGGAGACGACGAAGCAGTTCTCGCCGAACATGGCCTCTAGAAAGGTCTCGATGCGGATCGTCGGTTGATCGGTCATGGGGTTCGTTTCCTATCGACTACTTGCCAGCCCGTCGGAGCTGATCGAGCAGCGTCTGTGCCCGCGTCGCCGCGGTGGTTCCAGGATACGTGCGGATGATCGCGCGGCACTGCTCCTTGGCCTGAAGGTACTTCCGGTTGACGACAAGCCGTTGGGCGCGCACCAGCGATTCCCGGCTGGCTTGCTCGCGCCGTTCCTGTTGGCGGACCTGCTCGGCTGCGCGGACCTTCGGGTCCGCCTGCAGGGCCTCGCGACGCTTCTGGGCTTCGAGGCCTAGCCGCGCAGTCCCATAGGCGAGCTCGACGCGTCGCAGGACGTCGATGGCTTCCAGGTGCTGCCTTTGGTCGGTCAGATGCTTCGCCCGGGCGAGGTGCTCTCGACCGGGCTGCTCCAGCTCGATGCGAACTGAGTCGGCCCGCGCGACGACCTCGGGCGCGTGCCACCGTCGCTGGTCCAGGATGGGTTCGACGACGGCCATCCCGACGGCGTAACGTCTCTCCTCGCCCGCTTTGGCGGCCTGGTCGATCTGCGTCAGTGTCTGCCGCGTCATGGTCTTGACGAACCAGTCCATGGCCTGCTGACCGACGGCGGGATCGAGCGTGTGTCCGATGTCCGGCCGGAGCAACGTCAGGCGTCCGCCGTTGGCCCGGAGCAGCTCGATGCTCGCCCGCATTCGGTCCTGATTGACGTCCCGCATCCCGACGGCGTAGAAGATCGGCACGTCGCGTCGCGCGGCGACCATCTTGGCCGTTACGCTGGGGGGGACGTAGTTGGCCGTCGCCGCCACGGCCGTGGCCGGGAACGCTTCTGCGTACAGTAGATGAAACGCCATCGCCCCCCCGGCCGAATACCCCGTCAACAAGACGCGCTTCGGATCGTACGTCACGTGCTTGCCAAGGTGTGCCAGCATGGCCCGGATGCAGGGTAGATCTGCCTGACGCCAGCCGGGCCTGTGGTGTTCCGGCGCGGCCAGGAGCATGCCGATCGGCGTCTTCAGCCGCCGCCAGAACGCGAGGATCGTCTCGGCGCCAGTGTCGGTCTCATGCAGGCAAACGACCAATGGTGGTTGGTCGCCGTGTTTGTAGCCCGCGGGTCTGGCCAACAGATAGAAACCGTCCGACAGCTCGACGCGCTCGACGGCCCGGTACGTCGTTGCTGCAGTTGCGGCAGGCCCGGCATACGCGAGCGCGGGCAGCACCCCGATGGATACGCCGCTTGCCAGCAGTCCGATCCCCCACGTCCGGTCGGCAGCCTTCCACCGTCGCAAGATCACTTCACCTTCACGGGCCTGCCGGTCTGGACGCTCTTGATCTCGGCCTCGGCCACGGCGATGGAGTCGGCGGACGTCTTCGCCGTGACGATCTTGGGCTTGGTCTTGTTGGCGATGCAGTTGACGAAGTAGCGGATCTCCTCGGTCCAGCCGTCGGCGCCCTTGCACTTGATCTTCCTGATCTTGCCGCGGTTGGGGTAGACGACGACCTCGTCGCCGAAGCCGCAGCCGCCCTCGCCGGCGCGCATGACGTACTCGAACATGGCC
Source organism: uncultured Planctomycetales bacterium (assembly GCA_964390905.1). GTDB lineage: Bacteria > Planctomycetota > Phycisphaerae > UBA1845 > JAFGLZ01 > JAFGLZ01. Next base: position 22,521 of record CAYMLO010000075.1, on the reverse strand, counting down.
TTTTCGCAGCGGACGTTGACGACCATCTGGAACGGGTAGCCTGGCGGGAAGCACCAGCCGCCTTCGACCATGACCAGCAGGTCCTTGCCGTAGTCGTAGAGGGCTTCGACGTGGTCGACGCCGCCGGACGGCCCGGTCGTGCCGCTGGCCATTACGCTTTTGGGCTTGCCGAACAGATAGTTGGCGAAGTCGATGTCGTGGACGTGCAGGTCGAGCACGGCCCCGCCGCTCAGCCCGGAGGCCATCAGCCAGTTGTTCATGCTCCAGTCGGGCGTGGGGGACAGCCGTTTCAGGCAGGCGCTCTTCGGCTTGCCGAACTTGCCCGAATCGACGAGTTGCTTGATCTTGGCGTACTGGGGCCAGAAGCGGATGCACTGGGCCACCATGTAGTAGCTCTTGGACTTGGCGGCCACCGCGGCGACCTTCAGGCAGTCCTTGTGCGTCAGCGCCATCGGCTTCTCGCTCAGGACGTGCTTGCCCGCCTTGAGGGCCTTGATCGACACCTCCGCGTGGATGGACGTCGGCAGGGTGATGTCGATCAGGTCGATGTTCGGATCGGCGATCACGTCGTCCACGCTGGCGTAACTGGCCACGCCCTTCATGGGGACCTGCTTGGGCCATTCGGCGGGCAGGTTGCCCATGGGATCGGCCCAGTTGCCCTCGCGCCGCTTCTTGTCTAAGTCCATCAAGGCGGCGACCTTCACCTTGCGGTTTTTGGCGTAGATGTTGTAGTGCGTCCGGCCCATGAACCCGCAACCGAGGATGCCCACATTGATCATCGCTGACTCCCCTTAGAAGGAACCCTTGACATTCCCATCGCCGCACGCGAAAAGAATGCCTCGCTATCGTCCAGCCGGCTATTGTAAGGACCTTCAGGCCAACAGCAACGAGGCATGCCCATGAAAATCATGCGATTCCTGGACCCGGACGGGCAGGTCCGGTACGGCCAGCCCATCGACGAGCGAACGGCCCACGCCATCGAAGGCGACGTCTTCGGCACGCTCACCGTGACGGACCAGACCGTCGGCGTAACCAAGCGCCTGCCGCCCGTCGATCCGCCGAACGTCTACGCCATCGGGCTGAACTACCGCAAGCACGCCGAGGAGAGCGGGATGGACCTGCCTCCTGCGCCCGTGATCTTCATCAAGGCGACCACGGCGGTCACGGCGGCGTCGATGCCCATCGTCCTGCCGGCGTCGGCGCCGGATCAGGTGGACTACGAGTGCGAGCTGGCGATCGTCATCGGTAGGCAGGCCCGCAACGTCAGCGAAGACGGCGCCCTGGATTACGTGCTCGGGTACACGTGCGGCAACGACGTGTCGGCCCGGGACTGCCAGATCAAGCTCGACGTTCAGTGGGCGCGGGCCAAGAGCTTCGATACGTTCTGCCCGTTGGGCCCGGTCATCGTCACGCCCGACGAGTTGGACGGGGACAACTGCGGCATTCGTACCATCCTCAACGGCCAGGTCATGCAGGACTCGAACACGAACGATCTGATCTTCGACTGCCGGCAGCTGGTCAGCTACCTGTCGCATCAGTTCACGCTCTTGCCCGGCACGGTCATCATGACGGGGACGCCGTCGGGCGTGGGGTTCGCGCGGAAGCCGCCGGTGTTCCTCAAGGAAGGCGACGAGGTGACCATCGAGATCGACGGCATCGGGACACTGACCAACCCGGTGGTGCGCGAGACGTGAGAGATCGCTTGCGGGCAGTTTGTCGCCTGTCGGTCCGTCAGGTCACCGGCGAGCCCCTGATTCGACGGCATCCAGCGAGGAGCACGACTTGCCATGAGTGACGACCTGAGCATCGGCATGATCGGCTGTGATACGTCGCACTGCATCGCGTTTACCACGCTGCTGAACGACGAGAACGATCCCAACCACGTCGCGGGCGGCAAGGTGGTGGCGTGCTGTCCCACGTTCAGTCCCGACATCGAATCCAGCGCGAGCCGGATCGAGGGCTATCAGGCCGATCTGAGCGCGAAGTGGGGCCTCAAGATGGTCGACTCGGTCGAGGCCCTGGTGGAGGAGTGCGACGCGGTCCTGTTGGAGAGCCTGGACGGTCGGCGTCACCTGCCGGAGATCCGCCCGGTGATCGCGGCGGGCAAGCCGGTCTTCGTCGACAAGCCGTTCACGGCCGACGTCGCCGAGGCGCGGGAGATCGCCGAGTTGGTCGGCGCCGCTGGCGGGCGGTGTTTCAGCTCGTCGTCGCTGCGGTTCGACGTCAACACGCAACGTTGCCTCAACGACACCGAGAAGGGCAAGGTGATCGGCTGCGACGCCTTCAGCAACGCCGCGCTGGAGCCCACCAACCCGGGCTTCTACTGGTACGGCATCCACGGGCTCGAGATCCTCTACGCCCTGATGGGCACAGGCTGCAAGACCGTCAGGTGCGTCAGCACGCCCGGCGCGGACGTCGCCGTCGGGACCTGGGGCGATGGGCGGATCGGCACGATGCGGGGCATCCGCGACGGGACGGGGAGTTTCGGCGCGACCGTCGTGGCCGAGAACAAGTTCTGCCAGTTCACCCACAGCACCGAGGTGCCGTTCTACGCGCAGCTGCTCAACCAGATCGTCCCGTTCTTCAAGGGCGGCCCCGCGCCCGTACCGTTGGCCGAGACGGTCGAGATGATGGCCTTCATCGACGCCGCCTGGCGGTCCAGCCAGCAGGACGGCGCGGTCGTCGCCCTGGTCTTGTAGGGTCTGCCCCGCGGACCATTCCCAACAGGAGTCTCCCATGAGCACGGACATTCCCCGACCCGAACACCCCGATCCGCAACGGATGCGGTCCGACTGGGTCAACCTGAACGGTCCGTGGCAGTTCGAGATCGACGCCGGGCGGAACGGGCTGGCATCGGGCTGGTCCGACCGCGATCCGTTGGCCGGGCGGATTACCGTGCCCTTCTGTCCGGAGAGCCGGCTGAGCGGCGTGGGCTCCGTCGACTTCATGCCCGCCGTGTGGTACCGCCGCGCGTTCGACATTCCGACCCCGTGGCGGGGTCGTCGGGTCCGGTTGCACTTCGGCGCGGTCGATTTCGATGCGAGGGTCTGGGTCAACGGTCGGTTCGTCGGGCGCCACGTCGGTGGCTATGCCCCGTTCTGCTTCGACATCACGTCGGTCGCCAAGGTCGGCGGCGGGAACACCGTGGTCGTCTACGTCGAAGACGACCCCCGCACGGGTCATCAACCGGCGGGCAAACAGAGCACGCGCCAGGGCAGCTACGGATGCCACTACACCCGTGTGACGGGCATTTGGCAGACCGTGTGGCTGGAGGCGGTCGGTTCGACGTTCATCCGACATCACGTGATCGCGGGCGACCCGGTCTCAGGACTCGTCGATATGGCCATCGAAACGGACGGTCCGACGGCGGGCTTGCGGCTCCGCGCCGAGATTCAGACGTCCGGCCCGCCCGTCGTGGCCGAGCGAGCCCTGACGGGGCTGCTGACGCATTGCCAACTGACGATCCCCGACGCGATCCCTTGGGGCCCGGGCAATCCGCATCTGTACGACGTCACGCTATCGATCATCGACGACGCGGGTCAGGCCGTCGACGCGCTGACGACCTACGTCGGTCTGCGCCGTTTCGAGGTCGAGGGTCGCCGCCTGATGCTGAACGGCCGGACCCTCTTCCTGCGGACCGTTCTCGATCAGGGATACTACCCCGACGGCATCTACACCGCGCCGAGCGATGACGCCCTTCGGGCCGACGTGCAGCGGTCCCTCGACGTCGGCTTCAACGGCGCCCGGCTGCACCAGAAGGTGTTCGAGCCGCGGTTCCTCTACTGGGCCGACCGGTTGGGTTACCTGGTAACGGGCGAGTATGGCGACTGGGGCATGGACTTCGGCCCGACCGCGGCGCACGACGCGATGATGGGCGAGTGGCCCGAGATCGTCCGCCGGGACGTCAACCACCCGTCGCTGATCATGTGGACCCCGTTCAACGAGACGTCCAGCCGCGTTCGTCCGTTCAAGGAGGCGCACGACGCGCTGCTCCGAAACGTCTTCTGGCTGACCAAGGCCATCGATCCCGCCCGACCCGTCATCGACACCAGCGGCTACTGCCACGTCGTGACCGACGTGTACGACGTCCACAACTACGATCAGGATACGTCGAGCTTCGCGGCGCGGTTTGGCACGTTCGATGGCACGGCCGGCGCGGCGTTTCGCAACGTTCCCAACGAGGACTGCGACTACATCGACGGCCAGCCGTACTTCGTCAGCGAATACGGGGGGATCTGGTGGGACCCGAGCGCGTTGGGCGGTGAGCAGGGCTGGGGCTATGGCGATCGGCCGAAATCGGAACGCGAGTATATCGATCGCTACCGCGCCCTGACCGACGTGCTCCTGAACAACCCCCACATCTGTGCGTTCTGCTACACGCAGCTATACGACATCGAGCAGGAGGTCAACGGGATCTACACGTACGACCGCCAGCCGAAGTTCGACCCGTCATTGATGGACGAGATCCGGAAGATCAATCAGCAGCCGGCCGCGATCGAGCAGGCTTGACTGCGTCGCGTCGACGACGCGGAGCGGTCACCCCTGGATCGCCTTGCTGGCGATGTCACGCCGGCAGTAGGCGTCTTGGAAGTGGATCTTGTCGACGGCCTCATAGGCGCGTTTCTGGGCGTCGGTGATGGTCTTGCCGAGTGCGGTCACGCCGAGGACACGGCCGCCGCTGGTCACGACCTGGTCGTCCTGCAGCCTTGTGCCGGCGTGGAAAACGACGACATCGGACATCGCCCCGGCCTCCTCCAGACCGGTGATGGGCTTGCCCTTCTCGTAGGATCCCGGATAGCCCCCCGAGGCGACCACGACGCAGACGGCCGGTCGCGGGTCCCACTGGAGCGAGACCTGGTCGAGCCGCCCGTCGATGGCGGCGTCGATGACCTCGACCAGATCGCAATCCAGCCGCATCAAGATGGGCTGCGTCTCGGGATCGCCGAACCGGCAGTTGAACTCGAGCACCTTGGGCCCGGCCGCCGTCAACATCAGTCCTGCATACAGCACGCCACGATAGGGCGTGCCGCTTCGGTTCATGCCGTCGACGATGGGCACGAGGACCTCGCGTTCGATCTGTGACATCATCTCGTCGGTGACGACGGGGGCGGGGCTGTACGCGCCCATGCCGCCGGTGTTCGGGCCGGTGTCGCCGTCATAGATGGGTTTGTGGTCCTGGCTGGACTCCATGACGTAGATGTTTCGTCCGTCGACGAAGGCGAGGATCGACGCCTCGGGTCCCTCGAGGCGCTCCTCGACGACGACGGTGTTGCCGGCGTCGCCGAATTCGCGCTGCTTCATGATCCGCTCGAGCGCGAGCAACCCGTCGGCGGGGTCGTCGCAGACGATGACGCCCTTGCCGGCGGCGAGTCCCGATGCCTTGACGACGACGGCCTCGTCGCGCGTGGCGATGTAGTCGTAGGCGGTCTTGTAGTCCTCGAAGATGCGGCCCTCGGCCGTGGGGACGGCGTGCTGCCGCATCAGCGTCTTGGCATGGGCCTTGTCCCCCTCGAGCTGCGCGGCTGCCTGGTTCGGGCCGAACGCCCGCAGCCCGGCCGCCTCGAACGCATCGACGATGCCGTTGCAGAGGGGCACTTCAGGTCCGACGACGGTCAGGTCGACGCTTTCGTCACGGGCCAGCTTCAGCAGCGCATCGACGTCCTCGGCGCTAACGGGCATGTTTGTGCCCAGATCGGCCGTCCCGGCGTTCCCCGGAGCGCACAACAGCCTGGTGCACCACGGCGATTGCTTGATCTTCCAGGCCAACGCGTGTTCCCTGCCGCCGCCGCCGACCACGAGTATATTCATCGTCCCGCCTCGCTGGTTTGAGAGCCCATCCGCTCGCGCCGAAACAAACGGCCGGCGATTCTATGTCCGGCTCCGGGTTCGGGCAAGTCGGTGCGCCGAGCGCCACTGGATGAGGGTGCATCCAGCGAATCGTGGTGCTGCTTTCGGGTCCGAGCGCGGCTCCGGGGTCCCTTCGCTCGGAACGCTATTCCTTTTTGTAGGTGATCAATGCCGCCCCCGGCTGATCGGGGATGGTGATCACCAGGCCGCGCTCTGCGAGCTCTCGACCGGTCATCTTCTTCGCTGGGCCGCGATCCGGATCCGACACGACGTAGTGGGCATCCGGGTCCAGGGAACGCAACTTGTACTGAGCGGACACGTAGGGACACGCACGACGTCGAAACGCCTGGATCAAGCCGGCGCCCAGGTCAGGACGGTCAAACTGCCAGGCGATCCAGACCTCGTCGCTCGTGCTGTAGGTGCTAAGCGGCCAGAAATCGCCGAAGTAGTAATCCACCACGCTTCGCCACTCGGCGAGGAATCTCCTGCCCCGCTCATGGTTGAATTCGCTCTTGCGAACGTCCCAGTTGAGCTGCAGAAACGGTGCGATATTGCTGCGGAAGTTGTAGGGGACGTCTTCCCAGTTGACGCTGTCATGGTAGGGCAGCCAGAGATCGAACCCGTAGGTACAACACTGATTCCCTTCCGGTGATTGCTCGAAGTCCGTTCGCAACAGGGGCACCGCACGCCGCATCGTCTCTAGATCATCGCGCCGGCCGCCGCTCGCGCAGGAATCGATCAGCATCCCCGGGTGACGACGTCGCAGTTCGTCCCAGTATCGCAGGTAGCCTTCGACGTACCGAATCTCGGTGATGCCCTGGCGGTCTTTTGCGTCGTTACTTCGCCAGTACTTGAGCGGATCGATGTTGAAGTCCGATCGGTACAGGTCGATGCCTTCGTTGGTGATCATCTTGTCGATATGGTCCGTGATCCAGCGGACGACCTCCGGCTCGTCCATCTTCAGCAGTCCCCCGGCCGCGCCCCCGTGAACCCATTCGGGATGGTTCTTGGTGATCCAGGTATCCGCCGCGACACGTTCCACCTCGAACCAGACGATGACCTCGACCCCCCGCGAATGGGCGTGATCCGTCACCGCCTTTAGTCCCCCGGGGAAGCGTTTCTTGTCCACCTCCCACGTGCCGACCTTGGGCCAACCGGCGCCATCGTGCTGGTACCAGCCGGCATCCATCCACCAGTAGCTGAGCTGCATCTTCTCGGCCAAGAAGCGATCGATGAACTCGATATCGCCGGCCTGGGTGCAGTTGAAGTGATAGGGCCAGACGCTGGCGCCCCCCAACTTCGGCGAGAGGGGCTTCCCGTGGTCTTTCGGGAAGTTGTGGTCGAACATCCAGCGCCGCCAGACGTTCTGGGCGCGAAGCCAGTCGCCCCTGTAGAACTGCAGTACGATCAAGGGCGTGCGTACCTCTTCTGCCGGACGAAGCTTGAAGCGCGTGAGCTCCTGGCCGCCGACGACACGGAGCTGCACGGCATCGTCGCGGGCGAATCGGGAGGCCCATTGACCGGGCCAGCCGATTACGATGATGATCCCCGCCTTCTCCTGCGGGCGTTCAAGGTTGTAGTAGGGCCACTGGCCATTCGTCGGACGCCCGCCGACCGAGGCGAATCGCTGGGTGGCTTTGGGGCCGAGCGGCGTTTGGATCGGCGCGAAGCTATCGACGGCGCATTTGTCGCCGAGGTGGTGATGCAGCATGAATTCCCCCTGAGTGCTCCGCGTGAAGATGGTGTCGATGGCCTGGATCGACTCGAGAAGGGGGGTATCCGCCTTGCCGCCGTTCTTGAGGTACAGCGTCCATTCCACCGTCGGGTAGTCCTTCCAGGCCACCCCCACGCAGCGAATCACCAGGCCCGTCGTGGGATCCGTGTAGGTTAGCGTGTGTTCGGTGCGGTGCCGGTCGAGCTGCCGGCTGGCGCGCTTCAGCTTCCAGGTCTTGAGCAGCTCGGTCGACGGCTTGCCACCGTAGGTGAAAGAGAAGAACGGCTCGGTGTCGTACGGGCGCGGCGGCGTGGACATCGGCAAGTCACCCAGCCAGACGGTCTGGCCGTCGGCCATCATCACCTTCGCGTCGGCCCAATCGGCTTGATCACAACTGATGCCGTCCCCGCCGTCGCCGACCTCGAGGATGAGTTCCTGTGCCCCACCCAGGTCCACCTGGACTGGTACTCCGGGCATCCCTTCGCGCATCAGCGCGGACTGGTAGGCCTTCTTGCCGCCGACCGTGACGGCAAAGACGATCGAGCCCCTTCCGCTGCGCGTCTGATCATTGCTGTCCACACCCACGATGGCGGTGAAGGTCTTGCCGGGGCCCGGCAGGCGCACGACGACCTTGCTGACGGCGTGGCAGTAGAGTCCGCGGGTGTATTGCTTGTCGACGATCCGGAGTGGCTTGCCGCTGCGTGCGTTCAGTTCCACGGCCGCGTGATTCGCCAGCACGTTCAGCCCGGCAGCGGGCTTCCTCTTGTCTTGGATCCCTTCGAACTTCGCCGCCACCCACCGTCGGGCTTCGGCCATCTCTTCCGGAGTCACGGAAGTCGGCAGACCGATCTGCGATGTCACGACTGTCATGAGCGCACCTAGCATGGAAAGAGACCTCCAACTCGGTGACGGCTTCTTGGCTCTGCGAGTCGTCCCCGACCCGAACGCATTGCGAATTGTAGCCTGTCCTGGTTGGCCAGCCCACCTGCGCGCTCACTCTTGCGCGTGCGCTCATGATCGGATACCATCTGGGGTTTGAAGGCAGAGTTGCGATGCGCTCAACTTCCCGTGACTGCCAGAAGCCGTCGGCCAAACCGTGCGTGACCCCAGTCGCTTTCCTTGTCGCGTTGCTTGCCTCTCCGTCTCTTGCGTCGGTCAAGACAAGCTCCCCGGAGACCCGACGGGCGGACGGCAAAGGCCAGCAGAACCCTCCGCGGTTCCTCTTCAACTGTGACGGCGGAAGCTGCAGCATCTCGGCCTTCCGCCCGCCGATCACGACGGATCAGCTCACCCGTCCGGTGGACGAGCTGCGGGGGACATCCGTCGATGTGTTCATCCACTGCATCAACCGCGGCGGCGACACCTACGCTCATCCGACCCGAGTGGGGGAGGTCTACGGCCAGCGGCCGATCGATTGGAGCCGCTACGCGCTCGGCAAGTCGCACGTTGGCGGACTTCGGAACCAGGCTGGGAACATCCGGGCGCTGCTCGAAGCCGGCAAGGACCCCATCCGAATACTCGAAGCTCGCACGCACGAACTGCGAATGCAGTTCTGGCTGAGCATGCGGATGAACGAGCAGCACGAAGACGACGTCAAGCGATTCGGCTCGAAGCTCAGCGAATTCAAGAAGGCCAATCGCCACCTCCTGATCGGCAAGGATTTCGCCAAGGGGGTCGGTGCATACTGCGACAAGTACGGCTATACGTGGACCTGGGACTACGCTCGGCGGGAGGTCCGCGATCGTCAGTTGGCCGTCCTGGTCGAGTTGCTGGAGACCTACCACCTGGACGGTCTGGAACTCGATTTCTGCCGCGGGCCTTGGTACTTCAAGGACGGCCGAGCGCAAGCGGGCATGCCGTTGATGACAGAATTCGTTCGGCGAGTGCGGTCCGCGGGGGATCGCGTCGCCGCGGTGAAGGACCGACGAATCACGCTGGCGGTGCGCGTACGTCCCTCGTTCGAGCAAAACGAGCGACTCGGTCTGGACGTGCGCCGGTGGATCAAGGAGGAGTTGGTCGATCTGGTGACGCCCATGGACCCGGGGTACTTCGACATGGGAGCGGACCTGCGCAGCTTCGTCGAGGCGGCGCGAGGGACCGCCGTCAGCATCGCCGGTGGAATCGAACCCAACACGCGCGGCTATGGTCGGAACAGCCCGGCCCAGCAGTTTGCGGCGGCATCGGCATTCTTTGATCAGGGGGCCGACGCGGTCTACCTGTTCAACTTCGACTGTCATCGTCGGCGTGGCCGGCAGAACGCGTATACGCCGGCAGAGATCGACACGCTCAAGCGGCTTGATCGGCCGGAGACCTACCGCCATCACAACAAGCACTACTTCGTCACTCGGGATCCGCGAGGCCGCTTGGCCGGTGCCGGCGGGACGATGCCGCTGCCAGCTCGGCTGACCGTGACGGACTCATCCAGGGAGTTCACCATTTATGTGGGGGACGATCTGGCAGGTGCCCGAGAGGCCGGCGCGGTTGAGGACGTGCGCCTGCGGCTGGGGCTGGATGGCCACCCGCCGGACGGTCATGGGCTCAAGGTGTGGATCAACGGTGAGCTTTTGGACAATGCTCGTCGCAAGGTCGCTGAGAACGGGCGGCGTCTGGCCTACCACGCCGTTCCGGCTCGTCGAGGACGGAACGTGGTCCGGATCGCGCTGATTGAACGACCACCGCAGGCCGGGCGGCCTCTGCGGGTCGAGACCCTCGAGCTTCTCATCGACTACGCGCCTGCCTCCTCGAAATCTCGTCCTCACTGATCACGGGCAACCGTCACGTCTGCCCAGGCGTCTCGGGCGGTTTCGATGAAGGCGTGGACGTTCTCTTCCGGCGTCTCGCGGGGGACCATCTCGCCGGAGTTCATGAGGTGTCCGCCGTGGCGGCTGACGTTGTTGACGATCCGCTGGACCTCCGCGCGGACCTCGTCGGGCGTGCCCCGAGCGAGGATGCCCAGCGGATCGACGTTGCCCGACAGGCAGACGCGGTCGCCGATGGTCTTGCGCGCCGCTTTGACGTCCAATCCCGGACCGATGCTCAGCACCGAAAACCCCAAACCGGCCTGGAGGTCGACCATGGCGGGCAGCTCCTCACTGGCGTGGTAGATCACCACGCCGCCCGCGTCCTTGTACGCGTCGGAAACCCGGCGGGCCGGCTCCATGGCGAACTGCTTGTAGTTGTCCGGGCTGATGAGGTGTCCCGACGCGTTACAGTCGCCGAACCAGATCGCGTCGGCGCCGGCCTGGATCTGGTCCAGCCCGAACCGGATCTGATAGTCCTCGAAGAACCTGGCGGCCTCGTGGATGAACTCGGGCCCGTCGTAGAGGAGTATCATCGTCTCGCTCATGCCGAACGCGAGCGTCACGGAACTGAACGGCGCGGCCGTCCGCCCCGTGACGCAGACGGTGTCGCCGAAGCGGTCCTTGACGGCCGAGATCGCGTCGAGCAACACGCGCATGCGGCCCTCCACACGGTAGCCGCGCTCGCGGAGCGCGTCCAGCGACGCCGCCGTCGTCGGCAGGTAGTCGCACGTCGCCGGCAGGATGTCCCCCTCGCCCTTCACGCCGACGCCCAACGGCTCGAACTCGATGCAGTCGTCGACCTGCAGCCAGGCCCAGTCATAGTCGAACCGTTCGACGGCCTCGATCTGAACGCGGGCCATCTCCTTGGCATCGGCGTTGTAGCGGTCGTAGCGACTGCCGCAGACGCGGACGTCCATCTCCTCGCTGCAGATAAACACCGGCAGCCGTTCGGGCCGTTTCATCGCCACGGCCCGTCGAACATCGTCCATCACGCCCTTGTACGCCATGGCCCGTTCCTCCGTCATGCACCTCGATGGGTCGCCTGAATCAGGCATTCAGGAGGTTGCCTGCAGGCGATCCAGGAGTATACCACCAGTTGATTCGGCACGCCCTCCTGCGCCATAATCACGTTCGCGAGCCAGTTCTGCCGGCGCCGTGGCATGCCCACGCGGGTCATCTCACGACCGTCGTTCGCTTTTGGGGGCGTTACCGCAAATGGAGGGTCAGCTCAGAACCAAGGCAAGGGCGGGCGCCTGGCTTTCGCTGTTCGTCGTCGTCATGCCGCTCGTGACCGGATGCACCGGGGGACGCACGAAGGACAAGATCTGGATCTACCAGTACCCCAGCTTCTACTCGCCGCGGCTCAAGCGGATCGCCGTCGTGCCCTTCGCCGACCGCACGCGCGCTCGGGGCGTGGGCGGTCGGATCAGCGACAAGGTCTCGGCCATCCTGACCAGCAACGGCACGTACGAGGTCTACACCCGACAGCACCTCCGGGCCGTGCTGACCGAGCAGGACCTGGCGGCGGCGGGCATCATCGATGCCGACGTCGCCAAGAAGATCGGTCGGGTCGGCGACGTCCAGGCGTTGGTCTGCGGAATCTGCAACCGCTACGAGACGCAGACCCGACACGAGACGCGGCACAACACCGTGCCGGTCTGGGGCACCAACGCCCACGGCCAGCGCGTCATCACCGGCTCGCGCAAGGTTCCCTACCGCTGGACGCGGCACGACGCGTTCGTGGAATGCCAGGTCTGGGTCATCGACGGCGTGACGGGCAAGCAGATCGCGGCCGTCCATTCCCCGTCCAGCTTCTACGCGCAAGGAAGCCCACCCAAGTACGCCGCGCCCGATCTGCTTCGGATGGCGGAGGAAGACCAGGTCGGCCGCATCGTCCGCGCCATCGCCGTGACGCGCAGCCAGATCAAGCTGAAGGGCGACGTCTTGAAGACGGCGACCGGTCTGTACGATCAGAAGTGGGATTGGCAGCAGCGGATCGCGCCGGGGGATAAGCGCTTCTACGTCGTCGTCGCGCTGCCGCAGGTCGCCGACCGGAACAACTTCAAGATCACCATTGTGCCGAAGGGCGAGCGCGAGGTCCTGGCCGAGACCGCCTTCGCCTGGAAGAAGACCTACGGACGCCGTGGCTATGGGTTCAGGGTCAAGCCCATCATCGACAAGCGCGGCTTTGGTGCCTACCAAGCCAAGCTCTACTCCGGCCCCGAACCCATCGCCTGGTACGACTTCCAGATCGTCGAGGCCCGCTGAACCCCCATCCGTCTCCTCGACGCGAGGATCCCGCCGATCAGGATTGCGAAGAGCGTCAGCGAGGCCGTCGGACACAGCATGCCCGGTCCTGTGGTGTCCTGGCCGTCGACCACGGGCCGGGTCGTGTCGTCGTCGGCCGGCTTGGTCGTGTCGGGTTTGTTGACGATGGTGATTAGGAACTTGCAGGTGGTTCGTAGGTAACGGTTGTCGACGTCGGCGTAGATCCACACGTTCATGTCGGCGTGCACCTCGTGGGCCTGGAAGACGCCCTCCTCCGAGATCACGCCCCACTGCTTCGACGTCACTCGCCACGAGACCCCTGCAGGATCGAGCGTCTCCTCGACGGGCTTCCCCGTGTGATCGCGGTATGTGCCCTTGACGGTGTACTTGGCTTCGCCCCATTCGGCCACCGTTTCGGGGCCGTCGATCCTCACGCTGATCAGGTCTGGCCGGACGTCCGACGCGGTCGTCGACATCTTGGCAGCTTCGCCCAGCTTCGTCTTGATGCCCTCGTCATTGCGGGCCTTGCAGGCAAACGCGTACTCGCGGTCGGGGTCGAGCCCTTGGGCTCGAACCGTTTCCCAGGTTGCCTGGCTCTGCCAGACGGCGGTCGGACTCGCGTTGCCGTTCTCATCGAGGTAGGTCCGGTCGGTCTTGTTGTAGATGGCCAGGGGGGTCCCCTGCGCGTTCGAGCCACGAGACGGGCTTATGTCAAGGGAATCCGCCGTTGGGTTGAGCATTTCCGGCGCGGGGGGCACGGCGGCTTGCGTGCAAACGTCCGCGGGGGCTGAGTATCCGGTCTGGATGCCGCCAGCGCGGGTCTCCCGCGCCTTGAGCTGGTACCGGTACCAGGCGTTCGGCACCAGGCCTCGGTCGGTGTACGCGGTGGTCCGGATCCAGCCGCTGCTCGTCGCCCCGCGCTCTCCGCTGACGCTGGTGGCCCGGAAGTAATACTCGATCGGCGTGACGAGTCCCTCGACCGTTCCCGGCGCGCTCATCGTGACGGCCGTCGTGGGATCGTCTTTGTCGGACGTCGGTGCCTTGGCAAAGTCGATGGTGCTGGTCTCGTCCTGGTCATCGTCGTCATCATCGCCGTCGTCATCGTCGGGCTCGGTATCTGCCAGCGTCGTGGCGCGGGCCAACGGACTGTCGCCCGCCACCACGCCGTCGGCGTTCCTCGCCCGGCAGACCAGGGCATACTCCGTGTCAGGGGTCAGTCCCGCAACCGTCACGCGCCCCCAGGCCAGCTCGGTCTGCCAGACGGGGGATGCGGTTGGCTCGCCGTCGGCGTCGATGTAGGTCTGGCGGGTCGTGTCATAGATGGCCAGTTCCGTCTCCGGGGGGTTGTCGCCGGCGGCAACGTCGACGACCAGCGACGTTGCGGTGGCGCCCCCGAGGGCCGGCGGCTCTGGTACGGCCGCAAACGTGTATGCCTCGGCCGCGATGGACGGAACGGTTTCCTGGCTCGGGCGAGCCGGGTCTCGGGCCTTGACGCGAAACGCGTAGAGCGTGTTGGGCCTCAGACCGTCGGCCGTGTACGTCCTGGACTCCCGCCAGCCGCTAGGCTGACCGCCCTCCTGGATGAAGAAGTACTGAACGGACGGAACGGCCGCGTCGGGCCCCGCAGCTTTCATCACGATCGTCGAGGGGCCCGTTGCCTCGGGCAGGCGCGAGAACGTCATCGGATTCGGGCGGATGGCGATCTCGCCGTGTGCCGTCACCTGCACGGCGAAATCCTCCACGGGGACGTAGCGCATGCTGGATGCGGGCCGCGACCCCTCCGCCACCGCCACCCACATCCTCAGCGAGTTCAGGTCCCACACGACGTTCAGCAGGTTCCCGTCGCCCATGGCCAGTGCCTTGCTGACCTCGATGGCCCCGTTCGGGTCGACCGGTCCGACGTAGTTGGGCTCGTTGGGGCTCAGCAGGTCGTGCACCTGGCGGAAGTCGCCTCCCGGAGCGATGTAGGTCACGTCCTCGATGCCCGGCATGACGCCCACCTCGGCGATCTCCGTCAGATTGGGCTCGTTGGTCTTGATGTCCTGTCCGGGACCGAAGACCTCACACGTCCCCTTGGTCGTGGCGAACATCCGGCTGTCGCCCGCTCGGGCATCGGCGATGAGGTAAGCGTAGTTGCTGGTCCGCGGGGCCTGCCGAATGATCTGGACGGCCCGGTCCAGAGCGGTGTTCGATACGTCGGCCGTCGCCTCCGCCAGGATCTTCCTTAACAGGAACGACATCGGGATGCCCTCGAGCAGGCTGAGATTCTTGAAGCTGACGCCAGGTGTGGGCAGGGCGGCCTCGCTGACGGCGATCTGCTCGGCACTGACCCCTGCCAGCACGCCCATGAACGACGCAAACCCGATGTTGCAGTAGGCCGGTCCGTTGTCGGGCAGGTAGATCGTGACGACCGGGTGTGTTTGCAGGCCCGTGCCCATGTCGAAGTCGAGGTTGCGCGTCTGCAGGGTCCTCGCCTGGTGGGATGCACTGCCGGTCAAACCGACGGCGCTGCAGTTGAACTCGCTCAGCTCGGCGATGACGATGCTGCGACGCATCTCGGTCTCGGTCACCGCGTGCCCCGCAGCCGTGGCCCCCTCGGCCACGCCGCGCAGCTCGTCGATGAAGGCCTGCGGGATGAACGGGGCCATCCGGTCCCATGCGCGGTCCAGCAGGTCATCAACGCCGGCGCGGGACAGACCGGCTCGGGCCATCAACATCCGGATGCCCCACTGACCTGCGCTGTCCAGGTTTTCGCGGATCTGCCTGGGGATCCGGGCGCCGTAATGCCATCCAGAGGCGAACCCCACCGGACCGGTCAGCTTGACGACCGTGATCGCGTCGGGATGGCTCCCCACCGACCAGCTCTCACCGGTCCCCTGCGGCGGGCCGAGCTCTGTGGCGATTCCGTCCTGATTCCGTGCCTTGAGCCTGAAGGCGGGGATCCTGTCGGCGTCGAACTGCCGGACCGTCACCGTCCCCCAATCGGCCCGGGTGTGCCATTCGGGGGTCGTGCCAATCCGCGCAGACCCGTCCGGACGCAGCCACGTCTGCCGCGTCTCGTCATAGAGGGCGTATTCGGTCCACTCAGGATTGCCGTCGTTGGGATCGATGGTCACCGTCAACGCCGGCCCGGACACGTGCGCGACGATCGGCCCGATAGGACGGTTCGCCAACGTGCAGACGGTCGCCGGGACCGATTCTGCCGTCTCGTCTTTCGTCGGCGAGGCGGCGTTCCTCGCCTTGACGCGATAGACATGATTGGTGTTGGGCCGGAGGCCGGTATCAGTGTACGTGGGATCGGTCTGCCAACCGCTCACGTTCCCCGCGCCCTGGGCATTGGGGTCGGGGATGAAGGCGTACTCGATTCGGTCTGCCTCGACCCCGAGCGCCGTCGCCTTCGTCGCCGTCATCGCGACGCTCGCGGCGCTGACGACGTTCGGCTCGACTGCGAACATCATCGGGCTGGGCATCGGGCCGCCGAAATCGAAGGCGACGAACTCCCGATCGGCCGCGTCGACGTTCGCACCATGGGCGTAGGCGACCCAGAGCTTCAGGTCCCGTCCGTCGAAGATGACGTCCATGAGGTTCGTGTTGTTCATCGCCACGGTCCGGGCCACCTCGACGGCGACGTCGGGATCGATCGAACCGACGTAGTCGGGGCTGCTCGGGTCCAGAAGTGACACTGTCAGCTCGGCGTCGTGCGGCAGGTACGTCACGCCCGGGATGCCTGGCAGGACGAGCGAGGCGGGAACGTCCGGCATCCAGATCGTGTTGGGATCGCCCGGCGTGTTGAACGACACCTCCTCGCCGATGCCCCAGCTATGGACGAAGGACCGCGTGGTCACGAAGCTCCTGCTGTTGCCCGCGACGCCGTCCCCCACGCCGTATCCGTAGTTGCTCGTCCGCGGGCCGGCCTGGATGATCTCGACGGCCCTGTCCAGGGCGCTCTTGCCTTGTCCCGCTGCGGACTGCGCCAGGATCTTCTTCATCAGCAACGTCATGGGGATGCCCTGAAGCAGACCGTACGTGCTCGGGTTGGTGATGTCCGCTCCCGGGGTGGACAGCCCGACTTCGCACGCGGCGATGCCCTCGCCGCTCATCCCCGCGACCGAGCCGATCAGCCCCGCGAATCCCACGTTGCAGTACGCCGGTCCCTCGTCGGGCAGGTAGACCGCGATGACCGGGTTGTCCTGGCATCCCGAATCCATCGCGAAGTCGAGCACCCGGATCTGGATCAGCCGTCCGTCGTGCGTGGCCGGTCCGACCGCGCCGATGGCGGTGCAGTTGAACTCGGCCAACTCGACGATGGCGTGGTAGCGCTGCAGATCGGCTAGGGAGATGGCTGGGGTCACGCCGGGCTCGGCCTCAGCGGCTCCGTCGACGATGCCCTGCATCTCGTCGAGGAACGCCTGGGGAATGCTGGGCTTCATGCCCGGCCAGATCTGCTGATCGATCGCGTCATAGAGCCACTGCCGGGCGTCCTGTCCCGGCGGGGCGGCCTCTTCGGCGAGCTCCTCGGCCCACGCGTATCCCGTGTCGAGGTTGGTGCGGATCTCAGTGGCAAGCAGGTTGCCGTACCACCAGCCCATCTCGTATGGCGTTCCCGTGAGGCGGACGACCGTGACGTCGTCATTGGGATCTGCTGCAGAGATCGTCCACTTCAGCCCGCTGCCTCCGGGGGCCGGTGCCGTCACCACTGCCGTCCACGCTGCAACGACGATTGCTACCATGGGCTTGGCCCTCCCAAACCGACCAGAGATCTCCGCGGGACCCGTCCCTCGCGCCCTCATAGAGGTAGAGCATTCATTATACTGAGAACCGCGTCGCCATTAAACTCCGAGATCAAGGACGGATTGTCAGTATCGCGCTGCGGGGAGGAAGGGGAATCCGCCCGATCCACGGCAGGCGGCCATTTAGGGTAGCAGAGCCTTGTCCATCCGCTGGGCAACGAACGTCCACACCCGTTCGACAACCTGCAGAGCGGACTCGACTTCCTGGCGTGTCGGATCAGCGGGCCCGGGATACCGGAACGCGATGGCATAGAGGGTGAGGGGCTCGGCAGCTTCCCGCAAGCTGTCGAATTCGCCGTCGTCGTCGGCGCAATGGTCCAGCAGGCGGCGCAGGTCGTGCACCTTTTCGAACTCGATGCCGCGGCTCACGAGGTAGGCCTTGAGCATCTTGTCAACCGCTTGCTGGCAGTGGGAGGCAGCGACGTCCGTTTCCTCGCTGTCTGGCGTGGAGGTTTTGCGGGCCGCGGACCAATCGTGGTGGGCCTTCACCAACCATCTCCTGACCTCGAGCTGCTCAGGCTGCATACACCACGCGACCCTTCGTTCGCACCGTCCGCTCAAATGACACGGGAAGGGCGGCACGAGACTCGAACTCCTCTCGCGTGTAGACCTGGACGTCCACGGGAACCTGGATTCGACGGAGCGACCGGTAGGCCAGCGCACCCCGCTCGAAGAACGTTCGCTGCGATTCTGGGACGACTACGAGCAGATCAACGTCGCTGTCCGGACCCACTTTGCCGTAGGCGCAAGAACCGTACAGATAGATCGTCTCGGGTGCCAGCGCTTCGCTCAAGCGCCGTACGATTTCGGGCAGGAGCTGCTCGAACTGCTCGTGCGTCATGGCTGGGCAGTCCTACGGTCTGCAGTTGACCCGTGACCACCGTACCGCCGGCTCCGCGGGGTCGTCAAGGGTCTGAACGCCGGGCCGGGGCCCATGGCCGTCTGCCGCGCCCCCGTTTGCGGGCCCGGGCTTGGGGCGTTACGATGCCCGTGGTTCAGACCAGCACGTTGTCATCAGCCCTAGTCAAGGGAGCACGAGCGTATGAGCAAGAGACCTCGACGTCGTCGGAAGCAACCGGCGAACGTCAAAGTGGCCGTCATCGGCGGCGGTGCCCTGGGGTGGACACCGGGCATCGTGACCGACATGGCGATGAACGAGCACCTCGGCGGACGGATTGTGCTGTTCGACGTCGACCCCGTTCCCCTCTCGATCATACGACGGTATTGCCGCGCCGTCGTCGAGCATCGGGACGCGGGGGGGCGGTTCAAGTTGTCGGCCACGCAAGACCGCCGCGAAGCATTGCGCGGGGCGGACTTCGTGGTCATCACGATCAGCGTCGGCGGCTTGGCCATGATGGCGCACGACCTGAATATCCCGTGGAAGTACGGGATCATGCAGTCGGTGGGCGATACGGTCGGGCCGGGCGGGCTCCTCCGCGGGCTGCGCAACGTGCCTGTCTTCAAGCGACTCGCCGATGATATCTCGCGCTATTGCCCCGACGCCTGGGTCATCAACTACACCAATCCGATGACGGTCCTGACGCGGACGTTGACCAAGCACGGCGTCAAGGCGATCGGGTGTTGTCATGAGGTGTTCGGTGCGAAGGCCCTGATCGCCGAGCTGGCCAACCAGACCTTGGGGCGCAGAGACCTGAATCGCAACGACGTCGACGCCGTCGTCATGGGCATCAACCACTGCACCGTGCTCACCGATGCGACGGTGGCGGGCTGCAATGCACTGGAGATGATCCGTCGGCACATGACCGAACCGGGCGTGGTTCGCAAGTACGGCCCGGGCGAGGTGGAAAAGGCCAAGGGCGTCTTGGCACGCCACCAGGTCAAGCTGGAGCTCCTGCGTCGGTATGGCGTGTTCGGCGCGTCCGGCGACCGGCACATCGTCGAGTTCTTCCCGGGCTACCTGACGCCCAAGACGCTCGAGGGCAACCGCTGGGGCGTGGTGGTCACGACGATCGAAGACCGCATCACGACCAAGGAACGTCTTTTGAAGGAGCGTCGCGCCCAGGTGCGGGACCTCAAGCAGGTGTCCAGACAACCCCTCAAGCAGAGCGGCGAGGAGGCCAGCGACATGATGGCCTGCCTGATCGGACGCCGCACGATGCGAACAAACGTGAACCGTCCCAACACTGGGCAGATCTCGAACCTGCCCGCCGATGTCGTTGTCGAAACCGATGCGTGGATGACGCAGGATCGGATCGATCCGATCTGCAGCGGCGCGATCCCCGACGCGCTGCTGCCGTGGTATCTCAGGCACGTGACGAACCAGGAGTCGACGATCGAGGCGGCTCTGACCGGCGATCGCGATCTGGCGCTCCAGGTGTTGGTGAATGACCCCCTGGTGGCCGACCACGACGATGCCGAGAAGATGTTCAACGAGATGGTCCGCGCCGAGGCCGATTACCTGCCCGCTTTCCGGCGTCGGCGCAAGACGCGTCGACCCCGGCGCGATCCCACGAAGCTGGCCGCCATCCACGGGGCCTTCGCGTGTGGGCTGCCTTACGGGTAACCCGTGGCCGGCGGGGGCACCCGGGGGCCAATGCCGGGCGTCGTGGGCCTGGGGCTCATGCTCGGGCGATCCAAGTGCCGATAAAAATGGACGGATGCGGTCTGATAACGCCCGGGGAGGTTCCTTAAGGCGCAAGTGCCGTTGGGGGCCTCGTCGGCTCGGCCCTTGCATTCTGGGCCGCCGGAGAAATAGAATAGAGTGTAAAGACAGAGCGCAATCGCAAGTGTCGACATGGAGGCGACCTGCGGTTGTGAATTGGCGGTGGAGGACCAGCGCAATGGACGGCGAGAGGAGGTCTTCTGCCCCGGCGAACGGCCAGACCGTGCACTGGGTGATCGCCCTGTTTCTGGGCGTCATTGCGGCGTGCCTGGTGATGCGTTTGGACGGCGGCTGGCTGCCCGAGGCGCGGGCACAGACGACGCGGGTCGGTGCACGTGGGATCTTCGCCCTGACCGGCCAGCTCGGACCACGAACCCATGGACTGTTCATGGTCGACGTGGATGCCGGCAACGTATGGTGCTACGAGTACTCCCGTGAGATGGGCAAGCTCCGGTTGGTGGCGGCCCGGTCGTTCCTCCACGATCGCTATCTGGAGGAATTCAATGTCGCGCCACCGACGCCGAGTGAAGTGGCCGAACTGGTGAAACGAATGCGGCGTCGCCAGACGGACGCCGATACGAAAGGCGGCATGGGTCAGGACGAGTAGCGCCCGAATCGTTCGGCCCGCTTAAGAAGGGGGCAGTTCCATGTCTGCACCGCAGTTTTGCAGCTTGAGCGAGGCTGCGGCCAAGCTTGGCATGACCGAGGACGACGTCAAGACCCTGGCACGTGACGGCAAGCTGCGAGAGTTCCGTGACCGCGGGGAGTTGTTCTTCAAGGCCGAAGAGGTGGAGGCCTTGATCCAAGGGCCCGGTCAGACCGACCAACCGATCGAGCTGGATGACAGCTCGGTCGGCGGGATCGCGCTGAGCGACGAGAGCGCCACGGACCAGAAGGCGGTGGAGGCGAGCTCGGCCGGCGACAGCGCCATCGCCGACAGCGCCCTGGGGGGCAGCGCGCTGGGAGACAGCTCGATCGGCGCCAGCCACGCCGGGACCCAGGCGGGCACCGAGGAGGAAACCGGTTCGTCGGTCGGCGAATACGATCTGTCGGGCGGCAGCAGCCTGGGGCTGTCGGGAACCGACTTGATGTTGGAGCCGCCCAGCGAGGCCCCCTCCGAGAAGAAAGCCGACGACCAGCCAGGCGTCGGGCTGAGCGGCTCGGGAGACCTGTTGCTGGACGGCGCTGGGGACAGCGGACCGGGCGGCGCACCCGCCGGCGGGAAGGAAGATACCGTCATCACGTCCGTCGGCATCAGCGTGTTCGATGACGATGAGATCGAGATCGACGTCGACCCGCTGGCCAAAACGCAGGTCACCCCTTCGGTCGAGGACCAGATCTCACTGGAGGGGGTGGGGAGCGGCTCGGGACTGTTGGACCTCACCCGCGAGAGCGACGACACCAGCCTCGGGGCCGAGCTGCTCGATGAGATCTACCCCGGCGAAGAAGAGTCCACGATGCAGGAGGACATGCCGACCGAAGTCGTGCCCGGTATGGGCGATGGCATGCCGGCGGCCGCGCCCGGATTCGTCCCGGCGCCCGGTCAGCAGTGGACCATGGTGGCTGCGCCCCCGCCGGACGCGACCGCGCCAGGATTCATGGGGATGATGATCGTCGGGGTGGTGATGCTGGGCCTGACCGGGACGGTCCTGTCCGCCGCCATCCAGGGGGTGGTTCCATCCTTCCTGGGCGCCCTGTACAGCGAGTGGTATATCCTGGTTTCCGTGGGCGTTGGCCTGTCGGTCGCCGCCTTGCTGGTTGGATGGCTGGTGGGTAAGCAGATGGTGGGCAAGAAGGCCGGACCAACACGACCCGCCCCTGCGGCTGCCTCATCCGAGGAGGAGCCAGAAGAGGAGCAGCAGCAGGAAGAGGGGCCAGCAGAAGAAGAGGTCGAGCTGGTAGAAGAAGACGAGTAGACGCGCGACCGTACGACGGCGGCGCCGGTTCGGTTGCCTTCGATCGACCGAAGCGCCTGCCAAGACAGATCATAGTGTTCGCACCCCCGAGATTGCGATAGGCACTGGCGCGGTGCCGGCAAGACGCCCGGGGGCCTCAGACAGGTTTCAGGGAACAGCCAATTCGAAGGAGCCGTTCGATGAGAATGCGACGTGTGTGTGTTGCTGCCTGTTTGGGTTCGATGGTCCTGGCCCTCGGCACGGGGTGTGTCTCCAAGGAGCAGTATGAGAAGCTCAACGCCGCCTACCTCAAGTGCGACGAGCACCGAGAGCAACTCCTGCAGGAGCTGCAGGCCGAGAAGGACAACGTCGCCGCCCTCAACAGCCAACTGACGAACTTGAAGGATCAGCTTTCCGGGAAGGATGGCGAGATCGCTCGCCTGCAGAAAGACAACACCGCCCTGACGGCCGCGATGGAGAAGTTGAGGGCGGAGGCCCAGGCTGCGCTGAACCGGCCGATCCCCAAACCGGAGGTCATCGTCCGCAAGCTGCCGGCGGCGCTTCACAAGGCCCTGCAGGAGTT
>CAYMLO010000074.1:0-49439 GCA_964390905.1 uncultured Planctomycetales bacterium | reverse complement strand
CGGATCAAGTTGCGGAAGCTGTATCCATCAATTGAGTAGCGACAGAGCACTAGGGCCGGGCACGTCTACGGCTCGACGGACAACATCATCGCCGACGTCCGCTGCGGCGAGCAGCGCGATGGCGAACTGGTCTGGGTCTCGCCGATGTGGATCACGTACCAGCCGTAGGTGAAGGCCCGGTCTTCCACAGATGCAATCCAAGCCTGACCCGACGCCCGGATCGTGTCCCCTTGACTCAACACTCGGGGCAGGGAACGGTTTACTCGCAGACGTCAAGTGGTACCATGAGAGCATGATCCAGAAGGTCATCACCAAGCGGAATCTGCAGGATCACGCCTCGATGAAGGACGACCTGGCCTACTGGCTGAGCCGACCGCCCGAGGAACGCGTGGCCGCCGTCGATGTGCTTCGGAAGCAGTACCATGGAACCTCAGCCCGACTTCAGAGAACTGCTCGCGTTGTTCAACGAACATGAGGTCGCGTACCTCATCGTCGGTGGCTACGCGCTTGCCTTCCACGGCGCCCCGCGCTTCACGGGCGACCTGGACATCCTGGTCCACCCGGACCCACAGAACGCGCAGCGTGTCCTCCGTGCCATTGCCGACTTCGGCTTCGGGTCGCTCGATTTGACGGTCGAGGACTTCGAGGCGCCCGACAAGGTCGTTCAGCTGGGGGTCGCCCCCGTCCGCGTGGACCTTCTTACCTCTCTGACCGGCGTCACATGGGACGAGGCGAACTCCGGGCGGGCCTCGGGAACCTACGGGGACGTGCCAGTTCACTACATCGGGCGCGAACAGTTCGTCGCAAACAAGAAGGCGACAGCGCGTGCAAAGGACCTGGCCGACCTGGAGGCCCTCGGGGAAGGGGCGTAGGGGCCTTGCCCCCGGCGCGAAGAAGGCCACGAACTGTCTTCCTGTGCGCAGCGAGCGGAGTACCAGCCCATGCCCCGAATCATCCTGCCTGTTCGCAGGTACGACTTCGACCCATCGACGACGCTGGCGCTGGACCCGTCGCGAACGGCCTTGCTCCTCGTCGACGTTGACGGGGAGCACGGCGAGGAGCGCCGGGCCGTCATACGAAACGCCATCGCCCCAGCGCTCGAGGCCGCTCGCCAGATGGGGCTACGCGTTCTCTACACCCACGAGTCAGCGGCCGGCACGGGTGGCCCGGCGGACGTGACGCGTGATCTCATTCCGCCGGCCGAGCTCGCGCCCCCCGGTCCTGCCCACTGGAAGCCCAAGCAGCCGACCTATGACCCGAGTGTCGCGCCCCGGCCTGACGAGCCCGAGCTGCCCAAGTCGAGCCAGAATGGGTTCGACGGGACACGCACAGACTACTACCTCAAGACACGGAACGTGGACACGATCATCGCCGTCGGCTTCTGGCTGAAGTGTTGCCTGTTTCTGACGTGTCTTGGCGCACGATGGCACAACTACCGGGTCATCCTGCTCCGAAACTGCACCTGTCCGCCCGGGCTCATCGAGTACCCCGACACACTCGACCCCGACAACGCAGAGGGTGGGTGGATGCGGTTCGTCTTCGTGCGGATGTTCGAGACGCTGGTCGGCTACACGTCCACGTCTGAACAGCTCATTGCCGCGTGTCATGACGCCGTCCCGGACGCTCGTGGGGAGGCCGACTGACCTGTGCAAACGGAGCCTGGACCCGGATGATGGCCCGGCGGACGAGGGCAGGCTCCTCGGTTGCCGGACTCGTGTGGGCCCTGTATAGTGGAGATGAACGGGGCACCCAATGGTCGTCACGCATGTTGAGGGTGAAGTGACAGGACCCGGCGGCAGGAAGGCGACCGTGCGGTTCCTGGTTGATAGCGGCGCGTCCTACTCGCTGCTCGCGGATAAGGACTGGCAAGCGATCGGGCTGGCGCCCAAGCGTACCGTGACGTTCACGCTCGCGGACGGAACCCAGATCGAACGGGCCATATCCGAATGCCACATCGCCCTGCCCCAAGGGGAGGCCCATACACCCGTTATCCTGGGCGAGAACGGGGACGAACCCCTCCTGGGTGTGGTCACGCTCGAGATCCTCGGACTCGTCCTCAACCCCTTCAACCGAACGCTCCAGCCGATGCGGATGCTGCTGGCCTGATGCCAGGGCTAGAGGAAGCCCGCGGGACGAGCCGTCTCGGCCCAGCCTCTCGATCACCATATCATCGGTGATTCCTCCTGTTGTGACGATCGCCTGGCGACCGGCTGCCGGCGGTGTATCATACGGCGAGTTGTCGGGCCTGCGGAGCCGGACTGAACCATGATCCACGATGTCATGAGCAACCCACACCGACGACACCTGTTGCTGACGCTGCTGGTCGGCGCCGGGCTCGTGGCGTACCTCAGCGGGTCGATCGAACGGGTCTACGGGTTCGATCTGGCGTTGCTGCTGGCGCTGGCGGGCGGGTTCCCGATCTACTTCGGGGCGATCAGCTCGTTGGTGCGACGGCAGATCAGCGCCGACCTGGCGGTGGGCTTGGCGGCGTTCGCAGCCATGTGGATCGGACAGTACGCAGTCGCAGCCGAGGTCATCCTCATCATGCTGATCGGCGAGGTGTTGGAGAACTTCGCCGTCGGCCGCACGCGATCCGGCATCGCGTCGCTGCTGGCCCTCCGCCCGGACGAAGCGCGGGTCCGCCGCGACGGCGAGGAGCGCGTCGTTCCCCTGGGCGAGATCTGTTCGGATGACGTGGTCCTACTTCGGCCGGGAGATCGCATTCCCGTTGACGGGAGGGTGGTCGGCGGCAGCTCTTCGGTCGACCAGAGCCCCATCACCGGGGAGTCACTGCCGGCGGACAAGACGACCGGCGACGAGGTCTTTGCCGGAACGATCAACCTCTATGGCGCGCTGGAGGTGGCCGTCGAGCGGCTCGGGCGGGACACCACGCTCGAGCAGATCATCCATCTGGTCGAGGAGGCCGAGGCGGCCAAGGCGCCCGTCCAGCGACTGGCCGACCGATACGCGGGATACTTCGTTCCGGTCGTCTTGCTCGCTGCGGGGGGGGTGTACTGGCTGACGGGCGAGGTGGTCCGGTCGGTCGCGGTGTTGGTCGTTGCGTGTCCGTGTGCACTGGTGCTGGCGACGCCGACGGCGATCGCAGCCGGCATCGGCAGCCTGGTGCGTCGTGGCGTGCTGATCAAGGGCGGGAACGTGCTGGAGCAGATCGGCCGGCTTCGATCGGTCGTGTTCGACAAGACGGGCACGCTGACGCTGGCGAGATACCGCGTCTCGCAGATCGTCCCGGCGCCGGGCCGCGACGAGGCCGACGTGCTTCGGCTGGCGGCGTCGGTCGAGCGGCATTCGGAGCACGCCGTCGGACGGCTCATCGTGGACGAGGCCGCCGAGCGACAGATCGAGTCAGCCGGCGCCGCCGAATTCGCCGCGCATCCGGGGCTGGGCGCCCAAGCCGTCGTGGGCGACGCGACGGTCCGCGTGGGCAATCCCCGCTTCCTCGAACAGGACGGCGTTGCCGTGCCAGAAGCGCTTCGTGCCCGGGCAGCTGAACTCGACGAAGCGGGATGCACGGTCGTGCTCGTCTCCGACGGTACGGAGGCGGTCGGCGCGGTGGCCGTGCAGGACACGGTCCGCCCGGAGGCCCGCGAGGCGATCGAGCGGCTGCGAGGCATGGGGATCGGTCGGATCGCGATGCTCACCGGCGACAACGAGGCGGCGGCGCAATCGGTCGCCGACGCGGTGGGCATCGCCGACGCACGAAGCGGACTTCTGCCGAACGACAAGGTGGAGGTCGTCCGGGGCGTGCAGCAGGGCGCCGGTCCGGTAGCCATGGTGGGCGACGGGATCAACGACGCCCCTTCGCTGGTGGCGGCTGACGTGGGCGTGGCGATGGCCCATATCGGCACGGACGTCGCCATCGCATCCGCCGACGTGGTTCTCGTGGGTGACGACCTCCGGAAGCTCGCCGACGCCATCGCTTGCGGGCGGCATGCCCTGCGAATCGTGTGGCAGAACATCCTGGGGTTCGCGCTGGTCTTCAACGTCGCGGCCGTGGCGGTCGCGTCGCTCGGCTGGATCTCTCCCGTGGTCGCAGCCGTGCTGCACCAGGTCAGCTCGCTCACCGTCGTGATCAACTCGATGCGCCTGCTGATCGACCCGGATCGGTGGCGATCCCGATGGGAGCGCGTGCGACAGGCGTCCCGACAGCGATGGCGTGCGGCGGCAGCGACGGGCGTCGCCGCCGTCGTGGCGGGCTATGTGTTGAGCGGCCTCTACGTGGTCTCGGTGGGCGAGGTCGCGGTGGTGCAGCGTTTCGGCAAGCGTACGGGGAGCCCCAAGCCGCCAGGACTCCACTACCGACTCCCCTACCCCTTCGGCCGTCATTGGACGGTCAGCCCCGACCAGGTGCGCCGGGTGGAGATCGGCTTCCGCACCGTCCCGGGGCCGTCGGCCGAACCCCCCGCCTATGAGTGGAACGTCCAGCATCGCGGCGGACGAACGCAGCGGCAGGCCCGCGAAGCCGACGTCCTGGCGGGAGACGAGAACCTGCTGGACGTGAACCTCATCGTTCAGTACCGCGTGACCGATCCGGTTGCGGCGCTCTTCGGGATCGGCGCGTCACTGACGGACGGCGCGAGCAAGTGGGACGCCCTGGTTCGACATGTCACCGAGGCCGCCCTCCGCGCAGAGATGTCACAACGACCGATCGAGCAGGCCCTGAGCTCGGCGCGGGCCGAACTGGAGAGCGCCGTCCACGAACGCATCGCAGCGACGTTGCGGCAATATGGCGCCGGTTTCTCGGTCGACCGCGTGTGCCTGGCCGACGTTCATCCGCCGGTGGAGGTGGTGCCGGCGTTCCGAGACGTAGCCAGCGCTCGGGAAGAGAAGGAATCGCGGATCAACGAGGCGGTGGCCTACCAGTACGAAACAGAGGCCGTGGCCCGCGGACAAGCGGCCGAGAAGACGCTGGCGGCGGACGGATTCCGGCAAGACCGAACGCAGCGAGCCCGCGGTGGGGCCGAGCGCTTCGTGGCAATCGCAAGCGCGAGTCGTCTGGCGCCGTCGCTGACGCGCCTCCGGTTGTACCTCCAGACGGTCGAGGAGCTGCTGGCGGGACGGCGGAAGATCATCCTCGACCGCGCACTGGACGGCAGCCGACGACGTGTGTTTCTCGGGCCCAAAGGCTTGTGGAATCTTAGCCCCTCCGAGATGTCCGAGGCGCCTCGCGAGGAAGGGGGCGCAGAGGAGACCCCACAACCATGAGAGGCAAATGGCTTGTCCTGTTGGTGATCGTGGTGGCCATCGGGGTCGCGGTCCGCAGCCTCATCTTCGTCGACGAGACGGAGGTGGTGATCGTCACGCAGTTCGGCCGGCCGGTCCGCACGCTCGACGAGGCGGGGCTGTACGTCAAGGCGCCCTACCAGTCGACGATCCGGATCGACCGTCGGCTGCAAATCTACGACCCGACGCCATCGGAATTCCTGGCCAAAGAGAAGAAGAACGTCGACCTGGACGTGTTCGTCTGTTGGCGCGTGGGGGACCCGCAACGGTTCCTGGAGACGGTGAACGACATTGCGGGCGCCGAGGCGCGGATCCACGACATCGTCTGGTCGGAGCTGGCAGCCGAAGTGGGCCGAAACCCGTTAGAGGCCTTGGCCACGACCCAACCCCAAGCGCATCGCCTGGACGCGTTGGTGGACGCCGTGGCCCGGAGGTGCGCGGACCGGTCGCGGTCGGACTACGGGATCGAGATCGTCGACGTGCGTCTGAAGCGGATCGCGCTGCCCGCGCAGGTCCGCGAGAGCGTGTTCCAACGCATGCGTGCCGAACGCGCGCGGATTGCGAGACGCTATCGCGCGGAGGGCGAGGAAGAGGCCCTCAAGATCCGCGCCGCGGCCGAGAAGACGCGCACCATCGTATTGGCCGAGGCATACGCCAAGGCAGAGAAAACGCGGGGCGAAGCCGAGGCCGAGGCCACCGAGATCTACGCCAAGGCGCACAGGCAGGACCCCGCGTTCTACGAGCTGCTTCGCACGCTCGAGGCCTACAAGAAGTTCCTCGACGAGAAAACGACGATCCTGCTGTCGGCCGACTCGGACCTGTTGAAGTACCTGACGCGCGGCTCGAAGCTCGACGAGAAACCGAAGACCAAGTAGCACGGCGACCCTCATGCACCGCCACAACGGCCCAATCCTGTACCGACCTCACGCGGCCCATCGGCACCCCCGGCGGCGACGCTGGGTCGGCCTGCCGATCTGGCTCGCCCTGGCGTACGCGGCGACGGGATTCTACTCGGTCCAGCCAAACGAGCGGGTGGTGGTTCGCCGTTGCGGGAGAGCCCTGCCCGGGCTGCGTGGACCGGGGTTGCATTTCGGTCTGCCGTATGGCCTGGACAAGATCGACCGGGTCAAGACGCTCGAGCTGAAGCGCATCGGCGTGGGCATGGCGCTGTCGGACCGCGCGGTGGGACGGCGGGCCGGACCGCGGCAGGCCGAAGGCCTCACCGGTGACCGGAACCTCATCCTCATCTCGGCAATCGTCCAGTACCGGATCGCCGACGCCCGCGCCTACCTCTTTGCGATCAGCGACGTTCCCGCGCTGGTTGAAGACGTGGCGGCCTCGTCGCTGTCGTCGAAGATCGCGTCGATGAACGTGGACGACGTCCTGACCGTACAGCGAATCGCCATCCAGAACGAAGTGGTTCGGGCGAGCCAGGCGGCCTTGGATAGGCACGGGGCAGGCGTCCTGGTGACCTCCGTCTCGCTGGAGGGCGTGGCGCCGCCGCAGGAGGTCGCCCGCGCGTTCCGGGACGTAACCAGTGCTCGCGAGGACCGTCAGCGCACCATCAACGAAGCGCTGGGCTACGCCAATCGGCTCGTGCCGAAGTCCCGCGGCGAGGCGCAGCGCATGCTGCTCGATGCGGAGGCCTTCAGCACTGAAATCGTCCGGAAGGCAGAGGGGGATTCCCAGCGGTTCACCAAAATCGCCGCTCAGCTTCGGCGGGACCGGGAGTTGACCGCCAAACGTCTCATCCTCGAAACGATGGAGGGCGTGCTCCCACGACTCAAGAAGGTCGTTGTGGGCGGCGGCGCCGATGAGAATCTCGACCTGGGACTCATCGAAGCCGAGCAGCAGGACACCCAGAGATGAGCAAGCGGCTGCTGCAGATCGCCGTGGTCGTAGCGCTGGTCGCCGTGGCGTTCCTGCTCCGCGGTCGAGATCGCCTGCCCCAGACCCCCGAGGACGCCGTATCGGCCTTCTTCGACGCCGCGGGCCGGGGCGACGACGACGCCTATCTCCGACTGGTCGCCGGTCAGCTCCGCGAGTCGCTGGAGAACACCCGAGACCAGCTCGGCACCGAGGCGTTTCGCAAGGACATCCAACGATCGGTGGCCGGCATCAAGGGCCTCGCCATCACGCAGAGCAACGAGGCAAGGCCAGGGACGACGGCCATCGACGTGGAGATCGTCTTCGCCGACCGCAACGAGCGCCAGCGGATGCTGCTCGTACAAACGCGAAACGGCTGGGCCATCACCGACATCGACAAGGCGACGATGGTCAAGCCGCCGATCCCCTACGGCACGCCGGTGTTTGAGGAACCACAGCCGGATCGCGAAGGGGCAAAGGAACAGCAGTAGGATCAGACACCCTGAAAGAGGGAGGACACGATGCGGAGCATGGGATGCTGGTTGGCGGCGATGGGCCTGACCTCGCCGTTCCTGACGGGGGCAAACGGAGCCGAGGATATGACCTACGGCGTGGCAAGCTGGCCGCAGAAGCTCGGGAACCACCGTGCCCGGATCCGCGTCGTCGACAAGGCAGACGCGGTGAGGATTCATATCCCCTGGCGTCGCCCGGACGCCAACCCGGACAAGAAGCACATCCTGATCCTGCACGCGACGAACGAGGCGCCCGTCAAGAATCTGGCCCGCATCAGGATAAGCCGAGAATCGGGTGACCTGGCCTTCCAGCCCGAGCACGGCCCGGGGGAGTACCACGTCTACTACCTGCCCTACAAGGTTTCGGGTTGGCGGCCCATGCCCAAGGTGACGTACCTGCCCGTCCGGTCGACGGCCGAAGCGGCATGGCTGCAGCGACACGGCTTGACGCCGGCGCAGCTGCCTGACGGCAAGTGGCGATCGCTGCCGAATGCGGCGGTCCTGGAGATCCAGGCCCGTAGCGAATTCGACCGGTTCGACCCGATGGGCGTCATCGCCACGGGCGACGAGGTCAAGCAACTCCTGGCGGCACACGAGGGCAAGCCGTACCTGCTGTTCGGCGAGGACCGCAGCCACCCAATCCGGCTGCGCGACGACCTGCCGCTACGATGGATCCGGCGGGGCCCGACAACCACATTCAGCGGCGAGGCACAGCGGGGCGAGTTCTACGTCTTCCAGATCGGCGTGTACGCCGTCACCAAACCGATTCGCGATCTAGCCGTCTCATTCGGCGACCTCAGGCCACGCCAGCAAGGGAAACGCATCCCTGCCTCCGCCTTCACCTGCTTCAACCTGGGCGGAGTGGATTCCCACGGACGACCCATGAAACAACCGTTCTCGGTAGAGCAGGGGAAGGTGGGCGCGCTGTGGCTCGGCGTGCAGATCCCCGAGGGCGCCGTTCCGGGACAGTATGAAGGGACAATCGCTCTCCAGCCGAGTGGCGCTAAGAAGACACAGGTTCGGCTGGCGTTATCGGTCTCTCCGGACGTTCTCGAGGACGCCGGCGATGCTGAGCCCTGGCGGCATTCGCGCTTGCGATGGCTGAACTCCACGCTGGGGATCGATGACGACGTGGTCGCCCCGTATACGCCCATGAGGGTCGCCGGACAGACGGTTTGCTGTCTCGGGCGCGACCTGACGTTCTCGCCG
Source organism: uncultured Planctomycetales bacterium (assembly GCA_964390905.1). Taxonomy (GTDB): domain Bacteria; phylum Planctomycetota; class Phycisphaerae; order UBA1845; family JAFGLZ01; genus JAFGLZ01. The sequence continues at coordinate 40,611 of CAYMLO010000074.1, read as the reverse complement.
AGCGGATTCCCCGCCAGCATCCGCAGTGGTGGGACCGAAATCCTGGCTGAGCCCGTGAGGCTCATCGCTCAGACACCGGACGCGCCGCCCGCCGCGTTCGACGGTACCGCCAGGATCGTGAAGCGAAGCGCCGGAGTCGTGATCTGGGAGTCCAAGGCATCAAGCGCTCCGTTCGCTTTGCAGTGCCGGGCGACGATGGAGTTCGACGGATACGTCAACTACGAGGTGTCGCTGAAAGCCGAGCGTCCCACGAAAGTAGAAGACATCCGCCTCGAAATCCCGCTGCGGCGAGACGCGGCCACGTACATGATGGGCATGGGCCGCAAGGGCGGGCTGCGACCCACGGAATGGAAGTGGACATGGAACCGAAACCGCCACCAGGACAGCGTGTGGATCGGCAGCGTGAAGGCCGGCCTGCAGTGCAAGCTCAAGCCAGCCGACTACCACTGGCCGCTCGTCAACGTCCACTTCAAACGCCAGGGACTCAACCTGCCCGATGCGTGGCACAATGGCGGCAAGGGCGGGTGCACGGTGACCGAAGTCGGCGGCGATCGCGTCGTGATCCGGGCCTACAGCGGCCCGCGCGATCTGAAACCGGGCCAGGTGCTCCGGTTCGACTTCGCGCTGCTCATCACGCCCGTCAAGCCGCTCGACCCGGATCACTGGAACCAGCGCTACTACCACGCGACCATCCCGCCGGACAGGGCGGCGAAGGCCGGCGCGAAGATCATCAACATCCACCATGCCAACGCCATCAATCCCTACATCAACTATCCGTTCCTCCGGGCCGACGAGCTGGCAGCGTACGTGAAGCGCGCACACGACGCGGGCATGAAGGCCAAGGTCTACTACACGCTCCGCGAGTTGTCGAACCATATCGCCGAGATGTGGGCGGTGCGGGCGTTGGGCGATCGCGTCTTTGCCGACGGTCCCGGCGGGGGATACGCCTGGCTGCAGGAGCACCTCGTCACGGGCTATGTCCCTGCCTGGCACCACTGGTTCGGCGACGGAGACGTCGACGCCGCCCTCGTCACTGAGGGCGCGTCGCGCTGGCACAACTACTACGTCGAAGGCCTGCGATGGCTGCTGCGGAACGTCGAGATCGACGGCGTGTACCTGGACGACGTCGGTTACGACCGGCGGATCATGCAGCGCGTCCGCAAGGTGCTCGATCGCGAGCGGCCCGGCTGCCTCATCGATCTGCATTCATGGAACCACTTCAACGGACTCGCCGGCTGGGCGAACTGTGCAAACCTCTACATGGAGCACATGCCCTACCTCAACAGCATCTGGTTCGGCGAGGGATTCAACTACAACGAGCCGCCCGACTACTGGCTCGTTGAGATCTCGGGCATCCCGTTCGGCCTGTTCGGCGAGATGCTGCAGGGCGGCGGCAATCCGTGGCGGGGCATGATCTACGGCATGACCTGCCGCTACTACGGCCGGGCGAACCCGGGAGCGATCTGGAAGCTCTGGGACGCGTTCGGCATTCAGGACGCGACGATGTACGGCGACTGGGACCCGGCCTGCCCGGTCAGGACCGACTGCAAGGACGTGCTGGCGACCGTCTACCACAAGGAAGGCAAATCCCTGATCTCGCTGGCCAGCTGGGCCAAGACGCGCGTCGACTGCCGGTTGACGATCGATTGGAACACACTAGGCCTTCAGGCCGACAAGGCCAGTCTCTTCGCGCCAGAGATTCCGAAGTTCCAGCCGACCGCGTCGTTCAAGCCGTCCGACGCGATCCCCGTCAGCCCGGCCCGCGGCTGGCTCCTGATCGTCGATGAGGGGTCGCGCAAGCGGCCCGCCGGCGGATCGCCTCGCAGCGTACCTTGACCGCGCATTCGCCGGCGGGCGACAATTGCCGTCGAGATGGCGAGCAAGCCCGTCCGGATTCCGCTGCGTCTGTGCATCGCCTTGTCGTTGGTGTGGATCGTCCCGGCCACGACGGCCATTCTGATCTTGGCCCTCGACGACGCAGGTGTGAAATCGCCCATCCACGACGACGTGTTCCTGTTGGTCTTCATCGGAACCAGCCAAGTGGTGGCGGCGTCGTTCTTCCTGTGGCATCGACTCATCGAATGGACGTTCCGGCGCATCGCAGGCGTCGGAGGAACGACGGCCGTCCTCCTGACACACCTGCTGTTGTGGCAGCCGCTGTGGGACGCCGGCTGCATGGAGAGCGAACTGCTGTTCGGGCAGTCTTGCGCGATGGGCGGGATTTGGGTCTTCGCGACGGCCTACGTCTGGTGGGGACTGGCCAGGGCGGCAGTGTGGTGGAGGAAACGGACGATGCCTCCTTATGCGGTTCGACTGATCTATGGCCTGGGCCTGGTCCCGTTCATTCCCGGGCTCTGGGTGGTCCTGGTACTGGCACTCGAGCAGACCGGCTTGAAGAGCTTCCAGAAGTTCGGGCTAAGTGGGGACCAGGTGGCGCTTTCCATCGTGCATTTCGTGTGCGGACTGTTCATCGTCCTGTGGTGGTGGCTGGTGTGGCGTCGAAAGGTACGGTGGTCGTCTCCCCTGGTATGGCGAAGCCTGATGCTGGCGGGTGGATACCTGCTCTTGATCGTGCTGGCCCCGCTGCCTGACTTCGACGCGTCATGGCTGGAATCCCTGTCGATCACCGGCCCACTCATGCTGACAGGCCTCTGGTTCGTTGTGACGACGTGGATGTGGCAGCCGCACACGGCCGACGCGCTCATGGTGGACGGGAGTGTCAGGGAGCGGCTGGTCTGCCTGACGTGCGGCTACAGCCTGGTGGGCCTGCGCGAGGCCCGATGTCCCGAGTGCGGCGAGCAGGCCACGCTCGACGAGCTGTTCGAAAACGTGCTCCTCGCCCAGGCGGTGGATTGAGGCCCGTGTGACGGGCGATGCGGTTTCGCGGTAACGTCCTGCTAGGAGCGATCGTTGATGGGATCCTGTTCGATGCGTTGCAGCGCTTTGGTCACGTGGTTCATCCTACCGTGCGTGCTTCTGGGAGCAGAGCGACCCGAGGCCACGTCGAGCCGGCCGAAGGACAAGCCGTTCTTCGCCAAGCCGTTCCTGCTGGGGGCCCATCGCGGCGGGGCAAAGCTCTGGCCCGAGAACACGCTGCTCGCCTTCAGGTCGGCGGCCAAGCGCTGGCCGGACGTCTTGCTCGAGACCGACGCACGCCTCACGGCCGACGGGCACGTGGTCTTGTTGCACGACGACACCGTCGACCGGACCACCGATGGCACTGGCCCGGTGGCCGAGATGACACTGGCCGAGGTCAAAAAGCTCGACGCGGGCTATCGTTTCACCCCCGATCGCGGCAAGACGTTTCCCTATCGCGGAAAAGGCGTGCAGATCGCGACGCTGGCCGAGGCCCTGGCCGCGGTGCCCGACGTGCGGTTCGAGGTCGAACTGAAGCCGTGCAAGGGCGTCACCGAACCGACGCTGCGCGTGATCCGGCAGGCCGGCGCGGAGGATCGCGTACTGCTGGCCAGTTTCGATTCGCGCCTGATCTTCCAGGCGCGGCGGATCGCGCCGCAACTGGCGTACTGCCACGAGTTCCTGGGCGGCCTGTCAATGCTGGGCAAACTTCGGAGCGGAGGCAAGCAGTGGGCTGACTATCAACCGAAGGCAAAAGTCCTGTCGCTCATGCGCGAAATGCTCTCGCGGTTCAAGGTGACCCCGGCCGAGATCCGCGCGATGCAGGCCAAGGGCATCTACTTCCAGATCCACACCCCCAACTCGCGGCAAGCGATCCAGCAGGCCCTCGACCTGAACCCCGACAGCATCCTCACCGACCGCCCCGACCTGTTGGCTGAGCTCATCGCGGAGCGGTCGCGATCCAGGTAGGTGTCTTCCTACGCGCGGAGTTGCCTCGCTACGACGCCACCCCTTCAGACCCGGTCCAGACTGGGCCAGTGCCAGGGAACGGGCAGCAGGTGGTCGAGATCCGCCAGCCGGCCCGACAAGCCGAACGATTCGGCCAGCGGGAACGGCCCCAGGATCAGCCGGGCCATCTCGGCGTCGCTGAGAGACAACCGCGTCCTGCTGGCGCGGTCTTCGACGGCGAAACGCCGGCCGTACCCCAGCGTGGCCGATTGGCCGCTGTCGCGCATGATCAGCGTGACACGCCCGTCGCGCATCCCCCGCGGGGCACGCCGACGGATCTCGGGCAGGAGCTTGCGGAGTGTCGAGGCCAGATCGAGGATCCTGATCTGCCAACTGGCCGTGAAGACGGGCCTGGCGTGCTCCCCGCAGTGCACCAGCCATCGGAACAGCTCGCTGTCCTCCGGGCCGATGTCGACGGTGACGCTGTCGATATCATGACGGGTCAGCAGGCGCCACGCGATGGCGCCGACGCCGTCGGGATGACCCGCCACCTCTACAAGGCGATCCGGCCGCGCGTAGATGGCATACGCGAACCTACCCGGTCGGTCGGAGACGAGGATGCGACGGCCGGGTCGGCCGATGACCCGCTGGAAATACGCCTTGGGCCTGACGAGTCTGCACATCAGTGCGTCGTGCGCCCGCCGGAGACGAGGAAAGTCCGTCTTCGGCCGGCAGACCCGCACCGGACCGGGCTCGACGTGACAACGATCCAGACACCGTTTCGTCAGGCGGAACTCGTACCGCCGCCCGCCGCCGTCCCAACCGAACGTGCGATACCGAAACCGATCGCCACCGAGACCGGCGACGTCGATTCCCGCCCGACGCATGATCTGGTCCCCGGTCTGGACCATGAAGGTCATGATGCCCTGGCGGCGGCGGTCCCGGCGGGCACAGACACCGCCGATCCCAGAGGCAGCCAGCTCGGCGACGCCGACGCGCAGCCGCCGAGAGAAGATGCCATACGCTCCCACCCACTCGCCGTCCTGCACCGCCAGATAGGTCTGGCGCATGGTCGACGCTTGCGGCGCGTAGATGTGAGACATACCGCCGAAAGCGCCGGTCGTGGTGTTGTACTGCTTGGCGAGGAACCGCAGCACCTGTCGATACTCGGTCGCCTTGGCCCGTCTCATGGTCAGCATTCTGGCGTCTCCGCCGGGGCATGGTGCGCTCGACCGTCATTCGCTGAGCAGCGTGTTGAGACCGCAATGTATGCGATTTAAACTAATGAGACAAAGCTGGCGGGGGTCGTTTGGGTGTCGCGACATGGGGACCCGATGCATCTGACGGCGGAAACATCGACGGGCGGATTGCTGGGCCGGCTTGCGATCATGCTTTTGGTGCTGTTGCCTGCCTGCGGCAGACGTCAACCTCTCGAGACGCGAGAGGTGCGCTTCGCGATCGCGTTGGTCGGAACGAAGAACGATGATCCGACCTGGCAAGCGGTTCGGGCAGGCGCCACGCGGTTCTCGAACGAGGTCACCGGATTGGATTTGAGGAAAATCCTCCCGCGGTCGGCCACGCCGGTGGCCCAGGAGACCGCACTGCAAGCGCTCGGACGCCGGGACCCGCCGCAGGCCGTCTGTATTCTGGCCATCCACGCCGACGCCCTGGTCCAACCCATCAACAAGCTGAGAGCCAGCAACCTACATGTCGTGCTCGTCGGCGACGATACCCTCCAGGCGCGCCGCCATCTCTACGTTGGACCGGACGAAGAGGCCGTCGGCGCCGCCGTCGCCAAAACGCTGGCAGCGGCGTGCGAATCCCGACGCACGGTGATGGTCGTGCACGACAATCGTGGGGACAGACGCTCAGATCTGCGTCACAAGGGGCTGACCAGCGAATGGAGACGTAACGCACACGTGACGGTCCTGCGCGACTTTGATTGCCTGGGCAAGCGGAAGCAGGCTCTGAAGTTCCTCTACGAAACAAGCGAGCGGTATCCCAATCTCGGCGGATGGGCGTTGATCGGAGACTGGCTGCGAGACGACCTGCCCGCAGACAAACCGCTCATACACGGCGCGGCCAAGATCGTCAGCTGCGGGGCCCACCCGGGCGGTTTCCACCTCCTCGAGGCGGGGCGCATCGATGCGCTCGTGGGCGTGGACTGGGAAGACCTGGGGTATCGCGCCCTACAGGCATGCTATCAACTATTGAGCCTCAGTGCGGTGCCGACCCGGGACTACTACGCTCCGCCGATTGTGATCACCAGAGAGAACCTGCCGGCGCACCGCAAGAAGTGGCGTGACATAATGTCCGCACCGTCATCACAGCCGGCACCGCGCTAGCGTCTCGAGCGGGAGGATTCCCGTTTCTGGCAGACGGTAACCGTAGGCCGGAACATGACCCAAAGTGTCAAGCTGGAGCCATCCATGGATGTCCCCCCCATCGAGGTCCTCTCGGATCTGGCCGAAGCGAACGATGTCCTGGCGGCTGCCTTCTCGACGGACCCGGACACCCGCAGACTCCTGGGGGACGACGTCAGACACCTCCGGACCATGTACGACCTGATCGTACCGGAGATGCTGAAGAACCCCGACTCGATCCTCCTCGGCATTCGCGATGAAGGAGGGCTCGGCAGCGTCGCGGTCTGTCAGGGACCGGGCAAGGACATGTCGTTCTGGCCGATCGTCGTCCGCGGGCTGCCCCTGGCGTTTCGACTGGGATGGCGCCGTACCCGCGTGTTGATACAGTTCGATCGGGAGTTCCGGGAGCACTCCCCCCTGCGGTCGGACCAGCTCCGGCTGGGCATCCTGGGCACGCGGCCGGATGTGTTCGGCCGTGGGTACGGCACGGCGCTGTTGAACCGCATCGATGAGCATGCCGCATCCCGCGGACTGAAGGGCGTCTACCTCGAAGCGGCCCGGGACGGCTATCCCCGGGGGATCTACGAGCGGCACGGCTACGGGGTGGAAAAGGAATTCGCCAGCGTGGCCGGCCCCGTCGTCGTGATGGCCAGGCCTCCGACAACCGACTGAGGGGGTCGTCCCTGCGTCCCGATCGCGCGAGGGGTTCAGGCGGGGTAGCCCGGGGGGCCGGGGTCTGGTAGGATGCGCGTCGAGGTTGCTGGTGATCGAGTGGATCACCCGAGATCAGACGTTCTGTCGGTTGGTCCATCGGCTGGAGAAAGACAGGGGGGTATGCTCGGTCGTTGGACTCTGGGGATCGTTTGCGCCCATCCTGGCGGGACTGATCGCCCAATCGCTTCGCCGCCCGCTCCTGTACATCACCGCCCATCTCGACCAAGCTGACGAAGCCCGAGACGACATCGAAACCGCCACCGGTCGGTCCGGCGAGCTGTTCGCCGCGTGGGAATCCTTGCCCGACGAGGGTCCGGCCAGCAACGAAATCGCCGCAGAGCGATTGCGGCTGTGCGCGCTGCTTCGGGACTACGGGGGGGTGCTCCCAGGCCCCGACGGGCCGGCCCCGGCCATCGTCGTCGCGCCGATCCAAGGCGTCATGCAGCCCGTGCTGACGCCCGAGACCCTCGAGGCCAATAGTCTTCCGATCACGGTCGGGCGCGAGCACGATCCGCGGGCCCTGGCCGTCTGGCTGCAAGAGCACGGGTACGAGCGGCTGGACATGGTCGAGTCGCCCGGCGACTTCGCCGTCCGCGGCGGCATCGTGGACGTGTTCCCCCCGGGCGACGTCGATCCGATTCGGATCGAGCTGTTCGGCGATCAGGTCGAGTCGATCCGCCAGTTCGACATCGGCACGCAGCGGAGCACACGTCAGCTCGACGTGGCGCGGTTGCCCGGCATGCCCGGCGGCGAGGCACACGGGGGATCCCCGAAGGCGGGCCAGGCCGATGATGCCGCACCACCCGCTGAGCTTCGAACGGATCAGACCACCAGCCTGTTCACCTACTTGCCGCCCGAGACGATCGTCGCCGTCGCCGAGCCCGCCGAGGTCCAAGAGCTGGGGCGGACGTTCCTCCACCGGCTCGACCGACAGGAAGGCATGTTTACGGCCGAGTCGGTCTTCAAGCGTGCCGCGGAGTTCGCCGAGCTGCACCTGTCGCGCTTCGCTCCGACGCCCGGGGCCGATGCGTTCCGCTTTCAGGTCGAAAGCGTCCAGCGTTTCGAGCATAAGGCCGACGAAGCCGTCCGAGAGCTGTGTGATCTGGCCCGGACGCACACGATCCATGTCTGTTGCGACAACGAGGCTGAACGCAAGCGCTTAAAGGAGATGGTCGTCGAGGCCACGAAGGCCGAGACGACGGAAGACGAAGTGCCTGGTCCGGAGTCGGCGGGCCAGATCCCGCCCTCCCTGCACATCGAGATTGGGCTGGTGCATCACGGGTTCTGCTGGAACCCGGGCAAGGTCGTCGTGGTGGGCCATCACGAGGTCTTCGGCCGGTACCGACAGCGCCGTCGGATCCGCCGGGCGATCGCCGCGCGCCAGCTTGACGCCTGGACCGATCTCGAGCCGGGCAGCCTGGTGGTCCACGTCGTCCACGGCATCGGCAGGTTCCGGGGCATGAAAACGCTTCGCAAGGGCGACGGCGGGAAGAGCGAGGAGTTCCTGTCGCTGGAGTACGCCGATCGCGCCGTGGTCCACGTGCCGGTCTCGCAGATCGACCTGGTGCAGAAGTATGTCGGTGCCGGGCCGGTCCGGCCGTCGCTGTCCAAGCTGGGCGGCACGCGGTGGAAGAAGACCAAGGAGAAGGTGGCCGAGGCCGTCCACGATATGGCCAGCGAACTGCTCCGCATCCAGGCCATGCGCGAGAGCGAGGAGGGTGTCGCGTTCCCCGGCGACACCGAATGGCAGCGGGAGTTCGAAGGGTCCTTCATCTACACCGAGACCGAGGACCAGCTCACCGCCGGCGGCGACATCAAGACGGACATGACGCGCCCGCGACCCATGGACCGGCTACTGTGCGGCGACGTCGGGTACGGCAAGACGGAGCTGGCCGGCCGGGCGGCGTTCAAGTGCGTCGAATACGGCAAGCAGGTCGCGGTGCTCGTGCCGACCACCGTGCTGGCCGAGCAGCACTACCAGACGTTCAGCGAGCGGATGGCCGACTATCCGTTCGTCATCCGGTGTCTCAGCCGGTTTCGCACGCCGGCCGAGCAGAAGGACATCGTCGAGCGGACGCGGAAGGGGCAGCTCGACGTCCTGATCGGCACGCATCGGCTGTTGAGCAAGGACGTCAAGTTCGCCGACCTGGGGCTGGTGGTCATCGACGAGGAGCAGCGCTTCGGCGTGGAGCACAAAGAGCGGCTCAAGCAGATGCGGGCAACGGTGGACGTCCTGACGATGACGGCCACGCCCATCCCCCGCACGCTGCACATGAGCATGCTGGGACTGCGCGACATCAGCTCGCTGGCCACGCCCCCCGTCGACCGGCGCAGCATCGTCACGCAGATCCGCCACTGGGATCGGGAGTTGATCCGAAACGCCATCCTCCGCGAGATGAACCGCGATGGTCAGATCTACTTCGTTCACAACCTGGTCCGCGACATCAAGGCGGTGGCGGCGGAGATCAAGGAGATCGTGCCGGAGGCCCGCATCGTGGTCGGCCACGGGCAGATGAACGAGCACGAGCTGGAGAGGGTCATGCTCCGGTTCGTGCGTCACGAGGCGGACGTGCTGGTCTGCACGACGATCATCGAGAGCGGGATCGACATCCCGAACGTCAACACGATCTTCATCGACATCGCCGATCGATTCGGGCTGGCCGACTTGCACCAGCTTCGCGGGCGGGTCGGACGGTACAAGCACCGCGCCTACTGCTACCTGCTGCTGAACCGCAAGCAGACGATCACGCCGTCGGGCGCCAGGCGGCTCAAGGCCATCGAGGAGTACTCGGAACTGGGCGCAGGGTTCCGAATCGCGATGCGCGATCTGGAAATCCGGGGAGCGGGCAACCTGCTCGGCGCCGAGCAGAGCGGACACATCGCCGCAGTCGGCTACGAGATGTACTGCCAGCTCCTCGAGCGGGCCGTCAAGCGGCAGCGGGGCGAGGAGGTCGAGGAGCCCCAGCCGGTCCACCTCGAGCTGGACGTGACCGCGCGAATCCCCCGCAGGTACATCGATAGCGAACGGCAGCGCATGGAGATCTACCGCCGGCTGGTTCGCTGCCGGACCCCCGAGGAGCTGACGCAGCTCCAGACCGACCTGAAGGACGCGTTCGGGGCGTACCCGCCGCAGGTGCAGACGCTGCTCGATCTGGCCGAGGTCCGAGTTCTGGCCAGCGAGTGGCGGGTCCAGTCGATCATCAAGAAACCACCGGATCTGATCTTCTCGGTGGACAACATGGGCTTGATGGATCAGTTGTTCGAGGGGGCCAGCGGCACGGTGCGGATGCCGGACCACCAGACGCTGCACTGGCGGCTGCCTCCCAACTACCTCGAGCCGCCGACGTTGCTGACCATTCTGCTGCGTTTGCTGAGGAAGGAACCCGTGAGGTCGCACGTAACATGTGGATGACCCGTTCGACGATCCTGGCGCTTCTGGCAGGTGCCGTCCTGATGTGGGGTTGTGAGAACCCCCGTTGGGATTGGTGGCGCAAGCCCAAGCCCGCTCCCGAGCCGGCCGCTTACGATGACGACCTGGAAGAGGATCCGGACGAGGAGTTCCTGGACGCGGACCTTCTGGAAGGAGGCGGCACCCGCAAGAATGGCCAGGCGGCGTCGCGCCCGGCGACGAGCCAAGCCGCGTCGGGCCCGGCCGGCCGCCAGGAATGGTCCAAACCCCGAAAGCGGGCGACGAGCAGACGATCCCGGTCTCGCTACAAGTTGGGCCAGAGCGTCGAGAACCCGGTCCTGTTCGTCAACGACGACGTGATCTCCGTTCAGGAGGTGCTCGACCCGCTGTGGACCAAGCTGGAGAAGGCGGCCAAGGAGATGTCACGGGGTGAGTACGTCAACTTGCGGCGGACCGAACTGCAACGCCGCGTGGTCCTTCTGATCGATCAGGTGCTCGCCTACGGGGAGGCGAAGAAGGAGATCCCCGACGAGATGGAGCCCGCGATCACCAAGGCCGTCGACGAAACCGAGCAGAACCGCATCAACGCCGAGTTCGACGGACGGTTCTCGCGATACCAGGCCTACCTGGAGGAGCACAGTCAGGACCGCGAGGACATCCGCAGACGAATCCGCCGGGAGATCGTGGTCAGGCGGTACCTCACCGACAAGTTCCTGCCCCTGGTCCGCCCGCCGACGCGTCGCCAACTGCTCAAGTACTACCAGAAGCACCCGGAGGAGTTCACCGAGCCGCTGCGTATGGAGATGTTCCTGATCGACGTCCCCTACTGGAAGTTCCTGGAGGGCGGGTCGGCGGAGGATCGGGAGGCGTTGTGGCCGAAGCTTCGCGGGCGGCGACGCATCGAGGCGCGTCGCGCCGCCGTTCAGCACATGGAGCGGGCGCGCCAGGAACTCACCAGCGGCATTCCATTCGAGGCGGTCGCCCGGAGCTACTCGTTCGGACCGAACGCGAGCAAGGGCGGCGTCTGGGGCCCCGTGACCGAAGGCGGCCTGACCGGCCGATGGGCTCGGGCCGCCAAGGCCTTATTCGAGCTCGAGGCCGGCCAGCTCAGCGACATCCTCCGGCACGACGAGGGGCTTCTGTTGATCAAGGCCGGCAAGCGGTTCGAGAAACGCGTCATCCCCTTCTTGGAGGCCCAGCCCATCATCGAAGAGAAGCTCGTCAAGCAGCAACAAAAGGAACTCGAAGACGACCTGCTCCTCAAGCTGCGCAAGAAGGGCACGCGGGGGGAACTCATCCCCTTCTTCAAGGCCCTCTACGAAGCCGCACCCAAGCACCGCGACGAGCGCCCCGGCGCAACGCGGCCCCCGATCATCCGCTAAGCTGTCTGCTGCGTTGTGTGAATCCTCGTCCGTGCCACCGGGAGCGATGCGCATGCGCGCCCGCCCTATGGCTGGCGATATACGTTGCCCGCCAGGTTGCCCGCATAGGTGTTGGCCGTCTCCAAGTCCACGTTCACGGCCGCGTCGTTGCCCACCCATGCGCCCCAGCCTGCGCTCTGCTGGATCTTGCAGCTGGTGACCTGGAGCTGCGAGTTCTTCACCACGAGATTGGTCCGTGCGGTGTCCCAGCCAAAGAACTCGTATCCGCCCCCATACTCGAGGGTCACGTTCTCGAGCCGGTTGAGCGGAGACTCAGAGGAGCTGAAGTACAGCCCGTTCCAGTATCCGGGAACCGTCAGTTTGCCCGTAAAGACGATGGGCTTGGCGCCTGTCCCGATCGCCGAGAGCACGCCCCCGCGCAGCACCGTGAATCCCACTTCTTGGCCGAAGACGAGCCGCGCGCCCGGTTCGATCGTCAGTACGGCATGGACGGTCGTGCTGGTGACGAACTCGTAGTCTGCGTTGATCGCCGGCCAGATCTGGTCCGTCTCCACACTGTTCCCGCTGGCGCGCACGATGTCGATCGCGTTGCCGTTGTAGGAGCTCGTGTTGTCGAGCGAGCCCAGGACGGACGCATAGGTATAGCCAGCACCGGTGGTGTTGGCCGTCACCGTGTTGCCGGCGAAGCTCGTAAGGTCAACGTTCGGGTTGATGAAGAACCCGAAACCGGCGCTGTCCCGCAACGTGCAGTTCTTGACGCTGATCTTCGTCGGGGAGTTGCCCACCCCGCTCAGCACGAGATTTGCCCGTGCAAACTCCCAGCCGAAGAACGGGTATGCGCCGGCATACTGGATCGTCACGTACTCGAGCTTGTTGGCCGAGGAGTTCGTGTCGCTGAAATGCAGACCGTTCCAGAAGCCGGACGTCGCCTGCTCACCCGTGAAGACGATCGGGCTCCCGGCCGTGCCGACGGCCGACAGCCGGCCGTGCCTCAAGACCGTCATCCCGGAATCCTTCTTGAACCTGATCGTCACGCCCGGCTCGATGGTCAGCGTCGCACCGCCGGTGATGACCACGTTCTTCTCGGCGACATAGCAGCCAGCCCTTAAGACCATGTCGCTGTCGATCGTCTGCGGCAGCGTCTGACATCCATCAACCCCGCCACGGTTCGGGGGAAACAAGAGGAACTGACAACCCGTGTTGGCTGGCAACATGAAGAGCAACGCGCTGGCCAGTCCAGCACCCCAGAGCAATGTAAACCGAGATACCCGCGCCATCTCAAGACCCCTTTCCTGTAAGATCGAGTTCCGTCGGAAGAAGCGCCAAACCGTCCGAACGAACGGATGTCCGGACAGTACCTCCGCCACGGCCAGTCGTCAATGGGTAGCCGAGCGCCCCTGAGCGCTGTGACATCTGCTCCGGCTTGGGGTAACATCTCGAACGAGTCACCGCAAGGAGAAACGGATGAACAGACAGGCCGTTCCCGTGTTCGTCACGGCATTCGCAATGGTCGGCGCAGAGGCGCTGCTCGCAGAGCAGACACCCCCTGTCTTCCCGGGCGCGAAGGGCTTCGGCGTTCGATCACCGGCGGGCAGAGGCGGGAAGATCATCCGCGTCACGAACCTGAACGCAGAAGGCCCCGGGTCGCTGCGCGACGCCCTCAAAGCCAAGGGACGACGCATCGTCGTCTTCGAGGTCGGCGGCGTGATCGACCTCGACAAGAAGAGCCTTCAGATCGCCGAGCCCTTCCTGACCGTGGCCGGCCAGACGGCCCCCTCGCCGGGCATCACCGTCATCCGCGGCGCGATCTACATCACGACGCACGACGTCCTGATCCAACACATCCGAGTTCGTCCCGGCGATGCCGGTCGGCCGAAGCGGAGTGGCTGGGAACCCGACGGCATCTCCACCGCCGGCGCAAATGCGCACCACATCGTGATCGATCACTGTTCGGTCACCTGGGCCGTGGACGAGAACCTGAGCGCCTCCGGGCCGCGCGACCAAGGCCCCGCAGCCACGTCCCACCAGATCACCTTCAGCAACTGCATCATCGCCGAAGGGCTCGATGACTCATCCCACGCCAAGGGCCCGCACTCGAAGGGGTCGCTCATCCACGACAACTGCCGCAAGATCGCCATCATCGGCAACCTGTACGCCCACAACGTCGGCCGCAATCCGTACTTCAAGGCGTTCACGACGGGCGTCGTCGTCAACAACGTCATCTACAACCCCGGCCATGCGGGCATCCAGGTCAACTACGCCGACGGCGAGTGGCGAAAGGCGAAGGTCAAGCCCGAGAACTGCAAGATCAGCGTCGTCGGCGACGTCATGATGCACGGCGCCGACACGCGTGCGGGCCTGGCCCTGGTCGCCGGCCGGGGCGACGTCCACATGAAGGACAACGTCAACGTCGACCGCAACGGCAAACCGGTGGCCCTGACCGCCGGCCGGGTCAACATCCTCCAGAAGCCCCCCGTCTGGCCAGACGGTCTCGAGCCCCTGCCGGCCCGTGAGGTCGTCGAGCTCGTAGGCAAACACGTCGGCGCCCGGCCGAAGGACCGCGACGAAATCGACAAACGCATCATCCGCCAGCTACGCGCCCGCAAGGGCCGCATCATCGACAGCCAAGACGACGTCGGCGGCTACCCCAACCAACAGATGACACGCCACACGCTCCACGTGCCCAAGACCGGTGTCGACGAGTGGCTGGCCCAACTGGCCCGGAGGCTGGAGTAACCCCAGCAGACGCGGCGCGGTCTTCAGGGGGTCCTTACGCCTGACCCAACAGGTAGAAAAAACGCAAATTGACCCCTTGTCCGGTTGCGCCGGCATCCGTACGATTCATAGTAGATCCACGAGTTGCAGCAAACAAAAAGCGACGGGCTCTTAATAAGTCTCCTTTTCTTATGTCTTGTCGCTATTATGGCGGGCAAGAGTTAGGTACCAGGATCATGAAAATGCACGCTTGGACTGCGCGCGTATGCGTAACTGGCTTCATTGCGATTCTGGCCGCCGCTGCGGTGGCCTCCCTTGCCTACGGACCCACCCAGTTCGCCAAACCGGTGGTGACGGCCCTGGCCGGGTTGGCGTCCGATCCGAACGACCCGAATGAGCCGAACGAAACGACGGGCATCGGAGGCGTCGTAGGCTTCCCAGATCCGAACGAGCCGAACGCAATCGTGCCCATCCGGGGCGCGTTCGTCTTCGCCCTGCAGGATGGCGAGATCACGGGGTCGGCAATGACAGGAGGAGTCCGCCCTGACGCTCCGGGGGCGTACCTGGTTTCTGGGCTCGAGCCGGGGACCTATGACGTTCAGGTGACAGCACCGAGACGCGCGGTGAAGGTCGTCACAGGGATCGAGGTCCAATCCGGCGTCACCACAGTGGTAAACTTCTATGATCTTTGCTTCGAAGGGCGGATCTGCGGGCGCGTGACCGGCGTTGGCGGCGAGCCCCTCGAACCCAACCGAGTCCACGTCTGGACCGAGTGCAGCTCCGGCGTCTTGCTCATGGTCGGGCCCGACGCTGAAGGCAACTACCTGATCGAGAATGTCCCGGCGGGCACGTATACGGTTGAGGCCCACTCCTTGGAAGCTTCCTTCACATCTCATGAGGGCGTGGCGGTAGCCATGGGGGCAACCACGTCGGGCATCGACTTTGCAGCCATCTCAGTCGGGGGAATCAGCGGACGTGTTGAGGATTCGCAGGCCCAACCGATCGACCCGAACGAGGTCTGCGTTGCCGTGGACTGTGGTCCGGAGGGCACATTCACAGCCGAGCCCAATGCAGATGGGGCGTACACCATCAAGGACGTCCCGGTGGGCACCTTCACAGTCACGGTGCTTTCTCTGAGCCACTCCTTCGACGCCGTACCGGACGTAGTGGTTGAGGAAGCCCAGACCACACCGAACGTCAACTTCACGGCCGCACCGGCGGGAATGATCGCCGGCAGCGTTGTGGAATCGGACGGCACAACGCCGATCGCAGACGCTTTCGTCACGATCCTCGAGGTCTCGGAAGGAAGAGCTTTGCCTTTTGTAACTACTGACCCGAACGGGGCATACATCCTGCGCAACGTCCCTCCGGGGACCGACTACACCGTCGTCGCATCCGTAGGGACCGGCGAGCCGAACACCTTCAGCAACGAGGTGGCGCGGACCTCCGGCGTGGCTGTGACCACCGGTCAGACGACATCGCCTGTGAACTTGGTTGCACCAGCCGGTGCCATCTCGGGCAGCGTGTCGCCCGCCGTGGAAGGCGCCCTCGTCAGGGCCATAGCGTCTGACTACGCCTGTGCGTGTGGGGCGGCTTCGAACGCCAAGGCCGCCCCGACCCGGCCTGTCCGTAGGCCGATCAGGCTCCTCAAGCGTCTCCTGTTGCTCGGAGGTGGGTCGTCCCCGAGCCCGCTTGGCGTGGTCAGGCGTGCCGAGAGAATCATCGGCAAGGAAGCACTGGGGGCTGAGGGGTCCCTCTCCCTGTACGAAACCACGACCGACTCCAACGGCGACTACACGCTTACGCGCCTCCCGCCCGGGACGTACGAGGTGAGCCTGGAGGCCCCCGGCTACTTCGCCCCGAAGCTGATCGGGATCGAGGTGGCACAAGGAGAGACCACGGGACATGACTTCACACTCACCCCCGAGGGTGCGATCTCGGGCGTCGTGACCGACACACTGAGCGCGCCCATCGCGGGCGCCGTCGTTGTCGCGATGGACCCCAACGCCGATCGCAGTTGGCTGGCCCCGGCCGCGATGACCGACGAGGACGGGGTGTACGCGCTCGGCCATCTGGCCGCCGGCACGTACATCGTCTGCGTCGACGCAGACGGCCACGACGGAGACTCCACCCCCGACGTTGCGGTCACTGCTGCCCAGACCACCGGGGGCATCGATTTCTCGCTCGGCTCAACGGCGAGCAAGATCACCGGCACAGTGTACGAGTCCGACGGCGTGACCCCCATTCCCGGCACGTTTGTGGCCTGCTACGGCGAGGGGCTGACCATGAAGTGTGCGATCGCCGACGAGGTCGGGAGCTATGAATTGGACTGGTTGATGCCCGGAACCTACACGGTGACGGCCGTGGCTGAGGGATTCCAGACGGGCCAGATCACCGATGTGGTCGTGTCCGCTGGCGGTACGACATCGAATGTGGATTTCCAGTTGGAGGCCGAGCCGTAGGACTTGGCCGCCGGTCAGGGCGGACGAAACAGCGACTTGGGGCTCACGGAGATGGAACACTAGGAGCACACTCGCATGCGTTCGTTACGTGGACGATTGCTGGCAGGCGTACTGTGCCTTGGCATGATGTTCTATGCCCCACCGGGCATCGAGTTCCTAGGCGCCCAGTTCCTGGGCGTCAGAACCGCCCACGCCTGGACCGGCTCCGACTGCACGGCCGAATGGAACGCCCTACAGGCCGCCATAATGAAGGAAGCCTTGGCCAAGGCGGCATGGGAAGAGGCCAAAAAGGAACTGAAAAAGGCCTGGGAGGCCTACGACGCGGCCGTAGTGGCTCTGGAGCTGGCCGAGGCGGCGCTGTCTGCCGCGGAGACGGAGTTGGCCATCGCACAGAAGAACCACAAGGCGGCTATTGTTGCCTTCGGTGTGGCCTCTGGTGCGGTTGCTGCGCTCATGATTCTGATTGGTATTGCTCTCGTGTCCCCTGATCCGGCATCCAAGGCGGCCCTCCCACCCCTCTATGGGGAGCTGGCGCTGGCTACCCTCGTGTTGTGGGGCGCAGAGAAAGCCCTCTCTGCAGCACAGGGATCGCTCGCACTGGCACAGGCTGCCCACGCCGCGGCGAAGGCAACAAGGGACGCTGCGAAAAACGATGTTGACTGGGCAGGGATTGTCGTCTGCGGATGGGAGATCGTGGAGGAGAACAGGGAAGCCGAGTATAGGAGCGCGAAGGGGGAACGGTCCGCTGCTCAGCAGGAATTCGACGAGTGCATGGGGTATGGCGGCTGGTAGAGTGAGCCCGCCTCGCCTCAGCGGTGTTTCGGTCCAGGGGCTGGCAGAATTCGACGATCGGATTACGATGATAAAGGGATTTCGTTCGCCTGGCCCTGCCGGAGATCCGAGCGTAGCGTGGAGCTTGAACGAATGAACGGTGAGGCGAAGCCTGCTGCCAGACACATAGCACCGCTGGAGGTGCTCTATTACGCGGCTGGGGCCGTGCTGCTTACGCTGATAGTGGCCTTCGACTGGCCCCTGCGCGTTCCTTTTCCGCTTCTTCTTGGACTGATGGTTGTCTACGCTGCCGGCGGCGTACTCCTACGCCGAAGGGCGCGCAAGATACGCCCCGCCAGATTCGTTCTCGTGTTTCTGCTCATGGCCACCGTTGCGATGACCGTCGGGTGCCTTCTCGAAGTACTCGGAGCGCTTCCTGCTTCGTGGGCCGCCGCGTTGTTGGTGGGTCCATGTGTGGCGCTTTGCGTCTGGGCGGATCTTGCCTCTCGGCGCGCCCCACCTGAGCTCAACGTCGATCTCGCCGTGCTGCAGAGGCAACGCAACTCGGCTCTTGTTGGCTTCGTTAGCCTGGCGGCGCTTGCCGGGTACCTGTTCCTCACTCGTCTCAAGCTCCTTACAGCGATCCCGCCTGACTCTGGGGTAACCCCTCCGCCAGCCCTTTCGCTGCTGCTACTCGGGGCCAGCGTTCTTGCGGTGGGGTCGTACGTGAACTACCGGATCGTCGTCCTCAAGATAGACCTGCTGAGGGCCAAGCGCTCTGAGGAACAAGAACAGCGCCAGAACGGGGAAGAGGAGTAGGACGCCCTTGGCGCCAGCTCGCCGATGGGGTGTCTCTTGGGCGTCTTGGGTTGGTCGGGAGGGTCCTGTCTGATGAAGAACGACAGCTCCCTTGTCGAGGCGAGAGAGGACAGGGACGCGAAAGCTGCGGTAGTCAAGCAGAAACAGGATGTCGCCGACGCGCGGCAGACCGACAAGGATGCGGCCCAAACCACCTACGATGCCGCGAAGGCGGCGCGTGAAGCTGCTCAGGCCGAGTTCAATGCGTGCGTCGAGAGCTCACCGTAGCGCCAGTTTCGGCGACCTCAGCAACGTCTGGGTAGGCGCTGCCGTATGGCCGCACGGACGAATCGAGGGCTCAGGGCCTGATCGTCGGGCGTCCCCGGGAGCCAAACGTGGTGGGCGCAACACCGTGAACTAAAGGAGCAGTCCTGTGCTTGGGAGGACGTCCAGGGAGCAGACCTCGTCGCGCAGGTTTATTTCACCACTCTCGGTCTTGTACTGGGTGGGTGGCTTGGTCCTCCTAGTGGTCATAACGCGATCTGAGTGGGATTCGCGTATTCCGTTTCCCCTTCTGGCCGCACTGATGGGGGCCTACGTGGTTGGGGCTATGCTCCTGCACATGCGTATCGCTCGTCTACGCCCGAATCGTAAACATCTCTGTGTTGCGCTCATCCTGGTGGGCGTGCTGCCAGTCGGCGCTTGGTTAGGGGATCTCGGCGCTCACTGGGGGGCAGGGCTGCTGGTGGTCGTACCCCTGGCGGGACTATTCGTCTGGGCCGATCTCAGGTCCCGGAAGGACCCGCCCGAGTCGGTGAGCCTCGAGAAGCTGCGGGGTGAACGGAACTTCGCTCTGCTCACTGTCGTCGGTTTTTCGGTACCCGCCGGCATACTCCTTCTGAATTGCCTTTGGTCCCTTCCCAGCGCCGCCGCGACTGTTGAGCGAAGGGTTTCCCTCCTCGAAGGAGCGTTTTCGCGGACTCTCCTGACACTTGTGATGATCATCCTTGCCGGGGGCGCGTGCGTCCACTACGCCCTTGTCGTGTTCAAGATGGACCTGCTGAGGGCCAAGCGCTCTGAGGAACAAGAACAGAGCCAGAACGGGGAGAAGGGATAGGACGCCCTTGGTGCCAGTCATGAGTCCGCGGGGAGTGCGGAATGAACATCACAAGACGCATCAAGCGTGGGAACTACCCGGACGGAGCGTCGTATGCCCGGGCGCTGGCCGGGCGGGCGATCTGTGCCGCCTTGGCACTATTCTCGGCCCTGCTCCTTCCTCCCGCGCTCGTGCCGCTTGGGGTTGCCCCGGGGATGGGGCGCCATCTCCTGGTCGCAGCGTGCCAGATCATCTTTGGCGTTGCGCTCTTCCTCACACTGGCTCCAGTGGGATCTCGCTCGGGGAATGTTCTGTCGGTCTTGGCCCTTGTGGGAGGGTACTGGGCCGTTTCCCGTCTTGACGTGGGTATGCCCCTTGTGATTGTGGTCCTTGGTGCGTGGACCTGGATCAACACGCGGAGTATTCTTCGGCACTGGCATCCGGAGCGCCCCGCGGCAGGCGATCTGGCAGCGATCAAGCAGCAGGCAAGACGTGCTCGTCTTTTCTTTGTCCTGCTCGTCTGCGTGTTCGTCGTGGTGTGTCTGAGTCTCTTCCATCCCGCAGCAGACCGCCCGCGGCCGGGGAACACGGGGAATCATCTTCAGGAGTACATTCTGCTTCTGGTGACGCTCCAGGCGGCTGCGGCTGCTTACCTGCGCTACCGGATGGGCATGCTGCAAGCCGCGCTGCTGAGAGGCGATACCCCATGTGATCCAGTGGCCAAAGGCGAACCGAGCGAAGACGATGGTCCGAAGACTCGGGGATCCGAGTCCCCCCAACAGGAAACTGAGGAGAACTAGGAGCGACGGTCACGTCCGTTTCGCGGCGATAGCGAGCAGGCGCGACAGGGCAAGGCGAAGGCGCAGCGTGGAGCTTGGACGGATGAACAGCGAGGAGAAGCCAGCCGGGAGACTCATAGCACCCCTGGAGATACTCTACTACGCGGCTGGAGCCGTGCTGTTCACGCTGGTGGTCGCCTACGACTGGCCCCTGCGCGTTTCTTCCCCGCTTGTTCTTGGACTCGTGGTCGTCTACGGCGGAGGCGCCGGGCTGCTACGCCATCGAGGGCGCAGGATACGCCGCGGCAAATTCGTTCTCGTGTTTCTGCTTGTGGCAACCGCTGCGGCGACCGTCGGTTGGCTCTTCGAAGTACTTCCTGGTTGGTGGGGCGCCGCGCTGTTGGTGAGTCCATGCGCGGCGGTTTGGGTCTGGGCGGACCTTGCCTCTCGGCGCGCCCCACCTGAGCTTGACGTCGATCTCGCCGTGCTACAGCGGCAACGGAATTCGGCGCTTCTTGGCTTCGTTAGCCTGGCGGCGCTTGCCGGGTACCTGTTCCTCACTCGTCTCAAGCTCCTTACAGCGATCCCGCCTGATTCTGGGGTGACCCCTCCGCGACCCGTTTCGCTGCTGTTACTCGCCCTCAGCGTCTTTGCGCTGGGGGCGTACGTGAACTACAGGATCGTCCTGCTCAAGATAGACCTGCTGAGGACCAAGCGCTCTGAGGAACAAGAACAGAGCCAGAACGGGGAGAAGGGGTAAAACGCCCTTGGTGCCAGTCATGAGTCCGCGGGGAGTAATGAACATCACAAGACCGATCAAGCGTGGGGACTACCCGGACGGAGCATCGTATGCCCGGGCGCTGGGCGCGCGGGCGATCTGTGCCGTCTTGGCACTGTTCTCGGCCCTGCTCCTTCCTCCCGCGCTCGTGCCGCTTGGGGTTGCCCCGGGGATGGGGCGCGATCTCCTGGTCGCAGCGTGCCAGATCATCTTCGGCCTTGCGCTGTTCCTTGGACTGGCTCCGGTGGGATCTCGCTCGAGGAATGTTCTGTTGGTCTTGGCTCTTGTGGGGGCGTACTGGACTGTTTCCCGTCTTGAAGTGGGCATGCCCCTTGTGATTGTGGTCTTGGGGGCGTGGACCTGGATTAGCATGGGGAGTATTCGTCAGGACTCGCATCCGGAGTGCCCCGCAGGAGGCGATCTGGCAGCGATCAAGGAGGAGGCAAAACGCGCTCGTCGTGCCTTTGTCCTGTTCGTCTGCGCGGTCGTCGTCGTGTGTCTGAATCTCCTCCATCCCGTGGCAGAGCACCCGCGGCTAGGGAAGGAGGTGTATGAGATCTTGTGTGCCATGCTTCTGGTGATGCTCGTCGCGGCTGTGGTTGCCTACATACACTACCGGCTGGCCATGTTGAGGATCGCGCTGCTGAGAAGCGATAGTTCATCTGATCCAGTGGCCAAAGGCGAACCGAGCGAAGCCAGCGGTCCGTCGACTCGGGGATCGGAGCCCCTCCAAGGAGAAACTGAGGAGAACTAGGAGCAACGGTCACGTCCGTTTGGCCGTGACACCGAGCAGACGCGACAGCCCCAGGGGAGGGGCAACGTGGAGCTTGAGCGAATGAACGGTGAGACGAAGCCTGCTGCCAGACACATAGCGCCGCTGGAGGTACTCTACTACGCGGCTGGGGCCGTGCTGTTCACGCTGATGGTCGCCTTTGACTGGCCCCTGCACATTACGTTTCCGCTTCTTCTTGGGCTGGCGGTTGTCTACGCTGCCGGAGGCGTACTGCTACACCGCAGGGCGCGCACGATACGCCCCGCCAGACTCGTTCTCGTGTTTCTGCTCATGGCAACCGCTCTGATGACCATGGGTTGGCTCTTCGAAGTGCTTGCTTCTTCGTGGGGCGCCGCCTTGTTGATGGGTCCATTCGCGGCGCTTTGCGTCTGGGCGGATCTTGTCTCCCGGCGTCTCCCACCTGAGGTGAACGTCGATCTCGCCGTACTGCAGCGGCAACGGAATTGGGCGCTTCTTGGCTTTGTTAGCCTGGCGGCGCTTGCCGGGTACCTGTTCCTCACTCGTCTCAAGCTCCTTGCAGCGATCCCGCCTGATTCTGGCGTGACCCCTCCGCCAGCCCTTTCGCTCCTGTTGCTCGGCACCAGCGTTCTTGCGGTGGGGGCGTATGTGAACTACCAGATCGTCGTGCTCAAGATAGACCTACTGAGGAGCAAGCGCCCTGAGGAGCAAGAACAGCGCCAGAACGAGGAGAAGGAGTAGGACGCCCCTGGCGTCAGGTCGCCGATGAGGCGTCTCTGCCTTCCCCTTCATCACACGGGAATGGGGGTGAACCATGGCGGGTACCTTCTTGCTCAAGCGCTATTGGTATTTCTTCCTGAGCCTGGCGTGTCTCTTGGGCGTCTTGGGGTGGTCGGGATGGTCCCATCTGACAGAGAAGAGCGGATCTCTGCCCGACAACCCAGGCCCTACAGAGAAGCGACACGTCGAGCAGACGAGGTCCACGCCCGACCGGACGCAGGTGGCCGAAGCAGAGCCGCGGCAGATCCAGCCGACAGAGAGGCCGGCGGTCGAGCGCGCCGAGACTGTGTCTGCCCCAACCGAGATGGCAGCGGCCAACGCCGACCAGAGCGGCCTCACAGCGCCGCGAGAAACCGACCAGACCGGATCTCTGGCGAGGCAGCTCGAAGCCGTCCGCGCCAAGGCCCGGGAGGCACTGGACACACGCGACCTGGCCGCAAGACACCTCAAGCTCACAGAAGCGGCCGATCTCGGCATGGCGACGCTGGAGGCGTTCGACGACAGCGAGTGGAATCCCCAGGAGTTGCAGGGCTTCCTGATGGACATGGCGTACGCGTGGCTGTCCAAGCTCCCGAGGGAGGACCAGGAGGCGTGGGTGGCATCGCATGCCTCGACGGTCAGGTCCCCAAGCGGACACCTCGTTGTCGGCTTCTTCGAGTGGAAGGTGGGGAAGAGGGCCACGGCACTGGCCCGGGCGGCCCATATCCTGTCGGCCGCCCCGGACTCGTTTGCAGCCGGCGCCGCCATGATGGGCGTCATGACCGTCCACTACCATCAGGGAGACCTCGAGTCAGCCGCCGCGGCGCTCAAGTCATTCATCGAGACGGCTCCGAACAACCGGGCGACCGCGTCGGCCCTCTGCGGGTATACCTGGGCCGTCTGCAGGAAGGGCAAGCCGCAGCACGCGTCTGGTCTGATCACCGACATCCTCGCCTCCAAACCCCACACGCGGGTCGGCGAGATGGCGGGCAAGCTCCGGGAAGTGCTCAACGCCATCGAACGGCGCGATTACCCCGCGGCCTTCAGCGTGCTCGAGACGTTCGAGATCGACTACTGGAAGGAGACCGTCCTCAACGACCTGGTGCTCACGTTTGTTGTCCCTGCCAGAAGCCCCGATGCACGCAGACTGCTCATTAACGCCATGACGGCAATCGCGGCCGACCACCCCCATCCGGCCGCGCGGCCGTTCGCCAAGTGTATCATTGGCACGACCTATCGCGTCCACGGGCAACCCGACCGGGCGGCGCAGGTACTTGAAGAGGTGCTCCACGAAACACAGAGCGCGCCAGACCCGCTCATCCGCATGGCCTTCGAGGGATACCTCTTCTCCCAGCTCGGCGTGGCCCTGGCCAAACACGACCCGGCGCGGGCGATCGACTACCTCGAGCGGTTCCGCCGGGGATACGGAGGCAACGCAGGCGCTGAGTTCTACGCCATCAAGCTGGGTCGCGCGTACCTGGACACCGGCCAACCGGACAAGGCCCTCGAGGTGTTCTCGAGGCTCGAAGACCGGCGCAAGGCCGGCCGAACCGTTGCTGCCAAGAAGCTGAAGGGCGGCATCCAGAGCGGGCTGATCGCGTCGCTCGACAGGCTCGGCCGTCACGCCGAAGCGCAGGCCCTGGCCGAGCCCCTTCTTGCGCAGCACGGGTACGCTAAGCCCATCTCGTCCCTTAGCCCCCCAAATCGGCACAAACTTGCGGTGCTCCTCGGTATGATGGATAGAGAGGAGGAGGCGCGGCGCTACAGGTAGTCATCGACTCCGACCTCAGCGAACAGACGCCACGTACATGGGACCCGTGTGGACGGCTGGCTCGCAGGACTGACCCGGAAGCTGGAGTGACCCCGGTTCGCACGGCGCGGTGCTCAAGGAACCTCGCTGCTTGACGCCACGTAGAGCAACCGTCTGGGACCGTGTCCATTGGGCAATGGAGGCTGGAGGGCGTCCAAAAACGAACCTGTCCCGTTTCTTTCGTCAAGGGTAAGGATAGCCTATGCGCCGTACGTATTTTGATACGCCTGTGGTCAGGCATTTCATGCGCCTCGTCGCCTTCTGCATCCTCAAGGCGCTCGGGTGGCGGACGGGGGGCAAACGTCCCGACGTGCCCAAATACGTCTTGATCGGGGCCCCGCACACCAGCAACTGGGACTTCCCCATCGTGCTGTCGCTTGCCCTTCGCTTCAGGGTCAAGGTGTTCTGGATGGGCAAGGATTCCTTATTTCGCTGGCCGATCGGCTGGTTCTTCTATTGGCTCGGCGGCATTCCCATCGACCGAAGCCAGCGACGAAACACCGTCGAGCAGACCATCGACGTCTTCAACAAGAACGACGAACTCGTGATCATCATTCCCCCGGAAGCCACCCGCGGCAAGAAGGCCTACTGGAAATCAGGCTTCTACTACATCGCCCTCGGTGCGAGAGTGCCCGTCGTCCTGGGGTTCATGGACTACGAGAAGAAGGTCGGAGGATTCGGCCCGACACTGATGATGACTGGGAACGTCGAAGCGGATCTGCAGAAGTTCCGCGATTACTATGCGACCATCGCCGCCAAGCACCCCGAGCGCGTGACGCCCCCAGGCTTCCGGCCCAAGGACGATCATGAAGAACCGCAGGCTGGAAGCAGCGCCGAGGGGGCTGATCCATCATGAGGGCATCGCCGCCCAATTCAGCCCCCCCCGGCGGTCAACGACCGCCCGCCGAAAAAGTTCCTGACACGAATGGCATGAAGCTACGGGAGCAATGCCTGGTCATCCGATTGCATCGGAGCGGCATTGGCAAGGGCATGCGGTCGTTTTGGAGTGCGGCGGCTGTGACGCCGCTTTGGATTTCGACCCACGACCCGGCAGGGACGGGACGGCGTTTCGCACTCAAATGCGGCTCCGCCGCAAGCCAAAGCGCCGCCGTTGGCGGCGCACTCCATACGGATCCGCGCTTCGCTTCATGCCATTCGTTCCTGACACCTTTTCTGCCCTTACCAAAAACGGCACTAGGCTGCTCCACAGGTGTGGGGGAAAGTCCTTTGGAGCTCGTGCATGTTTCGCTTCGCCTGTTCGTTGACCAGATGGAGGAGAAGCCAACCCGCCAAGACGAGCAATATGAGGAGCACCAGCCCAGCCAGGCAACACCCCCGCTTGGATGGCTGGTTCCCTCGGTCTGACATGGTGCTCAGCGAATCCGGTAGCAGAAGAGGCACACACGCGCCCCCTATCCATCCAGGTCGGCCCAACAGCGTGTCTCGCGCCATTCGCCGTGGAGAAGTATACCATCATGTCGATTGATTAGCCAAGTTTGACCAGTAACCTAACGCCCTGACATCTCAGCAGGCGCCCCAGCTCACCAGCCGGAACGCTTGCCGAACGCATTGAATCTCACTCCCTGCGACGGGATGATAGGAAGCTCATGGAGCTTGCCCAACGAGTTCGTGGCGATGAGTTCGCGCCATCGGGACGCGTGACCGAACTGACCCGGCGGATCGCGGCCAGACCCGGCGTGGGCGATATCCCGGTCGTGTGCTTCTACGGGTTCGATCGCCGGACGCGGTCACTGCCCTTCCTCTTCTACGATCGGCGGATGGTTCCGGCGGGGTTGCGGGCGATCGCTTCGGCCTTCCACGAGGCCGGCTTCACGAAGACGCGCGCGATCTTCCAGATCTGGTCGCCCAACATCCGGCCATCGAACTGCCGCATCGACGGCGAGCCGATCCAAGTCCTGGCCATCACGGCGATGCAGATTCACGCGGCACCCAACTACGCGTGGATCCAGGATGCCTGGTCGATGGGCGCCAACCGTCCGCTGATCCTGGTGGGCGGTCCCAAGGCCATCTTCGAGCCGGATCACCTGTTCGGCCTGGGCCCCGAGGGCAACATCCATGCCGACGCCGTGGCCACCGGCGAGGAGCTGATCCTGCTCGAACTGCTGGACCGAATCACCGAACATCGCGGCAGCGACGAGACCATGCTGCAGGCGTTCACCCGATGCCGCGACGACGGACTCCTGGAGGACATCCCCGGGCTGGTCTACCTGAGCAAGGAACGCGACCGCGACGGCCGACCCGTGTTGATCGACACCGGCGTCCAGCGATTGGTCCGGAACCTGGACGAACTGCCCCATCCGGCCATCGGGTTTCGGCTGCTCGAACCCCCCCACAAGCGAACGACGCTGGCCCCGAAGCCCCTCGCGCAAGACCAGGTCCACAGGTACAGCATGACGGCCTCGATGGTGATCACGCACGGCTGCAAGTTCTCGTGCGACTTCTGCCCGATCCCGGCCTACAGCCAGCGGACCTGGCGGTTCAAGAGCCCCGAGCGGCTCGTGGACGAGTTCAAGGTGCTCCGCGAAGACTTCAACATCAGCCACTTCTTCGGCACGGACGACAACTTCTTCAACCGTCGCCAGACGGTCGAGGGGATCTTCGAGGCGCTCGCGCGTACGTCCTTTCGCGACCCCACCAACGGACGGGTCAAGAAGGCCGAGCGCCGGATCCGGCTCGGCACCGAGGCCACCGAGTACGACGTCTACAAGTGCCGGGACCTGATACCGTTGGCGCACGAGGCGGGCCTGAAGGGCATCTGGTTCGGCATCGAGGACCTCGCGGCCCGGCTCGTCAAGAAGGGCCAGACACCCGCCAAGACCGTCGAGCTGTTTCGTCTGCTCGACGAGAACGAAATCCTGCCGATGGCCATGCTGATCCACCACGACGGTCAGCCGCTGCGAACGGGCGGCAACGACCTGTACGGCATCCTGAACCAGGCCGCATTCCTGTACCGGCATGGAGCCGCCTCCCTGCAATGTTCCCTGCACGCGCCGTGTCAGGGGACCAAGGAATACGACCGGGCGTTCGGCAGCGGCATCGTGATCAAGTCCTTCGACGGCGAGCCGCTGCCCGAATGCTACTACGACGGCAGTCACATCGTGGCCACCTGCGAACCCAAGCCCGTCCAGAAACAGCGGAACATGTTCGCCGCCTATGCTCGATTCTATAACCCGCTGCACTTGGCCAAGCAGGTGGTCCGCAGCACCAAGCGGAATCCGCTGAAAGACAAGCGCGTGCAGTTGCAGATCATGGGAATGGCCAGCTTGGCCGTGACCGTCCTCAAGAACATCGGCTGGCTGCGCAAGCAGTCCGGCGCCCGGATCGAATACTGGCAGGGCCCGCCCGAGCCGAAATTCACCATCCGTCGCCTGGACGAGGAACGGAACGTCCATCCGCGACCGGGCGCGGCGAATTCACCGACGAGCGGTACACAATCCGTAGCGGTCTGAGAGCCCGCCTCGACCCGACGCACGTGTCCCACGAGACCCCGCCCTTGCCTCGGCGGCAACGGCCCGAGACGTCACGTCCTGTCTGCCAAGAGGACGCGTCAAGTGTCGCGCGCACGGCCGCCGGCGTTGGTAAGACCGGCCCTTCCAAAACCCGCCATCGCCGGATATGCTGCGGAATTGGAGGAACGGAGTAGGAGGGAGACGGTTCGACCATTCCTCTGGTCCTCACCGGGCCGGTCCCCCTCGATCATGTCTTGCAGGCCTCGGGAGTGGGAGCACAGCGCAATGTCCTCGCGAATCCGGTCGACGATGCCCTTGGCCATGATGGCCCTCATGACCGCGCACCAGGCCTCCGCCTGGACCGTCACGCAACTCACGGACAACGACTACGAGGAACAGGAACCGTTCGTGTCCGGCTCGACCGTGGTGTGGCGCGGGAACCCCGTCGAAGCGGGTTTCGGCGGCAGCGAGATCTTCTTCTACAACGGCACCACAACGACGCAACTCACCAACAACGACCACGACGACTGGGGACCCACCGCCTGTGACCCGTACATGGTGTGGACCGGCTACGACGGTCACGACAACGAGGTCTTCATCTCCGATGGCTCGCTGACCGTCCCCTTCACCCACAACGGCGTGTACGACGCCAACCCCCGGGTCTCGAACTCAACGCTGGCCTGGACGCAGTATGATGGCAACGACTACGAGGTGATCCGCTACGACTTCGCCACGCTGACGACGACACAGCTTTCGAACAACGACGAGCTCGACGGCAATGCCCGCGTATCGGGTTCGAGCGTGGTCTGGTCCGGCTTTGACGGCAACGACACCGAGATCTTTCTGCATGATGGCACGGCGACGACGCAGCTCACGGACAACGATTACGATGATCACAATCCCGAGATTTCCGGCTCGTACGTGACCTGGCAGGGAAACCTTGGCGGAAACGACCCTGAGATCTTCCTGCATGATGGCGCCACGACGACGCAGCTCACGAACAACAGCTACAACGACATCCGGCCCAACATCTCGGGCTCGAACGTGGTCTGGCGGGGCATGGAGGACGGCATCTGGGAGATCTTCTTCTACGACGGCACCGCGACGACGCAACTCACAGACACCGACCGCGATGATTTCGATCCCCGGGTGTCAGGGTCGAAGGTGGTCTGGTACGGCTGGGACGAAGCCGGCGACTACGAAATCTACCTCTACGACGACGTGACCGGGACCACCACGCAACTCACGGACAACACCTATCTTGACTCCAACCCATCCATTTCTGAAGGCACCGTCGTTTGGAGAGGCAGCGACGGGAGCGACTATGAGATCTTCATGGCCGTCCCCGAGCCCGCCACCCTCTCCGTCCTCGCCCTCAGCGGCTTGGCGTTGCTCAGAAGGCGCCGAGGATAGGGCCCTACACAACGCGAACTCAAATGATTGTGCGCAAGTCGGCGCCGCTGTGCCACGGGCGGTTCACGCGTGAAGGTCCATGGGCAAGATGCCCATGCCACGTGGACTGAAAGGGGGTCAGATTTTCCTTGCAAATTGGGAATCGGTTTCTAATATGCAAGGCATGGTCCCCAGAGGAATCGCTCAGATCGTCAAGGCCCGCCTTTCCCGATACCCGGCCGTCGCGCTGGTCGGACCGCGTCAGTCCGGCAAGACGACCTTGGCCCACTCCTTGGGCGGCGCTTACTACGACCTCGAGCAGGAGGCTGAACGTCTTCGCCTCGATCTGCAATGGGACCGCGTGGTCGAGGCCAGATCGCTCGTCGTCCTGGACGAGGCCCAAGCGATGCCCGAGGTGTTCGCGCGGCTCCGGGGGGCCATCGACAAGCACCGAGCCCGAAAGGGCCGTTTTTTGCTGCTCGGATCCGTCTCGCCAGGCCTGATGGTGCAGGTGTCGGAGTCTCTGGCAGGTCGCCTGTCGCTCGTGGAGTTGACGCCCCTGCTTTGGGATGAGCTGCCGACCAAGGCGGCGCAGGAGCGACTGTGGTTCCGCGGGGGCTATCCGGAAGGAGGCGTGCTGCAGCCCAAGCGCTATCCGCAGTGGCAGAAGGATTACCTCGCCTTGTTGACGCAGCGCGATCTGCCGGCCTGGGGCCTTCCCCCCCGTCCACAGGTTACGCAGCGGCTGCTCAAGATGCTGGCCGCCGTCCACGGCCAGACGTGGAACGCCTCGCAGATCGGGCAAAGCCTCGGGCTGTCCTACCAGACCGTCAACAGCTACATGGACTATCTGGTCGGAGCGTTCCTGATCCGACAGCTTCCGCCGTATCACGCCAACATCAGGAAGCGTCTGGTCAAGAGTCCCAAGATCTACTGGCGAGACACCGGGCTCCTGCATGCCCTCCTGAACGTCGCTGACGAGCGAGAGCTGACGGATCAGCCTTGGGTGGGAGCGAGCTGGGAGGGATTCGTGATCGAGCAATCGCTCGGCGTCCTTCGAGAGATTGACCGGCCTCATGACGCCTACTTCCTGCGAACCAGCGATCGCTATGAGATCGACCTGCTTCTCGATTTCGGCAGAACGCTCTGGGCGATCGAGATCAAATTGACGTCGTCACCTGGCCCGGGAGACATGGCGCGGCTAAACAAGACCGCCGAAATGGTCAAGGCAGACAAGCGCATCCTCGTCTCGCAAGTCAAAGAGACAACCGACGGCGGCCGACAGATCTCCTGCAACCTGCCCTGGCTGCTCGAGCACCTTCGAACGACAGCCTGCTAGGAGTTGTCCGAGAGTGCGTGGCGGAAGGGAAGGGGGGGGAAGGGGATCACCCATTAGGCCTCCCTTTCCCACGCAAACCTGAAAACGAGGCCCCTGGGCGCCAGCGGTGCGTGGGGGCAGTATAATGGTCCCCAGACCGCCCGACCGCGTTGCGGGCAAGTCATACGGGAGATCCAGAGGCGAAGGATCGTAGAGCAGAATCGCGCGGTCACGGGCACACCTGGGACTTGGGCTCATTGGAGTCATCGAATGGCATGTGAGGACGGACGGCCGAGTCGTTCGGCCGGGAGGATGGTGTTTGCCACATGTACGTTGTTTCTTGGCGGGGTCTGCTTGGCCGAACAGGTGGGGCACAAACCACCTGACGCGTCTCGCCCCTCGACTGCCCAGATAGACCTGCTTGTCGACGGTCTGACCCGGGACGCGCTGA
The DNA here is from genome assembly GCA_964390905.1 of uncultured Planctomycetales bacterium. GTDB lineage: Bacteria > Planctomycetota > Phycisphaerae > UBA1845 > JAFGLZ01 > JAFGLZ01. The sequence continues at coordinate 9,589 of CAYMLO010000074.1, read as the reverse complement.
AATACCACGGGCTTCAGGCCGAGCACGAGAAAGCGTTTCGAGCGCGAGCCGAAGAGATCGTCTCGAAGGTCGTGGGCGATTCCGAACTGTTGAGATGGACGGTGAGCCAGGCCTCGGCGGACAAGGCTCCGCAAGACGCGCTGTGGTTTTCGACGAACCAGCTCGAGGCTCTGAGTGACCGGCTGCTGAATGACGTCTGCCAGCTCTACAAGTTCGACGAGCGGCAGCGTGCCGTGTTCAGCCAGCGCAATACGCCAGTCTTCGCCGACTTCATGGCCAGGCACCGCTCAACGCTCGAGCCCCTTATCAGCGAGATACTGATCCAAAAAGCCAGCGGCGAGCCCCCCTCCGCCGAGAAGGTCGCCGAGTGGAGTACCAAGTTCCTCCCCGTGTACAAGGACCTCAGGGCCGAGGGGGAGAGCGGCTACCGCGCGATGATGCCTCACCTCCGCCCGGATCAACGCAAGGAATGGCGTAAGGCCTATTTCGTCTTCAATCTTGGCGCCACGATGGCCGAGGCCAAGCTCCGCAGCTTCTCGGAGGGGCGGTTTGATCCCAGGGAATGGAACACCGCGATTCCCGGTCCCCATTTGGGACCCGAGCGGGTCCTGCAAGATGCCCAGAAGGCCGGGCTGGCGACCCAACCGACGGGACCTGCCGGGCCGATGCGGCTCGGACAGGATACCGGCGGCGCGTCCGGCGGGGTCGCGCCGGCGGACTTGTCCTACCTGAAGCTGGACAAGTGGCAGAGCTACGTCAGGCACTTCGCTGCCAAGTATCGCCTCGACGAGGGGCAATTGACTACGGCCATGTCCATCCTCAAGGAGATGCGGCAACGAGCCGAACTCTACCTCAAGAGGCGTGACGGAGAGTTTCGGCGTCTCAAAGACGAGCTCAGCGCCTCGAAGGGCGAGAAACAAGCGCGGACCCAGGCGGAGCTGGCGGCGCTCCAGCAGCCACTTGCCAAGATGTTCGAGGAATTCCGGGCACGCCTCGATAGTCTGCTGACCGAATCCCAGAGTCGGCAAGGGCGTAGCGGCTCGGGTGGATGATCCGTTGCGTCAAGGGGGCCGCGATACTGTCCTGACAGCAACAGATGTAGTAGGGGACAAGTTCGAACGCCGCCTGGCTCCACGATTGCGTCCGCTGCCGATCGGACGCCCGAGAGAGGCGAGAAAAAAGTAACGGCCACGGCAAATGGGCAACAAGTAATAGGTGGCTGTCCCCATGCGCGCAAGATCCCACCGACCGGTACCTTCTTCGGTCCTGACGTTGGTGCTCGTTGCAGCCAGCGCGGCGGCGCAGACGCCCGAAGCAGCGGAGAAGCCCCAGGCGAAGCGCTGGAAGTACGACGTCGACGTCTTCTTTGCTCCGCCCGAAACCAAGTCCATGGGAATAGGCCGGATGTGCCACTATACTCCCAAGCAAGGTCGAATCTGGCTGGACTCGACCGTGTTCTTCGAGCATGCCACCGACGCGTATCGCCCCCGAACGGCCCACCTGGTCGTGGTCTCGGACGACTTGGGCTTGACCTGGAAGCCCTGGCGCGGCCCGTGGCCGGGCTCCCTGACGGGTCGTGCAACGCTGCCGGACGGCAGTCTTGTGGAAGTGGCCTCCGGTGGCTATGAACGCTATCCCAAGTCCGAGCTTGCCCGACTGCGAAAGCAGGGCTACAGCGCATGGGACGTGTCAGGGACCGACTACTGCGGCATCATCTATGCCTTGTGGATGCGGCGATCAACCGATGGCGGCCAAACCTGGACCGAGACGCCGATCCACGAGCGGATTCCGTTCTTTGCCCACCTCGTCCCTTGCCGCTCCCCCCACGTGCTGAACGACGGAACGCTGGTAGCATTCGCGTATGGCAACCGGAAGCGCAGTGATCGTTCCAGTTGTTACATGCTGCGCTCGCCGGACGCCGGTGAAACCTGGAGTCTGGTGATGATGGCCGACGGGCGGCGCTCGCCCGCCACGGAACACATCAAGGAACTCGACTGGCGCACGGGCTTCACCGAGATCTTTCCACTCATCGTCGGTCGGGGGCGGGTTTTTGCCATGCTGCGCACCCAACTCGGGGGGGCGGCCTTTGCGGTAGACTCCGAGGATTACGGCAAGACCTGGTCGAAGCCTACGGAAACGCCGATCCGCGCCAAGCATCCGGAGGTAACGCTCCTGAAGGACGGAACGATCGTCTGCACGTACCAGCGGCGATTCGCCCGGCCCTTCGGCGTGCGGGCCCGATTCACCAAGGATTCGGGAAAGACGTGGAGCGAGGAAATCATCCTCCGCGACGATATCTCGGTGTCTGATGGTCTCTCGAATCCTTGCACGCTCGAGCTGTCCGATGGAACCTTGTTCACCGCGTTTGCCGCCAAGAAGCTCATCGACGGAGTGCCGAGACACTTCCGCGGCATGACTCGTTGGTCCCGTGATCCCGAACGCGAAGTCGCCGGCGAGTCCCGCTGGACACGCGGTTATCTCTGGGTGCCCGAGATTCCCGTTCCCCCACCGATCCCGAAGTTCAATGTCGAGGCCCGAGGCAAGAGCCCCTGGCAGGTGCAACGCGAGAGGGACGAAAGGGCGAAACGATAGAAGCACCCCCCCTACCGGTTCTGCACGAACCGGGTTGAGCCAATTGGCCGGAAGGAACCGACCCTACGAGCAATGTCATCAACAGAATCACGATTCGAGCACGTCTGGCGACTCTCGCAGGAATGATAGGATGCCCTCAACAAGAAGGGAGCTAGCGAGCGATATGGCTACGGTGTTGCTGTTTGCCTCGATGCTACAGTCGGCGGCCCCGGGAGCGCGGCGGGTCGCCGTAATCGGCGAGGATGCGGCCGAGCCTGTACAGTTCGCCGCGGATGAACTGAGTCGCTACGTCGAGAAGGCGAGCGGCGTGTCGGTGGGTGTTGAGAGACACACGGCGCTCAACGGGCGAGACATCGTGGCGCTCGTGCCGTCGGGCCACCATCTGGGACAGGCCGTCCCCATGCCAGATAGCACCGACAAGGAGGCCTTTCGGATTTCGTCCACCGCAAGCGGCGGACGAATCCTCAGCGGCCGGTCACCGCGGGCCGTCGTGTACGCTGTGTATGATTTCCTCGAACACGAAGTCGGATGCCGCTGGTACTTCCCGTATCCTGAGGACGAACTGACTCCGAGCCTGAGCCCGCAGGCGCTGGCCCAGCTTCTCGACCGTGAGGTCAACCGGGAACGGCGTCCCGCGTTTGGGTTTCGCGAGCGTGAGTTCCGCGACGTGAAGCCGCTGACGGCCGCGACCGACGCGCGCATCATCCAGCAAATCGACTGGTGGGCGAAACTGGGGATGAATCGGTTCCTCCTGAACTTCCAGTATGCGAGGAATCGCGAGTTGTGGAAGCGATGGAAAGAAGTGCTGATTCCCCAGATCAAGCGGCGCGGCATGTTGGTGGGCCTGGGAGAGCATGGGAGCTACCCGCTCTTCCTGTCACCGGGGCGCTACGGCCGGGAGCACCGGGATTGGTACTGCGAAGTCAACGGTCAGCGCCTCGAGGGAATGCGTCTTCCGAACGGCGGGGGCGCGCAGTTCTGCACGACCAACGCGGAAGCGGTCCGCACATACCTCGACAACTTCGCTGCCTTCGTGCGTGCGAATCCGGAGGTGGACTTCTACTACCCCGCGCCCAACGACGTCTCCAAGTGGTGTGAGTGTCAGGAATGCAGCAGGCTGTCGGTGGCGGATCGCTACATGCGACTGGACAATCAGATTGCCGAGATGCTTCAGCGCGTCAAGCCCGGCACCCGCGTAATGCACCTCGCGTACGCCAATCACCGACTCCCTCCGAAAGAGACGCTGCCCCACCCCATGATTGACGTGGATGTCGCCTGCTGGGGACGCGACTTCTCCTTTCCGCTCTGCGATGCGCGCACGATGCCCGCCAACACGGAGTACCTGGACGTATTTCGCCGGTGGGCGAAGGTGCGCGAGGCTGTCGCCGGAGACACGCAGCCGCGACTTCTATACCACTGCAAACTCATGCGGCACTACTGGCTGGGATTGCATCTATTGCCGTTGGATGTCATTGACGACGATTTCGCCTGCGCCCTGGAATTGGGCCTGGACGGCTTCGATTTCCCCCTCGGGTTCCTGGGGATGTGGACCAAGGCGCTCAACGCTTATGTCGTGGCGCAGAAATGCTGGGAGCCGGACGCACCGGCTGCGCAGTGGGTCGACCGTTTCCTGAGCGATTGCTATGGGGACAAAGCCGGCAAGGCGGGCAAGATCTACGAGCTGGCGGAACAGGCATTTGCGGACCGCCGGTACGGGAGAAGCCTCGCGCTGTCGTGGCACCCAGAACGTATCGGTGTCCGCTCGCCGCTTGCGGGGCTGGTGGAGAATGCCCGGAACGCGGTGGCGAAGCTGGATGAAGCGACGCGGATCGCCGCACCCTTGGCGGAAGGGAAGGACGCGGTTGCCAGCCGGTTCAGGAAACTACTGGTCGCGCTGCGGCGGGCTCGGGAAGAACAGCAGATACTGGTCCACCTGGGCGTGATGGCTCAGAGGCACCGGGACCTCGAGAACGCCGACTCGGATCAGGAGCGCAGGGAACACCGCAAACGGGCCATGGACGCGTGGCACGCGACGAAGGCCGCGAACGAAGCGTTGGCAGCCCGCTACTCGCTTGAGGATGACCTCGCGGGCCTCTACTGGGCCGGTGCGACGCACAAGGACATCGACCGCTCCCTGAGCGAATGGCACGAAGCGCTGTTGGGTTTCGCCTGGCATCAATTCGGAACCTGGGAGACCGCTGACTTCGCGAAGATGAACACACCCGTCACGAAGACATTCGACGTGACCGACCGCATCGCCGGACTGCCCGCCGACAGGATTCGGGTCAGGTTTCGATACAGGCGCGGCGAGTTGGGGATCTCAACCAAATCAGTCTCGCTGTGGGCGCGTGCAGCCGACGGCAAGGAGACCTGCCTGAGTAAGGACAAGCATGGGGGATTCGCAGGATATGAGCACAGGAACGCAGCCTACGATCTCGTCATCAAGACGCCGCCCTCAGGAGAATCGCAGTACTTCATGAAGGCCGAATTCGCGGTCTTCGGCACCTCAGGCAAGGTGAGCGAGCGCGGCAGCCACGGGGCGATCCTGTTGGGAATTCCGGAATGATGGGAACCAGCAGGCGGGAGGCAGTCATGGCCAGCCGCCATGAGTGCCGCAGTGTTAGCCACATGGAAACCACCAGACTCGCCGGGTGTATCGATGCTGGTGCTGCATCCCATGCCCTTCATCAGGGGAAAAGGGAAAAGGGGGTCAGGCCTACTTCTCGTGGTTTGAGGGCCCCTTTGGACGCCGGGGGGAGCGCAAGCCCGACTCCAATCCTGGGCGAGTGGTAGTGCGCCTCCGCCAAGCGGCGCAATCTCTTCTCTCGCAACCTCACGCTACGGTTCCAGTTCCCACGCGACGGCTGACTTCGCGGGAAGCATGAGCGTCTGTTGGACGCGTTTCGATGATTCGAGCGGTTTTCCGGGCCTCGCCGTGCCGTCGTAAGGGGTGATCCGCACCGTTGCCGCGGCGAGGCCGTATTCGGATGCGTCGAAGTCGAGCGTCGCCGCCACCGTCTTGTCGACCACGTTGGTGAAGAACAAGACGACCTTCTTGGTTGCCGGAATCCGCCACGCGCCGCTCCCGGCAGCCGGGCTGGTGATCACGCGTCCGCGACCCCAGCGCCAGTCGGCCGAGACTTGCGGAATATCTCCAGTCAGCTTCGGCGGCCGGGCCATCTCGCCGGTGTAGAAGTAGCGGCGGAACTTCCAGCGGAGGGCAACGACCTGGCGATAGAAGGGCAGGAGGTCCTTCTCGAGCGCTTGGCCGTCATGGAACCATCCGATCTGCTCGCCGAAGCGGAGTTGTTCGGCCGCCTTCATCCGGCAGGCGAGTCGGTATTCCTCTGGCGACTTCTGCCCTCGTCGGTAGGCGCGGCCGAAGATCTGGATCGCGCCGCCGTAGACGGCCGCAAAGGCCGGAACCTGGTCCTGATTCTGCCAGTGCCAAGTCAAGTAACCGTCGAAGTGGCGAACGAACGGTTCGGCGTTGCACTCGCTGGTGACCATGCATCTCTGCGGCATCTTCTCGCGAATCCGGTCCATCATCTCCCAGTAACCGGCGCTCCACCAGTGTCCGCCGCCGATCGGGTGACCGTGGGTCGGATCGTAGCAGTACTCGGCACGGCAGGCCGAGATCTGATCGATGTACACCGAGGCAACACCGACTTCATTGAACAGGCGGTCAACGATGCGGCCGACTTTGTCTTGCCACAACCGCGTCGCCGGGCACATCACCGCGAGTTTCACCCGTGAGCCGTCGGGGTTCTTGCTGCCGTACATCTCGACGTTCGGCTTGCCCTTGGCGTCCTTCGTCGCGGCCGGCAGGGCAACCTTGGAGAACTGGAAGTCCTCCGCGCCGCGATCCTGCGTGTCCCACAATCGGCCGTTGATATAGGGCATGACGTAGATGTCGTCCTTCTGGACCTCCGCCACCGCCTCGGCGAAACCGTCGGCCGTAGGGAAGTAGTGGGGGTAGTCGTTGTCAAACGGGATCTTGTGCCAGGTATACCAGTGGATGGCGATCGGCACGCCGTATTCCTTCTGGACCTTCCGCAGTCCGGCGATCGTGGCCTTGTAGTTCGTTCCGCCGCCGAGAATCCACAGCGGCAACTCGCGCATCCAAAGCGGCGTGTCAGCCCGGCCTTCGCCTGCCACCAATCTCGGATACCACTTCGCGGAGGCGCGGACCCAGTCGCGATAGATGAGGCACGCGTCGAACCAGTCGCCGGTGAAGGTCCGCCAAACGACCGCTCCCGGGCCGCGGTAATCATTCCCGGGCCGCCCCGCGTTCTCGGCAACGTGAGTCACCTTCACATGGACCGTTCGCCCTTTCGTGTTCGTGCGGAATTGGAGATCTTTCGTCGACGCAAGCGGATCGTGAACCCCCATGTAGAGCCCCGTCCGCCGTGTCTCGTCGTATGCCGCCCAGAAGGGCATCGGCACCGTCGCCCCGGGATAGGTGTCCTTGTAGGAAACGGCCTTGCGCCACATGCCAGGCGTGGCGATCCCGGAAACCTTGGGATGATAGAAAACGGCGGCTGGTGAGAGCTCGGCGAAGGCGGTCTGCGGCATGGCGACCTCCCAGACGGACCACGCCGGCCCGACGCCGTCGACGCGGACATCATCCCAGACGATCGCGTCGTCTTTCTCGACGAGTCTCGCGGACATTGAGACGGCGAACTCGTCGCCGAGCCCCTTGAGGGCCGGGTCCTTCGACCGTTTCCAGACCAAGGTCGCGCGGCCGTTGTCCGGAAGCACCGTGACGGAGCAGTCGCCCCAACCGGACTCAGCCGAAAGGAAAACGTCCTTGCCGTCGCCGACGTTTCGCAATCTCAGCGCAAAGAGCGGGGGACTGTCCGTGCCGAGAAACGCGGCTCCCGCCTCGGTGTCGACGAGATCAACGAGGCGAATGCCGTCTTTCGTCTTTTCGAGCATCATCCCAGTCCTGCCGGCGGTCACGGCGGTCCAGTCCTGCGGAAGCGTTCCCTTGGCGGCCGCTTCCGCCTCGGCGAGCCGGCCTTGACGCTGCAATCCGGCGGCAAGGATCCCGGCGGCCCAGGTCCGGCGTCGCTCCCCGGGCGGGGCCCCGCGGAACCGGCTCTGTGCTTCGGCGACCGCGCGGACAACACTCGCCCTCGTGGCAAGCGTCGAAGCGCTGTCCGGGAGCCTCACCGAGGTGGTCGCCAGCGTCGTGTTTGCATCCTTACTCTCACCGACCCACAACCAGGCACTTCGCGACGTCGCCTTGCCCGACCATCCGCGCCAGGTCAAATCGCCGGCGGCCTGGAGATAGCTTTCGCCTGGCCCCTTGTTGTCGTAGACCATCGCGTCCCCGGCGGCCATCATGCCGACGAGGGCGTCTCCGGCAAGAATGCCGGCGTACCGCTGGAAGTGGTGGACTTTCACGTTGCCGATGAACTTCCCCTCCCTCTTCGGCTCGGCGCCGACGTAGCGGTCGTAGGCGCCTTTGGGGAAGCTGAACTCGAGGAAATGGCATTCATTCCAGTCGAAATCGGTCGCCTGGCGCATCGCCGCGTGGACGAAGACCAGCGGCAGATCGTGGAAGTAGATCCACGTGTACGTCGCGCCAGGCCGAGAGTCGGGAGCCGAACCGTTTGCCCGGAGGTACCTCGCCGAGACGCGGACCCCCGTCGCGATCGGACCCGCCGATACCCGCGTCACCTCTGCGTCGCGGTCGCAGATCAGATTGAAACCGCCCCACGGCGGGTCGCGCTGGTATAACCGATCGTGCCAGTCGCACGCCAGCGTCTTGTCCGTCGCGCCGATCCGGATCTCCCAGGGCAGCCCCCCCTGCTTCGCGGGGTCGTGGAAGAAGGCCGCCGCCACCGTCCGCGCGGTCCCGCCAAAAGGTCCTTCCCCCTTCGGCACGCCGTCAAATCGCAGCTCCAATTCGGCAGCGCTTTGTCCCCCCGGGACTCGAACCAAGACGAATCCGTGAACGCGGGTGGCCGGTTCGAAGTCGGCCGCCGGAACGAACTGGCACGGCACGCCAGCGCCGTCGCGCCGGTGGGCGCGCACGGTCTTCGGGTCGATGCGCCTGCCGCCAAGCGCTCCGGTCAGATCGACCTCGGACATCGCGATCCCGTGCGCCGGGATGCCGGAGATCTTGAGGAGGACGCGATCGCCAGTGTGTTCGTCGGCAAAAAGCCCCGCGTCACTCGCGGCAACGAGCACGACGGCCAGAGGAAGGACGCAAATCGGTAGACACGTTCTTCGGCACATAGGGAGGACTCGCTCACTGAGAGTGGGTGTCATTCCGCGTGGGCCCCGGGGGTGCAGGACCAACTCCTGAGCTCAGGCGTGACCATACAGACAGAACTGAGTCTGGGCAGGTCCAGCTCGGCCAAGGATATCTGCCTGCACCTTTCAGCTTCGTCAGTTCCCCCAGAGCCGTCTCGGATCGTCTGCGCTTGTGCAGGCTTGCCCAACTACGTCAACCCAAGCTTCTTCTTCTTGGCTTCGGTCGGAGCGCCATTCGCATCCCAACCGCGCAGCTTGTAGTACTGCTTCTTCAGCTTCGCGATCGGGACTTTGGTGCGTTCGTCCCCTTCGACCTGCGGCACGTCCGTGAGACGCCTGGGCAATGTATCGTCCTTGGCGGTGATGCCCGCCTTCATGTTGTAGAGGCGCTCGAGCGTGTAGCCACGCTCGCCAATCTGCTTGAAGACGCCCACATTCATCTTCATGCCCGTCGCCGCGGCCAGCGCTTTGGTGTGCGGAAGAGACGGCAAGTGAATTGGAACCATCCACGCAGGCGCCTTATTCAGCATGCTTATCGCCCCCCCAGAGAACGGCATGGTGAAACAGAATAACCTCGATAGCAGACTATCCCGATCCTTCAGCAGGATCCCGGGATAGAACGAAAACAACGGAAACGTGCAACAACCCGAAGCAGACACCGCTTCCAGCAGGTTCTGGTTCAGGATCGTATTGGCCGCCTTGCCCATCGTGGTATACGGATCGCCTTTGAGAC
>CAYMLO010000073.1:0-49610 GCA_964390905.1 uncultured Planctomycetales bacterium | reverse complement strand
CCTACAAGGACTACCTCAAGCTGATCGCGAAGTAGCGCCCGCCGGGCTACGCAGATCAACGTCATCGTCCGCACTGCCGACTACGGCGACGCGATCTCGACTACGACGAGCTTGTTGGCCTTGTCGTAGCGCGCCGGCGCGACGGGCTTGCCGTTGACGATGATCTTCTTGGGAGCTCCCCGGGCCCGCAATCCGATTCGACGAGCGGCGGGGCCCGCGACCGTGAGCTTCGGCGGGTCCGCGCCGGGCTCCCAGATGGCGTGGCCCTTGGCCAGCGAGTCCAGCAGGATGTCCTGCTTCCAGCGCAGATAGCTGCCCCCCAGGACCAGGAACCGCGTCACGTCCTCCAGGCCGGTGCCTTCAGCTCCAGTGCGGCGGGGGGCGGTCGGGTCGCCAGACGCCGTTCGCTGAACGACCAGCAGGTAGGCGTCGGTCCGCCACGGACCGATCACCGCGTTCGAGTTTCGGTGCATGCGTCGGCCGTCCGCGCGAAGGTTCAGGTAGACCTCCGTCCGCACCCCCGCGTCCTGCCAGGCCGCCCCCACGTGGTGCGGGCCCTGCAAGCGTTCGAATACCGGCAGGGGGCCGGCATCCTCTCCGTGCGGCACGATCGCCGTGACGAACTGGGCCCGCTCTGCGGGCTCGGGCGTGACGATGGCCAGGTACGTCACCTGCTCGTCGGGCTTGTGATCGCGGTGGCCCTTGCGGCGCTTGTAGGCCACCTGCTCGGGCCAGACCGTCTCGACCGTCGCGCCGCCCGGCCCCGCTTTCACCGCAACGCGACGCGCAGCCTGGGACACCTTCGCCTCGCCGTCATAGTGCAATAGCCATTCATGGTGGCCCTTCTCGTGGGCCTGCAGTTCGTCGAGCACGATGATGACGCGATCTGCCCACACGAACGTGCGGTAGTTCCGCGCAAACAGATCGGCCGTCGGCCCGGTCGCATCCGCAAGGACAACCCGCAGGCGGTGTTCCGCCCGCGTCCCCAAAGGATCGTCGTCCAGCAACACCGGGATCCGGCCGCGGAACTTTGAGCCGCGGTACAGGTCATCGCGCCGCTGCCCTCGGCTGTCCAGGAGCACCACGTTGTGCGCCCGCGACTGACAGAAGTACCCGCCGTACTCCCGCCGACCGTACGAGCACGTGCCCGAGTCGATCAGCACCGGCCGGCCACCCGTCCACAGGATGAACGACCCGGCGTCCGCGTGGGCGTGGTTCCAGGTGTCGCCGCACTTGACGCCCAGCAGCGTCGCGTCGGGTTCCCAGCGGTCGCGCAGCACGGCCCACCCCATGTCGGGCCAGTGGCGGGACAGCGGCAGCGAAACCGGCGGCCGGGCCGGGGCGTCGGGCTCGAACAGCGGCAGTTCCGCGACGTTCCGCGGGTGGCCCGACGTCCGCGAGAAGTACCATCGCAGACCGGACGCAACCGCCGGCTCGGCGTCCCGCGCAGCCGACAACGTTACGACGCCCGACACCGACCCTCGCACGTCCGCGTCCCCGAAGTTGACTGTCAGGACGCCCTTCCGCGTCGGGTACGTCGTCTGCAGCAGGAATTCGGGAATCCCGAGGAGCTCGGGGATCTGGTCCAGAACGGCCGCTCGCCTCGGCCGGACGTTCCGGTAGGCCATCCGGAATCGGTAGAACAGCCGCAACGCGAAGTCGGCGTACGCGACGCTCTCGTAGAACCCGCCCGTCCGGTCGAAGGTGGGCATCTTGTTCTGCAGCACGTTGCCCGGATACGCGAACCATTCGGGAAACGCATCGGCCACCCGGTCCGCCCAGCCGCGGGCCTCGGGATGATCCTGCTCGATGGCGACGGCGGCCACCCCCGCCCCGGCGACGCAGACGCTCCACCAGTTGTGGCCCATGCTGTCCAGCGCATGCACGCGACCGGCCGGACCCAGCCAGTCCTCGATCGCCGGACGGATCCCCAGCCGAACCATCGCCTCGATGATCGTCCGTCGGTCCTCCGCGGTCAGGTGATCGCGAATGAAGTCATAGCCCGCCCCGTACCCCATCATGAAGTGTGCCGTCGTCAGCTCCGAATGCCACGGCGGGTCCCACGTCGAAAACGCCTTGCCCGCCCAACGTCGGTATCCGGTGTAGTACAGCATCGCCTGGCGGAGCTTGTCGGCGTATTTCCGCTGGCCCGTGACCGCCCAGGCGAACCCCAGCACGTGGCCCATCTCTTGGATCTGACCACTGGGCCGGCCGTAGTTGCCGTGCTGGCCGCGACCTCGTTCGGCCTGTGCCTCCGGCGTGAATTTGGCGTCCAGGAGCTTGTCGGCCCGGCGGCGGAGATGATCCCACGCACGGCGGTAGGGCCCGTCCTTCTTGATGCGCTCGCGGAACGACGCGATCTGGCCCGACCGGAACAGCAGTCCCTGTTTCGCGTCACCCGCCATCGCCGATGGCAATCCCGCCAGCAGCAGCGTCAGTACGACGAATACCAGAAATGGCCCCGTGTCTATCACGCGACGCCTCCTGCCTATCGACCGCGCTTGGGGGTCCTGCGCGACTTGCGGCGGGACGGTTTGGCCTGCTTGGGCTTGGTCGCGGGCTTATGTCTGGCTTTCCCCTTGGTCTTCGCACGACCGGACGGTCGGTCGGGCTCGGCATCTCGTGGCCCCTCGGCACGGGGGTGTCTGGCCAGGGCCAGGTCGAGTTGGCGGGCGGGGACGTTGACGGCGATGATCTCGACCTCGACCACGTCGCCGAGCGTGATCCGCAGCCCGCTCCGCTCGCCCACCGCGCTGCCCGATCGCGCGTCGATCTCCCACCAGTCGTCGGGCAGGTCGCCGAACCGGATCAGCCCGTCCACACCGTACTGAACGCACTGCACGAACACCCCGACGTTGGCCACGCCGGTGACCACCCCTTCGAACCGCTCGCCGGTCCGCCCGGACAGCAGTTCGAGCACCTTGACCGTCTTGGCCTCGCGCTCGGCGCCCTCGGCCCGGCGTTCGGTGAAGCTGCAATGCTCGCCCAGGCTGGTCAGTTGCTTGTCGTCGGGAATACCGACGGACGCCGGGCGGGCCGATCGCTTCAGCTCCCCGTTCAGGTACCGCTCCAGCAGACGATGGACCGTCAGGTCCGGGTACCGGCGGATCGGCGACGTGAAGTGGCAGTAGGTGCGGCTGGCCAGCGCGAAGTGCCCCACGCGCTGCGGCGAGTAGACCGCCGGCTCCATGGACCGCAGGACGGCCATATTGACGGCGAACGCCTCCGGCCGGCCCCGAACGGCGTTCAGCAGGTCGATCATCCCGCGGCGATCCAGCGGACCCTTGATCCGTTGGCCCAGCACGCGGACGAACCGCGCCACGTTCGTCGACGACTCCGCCGGCGGATCGGGATGAATCCGTCGCAGGAAGGGCAGGTCCAGCCCATCGAACAGCCGGGCGACGGCCTCGTTCGCCTCGACCATGAACATCTCGATGAGGGTGTGCGAGAAGCTGGTGTCGGCCGGATGCGCGTCGATCACCCGACCGTCGTCGTCCAGCTCCAGCTCGATCTCGGGCATGTCCAGCACGATCATGCCCTCCTCGAGCCGGCGCCGCTGCAGCACCCGCGCCAACCGCTCCATCTGCTGCAGCAGCTGAACCGCCTCCTTGCCGTACCCGCCCGTCTTGCCCTCGAGAATCCCGGTCGCCTCCTCGTAGGTGAACCGACGGGCGGAACGGATGACCGTGTTGGCGAACCGGCTGCCCAACACCTTCCCGTCCTTGCCGTAGCGGATGAACGCACTCTTGGTCAGCCGGGGCTCGCCCTGCTGCAGACTGCACAGCCCGTTGCTGAGGACCTCCGGCAGCATGGGCACGACGTACTGGGGCAGGTAGACGCTGTTGCCGCGGAGACGGGCCTCCTCGTCGAGCTCCGTCCCCTGCCGGACGAACGTCGACACGTCGGCGATGTGCACGCCCAGCTCCCACTGACCGCGCGACAGCTTGCGCAGCGATATCGCGTCGTCGAAGTCGCGGGCCGTCTCCGGATCGATCGTCACGATGACGTGATCGCGGAGGTCCTCCCGTTCGGCGAGCGCCGCGTCCAGATCGAACGCCTTGATGGTGCGTCGGGCGTCGGCGCGAACGGCCGCGGGAAACTCGTCCGGAATGTGATATTGCCGGATGATGCTCCGCACGTCGACGCCCGGATCGTCGCGCCGACCGAGCCGCTCGATGATGACGCCCTTGGCCCGGCTGTGCGCGGACGGGTACGCGATGATCTCGACCACCACCTGATCGCCCACCCGCGCCCCCTTCGCGCCGACGTCGGCCACGAAGACGGGCATGTGCAACGCCTTCCCGTCGGGCCACACGAACCACCGGCCCTCTTCGCGACGGAGCTGGCCGACGAACTGGCTCGATGCACGCTCCAGCACCTCGACGATCCGCCCGTGGTAGATCATCTCCCCGCGGCGCTTGCCGCGCTTCATCACGCGGGCCATCACGGTGTCGCCCGTGATGGCGTCAGCGGATTCCCCTTCCGGGATGTACAGGTCGCCGTGCGCCGTCGGTGACTGCGGCACGACGAACCCGAACCCCCGTGGATGGGCGCGATAGACCCCCACGACTTCGCGGCTCGGCTGGGGCAGCATGATCGCGTTCTTGCTGCCCATGACGATCCGCCCGCCGGCCATCAGCTCCTTGACGGCCTGGCGGAACTCGTTGTACTCCCCGTCGGCGATGCCCATCGACCGGGCCAGCGCGCGGGTCCGCTGCGGTCGGTAGTCGGCCTGGCTCAGGTGTCGCAGGATGCGGTCCGGCATCTCGTCGCTCATGGCAACTCCTCCAGTCGACGACCAGGCCGTTGGATCCGCGAGCGGGTCACCTGACGACCTGCAGGATCTCGGGCATGACCTCGGCGGCCGGACCCACGACGGTGTGGTCCGCCCACGGGGCCACGAAGGAACCATCCAACGTCACCACGACGATCTTCGACCCGACGTCGTGGGCGAGCGCGGGCAGCATCGCCGCGGGATACACCTGGGCCGACGTGCCGACGACCAGCATCGCCTCGCACCGAAGCGAGGCCGTCTGCGCCGCCTTCCACGCCTCCGTGGGCAGCTGCTCGCCGAAGAACACGATCGCCGGGCGCATCCGCCCGCGACAGGAGGGGCACCGCCGCAGCAACGGCAGGACCAGCCGGATCAGCCGTGTCCGCTGCCCCAGCCTCGGCAGCGGCGCAGCGAGTCGTTCGGACAGGTCGCTCAGCTCCTCGCGCGACACGTCCACCCGCCGTCCGCATCGGTTGCACCGCAGCACGAACAACGATCCGTGCAACTCATGCACCTGCGTGCTGCCGGCCTCCTGGTGCAGGCCGTCGATGTTCTGCGTGGCCACCGTCACTTCGCAATGTCGCTCCAGCTCGGCGATGGCCAGATGCGCGGCGTTGGGCTTGGCGCGGGCGGCGTCGGCAATCCCTTCAGAAACGAACGCCCGCAACCGGTCGGGCTGCGTCAGGAACATGCGGATCAGCCCGGAGACCTCCGCGAAGTCCTCCTGGGGAAACCGTTCCCAGATCCCGCCCTCATCGCGAAACGTCGGGATGCCGCTCTCCGCCGACAGCCCCGACCCCGAGAAGACCACCACCCGACGGGCCGAGGCGAGCATCTGACCCGCACGGACAATCGCCTCGCTTGCGGTCATGACGTCCTCCACGACGCAGGGGGTCTCTCGGGCGCCGGACGGGCTACGCGTTGGGCGCCGCCGTCACGTCGCGCTTGTAGATCCTGGTGTTGATCGAACGGATGTACTGCGTCCAGTCGCTCTTGTCGTCCTTGTCTTCTCGGATCTGGCGGAACATGCTGTTCATCTTGGCGTCGATGTTGTCCAGATGGTGGATGAAGACCGCCTCGGGAACGGCCGGCAGCTTCGGGCTGCCGAATTCGTGCGTCCCGTGGTGCGACAAGACGATGTGCTGCAGCACCGCCTTCAGATCGGGCGGAAACGGCTTGCCCGTTTTGGCGGCGGCGGCCTCCGCGCGGCGGTCCACCCAGACCGCCGCCTGCACCAGATGCCCCACCAACTGCCCTTCGTCGGTGTAGCTGAAACTCGTCTGGTAGCTCAACTCAGCGGTCTTGCCGATGTCGTGCAGGAACACCCCCACCAGCACGAGGTCGGGACTCAGATCGGGATAGTGCGGCAGGACTACCAACGCGACCTCCAGGACGTTGAGCGTGTGCTCGAGCAGCCCGCCCAGATAGGCGTGATGAAGTTGCGTGGCCGCCGGGGCCCGCTTGAACGACGCGACGAAGTCCTCGTCCCGGACGAACTCCGCCACAAACGCCAGCAAATGCTCGTTCTCTATTCCCCGCAGGATCTCGAGCAGCCGGTCCCACATCTGCTCGACGTTCTTGGCCGTCCGGGGGAGGAACTCCTCCAGATCGACGTCCTTGACCTCCACCGGGCGGACGGCGTCGATGATGAACTGCAGGCTGCCCTTGTAGTTCTCCACCCGACCGCGAAGGCGGATGAACCCACCCTCCGGAAGCGTGTCGAAAACCCCCTGCGTCGCCTGCCACATGCGGGCGGGCATCTGACCGGTCCGGTCCATGAGAATCGCGTGGATGTACAACGCCCCCTGCGTGGTGGTCCGCAGATCCTTGGACGCCACCAGGAACACCTGGTCCTCGATCAGCTCGCCGGGCTTCATATCGCCGATAAAAACGCGGGCCATGAACTGCTCCTTAAACCACGACCAGGCCAACTATAGAGGCAGCGACACCCCGAAGCAACGGCCCCATCCTCGGTCTGTGACGCCTCCGGCGGCCCCCATCAGAAACGCGACCGTCAGGAAGCGTTCACGCCAGCGGTGACGCTGGCGTTCCCGGTTTGCACACGCCGGGCGCGATAGCGGATCCACCGCGGTTTGCATCATTCCCCGTGCGGGTCAGACCGATCCAGCCAATATCGGTCTGACCGAACGCTCCCTGACGGTCGCGTCTCGGATCCGCCCATACACGAGGATCCTGCGATGTCCCCTCGCCAAGGCGTCATCCGCTGGCGCCGACGTTGTCACGCACCCCGCCGTCCCCCCGACGGAGCGCCGGGCTTGCAACGGACGCCGGACGGCCGGTATAGTATGAGGCATGACTCGGGCCGGTCATGGCCGCCGGCCGGAACGGATTCTCACGGGCTCGCTGGAGCGAAGTCATGTCTGATGTCCACCGCTGGTCCCAATTGGGGAGAATCGCCGCAATCGGGTGCGTCTGTTCCACCGTCATGTGGTTGGATAGCTGCGATCCCGCCGTTCAGTCCGTCTGGGAGCAAGGCATCTTCGCCGCTGCCGACAGTCTGGTGAACGTCATCGTCAGCGGCGACCCCAATGGATCGACCCAGATCTTCGCCGACCTGATCTCGACGGCCATCAAGGCCTACTTCACGGGCGTCTTCGCCGATGACGACGGCCTGACGACCGTGCAGGCCGCCTTCGAGTGGCAACCCCAGGTCACCTGACCCGAGCTGCCTACGTCCGCCTGAACCGCGAGTGAAGATCGTCCGTCAGGCCGGTCCCCCTCGCGCCAATACCCGCGAAGTCCGGACCCAGCGCCGGGGAACCGGGCTTGATTGCAGACTTCCCAATACGGACCCTCGCCAGAACAACCAGATTGCGCATAATGGGCCCACCATCTGCGCGGGAGTCTGGCTCCAGCCGCTCGATCACACGATCGAGATCGACGCTCGCACACAGGCGACTGGAAGAGACTGATCCGGTCAGCGAATGGCTTCCACAAGGTCAAGTTCCGGGAGCGACCGCATGAAAACGCTCGAAGAGATCAGAGCCGCCCTGACCTGTCCCGTCGCCTCCGTGCCCACGCCGTTCCACCAGGACGGCAGCATCGACGACGCGTCATTGCGCAACTTCATCGACTTCGTCATTGCCGGCGGGACCAAGACGATCCTGCTCACGCATGGCGACAGTCTGTACTCTGCGCTGACCGACGATGAGGTGGCGGACGTGACGACCGTCGTTGCCGAGCACACCGCCGGTCGCGCGTTGGTCGTGGCGGCGGACCGACAGTGGGCCACGCCGAAGGAAGTGGAGTTCGCCCAGTTCGCTCGCAGCGCCGGCGCGGACGTCTTGATGGTCCTGCCTCCCGACTGGGCCGCGTCTTGCACGGTCGAAACGCTCGTCGACCACTACGGGGCGGTTGCGGCCCACATTCCCGTGATGGTCGTCACCAACTACTTCATGTTCCGCTCGAACAAATTCGGCCTGGACGTCTTGAGGGCACTCGCCGAGCAGGTCCCCGGCGTGATGGCCATCAAAGACGATGTCTGCGGCGAGTTCGCGCGGAGAATGGGGCTCGCCTTCCATGATCGATTCGGCCTCATCTCCGGAGGCCAGAAGCAGAACCACATGAACGCGATGTTCTACGGATGCGACGGCTATCTGTCCACGTTCATCAAGTTCAAACCGGCCATCGCCAACGAATACTGGTGCGCAATCCAGTCAGGAGACCAAGACGAGGCGCGGCGGATCATCCGGGAGTATGACATCCCGTTCTTCGACTGCATCGCGTCCTTCCCGGGCGGGTTCAACGCCGCCCTTTACGCCACGCTCGAGCTGTTCGGCGTCATCAAGCGATGGCGACGCCCGCCCTACTACACTCTGAATGACGCAGAACTGGAGCGGCTGGCGGCTTTCTGCAAAGACAAGAAGCTGCTCTAGCTCGAATGCGTCGAGGAAGACCGAGACATCACTTCTCGAGCGTCACGGCCGCCAGCAGCGGCGCGGCCGGCGTGCCCAGGTCGTGGAAGACGATCTTGGCGATCTGCATGTCGCGGAGTTCGACGCCCAGGACATTGAGATGCCACGGGTCGCCCTCCAGACCGCGGTAGACTTCGAAGGCCTCCTGGCCTCGGGTCCAGTCTTCGGCCGTCCGGCCGGTGATGAGCGGGACGGTCTGCGTCTGGCCGTCGGCGTAGTGGATCATGTACACCGCTACTGCCCCCCACGCCCCCGCGCCCTCATCGTTCGTCCCCCAGCCGTGGACGTTCCCTAGGAAGAACAGGCGTTTCCCTTTGGCGTTGACGGGAATGTCGACATGGCGCGGCCAGGTGCGGTTGGCTGGGGCCTTGGGGGACTGCAGCACGACGAACCCGCGGCCCGCGTTCTTGGCCGGGTCGATGATGCGGAACGGCACGCCCCCGACGGTCCGCACGCCGACGGGCATGCCCGTGAAGAGCAGCTTGCCCGGCTTGTGCACGCCGAACGGGGCCGTGAACGGGTCAGTGTTGGCCAGCGGAGCCAGGTCGAGCATCTGGCACTGGTCCGGCTTGAGCGCCCGGTCAAGCGGCAACGCAACCAGACCCGGAATCGCCCGGGTCAGGTGCGGCGTCAGCTCGCGGTAGCGCTGGACCACGGCCGGGAAGTCCCAGCGCGTCTTCTGATCCGGCCGCATGACCACGTCAACCCCCTCGAGCGAACCTACGTGGGGCCTCGATCGCGGCAGATGCAGGACGATCCGCTGCGGCGGCTGCCGACTGGGCCGTTCCGTGAACCCCACCTGCACGCCTCCCGCCACACCGCGTACCGCAAAGCTGATCGGTCCGAAGTGCGTGGGCGCGCGTTCGACGCGGATCTCCTTGCCGTCAGCCAGCCATCCATCGGGCACGGCCCGCAGCAGGTGCAACTCATCGCCGCATTCATGCACGAGCATGTGTCGCAGCATGAGCGCGTAGTTCGACGCGCCGGTCACGTGCGGGATCGTATGGCTCCACGCGAATCGGCGCTTGTAGTAGATGCCCTCCGGGAAGGCGTGCGTCGCGGCCGAATGAAGCAGATACCAGTAGAAATCCTCGACCACCTGCTCGTGCTCGCCGCGGACCAGCGACGCCATCGTCGTGTAGGCGGACATGTACGGATGGATCGCGCCCGCGTGGCCGAGCCACTGGATCGTCCCCTCGATGAACCCGCCGCCATGTCGTTCCCGCACCTCGGCGATCAGCGCGGTGACCCGTGGGTCGTCGCGGGCGAACAGCTCGGTCGGCCAGAGCGTCTCGGTGTTGCCCCAATGCGTGCCCTTCTTCTCCCAACTCGGCGGAAAGTGCGGCAGGCCGGTCCGCCTGTGGGCGGCGTCGATGGCGGCGCGGTATTGCTTCGCCTCCTCGAGCAGCTCGCGGGCCTCGTCCGCCCTATCGAGAACGCGGGCCGCGTCGGCCGTGCACAGCATGGCGCGGAGGTTCCACAGGTCGTAGCCGACGATGTGATGCTTGCCGTCCCACAGATACTCCCCGTCCGCGACGGCGGCGGGCAGTACGCCGGCGAACGGCGAACCGGCGGGGGCCCGACGGCGGGCCTTCATCGTCCAGTCGACCGCGCGGCGCATCTGGGGATAGGCCTTGGCCAGCCACGCGCGATCGCCGGTGATCTTGTAGAACTGCCACAGCACCCAGACCGCTTGGCCGTTGGCGTCGAGCTGACCCTTCTGCGTCTCGAACCGCCCGTCCGATCGTTGTCGACGGAGATAGCACGCCACCGCCTTGCGGGCCGCGTCGAACAGACCCGCCTCCTCCAGCTCCATGATCTGGTAGCCCGCGTCGCGGATGTAGAATTGGTCGTAGAACCCCTCGCCCCCGTGCATCTCGCCGTGGTCGTTGGCGATGAGCTGGCAGACGTGCGCGGCCAGCAAGGCTTCCGTCGCCTTCTTGCACGGCACCTGGATCCGCGCGGCGCTGGCCATCAGGCCCCGCCAGTACTGCACCGTCCGTGCGATCCAGGTCTTGGGGTCTTCGTTCTCGAAGGCCGAGGCGTCCTTGACCGGCGCGAACGGGATGCGGACGACCGCCTCGGCGGCCTGGCCCGCAGGAAGCGACCAGGTGAACGACTTCAGCGTCGTCGCCGCCGACCCGGGCGGACCGGTGCACTCGGCCTTAAGCTTCGCCTCGGCGGTTGCGGTGCCCGTGTTGGTGACCCTGACGGCGATCCAGTTCAGGAAGTTTTCCCCCTCCGTCGGCCAGTCGAACGCCTTGCGCCAATCCTTGACCGTCGGCAGCGGCGTGGCCCAGAAGACGACGTCGTACCGGACGGGCCCGTCCTTTGCCGCAAGCGAGACGACGGGAAGCCACCCATCGGCAAGGTGCTTGGTCTGCTTGCGGCTCAGGCGACTCAGCGCGCTTCCGAATCGCAGGCGCAGCTTCTTCTTGCCCGACAGCAAGAGCTCATTGTCGGGCGTCACGCGCGTACCGTCCTTGTAGTCCTTGAGCCCGATGACGCTCCACGAGTTCCGGAAGTAGTCGAACGGCTCGTCACCCCGGCCTGGAGACGCCAAGAGGATCGCGGCGATCAGGGCTACACACCGGACGGCTACGGTCAAGGCGCAAGGTCGAGACATTGATAGATCCTCCCAGGCCGAATGACGCCAGCACAAGCACGCGGCCGCCCTCTCGGGGATTCACTCGGCCACGTCGACAACACATCGAAACCCGATCGTCGCGCATCGGTCCAGACCGGGCCACATGCAGATGAACTTCGCGTGATGGGTGCACGGCTGCGGACCCCCGCGGACGTACCAGCCGCTTCCTTCGGCCTTGAAGTAACTGCCGCCGCGGATGATGGCGAACCGCGTGTGACCGTCGTCGCGAACGCTCTCGGTCCATTCCCAGACGTTGCCCGACATATGGTAACAGCCGAAGGGGCTCCGACCAGACGGGCGCGATCGGACCGGCTCGGATCGATCGCCCGTGGGCGTGCATCGGGCGGCGTCGAAGGCGTTGCCCCAAGGCCAGGTGCGGCCGTCCGTGCCCTGCGCAGCCAGATGCCACTCCGGCTCGCTCGGCAAGCGCTTATGAGCCCATCTTGCGTAGGCGCGGGCGTCATCGATATCCACGTAGACCACCGGATGGTCGGCCACGTCGGGGGGCATCTTGCCGTCCGGCCAGTGCTTCAGGAAGTTGTGCGCATGCCTGGGGCGGTAGCCGGTTCGGTCGCAGAAGCGCTTGAAGTCGGCGTTGGAGACCTCGGCTTCGTCGATCAAGAACGGCTTGACCTCGACCGGATGGATGTCGTGTCGGATCGTGCCGTTGAAGGGCGAGCCCCACAGGAAGTCCACCCACCTGTCCGGCGGCGTGCCCGGATCCGGATAGCAGCCACACTCGCGACGGGTGTGCTCGATCCGCATCCGGATCGTGGCGCCGGGCACGAACACCATCCCCGGCGGCGGACGGTCCCGGGCGACCCGCTGGGTGGGCCCGACGGGCTCGGGCTCGATAACGGATCGGGCGCCGTTCCGTTGGTCCGCTTGGTCCGTGGACGCGAGGGCGTCTCGGTGCTGCCGGTCCAGCAATTCCTTCAACGGTTGGTCGACGCGGGCCTTCTCGACGGCCAGGACGCATCCCAACCGGTCGACCGACCCGACCAGTCGCACTGTCTCATCGTTGACGACTTCCGTCTCCATCGGGCGGCCGGTCCACAGGTCGAAGTAGGCCCCCTTTGAGACGGCGGGGACGTCCAACAAGGCCGCCTGACGGATGGGCTCGCCCAGGTTGAGCAACGTCCAGACCGTCGCCCCGTCGCCCGGCCAGCGATGGGCGTAGAGGCCCGCACGTCCCGAGGCGGTGGGCCAGAACGGGTCCCACCGATCGCTGGTGAAGTTGGCCGCGAAGTGCCGCAAGATGCGCACCGCCCGGCGCCAGGTGGCCCGGTCCTCGATCGGCCAAGGATTGTAGGTGCCAAAGACGTTCTCCCAGACCAGCATCCCGCTGCCGTTGAAGAACGCGGTCTCGATCTCGGCCCGATGTTGCCGATCCCACCGGCGGATCTGATGCTGGATGTGTCTCGGCTCGATCCATTTCAGGTGCAGCAGGCCGGGCGGGTGAGGGTCGCTCGGCCACTGCGCCCACGACATACTCAGCATGGCCAGTTGATCGATGTTCGGATGCCCCTCCGGTGCGAGTGCCACGCCCTGCCGCGCGGCGTCGAGCCGCTTGCGCAGACTCACCGAGCCGGCTGACATCGTGTCCAGAAAGATCCCGTCCGCCTCAATGGCGGCCACCAATTCCGCCAGCAGCACCTCGTCGGATCGTCCCTCGCGTCGTGTCCCCCGATCCCACGGGTTGTAGTCAACGAAGACCTTCACGCCCCGGTCGTGTGCCCGGCCGACCAGATCGCGGATCCCCCGCAGGCCGCCGGGCATGTCGCGGTACATGTCGAACTGGTTCCGCGGATCCACCCCCAGCCGCGGGTAGGCCTGCCACAACACGATGATGTCGTACCCGCCGAACTCGCGGACGCCGTCGTCCAGAAACGCGTCCAACGTGTACCGCCCGCTCGCAGGATCGTACAGCGATCGATCGTACATGAACGTGAAATGGCACGTGAACGCGCGGGCAGCCCACGCCAGGTCGGGCCGATCGTACAGACGGCGATCCAGCACCCCCGCGGCGCTCGGCAGCGATCGGATGGCGCGATCGACGGCCCGCGTCCGGACGGCATCGTCGATGCCCAGCCGAATGCCGCGGATCTCCAGATGACCGCGCGTTGCGTCGTGCGTGGCGTCCATGCCGAAGATCGGCCGAAGCCACTGGCCCGCCGCGTCGAAGGCCGGCACCGCGACCGTCGTTTCGACGCGATGCCACGCCCGATCCCGAGGGATCGACAGCGTCCCGCAGACGCCCGACCAGCCAATCTTGGCCTTGTCGGTCTTGGCGTGACGGTCAAAGGCGACGCACAGCTCAGCGTTGCCCGCGAGCCAGCGGGCGTCGACGAGGACGCGGAGTCGATGTCCGGGCCTGAGGTCGTACGCCCTGGCCACCGACGGGGCGAGTCTCACCCAGGCGCGGACGCCGCGGTAGTCCATGTCGACGACCTGTCCGAGCCCGCCGTCCCGGACGGCCTGGCGGTAATCGCTCATGGCCGCCAGCCAAGCCTTCCGTCCCTGGCCCGGCGCGGGTTCGGCGATGTAGTGGGCGTTCATCCGCAGCCCGGCCGACGCGGCCGGCTTCCACCTACAGCCCGTGCCCGACTCGTACAGACCAGGCCAGAACGGGCCCACCGCATCTTTCGTCCCCCCCGCAGCAACGGGTCCGGCCGTCAGGAGCGCCGACAGCATGACGGCGCGACCGAACCCGCGTTGACGCCGGCGCCGCTGCATCGGCGCCGCTGGCCAGCATGCTTCTTCGCAGCATGTCATGCACGGATTCTAGCCGCCGTGCCGACGACGGGGCAATCGGGCGCCTCATGCAGCGCGCGCTGGCGCCGCTGGTGCGTTGACACCGGCTCGACGCGGGAGACAATCGCAGCCGAGGCCTGCTTGGCGGAGAACGCGTATGGCATCTGCTGTGGACCTGTTGGAACGGATCAACGGTCGGCGCGTCCTCGTCGTCGGGGACGTCATGCTCGACCGGTACATCTGGGGCGTCGTCGATCGGATCAGCCCGGAGGCACCGGTCCAGATCCTGCGGGTCGTGCGGGAGACCTGGACGCCCGGCGGCGCGGGAAACACGGCCCGCAACGTCGTCGCACTGGGTGGCCAAGCCACCGTCGTCGGTATCACCGGCGACGACGACGCGGGGGCAAGGGTCCACGAAGGGCTCGAGGCCGCGGGCATCGAGTTTCGACGCCTCTCGGACGGTCGACCGACGACGGTCAAGACCCGGCTGGAGGCCCGAAACCAGCAGCTCCTGCGGATGGACCACGAGGCATCCGGTCCGATGTCGGCGGAGATGGAGCAGACGCTGCTGGACCTGCTCGGCCAGGAGGCGGAGCGATTCGAGGTGGTCATCGTCTCCGACTACGCCAAGGGGGTGATCACGCCACGGGTCATGGAGGTCGTGGCCGACCGTTTCGGGATCGTCTCCGTCGACCCGACGCCCGAGCACATCGACTGGTACCGGGACGTGACGCTCCTGACGCCCAACCACGTCGAGGCGAGCCAGGCGGCCGGCATCCCCGAGCGGAGCGACGACGACCTGCTGCGGATCGGGGCGGCCCTCGTGGACCGAACGCGGTCGGGCATCCTGGTCACCCGGGCCGAGAAGGGCATGATGCTCTTCAGCATCGAGGCCGATCCCGTCCACGTGCCCACCGACGCGCAGGAAGTCGTCGACGCCGTCGGGGCCGGCGACACGGTGATATCGGCGGCCACGTTGGGTCTGGCCGCCGGCGCGGGGCTCGAGGAGGCGGTTCGGCTGGCGAACCTGGCGGCCGGCATCGTCGTCGCCAAGGTCGGGACGGCCGTCGTCACGCCCGACGAGATCCGAGAACGCCTCCGGTGGATGGAGAGGGACTGATCCCATGCGCCGCGCCGTGTTCCTGGACCGCGACGGGACGATCACCGAGGAGGGCGACTGGCAGGCCAAGGTGGACCCGCCTCGACCGATCCCCGGTGCGGCCGAGGCCCTCCGCCGGCTCCAGGACGCCGGCCTGCTCCTGTTCGTCGTGACGAACCAGAGCGGCGTGGCCCGAGGGCACTATACCGAGGCAGACGTCCAAGCCTACAACGACCAGATGACGGCGATGTTCGCCGAGGCGGGGGTCCACTTCCAGGAGATCGCCTACTGCCCGCACCTGCCCGACGCCGGATGCACCTGCCGAAAGCCGGACACGCAGTTCCTCGCAGAGGCGGCGAAGCGCTACGGGATCGACCTGACCCGCTCGTTCGTCGTCGGCGACCAGACGACCGACATCGCGATGGGCGTCCGCAACGGATGCTACACCCTCCTGGTGCAAACCGGCTTCGCCGGCCAGGACGGCAAGGCCGACGTCCAGCCCGACCTCGTAGTCGCCGACATCGCGGAGGCAGCCGAGAAGATCCTCGAGCGTCCCACCAACGAATGACCCCCAACAGCAACGCGCCCGAGCCGCGGGATTCATCCCGCGCGGTCCGGTCGCCGCGCCGTTCCCACGCGCGCCGGGGAACGGTAGGACGCCACCGCGGGGCCAACCGACCCGCCTCATGAAGGAAACAGGGCTGTTCTCGGTCAGTCAGTCTCGCGCCGGCAGGTCGGGCACCCGCCGCGGATTCAGCCGTCCCACCGCCGCGGTAACGCGTTCGTCACAAGCGAATCGCGGTTCGCGGCCAAGAATTCCGAAAATCTCGGCGTTTCTTCCCTTGTCCACGATCTAGCGGGTGCTTAAAATATGAGGGTATCCTTCGTATTAGCTATCCTGTGGATTTGGATGAGCGACGAAGGGCCGATCACGCATCCAAGAACACAAGACGGATCAGGTCATCCGGAGAGTCTTTCAGGCCAGGGGAAGCCGCTGGGATCTCTTAGGAGGCAAGACATGTCGCGCGTGCAAGTTGGGCGAGCGTTTGCGGTGGCCGTCTGTCCGGCGCTCGTCGCGTCCATTATCGCGAATGTGGGAATCGCCTTGGCCGAGGATCTAGGGCAAGTACCCCCGCTGGACGAGCTGCTCGCAGACGCCCAGACGCTCATCAAGCAGGGCGACCACGCCGACGCCCTGCGAACGATCATCAGGGCCCTGGAGCAATACCCCGACAAGGCGTGGGACCCGGAGGCCTACAAGGACGCGTTGGAGGACGCCCTTGGGTGTTTCCTGAAGATGTCCGACGGCGACCGGCAACGACTCATGGACCAGTATGAAGGCGGCTCGCCCGAGCCGGGCAGCTCGTCAGTGCCGCCGCTGAGAGACCTGACAAACTGGCTGCGCGAGCTGATCCCCCTCACCTCACTGAAGAGCCCGGGGGGAAGGTTCTGCCTGGGCGCGATGAATTTCGTACAGGGCAACTACGCTCGGGCCATCGCGTACGGGATGGCTGTCCTCCAGCAAGCGCCCGACAGTCGGGCGTCCGAGCACGTCATCATCGGTCTGATGGCGGCGCAGTACTACCGGCTCGACCCTGCCGGGGCGCTTCGAACGGTCCGAGTCGCCGCCAACGTCGCCCCCAACAATCGCGCCACGGGCTGGGCGGTCTGTCGGGGCGTGCTGTACCTGTGCGCACACAATCAAGCCGAGCAGGCCAAGGAGTTGTGCGGCAAGATCCAGGCGACGGCGCCCGGCTCAGTGGCCGCCGACGTCGCGGCCCGAATGGCCAGGCTCATCGATGAAATCGAGTCGATGGCGTTCGGGTCGGCCTTCGAGACGATGTGGGGCGTTCGCCAATACGCGATCCCCGGAGCCGCCGGAGAGGCACTCGACGCGCTGGCGATGGGGATCAGCTGGCTGCGGTGGCGCACGGACCCGGCCTGCGGGGAGCGGCTTGATGCGCTCATGCGGGCCGCCAAGGCTGAGGCCGCCAGCGCCGCTGATCCTCAGCGGCGGGCATGTGCGCTGCTTATCCAGGCCCACTGCTACCAGCGCCGGGGGCTCAAGAAGCAGTCGGCCGAGCTCTTCCAGCGGGTCGTCGATACCCGCCAGCCCGGCCTGGAGGAGTATGCATTGGGGCAGCTAGGAAGGGACTTGGCCCGGTTCGACCGCAAGCGGGCAATTGCCGCGCTGGAGCGGTACCGGGACCGGTGCGAGAGCTCGGCGGGGTCGTCCCCTCACGTGAGACGCCTGGCGAGGCTCTACCGTCTGGAGGGGCGGTACGAAGAGGCGCTGAAGCTGTTCGAGCGGCTCGAGGATCGTTGTCGGCGCGGCCAGGCCATCGTTGATGTGCGCGGGGACAGCCTCACGGCGGAGAAGGTGGGCTGCCTGCGGGGTCTGGGGCGGGACGCCGAGGCCAACGTCCTGGCCGAGCCGCTGCTCCGGCGACACCGCCACGGGACGCCTCTGGACGAGCTGAACGCCAAGGAGCTCGGCGAGCTGTACGGCTTGCTGAAGAAGATGTGTCGCGACGAAGAGGCGGCTGTGTTCGAGAAGGAGATGCTCCGGCGGGCCGACCAGAAGCTGGGCCACAAGCGGTAGTCCGCCCTGATGCCTCCGCAATCGGGTGCATCGGACGAGTTCGGGCGGGTCCAGGTGCGAACGCAGATCGAATGCGAGGGACGGACATGTCTAGGCGACGAGCTCTTGGATGTGTGTGCGGCGTGCTGTTGTGCGTGGGTCTGTTGTGGGGGCTGGCGAGGCTGCTGACCCCGGCGACCGCACGGGCCTGCGACAACGGGATCGAGGTCAACATCATAACGGCGCCGTCTGAGATGATGGTGTGTTCCTCGGCGACGATCACTGCCGAGGGCACGCCGCCCGGCGGAACCTATGTATGGGGCGCTACCTTCGGGTGGATAGAGGGCGATGGATCGTCCGTGACGTTCCATGCCCCCAACGATGTCCCCAACCCGGCACAGGTGACCGTTGCCGTTTGGTACTACATAGACGACCCCAACGTCGGAGCGGGCGACAGCGTGGACATCGCCATTGCCGGACCGAATGACTGCAGCGACGGGCCCGCGACCGGGCTGACGATCGAGCTTCATGGGGATGCGACGGGTTGGCTGCACTTCAACGACGACAGCGACTGGGAGGAAGTCGGCGCCGTCGGCATGGACCCGGACGATACGAGCTGCGGATGCCCGTGCAGCTCGAATGGCATAGACCTCGATGCAACCGAGTGGCGTGCTCTCGGCAATCCCCGACACATAGAGGTCGCCAATGCCATTGGGGCAACCACGCGGGTGTGGTCCAAGGACACGTACGTCGGGGATGCCACACTCCAAGCAACGTTTCACGACTATACCACACCGACGGTATGCGACGACGACGAGGGGGCGAATTGGACGGATACACACACGTTCAAGGTGTTCAAGGTTGGGGCTGAGGTGGAAGGGGAGAGGCTCTACGAAGACGCGATCAGTGGATCGTATTGGATACACGACAGCAAGCT
The DNA here is from genome assembly GCA_964390905.1 of uncultured Planctomycetales bacterium. Lineage (GTDB taxonomy): Bacteria > Planctomycetota > Phycisphaerae > UBA1845 > JAFGLZ01 > JAFGLZ01. The sequence goes on along the minus strand of CAYMLO010000073.1, from coordinate 30,883 downwards.
CGACGAGATCGAGCTATCGAAGTCCACGACCGATGCTGAGGTCGGTTCAGGGTCCCTTCCCGAGCAGGAGAAGTACTCCCAGGCCACGTTCAAGCTTGTTACGATGCCTAATGGCGCTAATCCAAAGAAGGACATAACGGCTTGGATTGGGGGTTGGCACAAGGCGTCGGGAGTCACGGGCTCAGTCTTGCTGCGAGCAATCGACACGGACGAACAGGACGATGGGTGGGGGGCAGTGACTGTGGGCGTGGCCTCCCACGGCGTGGCCATCGCCTGGACACTTCCCTGGGAGCTCAACGATCCCGATCCACCGGTTGTAGGAATTGTATCATTAGGATATGGAGCATGCATTAAAGGAGGAACATTAATCAAATTGGGGAAGACACTGGTGACCAGCGGCTACGAGGAAACGGACGTGCCGATTGCTGCGTGGAATCCCGACGAGGTCGAGTTCGCGGGATCCCCGGGCGACACGCGCTGGGGCGAGGTGAAGATGGCGGCGCGAATCGAATGGGATGATGACTCCACAGGCCACAGGATGAGTATCTACGTCCATGCCGACCCTTGGACGAGCTTTGGGGACATCCAATGGAAGATCACCCGCCCGCCACAGTACGGTCCATAGACCCACGTCTCGACACGCTCGACGGGCGCTGCTGAGATGGGCGCCTTCGATCGGTCCTTCGAGGTGAGCGGACGACAGGGAGAACAATCGATGCTCGCACACTGCTGTCTTGATGTTCGCTCAGGCGTGACGCTGACCTGCCTTGCGCTACTCACGGCCACTTCGATTCCCTCCAGGGGAGAGGGGCAGAAAGGGGAGCTGGCCTCACCGCGCGGTGAGGACTGGTCGCAGGAGTCCCCTGAGGCCATGGCGAAGTTCCTTGAAATAAAACGCTACCGCAAGGAGCTCTGCGAGATCGAAATGAGGGGGGAAAAGCTACCTCCAGCGGAGGCGGTGCGCCAGTACTTCAGGGATGCGTGGAGGCAGTTCGTCGAGGACTACCCGGACTCGAGGCTGTGTGTCCACGCGTATTCCCGGCTTGGGAATTGGTGGAGTATGTGGAGGGACCCCAACAAGCCGACGGACTATGTCAAGGCCAGCGAGTACTTCCGCAAGGCCTTTGAGCTGTATCCAGACCTGCTGTGCATGGAGACGATCACCAGCCGCACCTGTTATGCCTCATCGAGCCTCAACGCCCATGAAAGGGCGTCGCGCAGGATCGAGCTGTACCGCTGGCTGAGGGTCACCGCCCCTGAGTTGCTTCGCAAATCGGAGCTGAAGATCAACGGATTCGGACGCTACGTTCCGCAGGTACCCGATATCTACGGCAACACGCCCAGCCGCATCCGAGGCAAGGACCCCGCCGTTGCGGCAGTCAACTTCATATCACGGATTCTTGACAGCGCGCTTGACCGGACGGAGCGGAACCTCGTATCAGCGGCGGACCGTGCGTCCCCCGAGATCGGCTGGATGGTGCTGGAGGAGCTCGGGGATCTGCTCCCGGAAGCGGCGCAGCTCAAGATCATCGAGGTCGCGGGAGGCGAAGAGGGGGCGCGTCGTCCTGAGCTGACGCCGGACGGCCTGGTCGCGAAGCGGCACTTCGAGGCGACGGAGACCGTGCTCAGCAGCGAGATGGCCGATCGGCTCGGAAACCCGGATGTGTTCCTGCCGCCGACGGAGCGGTTAACCGGGCCGGCCGTCTACCGTGCGATGGCCGACTCGAGCCGGTGGATCCGGCGGGTCCTGCAGAAGCGTTGGTGGCCCAAGCCCGACCGGCCCAAGGGCTATCTGCCTGCCGTGAGCCCGCGCGGATACGACGCGATCTATCGGCACTGGGCGGCGGAGGGGACGTCATTCCTGGCGCAGTCCGCCTACGCCTGGCTGGAGATTTCGTTGAGGCGAAACATGCCGGCGACTGACGACCCGAGGCTCGATCGGGCACAGGTCGAGCGGCGTCTACGCCAGGCAGTGCAGGTCTACATCGCCGATGCGCACGGCGTCCTGAAAAACGCGGCATTTGACATCAGGTCGGCCCCGTACGGCTACGACGCCCGGCTGCGGATGACCCCCAAGTTGACGCGCAAGCTCGCCGAGCCCGACCGCGAGCACGCGCTGGACTGGGCCCGGGGCATGAGGGTGCAGACGAACGGTACATCGTTCCTCTTCCGCTTCGAGCTCAAGACCGACCCGGACGGGCGGATCCGCCACGACCGAAGGCGCTGGTTCACCGGTTCGGTCGAGCCCAGAGCCCCCAAGTAGGTCAAACCCCAGGTGTGCGAGCCATACGGCCCGCCGTGCCGATTAGTCGCGGGCTTCGCGGCGCAGACAGGCCGTTCCCACGCGCGTCGGGGAATGGTAGGATGCGACCGCGGGTCAGGTCGACCTGCTCCGCCACGGAATCCGCGAGGTGCTCCTATGCGATGTGCACACGGTCTGACGCTGCTCCTGTTGGCTTCGTTGGCGACGAACGGCGTGGCCCTGGCCGCCGACCACGTCAACGTCATCATCATCTTCGCCGATGACCTGGGATACGGGGACCTGGCCTGCTTCGGCCATCCGAAGTTCAAGACGCCCCACCTCGACCGGATGGCCCAAGAAGGCGCCCGACTGACCAACTTCTACACCTGCACGCCCTACTGCGCGCCGTCGCGCGCCGGGCTCCAGACCGGGCGCTACCCGTTCCGGTGCGGCGTCACGCGGAACCCCTGCCCGGACGTGGGCGTCAACGACGTGGGCATCCCCGCAAGCGAGGTGACGCTCGGCGAGGCGTTCCAGGCGGCCGGCTACCAGACCGCCTGCGTCGGCAAGTGGCATCTGGGGCATCGGCCCAACTTCTACCCGACCCGAAACGGCTATCACGAGTACTTCGGTATCCTCTACAGCAACGACATGCATCCCGTCGAGCTCATCGACGGCGAGAAGCGGGTCGAGTACCCCGTCTACCAGGCGACCTTGACCAAGCGATACACCGAGCGGTCCATCGACTTCATCGAGCGCAACAAGGACCGCCCGTTCTTCCTGTACCTGCCCCATGCCATGCCGCACAAACCCCTGGCCGCCTCGGAGGACTACTACAAGAAGAGCGGCGCCGGCCTCTACGGCGACGTCATCGCCGAGCTCGACTGGGGCGTCGGTCAGATCCTCGCGAAGCTCGAGGCGCTGGGTCTGGACCAAAACACGTTGGTGATCTTCACCAGCGACAACGGCCCGTGGTACGGCGGCAGCACGGGCGGGCTGCGCGGCATGAAGGGCCGGACCTGGGAGGGCGGCCTGCGGATCCCGCTCATCGCACGCTGGCCCGGCAAGATCCCCGCGGGCCACGTCTCCCATCAACCGGCCATCGTCATGGACCTGTTCGTCACCGCGCTCCGCGCGGCTGGCGTGGCGCTGCCGAAGGTCGACGTCCTCGACGGCAAGGACATCCTGCCACTGCTGACCTCCGACGCAAAGACCCCGCACGAGGCCCTCTTCGGCATGAGAGGCCCGCACATCGCCTGCGTCCGCAGCGGGAAGTGGAAGCTGCACGTCCGACCGCCCGGCCCCAAGCACGAGAAGCGCTGGAAGCCCGACGAGAAGTGGGTCGATCGCCGCCGACCCGACGGCGTGCGGCTCATCGCGCCCTACGAGCAGGCCCACCCCAGCCAGTTCCCCGGCCTGATGACGGGCGACCCGTTTGAGGGCAAGGCCTTGTTCGACCTCGACAGCGATCGAAGCGAGCAGAAGGACCTGTCCAAACAGCATCCCGACGTGGTCAAGCGCCTCCGCGGCTACGTCGAGCGGATTCGGCCGAGCAAGTCCGCGTCTGCTCGGTAAAGGCACGATCCGAGCGGCGAAGCCTATCGCTTCGCCACGCGAACGATTCTATGCGTGCCGTGGCAGTCGGTGCAGACCTTCCGGACCGGCTTGGCGGCATCGGGCCGGTTGCATTTGTGACAGGTGCTGCAGAAGGCATCGATACGGTCGCGCGGGAAGATGCGATCCGGCTTGACCTCGTTGTTCTCGTCGCGGACGTGGGCCAGACTGCGACCGTGACACTTCACGCAACCGACGCCCTTGGCCTGATGGCGCGTCCCGACGACCTCGTCGGCCACGTCGACGTGACATATGTCGCACCCGCCGAACGGATTCGTCGCGACGGGGCCCGCTTCGGCCGGCACGCCGCCCTGAGGCAAAGAGGGCCCGGGCGAACTGACCGGGTCGCCGCAACTCAGCGCAGACACGACAACCAGAGACAGCGCGCCGACGCAGACCTTGATCGGCACCCACCGGCGCGGCGATCCGTCACGCATAGCGCCACCCCTGCTCCAGCCACGGATACGCCTCACACGGCGCCTGGGCGGCACGCTTCTGGATCCGCTGGCGCCGATCCGGCGAAAGCCCGGTCCACGACGCGCTGAGGTTCTCCCGCATCTGCGCCAAGGTGTGCACGCCACAGAGGCAGACGTCCACGTGCCGGTTCTCGAGCACGAAGGCGATCATGTCGCGCGCCAGACCCGCGTCCTTGCCGGTAAGGTCGCGCTTCTTGAGCAGCGAGCCCCGGGCGAGCGGCTTGATCGTGACGACCCCCAGCCCCGCCTTCTTGGCGGCCGGCATGACCTGCTCGGCCGTGCGATGCCGCACGTTGTATGGCATCGAGCAGGCATCGAAGTCCTTGCCGAACTTCTCGAACGCCTCGAAATACCACTCCGGCGTGAAGTGGCTGCCGAAGCCGGTGAACCGGATCTTCCCCTGCTTCTTGAGCTTCTGGCAGGCTTCGATCGAGTAGGACATGTCCCAATACCCGGACTTCGGCGTGACGTGCGACTCATTGCTGAGCAACAACAGGTCGATGTGGTCGGTCTGCCACAGCGCCAGCCGCTTGTCCAGCCAGTCGTAGATCTCCTTCTTGTCGTTGGGCACGCCCTTCATCTTATGCGAGGGCCGGACGCAGATGACCGCCTTGTCCCGCTTCTTGAGCCGCTTGAGTACCTCGCCGGGCACGCTGCACTCCAGCAACGGCGTGCACGAATCGAAGTAGTTGACGCCCAGGTCCAGCGCCTCGGCGATCATCTCGGTCGCCTCGTCGACGGTGACCCTGCGGAGCTTCTTTTTGCCGTCGGGGATCCTCGGATACGCCCAACTATGTCCCCCGAATCCCACCTCCGAGACCTTCAGCCCGGTCTTGCCCAGCACCCGATGCTTGACCCGCCCGTCCGAGGACCGCGCCGCAGCCCCCCGCGCATCGTCAAGCAGCGACGCCGCCACCCCGCCGGCAACGGTCCCGCGCCCGACCCGCCCCAGAAACCGCCGACGCGTCAGTCCGTCGCGGCCACAATCGCCTGAACCGTCGTCCGTCATCACATCCCTCCTCGCGCGCCATCGACGCATAGGTCGGCCCGCCAGTCCGGTCGTCAAACACCAGGATACTCTTCGCCAACGACCTCAGCCAGGACTAGGGGGGTTGGGAGTCTTCGGTGCAAAGCCCCCTTCGGGCCGTTCCGGCAAAACACTCCCGACCCCTTTAGTCCCCCTTGACGCTGACCGCAAGCGTCTTATACTATCTATTGCATAGTATGCAAAACGAGGTGTGTCGTGCGGACGCGAACCCAGTTTCTGAAAGGATGCGCCAGGACGCTGGTCCTCAAGGTGCTCTCCGAGCGGCCAAGATACGGGTATGAGATCGCGGCCGAGCTCGCGCGGCGAAGCGAGCGCGTCTTCGAGCTCGGGCAGGGCACGCTGTACCCGATGCTCTACTCGCTCGAGAAGAAGAAGCTCATCCGCGTCGAGCGCGAGGTCCAGGCCCCCGACACGGGCAGGAAGCGGCTCTACTACGGGCTGACCCCGAAGGGAAGGCAGGCCTTGGACCAGGACCTGCAGACCTGGGCCAGCATCGAGCGGGGGATGCGGCTCGTGTTGGGGGCGGCTGGTGCGTGACCTCGAGACCTATGTCGATCGGATCCTGGAGGTGGCCGACCTCGCGCCGCGGGACGCCCGGCGGGTCCGCGCCGAGCTGGACGATCATCTGCAGGAGATCGTCGCGTTGGGCAAGCAAGACGGTTTCTGCGAAGAGGAGATCATCAAGATGGCCACGGAGCATTTCGGCGATCCGACGACGCTGGGCAAGGCGATTGCCCGCGCCAAGGGCAGGTTCCGGACCTACCTGAAAAAAGAGGCGAGGAAGCTGCCGATCACGCTGGCCGTCGTCGTCGTGCTGGTCGTCTGCGTTCGGGCGGTGGCGTGGAAGACGTTCTACGCGGAGACCGATGCGATCTCGCCCGCCGTGATGAAGGGAGACCGGCTGCTGATCAACAAGCTCGCCAGCGATTTCCGCGAGAACGACGTCGTCATCTACCGGGAGGGGGATCAGGCCAAGCTCGCCCTCGTCAAGCGCTACAAGCCCGACGAGGACAAGGTGCTGGTCGGCAGGAACAACGAGGCCACCAAGGCCGTCGACAAGGACAAGATCGTGGGCAGGGCCATTCTACAGATCCGCTAGCCCTCGAGACGATGCGCCCCGACGTCCGGGGCAGCGGACTGGTCGCCTGCCGCTCTCCTATCGGGCACGACGCAGCAGGATGCAGTCGATGCCGATCATGTAGGAGGCGGACTTGGCGTTCTTGCCGACAATTCGAAACTCGAACACACGTGTCCCGGCCGCCAACGCGATGACGCCGAAGCTCACGTTGGCCGCCTTGACCAGATGGGTCACCCCCTTGCCTTCCCCACCGTGGTAGGCGTCATAGGGGCGCCCGAGGGGCCTGCCGTCCACGGAAAGTTGGAACGTGCCAAACTCGTTTGACTTCGCCAGGTCCATCACGATGTCGTACTTGCCGGATTCGGCCACCGGCACATGAAGCGCGAAGAAGTCGCCCAGCGCATCGGAGCGGTACCACAGCATTCGCCCCGCGCTCCACTTGGCCCCGAATCGGAGCCCATAGAGCGGCTTGCCCGACGTCTTGGCCGTTGCCGCGAGCCGTTCGGCTTCGATCGCTCCGGGGTCGTGGCTCGGGACCGTGGCATACTGGGTGATTGGACGTCGCTCCGCGCTGCTGGGCAGGGGCGGGAATGGGGCATGGGGCTCTTGCTGGTACCAGTAGGCGACGCTGGAGTAGTCGTTGGCCATGTCGTTGGCGTGGCCATGCTCGATGCTCAGGCGGATCGACTTCCGGAAGCGGACGGGGTCCCGCGCGAAGAGGCGGTACATCGCGTTCTTGCCATACCACTGCTCGTCGTCGCGATTCTCCACGAGATGGAATCCCACATAGGGGCCGGAGTACTCGTCGCTCGGGGCGGCGCCTCCGCCGAAGATCTCTTCGGTTCCCGTACCGTGGTATGAGGGCGGCCAGGTCTCGCCGTCGATGAAGATCATGTCGTCCCCCTCACCCCACCACCCGCCGACGATGTTGTCCACGCCGAGCATGTACCCGGCGAGATGTCCCCGCCCGCGCGCTTCGAGGATCACGTAGTTCGCTGCGCCCGTCTTGTTGAAGCCTTTGGACTGCGTGTCCTTCTCGCAACGACGGCGTCTGAACTGGGCGTGGAACCGCCCGACCTCCCGCATCCACGACGGGGGCGCAGCGTAGCGCTCGTAGTCGATGTGGTACCAGATACCCACCCCGGGCATCGACGCCTCGGTGTCGAACGTGACCTCGATCCGGGCACGCGTGGAAAACGCCATCGGGAAGTAGCAGTTGAGCCCGACCGAGACGCTGGCGCCAAGACCGCCCGGATAGACCGCCAGGTCTAGGGACTCGAGAAGCCGCGGCGTCGCGTTCGAGACGCCGAAGAAGTCGCCGATGGGCGACTCTACGCTGGGCGTCTTCTCATCGTCCCAGTACATGCGGAGGATGACGTCGCGAAAGAAGTGCCGGCGCTCCTCCTGCTTCTCGAGAATGTAGGTGCAGTAGATGTGCCGGATGCACCCGGCCCCCGCGATGTCGGCCAGCACCGCCGTCTGCCCGGGCTTGATCGTGATCCGGTCGCCGTTCGCGCCCGTGCGATTCCAACTCGATACCCTCCCCGTCCGAGTGTCCCGAAGCCGCATCCTCTCCACGAAAGGCGGGACATCATCCGACCCCTCCGGCGGCGCGGCGACCAAGGGTGGCGACGCGGACACGACGAACATGGCGCACGTCAGGCCGGCAACCCTCCCGGCACGCGTCCCGCCCCAATGCGTGTGCGGACCCAGACCTCTCGTGCGATGTGGCATGGGGTCCCTCCTTTCGGTCCTCGATTCAGGAGCCCGCGCAGTATCGTCAACGAACATGCGAGCAGCAAGCCGCCCAACCTGTTGGCCCTCCCGTCCCCCCGCGGGGTATCTCTCTTGGTGCCATATCAGGCCGCCGGGAGTCGCCGTAGACGTTAGGCCCCAGACTTCAGGCCTCAGGCTTCAGGCCTTCGCTTTTGTCTGTCGCGCCAGCCCTGTGGCCTGACGCCTGAAGCCTGCAATGCGACGCCCAAGCCCCGCCCGAAAGCACAGGGCTGACCGACCGCTAGGGCGACGGGGTGCGCGAGGCGGGTTGGTAGTACTCGTCGTCGCCGCGGCGGACGCGTGCGATCTGACCCGCGTTGAGCAGATAGGTGAGGTGCTTGATCGCCTCGTTGCGGTGAATGCCCAACCCAGCGGCCACGTCGTCCAGCGTGCAAGGCCGGCGCTCGAGCGCGGCCAGGACGTCCTCGCGCCGCCGGGTCACGTCAGACGTTGCCTGCTCGGCCTGGTAGTCGGCGATGACCTCGGCGAGCGGGCCGAACGTCGCGGCAATCTCGGCCATTCGCGCCGGGCTGACCGGCTGAGCGACGTCCTCGGCGGGCGGGCGGATCACCGTGTTGAGTTGAAGGCGGTCCGGCCTGATCCGATCGACCAGGGACCGCATCTCCGCGATCTCCGGGTCCGAGTCGTTGACGCCCTCGACGAGCATGATCTCCAGCCAGAGCTGTCCCCTATACCCGTCGCGGAACGCCACCAGCCCATCGACATGTCGCGCAAGCGTCAATCCGGGCGCAGGCCGGTTGACCCGCTGGAACGTCTCCTCGATCCCCGCGTCGAGCGAGGGAACGATCCGGTCGGCCAAGCCACAGGCCTGACGCACGTCCGGCTGATCGAACAGCGACCCGTTCGTCAGGACCGTGACCGGCGCATCCGTCAGTTGCTTGACGGCGGCGATGACCTCACCGAACCCACTGTGAAGCGTCGGCTCGCCCGACCCGGCCAGCGTGACCGAGTCCGGCCGATCCGAACCGCCCAGCGCCTCTCGCAGCTGCTCGATGACGACGTCGGTCGGAACGTATTCCGCGCGCTGCGCGGTCTTGTTCGTGGTCCGTCCCAACTGACAGTAGACGCAGTCGTGCGAGCACGTCTTGAAGGGGACGAGGTCCACGCCCAGCGACCGGCCCAACCGGCGCGACGGCACCGGGCCGAATACGTACCGTGTTGTCTCGCTATCCATCTGGGACACCCAAGGTCTCTCTGAAAAAGGCCAGCGCCGGACCGACGATCACTTCGCCGGCGCGGTCCTGGCCTTGGCGATGACGTCGGCGATCTTGACCGCTTTGTAGCCCTGCCGCTTGGACTCGTCCGCCGCCTCCATGAAGGCGAACATGTTGGTGGTCTCGGCCGGATCGACGGGGGCCTTACACGTCTCGAAGAAACGGGCCACCGCTTTCATCAGCGCGCCGTAGTAGTCCCCCTTCGGACCGGTGGCGAACGTGCCATCGTCGGTGATCACCTCGGCCCCGTAGGCGGCTCGTTTGCCCTTGGCCTTCGGCTTGTGGCCGGGATCGAACACGCCGATCCGGCCGTCGGCCCACGTGCCGGTGACCCTGTCCGTGTCCTTCTGACGAACGACCGACTGGCATCCAGGACCCATCAGCGTGAACAGGATCTCGCACCCATGCACGCCGTACCAGAACAGATCCGGATGGTGCTCCTCGTGGTGGCACGGGCTCCAGGCCACCACCTTCTTGACCCGCTTGCCGGCCATTTTGGCCTTCACCTCCGCCACGGGCGGCCAGAAGCGCAACGACGAGGCACTCCAGCACGGAACGTTGGCCTCCTCGGCCAGCCGGAAGATCTCGATGACGTCGTGAAGGCTCCCCGCCATCGGCTTGTCGATGAAGAGGGGCAAACGGGCCTTGATGACGGGCCTGGCCTGGGCCAGGTGCGGCCGGCCGTCCACGCTCTCCAGCATGATCCCGTCCACCTTCGTGCACAACGCCTCGATCGTCTCGCAGATCTCGACGCCGAACTCCTCCCGGAGCGTCTTGGTGAACTTCTCCAAACGGTCCGCGCTGGAGGGGATGTCCGGGCTGCCGCCCTTGTAGGCCGCCACCACGCGGAACTTGGCGAGCGGGTCGGGCTTGGTGGCCTTGTTGAAGATCTTTGCAAACGCCACCACGTGCGACGTGTCCAGCCCGATCATGCCGATGCGAAAGGGCTTCTCGAACGTCGGCGTGGGCGTCACCACCGGCGGCGGCTTGACCGCCGTCTGCGGGCCCGCCTTCGTTCCCCTCTGTTCACTACAACCGGCCGGGGCGCACAACAGCGCACACATCGCACCCGCAGCCACGACGCGACGACTGAGATCCATGGGTCGTTCTCCTCGAGCTGATCCCGCGTCCACCTCTTTAGACAACCATCAACCGGTCTCGCATTATACCGATGGCGTCGCCGAGCAACACCGCTGTCCGTCCGGACAGCGCTGCGTGTATGATAGCGGCCCGAAAACTTGGGAGGGCCATTCATGCTGAACGCGATGACGGTTGCACTGCTGACACTGGCGGCATCGCCCGATGCGAAGATCCTGTGCGACGGGTTCGACGCCGACACGATGGGCGACTGGCAGGTCGCAGACGTCGGCACGCATGCCGCACCGAGCAAGTGGTTCATCGCCGACGGCGCGATCCACCAGACCAGCAACATCTACAAGACGCTCATGCAGGGCCGCCACCCGGAGCGCGAGTGGATGGGCACCCTCCTGGTCTGGCGGAAGTCGAGCGTCGCTGACGGGCTACTCGAGACCGAGTTCTGGTCGACCGACGATGACGGCATCGGCTGCGTGTGGCGATACCGGGACCCGGACAACTACTACCAGTTCCAGATTGACGGCAGCGCGAAGTTCTGGCAGCTCACGCGACGCGCGAACGGAACGTTCACCTGCCTGGCCAGCGGAGACGAGTTCTACGTGCCCAAGCAGCGCTACCAACTTCAGGTCCGATTCCGCGGCGTGGGCATGGTGGTCTTTTTGGACGGGCGGGTCCTGTGCGCGGTGGAGGACGACACGCTCGCGTCCGGGCGCGTCGGTCTGGTGTCGCGCGGCAACGCAGGGAGCCATTTCGGCCACGTCCGGCTCGCGCCGGCCTCGGAGCCCATCGAGGCGACGGCCGTCAGGCGATACCTGTCCCATCACCGACTGTCTCAGGTCAACCTGGACCGGGCCGGTTACCGCCCGGGCGAGCACGTCACGCTGACCGTCGGCGAGGCGCTCCGCAAGCGCGAGCCGCGCTGCACGATCGCGCTGCTCGACCCCAACGGTCGGATCGTCGCCAGGCCCACCCTCGACCCGACGACGGCGCGTCCGCGGATCTGGGAGGTCCCGGCCGGGACCGCCGGCGTCCACACGATCCGCGTGTCGCTGGATGACCACGCACGGCGGGACCTGCCCTTCAACGTCTGGTCGGGACGACCCGCCGCCGGCGCGTGTGCCCATCGCGGCGACTGCCGGGTCGCCCCGGAGAACACGATGCCGGCGATTCGCCTGGCGGTCGAGAAGGGCGCCCACCAGATCGAGTTCGACGTGCAGATGTCCAAGGACGGCCGGCTCGTCATCATGCACGACCACGCCCTGGACCGGACGACCAACGGCAAGGGGCCGGTTCGGGATCTGACGTTTGATGAGCTGCGCCGGCTGGACGCCGGCTCGTGGAAGGGCGAACAGTTCTGCGGGACAAAGATCCCGACGTTCCGCGAGGTCGTCCAGGCCGTGCCCCCCCAGATCCTGCTCAACTGCCACCTCCGCCACGCCCCGGGCCTGGCCGCCAAGGTCACCCGGCAGATCGTCGAGATGGGACGTCTGGATCAGTGCTTCCTCGCCTGCGGCACGCAGCAGGCCGCCGAGGCGCGGGCCGTCTGCACGAAGATCAAGATCTGCAACATGTCGGGCCAGCGCGGGCCCAACAGCGACTACCCCGACCGGACGATCGCGATGCGGGCCGACTTCATCCAGCTCCATGGCTGGCACGACTCGATGCCCGCCGTCGTGGCCAAGCTCCGCAAACACGGGATCACCGTCAACTACTTCGGCACCGACGAGGCACCGATGATGCGCCGCCTGATCGAAAGCGGCGTCAACTACATCCTGACCGACAGCCTGGACGTGATGCTGAAGGTCCTGGCCGAGTACGGCGTCGAGCCAGTCCGCGCAAGCAAGAAGTGACCGGATCTCCCCTGGCCAACCCCGGGCAACGCGCGGGCGCGTCTGCCTCGCCCGTGGACATCGCGTTGGGGATCGCGTTATGATGCCGCGGTTGCGCCGCATACGCAGGAACGCGATATGCTGTCTGTAGAGCAATCAAGGGTTCGCCAGCGTCGCCTGCTCGACGCGATGGCCGAACAGCGCGTCGACCTGGCGGTGGTGACGGACTACCGGCACGTCTACTACCTGACCGCCCGGTTGGCCCAACCCGACCAGCCCACGGTGTTGTTGTTGTCGTCCGACGGTGCGACCACGCTGATCGGTCCCGACGGCGACGCGCCGGGCGCGGCCGACCGGGTCATGGCGTATCCGACGTTCTCGGTTGAGAAGTTGATCGACGACCTGGCCGCAGATGCCGCCGACTTGCTCGAGGCGGCGATGGGCCAGGTCACATCGCCAGCGCGGATGTTCATCGAGCCGTCGACGCTGCCGGACCGCCTGGCAGCCATGCTTCGCCAGCGCGCCCCTCAGGCCGAATACGTCGACCTCCGTCCGACGATGCTACAGCTCCGCAAGCGCAAGGACCCCGACGAGATCGCGTGCTTCCGGGCCAGCATCCGCCTGGCTGAGGCCGGGTATGCAGCCGCCCGGCGTACGATCGACGTGGGCCGAACCGAGCTCGACGTCCACGCAGCCATGTACGAGGCCATGGTCCAGGCGCTGTCGAGCAGTCTCACGCTGGACGGCGATTTCGCCACGGGCCAACGGGCCGATCGTGGCGGGGGTCCGCCCACACAGCGTCAGATCGAACCGGGGGACCTGTACATCCTCGACATCTTTCCGCGGATCGACGGCTACGCATGCGACCTCTGTCGCACGTTCGCAGTGAACGAGCCGACCGACGTCCAGCGACAGGCCTGGCAGCTCGTGCACAGCACGCTGCAGGAGGTGGCCGACCTGATCCGCCCGGGCATCACCGGCGGCCAGATCCGGGCCGAGATGGAACGGCGGCTCCACGCCGGCGACCTCGCCCGGGGCAGCTTCTTTCATCACGCCGGTCATGGCATCGGCCTGCAGCCGCATGAAGCGCCTCGGATGATCATCGACTGCGACCACGTTCTGGCGCCGGGCGACGTCTTCACGCTCGAACCGGGCATCTACGGCCCGCATCTGCAGGGCGGCATCCGGCTGGAGCACAACTACCTGCTGGGCCCCGACGGGCCGGAGCAGCTCGACGCGTTCCCGATGGACCTCTGACCGGGAGACAAGCAGGTGACTCGCCCAGTCGCGATCAGCATCGTCCTTGCCGCTGTCCTGACGACGGCGGGCTGCCAACGTCCAACGGCCGCCCCACCTGGCGACCAGGCCGGTCAGGAACATCCAGACTGGACCCTCGCCCAGCGACGCGCGTTCAGGGCGGCGCTCTGGTCGGCCCAGGGCAAGCTCTACGAACGACTCCGGCAGGTCCGCGTCGGCAAGACCGACCGGCTCGACCGACTGATCCGCGAGGGGGTCCTGTCCACGGACGAGGTCCGCGACCTCGCCGCGTCCGCCCGGATCGACCGCATCGCGTGGCTGTCGGACGGACGCTGCCGCGTCGAGGTCAGCCTCGGATGGCCCCGCATCGTCCAGGCCGTCCGTTGGTGGGACAACGCGGGCAGGTGGGCGCCGCACCGTCAGATCCCGGAACTCAACGACTCGGCCCTTCTCTCGGCCGTTTCGGAATCCGAGCAGGGATGACGCGCGTCACCCGGCCAGACGCGCGAACGTGAGGGCATGACATGTCACTCCTGGTCACCGGCAGCATCGGCATCGATAGCGTCACCTCGCCATTCGGACGCGCCGAGAACATCCTGGGCGGATCGGCCGTCTACTTCTCGTTCTCGGCCAGCCTGTTCTCACCCGTGCGGCTGGTGGGTGTGGTCGGGGAGGATTTCCCCGAAGCGTTCCGCGACGTCCTGGTCGAAGGGGGCTTCGACCTGACCGGGCTCGAGACCCGCGCCGGCAGCCGGACGTTCCGATGGCAGGGCAACTACGAAGGCGACATGAACGAGGCCACGACGCTCGAGACCCAGCTAAACGTCCTCGGCGAGGCCGGCCCCAAGATCCCACCGGCGTTCAAGGACAGCCGTTTCGTCTTCCTGGCCAATACCCACCCGACGCTGCAGCGCGACCTGCTCGGCCAACTGGACGCACCGGAACTCGTGGTCTGCGACACGATGAATCTCTGGATCGACACGGAGCGGGATTCGCTGATCGAGACGCTGCGGCGGGTTCACGGCGTGGTCATCAACGACGCCGAGGTCCGCTCGTTGTCGGGCGAGATGAACCTCGTCCTGGCCGGACGGCAAATCCTGGCGTGGGGGCCCCGGTTCGTCGTCATCAAGAAGGGCGAGCACGGGGCGATGCTGGTCACCCCGGACGCCGTCGCGGTCCTGCCCGCCTACCCGACCACGAACGTGTGCGACCCGACCGGCGCCGGCGACAGCTTCGCGGGCGGGATGATGGGACACCTGGCCGCCCGGGGCAGCTTCGCCGAACCCGACCTCCGTTCGGCCCTGGCCCGCGGCACGGTCTGCGCCTCGTTCGCTATCGAAGGATTCAGCCTCGAGGGGATTCGCGGCTGCCGCGGGACGGACGACGTCGCGTCGCGGTTGGCCGCCTATCGCGAGGTGGTCGCGTTCGACTGACCCGCCCGCGCGACGCGGTGTGGGCTGGGGATCGATTCCCTCGCTGCGCGCGCAAACACACCCCCAAGCCGAGACACGCCCAGACGCCGGGCTGATCAGGCCCGGCGGGGCAAACCCATCCTACGGGGCAAGCTGTTGGCCGTCAGCGTTCGTGACAATGATGGCCTCGACCGGACAGGACTTGGCGGCCTCGATGATGGTGTCTTCTTCGTCGCCCCCGGGATCTTTGACCGTAGCGATGTTGTCGTCGTTGACCTCGAACGTACCTGGCGCCGCTTCGGCACACTCACCGCACCCGATGCACTCGTCTTCGTCGATCTTGATAGTTAGGGCCATTGAACTCCTCCTCGAACCGGCCATCCGACGCGGGCCGGTACCTTGCATCCCTGTCCTGGGGATAGCGGATTATAGGCTTCCCGTTCGGCACGCCAAGGGCAATATCTGCAAAATCCGCAAGATAATCAACCGTCCTCCCCGCCGCCCAGGGCGTCCGGCAGGTCCCACGCCAGCCACCGCAACGTCAATCCCAGCAGCATGCCAATAACACTCGATCCCGCGTGGATCTGTCCGCCACGCCACAGCTCGGCGAACCGGGCCTGGTCGGCCCAGAAAACCTCCTGGGCCTCATCCGGGTCGGTGGGCGGACCCACGTGCGTGGGCTCCGGCGCGTGCAAGACGTGGCAGGGAACGTTCGACCGCCCCACCAGCGGATGGCACGTCAGCGCCACCGACATGTCATGACAATCCCAGCCTGTTTCCTCTCTCAATTCCCGACGGGCCGCCTGCTCGGGCGTTTCGCCTTCGTCCATCGCGCCAGCCGGGATCTCGTAGCTCTCCCGCCGAACCGATGGCCGAAACTGGCGGATCATCAGCAACTCCTGCCTCGCCCGGGTGGGGACGATCACCACGAATCCCCGCTGCATCCAGACGAAGTCGTATGCCGCCTTCTGCCCGTCCGGCCGGATCACGTGGTCACGACGGACCTCCAGATAGGGCGTGACCAGCAGCGTCTCGCTGCCCACCTGCTGCCACGGATCGCCTGTATCCGCCGACGCCACGCAATCGCCTCCCAGGCCCGCGGTGCCGAGCGTGCGCAACGCTAGTCCACAACCCCGCGCCGATCGAGCAAACCAACGGCTTGGCGATACTGGCGAATCTGGGCGACGGCGTCAAGGTCGATTTCGCCCACGAGGACCCCCGACCGTCCCTGGTCCATCCGCCGCTGCAGCCGGGCCACGTCGGGCCGGCCGGCAGGATCGTTCAGGCTGCTCGCACCCGCGGTGACGTACGTGCCGTGCGCCTGTTCGCACCAGTCCGAGACCAGGATGGGCAGGGCGTTCTCGACGGACCGCGTCATCGCCATCGACCACCACAGCGTCCGGGCATACGGCACGAAGTCGACCGAAGACACGGTGGTCTTGGCCGGCACGCACAATACGTCCACCCGTCCGCCCAGCTCGCGGGCCAACTCGGGATGCCACAGGTCGGCGCAGATCAGCACGCCCACCCGCAGCCCGTCCAGATCGAACACGCCCGGCCCCTGTCCAGGCGTCCGGGTGTCCGCCTCGGTGGCGAACAGCTTGCGCTTGTCGTATTGGCCGACAAGCCTGCCAGTGCGATCGGCGACGAAACAGGCGTTGACCACCTGGCCATCGTCTCGCACATGAGCGACGCTGCCGCCCACCACGTGCGCCCGGGCCCGACGGGCCAGGTCGGCGACGAACGACGGGCCATCGGGCGCCTCGGCGGTCGCGGCTGTCTGCGAGCCCAAATCCGGAACGGCTCCGTCCATCGCCTCGGGCAGCACGATCAGGTCCATCGCCCGTTCGGACACGAGGTCGTCCACCATCACGCCGAGGGTCTCGAAGTTGGCCGCACACGCCAACCGCTCTAGCCGCGGCTGCAGGATCCCAACCGTTATCGAAGCCAACGCGCCAAGCTCCTATCAGGCGGGCCGCCCTTGCCGCACGGCCCGCCGTGCCGAACAAGGTGCAACAGCGGGTGTCGCAACGCCCGCCGAACTGGAGATAATGATGCCGTTTCGAATCGTATGCAGGACGGCGGTGTCTCACAAGGTTTCTTCGACGCGTGATCGCCAAACGTGGACAGCTTGATCGCACCTACAGGCCGGCGCGGCGGCTGTTCTCGATCGCCGTGACCGCCCTGGCTGCCGTTGTCGTCGGGATGGTCGTCTGGCCGGCTGCACGGACGCGCTACTACTCGGCCCGGATCGACAGCGACGATCCCGCCGTTCGGGCCCGCGCCCTCGAGGCCGTGCTGCCCCACGCGGCAACGGACGAATCGCTGCAACGTCGGCTGCTCGAGGTCCTGACGGCCCTGGCCCGATCTGACGACGGGGTCGGCCCGGCTCAGGCGCGGGCGGCCGCCGGCTGGCTGTTCCGGAACGTACCGGCCTTCACCCACCTGGCCGAGTCGCGGCTGGCCGCGGCTGGGGAGGACACGTTCGGCGACCTGGTCAGGCTGATGATCCTCGGCGGGCGGTGGGATGCGGCGTCCCGATCGGCGGACCAGCGGGCGCGTTGGCTGATCCATCGCTACCGGACGACGCAGGGCATCGATCGCGCCGACGTCGTTCGTGACACGGCCAAACCGGGCCGCGCCGCCGCCCGGCAGCTTCGACCGATCCTGGGATCAGCGCTGTCGGACCCGGACGGTCACGTCCGCAAGGCCGCCGTCGAGTCGGTTGCGATTCTCCTGGACCAGGATGCTACCGACCTGCTGATCCGCGCCGCCGATGACGCTGAACCCGCCAACCGACGGGCCGCAGTCCTGATGCTGGCCGCCGTCAACGCCAGGCCCCGCGCCTTCCCCGTCGTTACACTGCGGCTGTCCGATCCCGACCCCGGGGTCCGTCAAGCTGCCGCCTGGGCGACGGCGTCCCTATCGCGCGGAACGCAGCTGCCCCCCACCGTCCGTCAGCGGCTGGTTCAGATGCTCACCAAGGACCCCTCCGAGCTGGTCCGAGCCATGGCCGCTGTCGCCGCGCGCGGCAACGATCACCTCATCGAACGTTTCGAACACAGCCAAGATGTCGCCGTCCGGGCCCGCTGCCTGCGATCCCTACGCCCCCCACTGTCGCAGGACCATTGGGACGCAATACTAACCGCCCTCAGATCGGAACGAGGGTACTGGGTCGTCACCGCCGCAGCCGCGGCGGTGGGACGGTGTGCACCACAGCCGTTCCCACCGAGGATTCGCGAGGTCCTGCTGCGACGCCTCGAACAGGCCCTGCAACAGGACGAAGACGGCCTGGCCGCCGTGTGTCTTTGCTCGTTAGGCCGGTCGCAGGATCGGTCCGTCATGGGGCTGCTGCGCGACATCACCACGAGGCTGTCCAGCCGTCCCTGGGTGGCGCTGGCGGCATCGCGGGCTGCCGCCGGGATCGACCCCGCCGAGGGTGTCAGGTCGTTGGTCTCCATGCTGGAATCCCGGAACGACGCCGTCCGGGTTCTGGCCGCCGTCGAATTGGCCCAACTGCCCGACTCCCACCGACCGCGGGCCGAACTGCATCGGGCGCTTCGGTCCCCAGACGAGTTCCTGCGTTCGGGAGCCGTTCTCGCGCTCGCCCTGATCGGCGATCGCACCGCAGGTCCGGAGGTCGACCTGCCCGAGTACCTGCGCCAACGGACCGATCCGACCAGCCCGCATCTCGAGACCAGATTGCCCCTTCGCGCCTATTATCTCGCCGCCAGATTCATGATGGGGGACGCATCGGTGCGGACCGACGTCCGGACGCTCATGGCCAGAGGCCAATTGCCCCCCGCCGCCGCCTGCCTGGCGCTGCTGACCGCGAAGGATCCGTCGGGCCTGGACGGACCCCTCCTGGACAACACACGCATGCCGCCCGGGTTCGACGCAAGAACGTTCCTCTGTGACGACCGCTTCGGAGACATCCTTGCAGGCATCCTGCCCCGCGCGCCTCACGTCGACTGGCGATCCGACCCGGACCTCCAGACATGGCAGATCGATCGACTCCGCGCGTGGTGGCGGGTCCACAGGGCCGGTCCGCCCTGGACGCGCTGAGCCCACGTCGGTGCCTCCGTTCCCGACTACTCGCCGGCCGGTCGTGACGCAGCCGGGGACGTGACGAGGATCTCCTGGACGCCAGTCTCCAGATACCCCTTCCAGTCGCTCTCCTTGCTGGCGATCTCTTGGCGAACCTGATCCTTCTTCGCGCCTGGGGGGAAATTGAGCTGATAGCGAACGAACTGGGGACCCCGCGCGCACCGCAGGAGATTCAGAACTTGGCCGGGCGGCGCCGCAGGATCATCGAGCCGACGCCTCGTCCGGTCCTGCTCGCGGAAGACCAGTGGCTGGGCCGGAAGCGCGATCGTCTGGCCGGGCTGCAGTGTGTGCCGAGCCATCTTCGAAGGGGGACCGCCTTTCGTGTGGAAGGAATATTGCGACCCGCCGTTCTCGCCGTCGGCGACGGCCTGATCCCGCCGGGGAGACAGGCTGACGAGATCGAGTGGCCGATCACTGATGTTGTGCAGGTGAATGCGGACGCGGACGGATTCCCCGAGCGCAACGGACTTCGGGCTCCCGACAAACGCGAGCCCCGCGCGCAGGCCGTTGCGGGCCTCGCCCCAGGCGACGCCCTCGTCGGCCACGGCCGGCCGCGTGGCCGCCCCATGCCACGTCCGCCGCCACGCCGCCAGCACCTTCGTGCCGGCCAGGACACTCTCGGCGGCGCCGAGCGGCTCGACCCAGATCTCCCACGTTCCCTCCCAGACCTTGCGGCCCGGGCTGCCTCCGTAGTGGACCCGCGTGTCGGTCGTCTCGACGGCCAGCCGCTTCGGCAGATCCCGAACATCGACCTCGCAGGTGCGCGCAGTGCCGTGTTGCTGGAGCACCCCGCACGACAGGTGAACTGAACACACCGATCGCGCGTCGTCCGTCTGCGGGGCGATCACATACGCCAGGAAGTCCTTCTCGTGTTTCAGCACCGTCTTCCGTGGCCAGGCGTCGTCTGACGTGGGGCGCAGCCGCGCGCCGATCACGCTCTGGTCGGGGTCCTTGACGTTTCGCCACACGATGCGCAGATCGCCGCATTTGGGTTCGTAGTCGGCCGGGATTCTGCCGGGGTCGATCCCCGTCTCGTGCCACGTGACGGCGTCCGCGATCACGGTGTGCCAATCCACGTTGCTGACTTGCGGCGACTGCTGCGAAACGTCGATCCCCAGCCCCCCGATGTCCACGCCATGCCACAGGTTGATCTGCTTGACGACGCGATCGATGACCCACCGCGCGCCCTGATGGTCCGACACGGCGCCAAGACAATCAACCAGCGCGGGCGTGACCGTGGAACGGTCAAGAAGCTGCACCGCCCGAGACAGAATCTCCCCGAAGAGCCACCTGTCCATCCTCAACGTCTTTGCCGTCAACAGACCCGGCAGCATCTGGCGGGCCTCCTCGTTGATTCCTTCCCGATCTCGATACCACCGCTGCGATCCTACGAGGTACAACCGCATGCCGAGCTTGCGAGACCATGCGGGCGGAATGGGAAGTCCTTTCCTGTGGGCGACCCGCTTCACCGCCCGCCACCACACCCACGGCCGATCGTCCCGAGCCAGCTCGAGCAGCGCCGCCGTGCTTGCGGCGGTGGTGTTGGTCGTCAGGCACCTGATCAGCATCCAATGCGTCGCAGGATCCTCCTTCCGCAACAGCCGTTCCTTGACCCAGCCGATCTGCTCTGGGGAAAGGGACGCTTGGTGGGCGTGGATCGTCTCGGACGCCGCCCATCGGGTCTGCCTCTCCTCCGCGTCCAACAGCGGGAAGGCGCGTGCAAGAAGGCCCGGCCACTTGCCCCGCAGCCCCATCTGGACACCGGCCAGGCGGAGCTTCGGGTCGTCGGCGTTGGCCCATCGTTCGGCCGTTCGGTGCAGCTTCTCCTGCGTCTCGGGATCGAGCTCGGCGAACTCGATCCGGGGACGGGAGTACCTGATGTGCTCCCAGGCCTGGACCGCAAGCAGGCCGCGGACAACGTCGATGACCTCGAGCGTAGCGTTGGGGTCCTTCAGGAACTGGCGGGTCACCTCCGTTTGCGGCCGGCCAACCATCCCAAGTGCAGCGTCGATCCTGTCCAGGTGTTCGGCCCGTTCCCGAGCAGGGCGATCCGGATAGCGGATCGGGATGTTGCGGTAGGTTCGGGTCCGCGGTTCCTCGCCGAAGGCAAGGGCGGCCACCCGCTCGAGCGGCACGCCCGCGACGTGGAAATCATACTCGGCGCCGGAGCTCCCGCCGCCGCCGCCGCCCCGGCTGATCGGGTGCCGTTCGCCCGACGCGTCGTAGGCCAGCGCCAAGGTGTCAAAGGAGTAGCGTTGCTTGGTGGACAGGTGGAGTCGGGCCGTGCCGTCCTGTGTTTGCAGCAGATGAGGCGTCAGCGTGTACGGCAGCCCGCCGTCGGCGATGACTTTCTTGCCAGGCACGAACGGGCCTGTGAAGGTGAACGCCGCCTTCCCCCGCGGGCCGCACCAATAGCGGAGCACAAGATCCACCTTCTGGACCGGGGTCTCCTGCATCCCGGCGACAGTAGATCGACGGGTGTAGGTGTGGCGGATCGTGCTCCGCAGGACGAGCAACCGTCGACCCGACGCGTCCACCAACGACCTGGCCCATCCCCCGCCGACGCTATGGATCTGTCCCGGGGCCTTGAGGACGTGGAACATGTTGAACAGGATCGGTTCGTCGGTCTCGGGCAGCTCGAAGAAGAAGTCGCGACGCATCTCCGTGCTGCCCCAATTGGCGCCGTCCCAGGCATAGCCGAGGGTCTCGCCGATCTTCTTACCGTCCGTATCGAGGATGTCATCGCCGCAGTCCGGGCGCACGCCGATCAGGCGGATGTCCAGTGGATCCCCCTCAACGGATACCCCCCCCGTCCCCAGGCCGCTCACTCGACCGCCCAGGCCGATCCAACAGAAAGCGACGACCAGGCCGAGGATCCCGACGACGGTCAACCCGAGCACGATCAGCCTGGCCCGACCCCGACGGACGCAGCGAGCCGATGAGGCATGGGAATGCCGTGAAGGGATTCTGGGTTCCGTCATGTCGTACCCCGGACAAGAAACGGCCCCCCGGACATTGCCTGTGCATTGTCGGTGGGCCGTCGTTTGTGTCAACTGGGCAGCGGGGGCTTGCATGCAGCCGAGCCGGGCCGTTCTCGGCCCGGTTGGCCGGGCTGGGGACAGCCCGGCTCGGGCATCGAGCAACCCAGGGGGTCAGCCGCGTTTGGACGTGGAGGATTCGACGAGATCGTCGATGCCCTCGATCTCGACCGCCGTGTGGCCGAACTGCTGGAACCGATTCGTCTTGACCTTCACGTCGCAGGGATTGCACTCGCCGAAGACCGAGCACGGACGAAAGACGTCGTCGATCTGGAAGTCGGGATCGAGCAGATGCCCGATTGCGTTCTGGCCGCGGTACAGATCGCGGTGGCAGCGGAAGATGGCCCCGCTCGGGTCGATGAGAAGCTCGCTGGTCCTGCAGCGACACGAGCGGGCGCGCCCGCCGACCGCGTCGGGATGCAGGTAGGTGCCGTAGAGCCGGTTGTTGTGACGCCCCAGGAACTCCTTGGTTCTAAAATCGATGCCGCGGTGCTCGCAGGCCTGGCGGGCCTGTTCCCGTTCGGCCACCCAGTCCGGATGATCGACCATAAACAGTCCGACGTCGAACCCTCGGGCCAGCAAATCGTTGACCCGATCGACCGTGTCGAGCAGGTCCATCTGATCGGGATGGTAGCTGACGCGGATGTTGGCGTAGGGAGCGTCGCGTCTCAGGGCCCGGGGGTCCACCCGATCGGAGAATGCCTCGATGTCGAACTGCAGGTTGGTTAGCAGATCCATCTCGAAGTCGCCCGACAGACCGCGGATGACGTCCACCATGTCCGGATGCAGGCTCGGCTCCCCCCCTTGCAGCGTCAGGGGGGTGTGCGTGTGGATGCGGCGGAGACCCGCCAGCCACTGCGCGCCCGTCAGCAGCCGTCGACGGGCGGCCTGGCCGTCGTGGTGGTTGATGCAATAGGGACACCGCAGGTTACACGCCAGCGTCAGGAACACGCCGACGTAGTTGTACCGCGCGGGCACCTCGATCGGCGGCAGATCCGACGGGTCGGCCAACAGGGCCGAACCGCGGGCGGTCCCGTGGCGTGCCTCGGCAGGTCCGCCGAGATCGGTCTTGTCCTGTAGGGAAACGTCGTCAGTCCGCGTGCCAGAATCGATACCAACCATCTTGGCCACCCCTAATTCGGTCAGATGAAATTCACGTGCGACCCCGGATGCTTCAGGGCCCACAGGTACTTGTTGATCTCGTGATGCCGGCAGGCCGGTTGACACGTCCGCTTGTCCAGGCGGGCCAGCCGACGCTTCACCTCCCACCGCTTCGGGCCGTCCCAGACCTGCCCGAACGTCTTGTCATGCAGGCTGCCCAGGCTCAGCGATTCGTCGTCGTGGTAGCTCAGGCAGGTGTGCACCCGTGCGTCGGCGTGGATGTAGCCGATGAAGTCCAGCCCGTAGCACACGGTGTAGTCCCGGTCCTCGCAGGGCACGGTCGGATCGCGGAGCGTCACGTTGAACGTCTCGTCGGCCAGGTCGAGGATCGGTGCCAGCCGATCGTACTGCTTGGCGCGCTGCGACAGCGTGTCGTTCGCGCCCTGATCGCTGTTGGGGTGCACGTAGCAGAACTTGACCACGAAGTAGTCGCCCCCCGCCTGTCGGACACGCTGGACCAGGTCGCCGATATGGTCGTGGTTGTCCGGCAGCACGATGAACTGGACCCCGATCGTGACGGCCGAGCCGCACGCGTCGCGGGCCGAGGCCATCCGGCCGATGCTGTCCAGCACGCGGTCGAAGTCATCCGGCCCGCAGCCGTGCACCCGCCGATAGCTCGCAGGATCGCTGCCGTTGATGCTGAAACGAACCCACGTCAGGTCGCGGGCCAACCCCTCGATCGACGCATCGGTGAGCAGCGCCCCATTGGTGGACAGCCCCACGTCGATGCCCGCTCGCCGGGCCTCGGCGACCGCCCCGGGCGTGTCCGGATGGACCAGCGGCTCCCCGTCGCCGGCATAGACCAGGCTCAGCACGCCCACCTCGGCCAACTCGTGCGGCAGCCGGAGCATCATTTCGCGAGGCATCGACGCCCGCCGCGAAGCAATGTGGTTGTAGAAGCACATGCTGCAATGGTGGTTGCACAGGCTGGTGGGGCAGACGTCCACGTAAATCGGCCAGGTGGGGTCCCCGCGGAGCCACCGCGCCACGCGCTCGGGATGGTACATGAGCTTGTGACCCTGTAGCGTCAGGCGATCGGCACGCGTGGCCGGACGAT
The DNA here is from genome assembly GCA_964390905.1 of uncultured Planctomycetales bacterium. GTDB lineage: Bacteria > Planctomycetota > Phycisphaerae > UBA1845 > JAFGLZ01 > JAFGLZ01. The sequence goes on along the minus strand of CAYMLO010000073.1, from coordinate 6,458 downwards.
CTCGGGTTGCGGTGACGGGTGGATGGGTCGACATGGCCTGGCTCGGTCTACCTATTCGTTATCGGTCGTCCGTCCAACGGAATTCAGCGAACCGGCGCGGGCCTGCAACTCCAGGCACCGGGCCCAACGGCCGATAATACCAGTACGGCAGGATGCGCCGGGGCTCGCCGGATCGCCACGAAAGTCATAAGTCCGGCTATGCCCGTCAGTAACGGCCTATCGATGTGTCGGCCTTTGCGTGACATCAGGCAGGCTTCGGCGGGCTAACCCCGCCTCGAACGGTCCTACTATGGCCTCATCGACCGACACCGCAGCCCCGCACGCGCAGCAGCCCCGCCGGACCCCGCCGCCCCAGGACCGCCTCTACCAGGCCGTCGACCTGGCCAGCCGTCGCCTCCGGGGCGACCCCAGGGACGTGGGCGTGCGGAACACCCTCGTCGCCGGCTACGCCAAACTGGGAGTGTTCGAGCTAGCGGCCGAGACGGCTGAGGGATTCGAACCAGAGGTCCGCGATCACCCCGAGGTGCAGACGGCCATCGCCAGCCTCCGCAGGATGGCGCCCGCGCGGGTCTCGTGGTCGATGCTCGATGCGAGGTACCAGCGGAACCTGGCGGCCCTGCTCAAACGCCAACCCCAGTTCATCAACGTCGAAGACGCCTGGCGACACGACCAAGGCCGATCCGTCGAGCTCTACCGCTGCACCGACGGCAATCTCCAGGTCTGCCGTCGCGACGAGCAGGGCCTGCCCGTGTGGTGGCCCAAGATCGGCGACCACCGCGCCGAGGCGGACCGGACGGCGTTGCCCAACACTCCCAATGCGATGTGTCCCCCGTTCCTGTTCGAAGGCATCGACACCCACTGCCTGTTCGATCGCGTCTGCCGGGAGACGTACCGGAGGATGGTGACCTACATCCCGGCCCTCTACGTCGTCGAACCCAATCCCCTGTGGGCGGCCGTCGCGCTGCATCTGTATGATTGGCAAGACGTGTTGACGCAGGATCGCGTCTTGCTGTTCGTCGGCGCAGAGGCCGTAGACGGCTTCCGCGACTACCTGCTCGAGCACGATCAGGCTCGCACCCCCGCCCATCGCGTCCGACATGACCATCCGGAGGGCGACCTGCAGGCGTCGTTGGGGCAGGCGATCGATCAGGTCATCGCCGCCCGCAACGACAAGGCAGAACGCTTCGCCGCCGAGACGAAGCGGTTGTACGCGCAGCGCGGCCCGCGGTTCCTCCACGACCGGATCAACGGCCGGGATCCCGAACGCCCCGTGCGGGTCATGTTCCTGGTGTCGCGGTTCACCACGGTGCTGAAGTACACCATCCGCGATTTGAGCGACGGATTCGCGGCCCTCGGCTATCCGACGGAGATCCTGACCGAACAGACGGACTTCGGCTGCCTCTCACTCAGTTGCTACCACCGGCGGATGCTGGAATTCGAGCCCGACGTCGTCATCATCCCCGACCACATCCGGGTCGAGTACGGTGAGTTGTTCCCGCCGCAACTCATCGTGACGACGTGGATGCAGGACCGCATGCCGCATCTGCTCACCCGAGACGCCGGCCAAGCCGTGCGAACCACCTGCGCCGAGCCGGACGGATCGGGCCTGACCGCGCCGACCGATTACGTGTTCGGCTACCTCCGAGCGACCCTCGTCGACGAGTTCGGCTATCCGCCCGAGACGTTCCTGGCCTATCCGCTGATCCCGAGCAACCCCCGGACCCGCCGACCCGTGACCGTCACGCCGGAACTGAAGGACCGCTATGGCTGCGAGGTGGCGTTCCTGGGCCACGGCGGCGAACCGTGCGAGCAGGCTTTCGACGAGCTGATCACGGAATGTCCGGCGCCCGTTCAGCGGGTGGCCCGGGCCGTCTTCGAGATCGCCCGTGATCGATACAACAGCGGCGGAGACCTGTTGTACACCGGCGGCCGGATCTGGCGGAGCCAATTGCAGGAGACCGCCGAACAGGTTGCTGCCGAGATGGGCATCGATCCGGCGGTGCTGGCGGGCTTCGACGGGCCCTTCAATCTGCTGAGCGACCGTCTGTGGCGGCACGCGACGTTGCAGTGGCTGGTGGATCTGGACGTCGACCTTCGGCTGTACGGCCGGGGATGGGATCAGCACCCGGTCTTCGCCCGCTTCGCCCGACCGCCCGTCAACGATCCAGAGGAGATCTGTGCCATCTACGGCTGCGCCAAGGTGAACCTGCAGGTGGGTGCCTATAGCGCCATGCATCAGCGATTGGTCAACGGGTGCTTTGCGGGCGGCTTTTTTCTGGTCCGAGACTCGAGCCACAACTACCAACTCTACGATCACAGCCATCAGGCGTATCAGGTGGGCCCGGCCACGCCCGACGAACGGCAGGCCGCCCTGCGGTCCCTGGTAGAGCTGTCCCGTCGCGGTTGCGACTCGCTCGAGGCCTTCACGGCTCTCCAGAACGCCGAGCTGCTCGACGCGCTCGTCCCGGTCGTGCGCGAAGGCGTCGACGCCCACGAGCGCGACGACATGGCCGCGATCTGGCGGATGGTCGACCACGCCACGCTGGTCGTGCCCCCGGCGGTCTTTCCCGACTGTTGGGACCAGATCACCTTCCGATCGCGCGACGAACTGGCGGGCCAGCTGGATCGTTTCTGCCGTCGCGAACCCGAGCGCCGCACCGAGCTCGCCGCCTACATGCGCGAGCGCTGCCTGGCCAGCCACGGAACCGAACGGATGGCCCGCCGGTTGCTGCAGCACATCGGTCGCGGTCTGGCCCACGCCGTCAACGGGGACCCCGAAGCAAGGAGGTGTTCGTCGTGAGCAAGGTCCTCATCCTCAAGGTCGGCTACAACGAGATCCTCGAGCCCTCGCCCGGGCACACCGACTACGTCGACTACGGCGTCAGTCTGGGCGACGTGCTGCGGTGCACCGTGCTGCTCCATGCGTTCAAGGACGACGACGTGACCTGGGTGACGGCCCGCGAGGCGTTCCCGCTGCTGACGGGAAACCCCTACGTCCGGCGCCTGCTGCCCTACGACTTCACCGTCTGCATGCAACTGCAGCGCGAACTGTTCGACGTCGTCATCAATCTGGAAAAGGTCCCCGGCATCTGCGCGCTGACCGATTCGATTAACGCCTGGAAGAAACTGGGGTTCCGCCTCAACCCCGTCACGGGCGAGGCGGAGGCCTACGAGGGCGCTCAGGAGGCCATCACCCTCAGCCGCGAGCTGTCCGAGAAGCGTCGGGCCCCCAACCCGCTCAGCGAGTTGCTGTTTCGACTCATCGGCAAGCGATGGAGCGGCGAGGACTACATCCTGGGCTATCAACCGAAGACGGACGTCCGGTTTGACGTGGGCTTCAACCATCACGTCGGCGACAAGTGGCCCGTCAAGGCGTGGGCGCACGAGCACTGGGAACGCCTGGCGTCCTTGCTGACGGGGCAAGGGCTGACGGTCGATTGGCAGCGCGGCCTCAACTCGCTCGAAGCCTACATGGAGTGGGTCCATTCCTGCCGCGCGATCGTCACCTGCGACAGTCTGGGCGCCCACCTGGCGCTGGCGATGCACAAGCCGGTGGTCATCCTCTTCGGCCCGACGTTCGCCGAGGAGGTCTACGTCGGCGAGAACTGCCGGAAGGTCTTCCCAACCGACCCGCCCGACTGCGTCCCGTGCATGCGTCCGACGTGCGACCAACCCACGCGGTGCATGGACGCCATCGAGCCGGAACGCGTCGCCGACGAAATCGTCGAGGTGCTGGGCGTGTCCCGACAGGCGGCAGCCGCGCTGGCCTGATCGTCGAGGGTCCATCGACATGGATGTCGATTCGCCGAGCGAAGGCACGCAGTCCGGGGCGCCGCGACCGCTGCGCGTCCTGACGTCCCTCGGCCGGTGTGGGACCCTGTGGGTCAGGCACCTGATCTCCTGCCCGCTGGGCATCGGGCCGCAAGAGCGCAGCAGACAACTGCAGCAGCCCGAACGACTGATCTGGTCGTTGAAGTACGAGGCGCCGACGCGGCTGATCTACGAACACTTCGATCATGACTTTCACGGGCCGATCCTGACGCCGGACCACTACCCCGGCCTGCGTCTGGTCCTGCTCTACAGGCACCCGTTGGATTCGCTGATCTCCATGTTCCACGTGTTCGCCAGCCAGGGACGTCTGCCCCGTGACGACCTCGACGCCGTGGGGCACATGAAACTCTACCTCCGCGGACAATGGCCCGAGCAGCGCGATCCTGAGGCGATGCCCGAGCGACTCAGCAACACGTGGCTGCTGGGCCTGTCCTACCGGGAGGTCATCCGTCGTCGCGTGGTCGACTGGATCAAGACCGGCAACTGCCTGCCCGTCCGCTACGAGGACGTCGTCGCCGACACCGAACGGGAAACGGTCCGCATGCTGGATTACCTGTGCATCCCGTATACGCCCGAGTCGCTGGCCCGGTGTATCGAACGCAACAGCTTCCAGACCAGAAGCGGCGGTCGGTCACCCGGCCAGGTCGATCCGGCATCGCACTATCGCAGGGGCGTGCCAGACGAATGGCGCGACGTCTTCGACGAAGCGGACCTGGCCTTCGTCCGCGACCAGATGGGAGATCACCTTGAGTTCCTGGGTTATCCGCTGGCGCAGCAGACCGCCGGGTCCGGCCGGGCCAGAGCATAGGTAATGCACGCGGGAGTCGCCCCCCCGTGGCACGGGCGTCTCGCCCGTGAAAGTCCGTGGGCAGCCACCCAGAACGCAGGAGCCGTGCCATGTTCACCCTCGCAGAATTCGACCTCAACGTCGATCACACCATGCCCCCGCCCGAACCCGAGGGGTGGGAGCGCCAGTGGTTCGGCTACTACCAGATGACCAAGACGGCCACGGACAGCGAGCGTCGGAACCCCGAGTTCAGACGGCTGTTCCAGCGGGACAGCTATCACGAAGGCGAGCTGGAGATCCTGGCCTTTTTGACCGTCCTGCGTGAGTTCGCCGGCGAGCACGTGCGCTTCTTCGAGCTGGGGAGCGGCCGGGCGCCGTGGTGCATGGCGTTGGCGGGCGCGGTCGGGTTCCGGTTCCTGCCCACCCCGCCGTCGTCGTACCAGATCCTCGCCGTCGAGGCCGAGCCCACCCACTTCGAGTGGTCGCGCGAGCACCTGTCGAGACAGGGCATCGCCGCGGACGTCGTCCACGGCGCCGTGACGGGCCAGATGGGCACCGTCCGCTTCAAGGCCGACGACCCGCCGACCGCCCACATGGGCCAGTGCGTGCGGCCCGACGGCAACATCGAGGTGCCCAGCTACACGATCGACCACCTGCGAAGGACCTACGGCTTCGGTCGGATCAACCTGATCCACATGGACCTGCAGGGCCAGGAGGCCGAGGCGTTCAAAGGCGCCCGCGAGTGCCTCGACAACGGCCTGATCGACTACATCATCGCCGGCACGCACGGCAGCGCGGTCGAACAGGCGCTCAAGGACAGCCTGGCGCCGACGCACCACCTGCTCGTCGAGCTGCCCCAACACGAGACGCGGCAGCTCGGCGGAGTCGCCAAACCGTTCCACGCCACCACCGACGGCGTGCACGTGTACGGCAGGAAGGACATGCCCGAACGGGCAACGGGTGCACAATGAGCGACGCACAGACGCTAGCAACGAGCCCAGAAGACACGAAGGCCTACTGGGAGCAGAAGGCCGAGCGAAAAGGGCACGATCCCAACTTCACGCTGCCCGACTACCACCTCCGCGGCCTGGAGGCGGAATACATCGCCCGGCACCTCAGGCCGACGGACCGCGCGATCGACATCGGCTGCGGCAACGGTGCGACCACCGTTCGGTACGCCGAGAGGGTCGAGCACATCATCGGCGCCGATTTCTCCGAGCCCAGTATTCGCAAGGCCCGCGAGCTGCACCCCGCCGCCAACGTCGCCTATCGCGTCATGGACATCATGAACCTCGACGCGGCCGACGCCGAGTTCGACGTCGTCATCACCGAGCGATGTCTGATCAACCTGCCCGACTGGCCCGCCCAGCAGCAGGCCATCCGGGAGGTCGTCCGCGTCCTCAAGCCGGGCGGTCGATACCTGATGTGCGAGAGCTTCGAGGAGGCCTTCACGCGGTTCGCGGACCTGCGGACGCACTTCGGCCTGGAACCGATGGCCCGCCACTGGCACAACCGCCTGATCCGCGAAACGGAGGTCCGACCGTACCTCGAGCGGTTCTTCTGCGTCGACGCCATCGAGAAGATGGGCCTGTACTACCTCATCTCGAGACTCGTCCACCCCTTGCTGGTCGCCCCCCAAGATCCAAAGTTCGACGCCGACATCAACCGCATCGCCGTCCGCCTGACGACGGGCATGTCCCCCGACGCCCTGGCGGACATCTCCGTGAACGGGCTGTACGTCCTGACGAAGCGCTAGCGTTCCGCGTTCTTCTCGCAAGAGCGCGCCAACGCCGGATGACCGATCCCCTTGGGGCGCAAACATTTTCTGGTTTTACCCCCC
>CAYMLO010000072.1:0-50757 GCA_964390905.1 uncultured Planctomycetales bacterium | reverse complement strand
TTCGTCTCCAGCACGCTCTTGAAGATGCAGCAGTGCGACTGCTGGTACAGCAGCGGCACGCGGTTGGCGAACCGGATGACCTTGGCCAGCTGATCGCCGAGCAGGTTGCCCCCGAAGGCCAACCCCACCTCGATCTGGAACGGGTTGCCCCGATAGACCGACGGCGGACGCGTCGTCGCCGTGAAGAACTCCGCCTTGACCCCCTTGAGCAGGCCCGCCAGGATCGCTTGTGCTCCGATCGGGGCCAGGCAGTCGGTCCGCGGGGCCATCAGTCTCGTGTCCTGGATGGCCCGATAGACGCGCTCCACCTCCGGACCGTTGATGGACGCCAGCCACGTCTGCGGCGTCACGCCCGCCTTGGCGGCGATCTCCTTGGCCGCCTTCGGGCTGATCCGACTGAACTCCGCTTTCAGAAACGCACCCAGTTGCTTGGCCTTGGTGTCCTTGACCATCTTCATCAGCATGCCGAGCTCGATGCCGTACGGGTGCGGCTTGATCTCGCGGGTCTCGTCTGGCAGGGCCTCCGTGCCACGCGGATACTCGATGCGCTCCCCCGCTGGTGGCTCGTAGCGGATCGAAGCGTGCGGGTTGGCGATGGCCGTCTGCTCGACGTACTCGTCCACGGACGTCCGGCCCTTCATGTACGCGCCGACCAGCTCGATCGTCACCTCCGTGCCGTGGTCCCAGTCGACCTCGACGGTTTCTTCGCCGACGACCTCCGGCCGGTTGCGTTTGGTGTCGATCTGGATCTCGTATCGATGGGCCTCTCGCCCGCGGCCGGTTCGCGAGACGACGCGGATCGCCTTGCCCGTGGTCAGCAATCCGTACATGCCGGCCGCACTGATCCCGATGCCCTGTTGCCCCCGGCTCATCTTGAGCCGGTGGAACTTCGAGCCGTAGAGCAGCTTGCCGAAGATGTTGGGGATCTGGTTCTTGACGATGCCGGGCCCGTTGTCGCGGACGGTGATCCGGAACCGATCCTCGTCCGACTGTCTGACCCGGACCAGCAGGTCCGGCAGGATGCCGCCCTCCTCGCAGGCGTCCAGGCTGTTGTCGACCGCCTCCTTGACGCTGGTCAGCAGGGCCTTGCGCTTGTTGTCGAACCCGAGCAGATGACGGTTCTTGGCGAAGAACTCGCTGACGGAGATCTCTCGCTGCTGCCGGGCCATCTCCTCGGCGGTTCGGCGGCCGGCGATCCCTCGACGCGGCTTCGCGCTGGCCCGTTTGCCCGTGTCGGTGCGCGGGACGTCTGCCGTGGCTACCGCACCGGTCGCGCCGTCCGTTCCTTTGCGCCTGGCCGCGCCGAACCGAAGGGAGAGCTGGTTCTTGTCCTTGGCGGTCTTCTTGCGGGCTGATCGGCCGCCCCGAGATGATGCAGTCTTGCTGGCCATCCTGGCGATCCTCGCAGATTCCGTTCCTCAATCATCATACCGCCGCGAAGCCGCGATGCAAGCCCGACTTGGGCGAGTCTTGCCTGTTCTTCGGTCCGCGGGCCGCAGCGCATGCCTTGGCTGTATCGTCCACGCCCGCGGCCGGACATGAGGCGCCCGGGGGGCATCGGGCCTGCCGCACTCAATCCATCAGCCGTGCGTTGTACTGCCGCGGACCGGGATGGTAGCCGGCATAGGCGTCTTGACGGAGCGGCGCGGGGGTGTAGATGAAAACGGACGCGGCCCAGGGGTTGTACAGGATCATCTCCTCGCGGGCGTCGCCGCAGACGTCGGCGGGAATGCAGTGGTACCAGCCCATCTTCGCGGGCCCCACGGGCTTGTGCAGACCGGGTGGGGTGACGACCTGACGACCGGCGCCGTCGAACAGCAGCCCGCCGTTGTGGAGCAGGGCCGGCGCCTTCGGTCCGTTCCAGTAGACGACCTCCATGCCCGTCTCGTTGGGCGAGGCGTTCAGCTCGAACCGCCGTAGGATCTCGCCGGCGTTGCTGACGACCATGACGTTTGGCGTGTGGCCGTTGTACCGGACGATCATCTCGGGGCCGGGCAGGTCCGGGAGGAAGTCCGCCACGCGGACCTCCTGACCGTGCGGGACGATCTTCGCCCCCAGTGCCAGGACCGCCTTTCCGTCCGCGTCGATCACATGCCCGCCGCCCGAGCAGATCGCCCGCATCCGCCCGTCGTCCCAGGCAGTGATGGCCACCGAGTCCATGTGCGGGCCCCAGCGTTTCTCCCAGATCGGCCTGCCGTCCGAGTCAAGCAGGAAGTACCCGCCGTTGACCTCGTCCCGGCCGTCGCCGTCGATGTCGCCGACCGACGGGATGTAGGCCGAGCACTTGCCGTAGTCGTTCCATCGAATGGTGTAGGTCCACAGGACCGACAGTGCGTCGTCGAGCGCGACGATGGTGTCGCCGAGCTTGATGATGAAATCCTGCGGCGTGGGCCGTCCGCGGAGGTTGCAGACGAAGATCCGATGGTGGCACCAGTTCGGGCCCCAGCCGGCTCGCTGGCGGATCTCGGGCGGTGCGGTCTGGCGCTTCACCTTGCCGGTGCGGCCATCGCGGATCTGGACGACGACGTCGGCCATCGACTTCTTGCCGGCCCTAATCGAGGGGTCCTGGAAGAAGCAGATCACCTGGCTGTGGCCGTCGCCGTCGATGTCGTGGACGGCCACCGGTCCCGGTCGCAACGGCTGCGTGCCGCCAGACCCCACCTGCCACAGCGCCCGCCCGGACAGGTCAAATGCGCCCAGGAAGCACGGCTTGAGCGCACTGGCCTTGTCGCAGCGGAACACCAGCAGGTCGGCCTGCCCGTTTCCCGTCAGATCGCCCAGACGGATGTCCCCGCCGTACCGAAGCCGCTGCCCCTTGACACGGGCCGTGGCGAGGAACGTTTCGGGGACCTGGACCTCTCGCCACAACAGCGCGGGCGATGTGCCTGGCTGGGATCCGGGAGACTTCTCACGCCGCGGGGTCCCCGGGGTCTTCGATGTCGCCCAGGCAGTCTGCACGGTCAAGGCGCCCAGAATGACCAGCACGATTCGTGCGAGAGCGGCGCACAGACCGAACAAGCATCCCCCCACACCGCGGATTCTGCATGATGCATGCACCGCCGTCCTCCTTTCTCGGCTCGTGGGGTCATCCGCGGCACAGCATTTGCGCAAGCAAAACCGGGGCACCCGCGCCGAATGCCCCGGTCGAATCGTCCACACGTTGCGGGGAAGGCCTCAGCGCTTCCCCATCTGTCGCAGCGCGAGCCCGCTACAGGGGGAGCTGCCCTGGAATCAGACCGGCCAAGCTCCCGAGATCCTCGATCGACTCGATGAGCTCCACGATCAGCTCCACCTGCTGATCGGTGATGTCAACGCCCGCATCCCTCAGCGCAGCGACGATGTCTTCCTCGAACGTCTCCGGGTCGTCCAGGACCGGCGGATTCTGGGTCAGGTTTTCGATCGTCTCCTCGTCGAATTCGGCGGCAAGATCCTTCATTGACTCCGCGTCTTGCTCAGACCAGTCAACGCCGGGAATGAGGCTGATGACCGCGGCGATCTCCGAAGGCGTCAGGTCTTGGATCGTCTCTGCGACGGCCTCGAAGGTCTCGACCGCCTCCTCAGGCGTCGTGGGGGGGTTGTTCTGCACGTCCTGCAACGTCCCAAAGACCTTCGTCGCCGCCGAAGCGATGTCTTGCAGGTCTTGCAGCTGCTCACTCAGTCCCGGGACGCAGCAGCATCCTTCCATTAGCGGTGTCGTGATCAAGGCCGCCACGACTGTCGCCATCACCATGTAGCTACGCACGATCGTCTCTCCTTAGCACAAGAACGCCCCGGCTGAACCCATCACGCTACCTACTGCCCAACGACCCAGGCAATGCGCTCGCGCCCGGGCCGACACCTACCTCTGGTAGCTCAATGGGTACCCGCGCCTCAGTCCCTCCCAACCCCAGTACCATATCCCGAGTCCTGCGGGTCTGCAAGGCCCGATTGAAGAAAAGGCGAGTGTCTGTCAGACGCATCCCGTTCGGCCCGTTGGGATTCCTGGGATGCCCGAGGGGGCTCCCGGGTCGCAGACGGGGGGTCCAGGGCTTGGTCACGTCTATCCCTGCGGGCTGACGTCGAACGCAGAGACCCTGTCACAGGCGCGGGAAGGACCGGCTGAGTTCCCCGCCCTCGCGAAGTGGTCGATGGATGTCTCTGGAGAGGGTCGGCGTTCAAGCGTCGCCCTGGCCGAGCCGATGCAGTCTGCAACGGACGCCGGCCGTTCCGGGCTCCCGCTCGCAGGGGACCCGGAGACGGCGGACGGGCGGTCATGTTGAACCGTACGGCCGACATTGGTAGGATGCTCACAGGTTGTGTGGCCCCATCGTCTAGCGGTTAGGACACCGGATTTTCGATCCGGCAACGCGGGTTCGATTCCCGCTGGGGTCAGTCGGAAGGGGGGGGTCTCTGCCGTCCCTCGATCTCACGGCTTCCCGTGGTCTGTCTTTCCGCCCGCTGTCAGAAAGGTCTTCAGGATCGCCGCTACCTCTCGCTGATACTGAGGGTGATCTGGCGTGGTGGCCTGCATCTCCGGGAACAGGACGACAAGCGCCAGGTCGCACCGCCGGCCGAGGCGGTCCCATTCGGCCAGGGCGGTCTTGAGCGCCCGCTGAAATCCCTTCTCGTCCCGGCCCATCTCCCAGCGATTGCGCCCGCGTCGGCCCCCGCCCACCCACAAGGGCCAGTCGTCGCGGATGAAGAGCGCAAAGTCGCGGGGCAACTTGGCGTCGGCGATGCTGTCGAGGATCTTGGAGAACGGGCGTCTTGCGTACATGTCCGGGTCGGGGTCCAACCCGTTGATCATGAGCGAGCCGCCGCGTTCGATGACGCGTTTCACGATTCGTCGCATCGCTGGGACGATGTCGTCGTCCTTGTAGGTCACCACCCACCCCGGCGAGACCGCCAGAAGCGTCGGCGTCTTCGTGAAGCGGCTCGTGAACAGATCGACCACGGCGTTGATGTAGGCTTCCCACTTCTGGGGGGTCCACCCGGCCTCCTGGAGCGCCGCTGCGCCCGGTCGGACGGCCGCCGCCGTCGTGTAGCCGAGGTGGCCCACGCCCATCCAGACGTGGCCGATCCGCGGATCCCCGTCGTAGCGCTTCGCCAACGCAGCCACGAACGCCCCGTAGTGCTTCATGAAGGCGGGGGAATCCCAGACCTTCGGCAGCTTGACGATGAACCGTCGCCGGGGATGGGCCCGGAACTCGATCGCCGAGACGCCCTTGTCATAGATCCAGCTCGGGGTGGGGGGCCTCTTGGTCGCCAGTGCGTAGGGGCCGGTGTGGAGCAAGACTCGCTTCCCGCGCTCGGCCCACCACGCGATCTCTGCCTCGAGGCCGCTGAAGTCGAACGTGCCCTGCTTCGTTTCGATCTCGCCCCAGACGGCAGCCACCAAGGCGCCGTCCAAGTGCGGATGGCCGGCCAGGACCTCCAGAGGCCGCCCGGGCCTGAAGATGCCGTGGCGATCCCAATACAGACGGACGCGGCCCATCTTGCCTTCGGCCTTGCCTGTGACGTGCTTGCGGTCTGCTGCCGGCTTGCTTGACGCCTCGCTACGATCTGCCTCTGGGCGGGCAGAGGCGCCGGACAGCACCACGAGCACGCTGCTCAACGCTGCGCCACCGCTGATCCACATCGCTGTTCCTCCTGTTCCCGTTCGCTCTACTTCTCCATGACGAGGCCGGCCATCCGCACCAGCGAGATCTCGTCGAAGTAGCCGTAGGCGTCGGCCGCGCCCTTGCCGTGTTTGTGCCATCCCTTCACGACCAGGGATCTGCCTGCGTGGGCGCCCTTGCCGACGTATTCGGCCCGCAGCTCTTGCCAGACGCCGTCGGCCTGGAACGACTGGCTCGCCTCAGCGAGGATGCCCCACTGCTTCCCTTCCTGGCCCTCGAACGGCTTGTCCGGGTCTCGCACCCAATACAGTGTAACACCGATGGTGTTGCCGGCGGATGTGGACGCGTCAACGCCTTGCTTGCCTTTGCCCCTCACACGAGCGCTGATGCAGTAGCGCTCCTGATCCCGGATCGTGTGATGACGTGCGACCTGTATGACCCCGTCGCCCACGCCGATCCAGGCGCCAACCTTTCCCCTGCCGAAGGGCACGATGTTCTGGATGCCGTGGTCCTCCGAGTCGGCCAACACGAACCGCCACCTCATGGGCGCCGTGCTCACGTACTGGAACTCCTTGGGCACGCGCTTGAGATCGGCCTCGAAGGTGTGGTTGACCAGGAGCTGTTTCGTCCTGCGGTAGTGGGCGTGGACCGCCTTGCCGTCGTAGGGGCCCACCTCGAGCGCCTGGAGACACGCTTCGTGCTTGCCCACGCCGGCGAGGCGGACTTCGATGATGCCGTGCTTGGGCCGGACGTCCGGGAAGACCAGATCGAGGGCCTTGAACTTGCCTCCCGCAGCCTCGGAGACGTCGAGTCGCTCGATCGCCTCCTGGCCGTTGATCCACCCTCGCATCGCGCTTTGGAAGTTCGTGTCGGCAAAGAGCATCTTGACGTAGTACCGCCCGGGGCCGACGGTGACGTTCACGCGGAAGTCCTTGCCGTGGAGGCCGTATCGGTAGAGCTCCGGATCGTGTGTGTTGCCGATGTGGATGGATCGGCGCTCAGTGAACAGCGCCCGCCGAACCGAATCGGCGCCGTGACCGAGGCGGATAACGTATTCCGTCCCCGGTGGCCACGTCTGGCCCGTCGAATCCACATAGTCCTGTCGTTGTGTGTAGCCGAAGATCATCCGTTGCGTGTCGCCGGGCCCACCGCCTTCTCCGAACCCGGCGTTACCGGTCGCGGCCGAAGACTGCACGGCATCCACGTAGATCGCCTTGCCCTTGGCGAGCGGGTTGCCCGCTCCGCGGACGACCACCTTGAGCGTGTGCCTGCCGTTCGCAAGCCCGGTCTTGCTGTACAGGATCTGTTGGGGGCGGGGTGACGGGTTCCAGCAATCGATGAGCGTCAGCTGTTTGACGCCGTCGATGAAGACGTCGGCCAGGCCTCCCTCGGCGTCTACCGGGCCGATCAGGCGTACCTGGTTGCCGGTGAACGCGTGGGTTGCGGTCGCGCCGGCCTGGGAGGCGACGTGCAATGTGCCGCCGCGCGCGTCTTGCCGGTCGACGCGCTGCCACGGGCCCGTGCAGGCGAGGGCATCGTCTTCAACGACGACCTGCGGGTCTGCGCCTTCGATTGTGATGCGGGTGCAGCCGTCGCGTCGGATCGTCACGAGACAATCGCCCCCCGCGAGTCGCTTGGCGGTATAGCCGTTCTGCTTCAGGTCGGAGCGGCGCTTCAATGCCGCGCCGTTGCCGGTGACGGTGGACGGCTCGAAGGCCAGGCGCACGACGTCCACGCTGTTCGGTGGCGCGTCGAACGTGCGGTAGGCGATTCTTCCCTTGTCGTAGACGACGGAGGTGACCACCGAGGGGGTGTGCATGATGTGGTTCTCACGACTCGCGCCGCACAGCTCGGGCGCGACGGCCATCGCCTTCATGATCTGACAGAGCGGCCAGGGGTGGGCGAGGTTGAGCCAGTTGCCGGCCTCGACGACCTGGCCGGCCAGGCCGTCGAGCACCACCCCGGTCTGGCGGCTGTCGTAGGTGGCCATCAGCAGCATCCGTCGTCCGATCTCCCGCGCCCACGCGTCGTCGGCCAGGGCGCCGTACATCAGGAACGTCGGCGCATAGGTGTACTGGTTGTAGGAGAGTGACGTTCGGCAGCAGATGGACGATTCGGGGATGGCCCACGCGCCGCTGTAGGCTTCACCTCTGGAGACGGGGTCGACGCAGTTCCGGCTGAGCGCAAGCGACAGGATGTTGCGCGCGTCGTTCCGCCAGTTGGGGAACTCGTCGGGATGGTTCATGAAGTACTCGCAGATCCACGGGACGACGCCGCACAGCAGGGCTCCTTCCATGTCCCAGTAGTGACGGCCCCACACCTCATTGTCGCTCCAGCGGTTCAGCAGATCCTGGTGGAGGTAGTCCCGGCCGCGATCGCGGGCCTTGCGGATGATGCCGTCCTTTCCTTCGAGCCCCATGGCGATCAGTTCGTCAAGGAATTCGACGATCAGCGTCACGCCGCCCGTCAGCTCGTCCGACCACAGCATGTGCTTCGGATCCATGTAGCGGCTCCACGGCGGGAGCTCGGTCTGGGTGAGGTTGCAGTGGCTGGCGAGCACTTCGCCCCAATGCTTGGCGGCCTCGAGGTATCGCGGCGTGCCGGTGAGCTTATAGGCGCGGAGGACCTCGACGCCCAGGTAGGCGCACAGATCGAGCTGATTGGCGACCTGCGGATTGGCTCGTTGGTAGCCCGTTCCCTTCGTTGGTACGGCGATGGGAAACTTGGCCCAGGGATGATCTGGCCCTGTCAGACAGTAATCGAGGACGTAGTCCACCGTCAGCGGGATGTAGACGAAGGCTAGCGGATCTCCGCTGTAGCGGTAGTACTTGGTCAAGCCCTGGATGATACTCAGCGCACGTTGGCTGAGATCGCCGCACATCCAGGGGTGCGTCGGGGGGATCGAGATCGTGCCGTCCTCGGCGATCCGCCAGTGGGTGTTGTAGATGATGTGCGGTGCGGCCATGACGGCCTTGTCCGTGTCCACCCACGGGTAGCGCTTGTACAGCTCGACGCCGATCCTCAGTCGGGCATCCCATTGGCCGTTCTGACCGGTGTACCACGGCGCGATCACGCCGTCGCCGTCCTCCACCGTCGGGTGGGCGTAGTACTGGGGCAGGGCCTCGACCGCGTGGAGGTCCTCGGGCAGCACCAGACTGGCCAGGCCGAGACACCCCAGTCCGGCCCTGATCGCGCTCCAAAGAACATCCCTACTTGCCATGGTTGCGAGTCCTATTCAGGAGGGGCGCTTCGCGGGGCGAAGGCCATCGACGTCTGGATCGGGTATCCGCACGTGCACCCCGCGCTTGCCTCGGGAACCAGGACCAGTCCCCCCGCGGGGATGATATTGATCCAGCATCCCGGCCGGGTGATGCGCGTGAGCCGCGTCATGCGAGCGTCGGGCTGCAGGCTGATCATCACGGGGTTGCTGTCCCTCAGAAACAGGCAGCGGGCCGAGGCGGATACGCCCCCGCAGCCGCGCCGGCGTTTGGGGAACCGCCATCCTGCGATCCGCTCTCCGGTCTTGACGTGATACGCGTAGGGCCAGACGTACACCGTCTCGCCCACGACGGTCGGATGTCGGTTGTACTCCCCGTGCCCGCCGCGAACGGCCAAGTCGGTCTTGTGCGTGACGCTCCAGCGGGGCTTGCCCGTCGGTGCGTCGAAGGCGTAGCAGGTGTAGTGGATGGATTCGCCGCCCGTTCGTTGGGCGAGGGCGGCGGTTCCGCTGGCCCGGATCGCCTCGCCGCCCACGATCTTCGATCCGCTCAGCAGGAGGATATCGCAGGCGTAGAGGAGGTAGACGGGCTGTTGAAGCTGGCGCATGTCGATCTTGTTCTTGTAGGCGACGTGGCCCGTCTTCAGATCGAGCGCGACCAGGAACTGATCGCCCTCGTCGATGATGTCCAGCATCGGAAGGCGGCCGGAGGTATTGGCCAAGGCCTTGGGGCTGTGCGTCTCCACGAAGTAGAGACGACCGCCGCCCACGGTGAGTGTCGTCTCTATGACGCGTCCGGACGCGTAGGTCCAGCGCGTCCTGCCGCTGCCGCGGTCCATGCCGAACACAGATTCGCTCAATGCCAGCTTCATGTTGGGATACCAGACGGGATGCGTGTCGACCTCGGCCTCACGCGTGATGGTGTCGTAGGAGGCCCCTTTCCTGCGTCCGCTTCCCAGCAACAACTCGGCGCTGCGGGCGACGTATCCCCACTCGCGCGGTTCGGCTTTGACGCCCTGGGGCAGGGCGTAGGGCTCGCGTCGCTCGCCGGTCTGGACGTCGAACCGGTGGCAGGACTCCGCGGACGCGACGTATAAGGACGCGTCGTCCACCATCATGCTGCCGGCTTCTAGGAACGCGCCGAGCCGCCGGGCGTTGGGGACGTCGACCCGCCACAGCATCGTGCCGTTGTAGGCGTCGAGGGCGTAGACGATGCGGTCGCCGGGGACGAAGAGCCGGCCGGCGCTGTAAAGGGGGGGCACGTTTCGGAAATGCCGATCCACCATGCGTCGGGGGCCCGGCTGGCCGAACCACTGCAGGTCCATGGGGCCGCCGATTCTCTGATCGCCGCTACAGGCGGTATTGGCGGCGTCGGCGTAGGCGTGGGTCCACGTGCCCGCGCCGGGTAGGGGGCCTCGTCGGGCGATGCCCCAGTAGGCGTCCTTGTGTCGCTCGATTGTCCACTCGGGCAGGATTCCGTCGCCCCATTTCCTCAGGACGTCCGCGCTTCTGTGGGTGAACAGGACCACGCCCCCGCAGGGACGCAGGACACGGAGTACCTCAGTTGCTGGCGGCGGTTTGGACCTGCCCGATACCACCGTCTTGCCCGAGATGACCAGGTTGGCGAAGCGGTCCGGATACGGCAGCTTCTCCATGCCTCTGTGGTGGATGGCGATCCGCGTGCCGAGCAGGCCGGCCTTGCCGAGGCGTTCCCGTGCTCGGGCCACCCGCTTGGCGTCCGGTTCGACGCCGACGATGCGGAAACGAGTTCGCTGAGCGATCTCATAGGCGAGCCGCCCCCCGGCCACGCCCAGGATCAAGCAGTAGCCCGTGTCTGCGGGGCATCTCTCGATGATGCCGTCGGCGGTCACGTCGAAGAGCGGCGTCCAGCGGTCTTTGGGGTAGGGGGACGCCGACGGCTTGGCGGGTCGGTCAGACGCGGCGGTAGGGGGGATTGGTTTCGTCCCGGGCCTGAAGCAGTGAATCGCCCCCTGGTCGGTGCTCACGAACAGACGCCTCGAAGCGACGGCGAGCCCATAAGCCTTCCCGCTGACGGCGCCGACCCACCGCTGGCGGCCGTCGTCGGCGCCGTGGGCGACGACCTGATTCTCGCCGCCCGCGAATAGGGTGTCGCCCGCCATGATGAGGGCATAGGGACAGGAGCAGGCGACCTGCCACTTCCGCGAGGGGCGCTGCTGCCGCTCGAGCGCCTTGAGTCGCTCCTTGTCGTCTTCCGTCTTGTTCTTCTTGGCGCGTAGCTGCGCGATCTGCCGTCCAGTCTCGACGTAGGTGGAGCGGTCCAGGGCGCACAGCGCGTTCTGCTTAAGAACGTAGACACGGTCGCCCTTGGCAACCATCCGCAGGCCTGGCGTGGAGAGGATTTTCTCCCGAGACGCCGGCGCACTGATGTGGAGTTGGCCGTCCTCGCTGGGGCCGTAGGCGAGCATGTCGTCAAGCAGAAGGGCGAAGCAGCCGCCGAGGTTGCCCAGGCTGCCCAGGGGCTTGCCGCTGCACCGATCGAACGCGATGGGGGCGGTCCGCCCGGTGGGCACGAACAGGTTCGTACGTGATGCCAGTAGGTATCCCTGAGGGGAGGCGTCGATCTGACGCTTCCAGATTCGTTTGCCGTTACCCGCCGCCAGGGCGCACAGATAGGCCCCCTTCGATGGGAACAAGCCTGCGCAGAACGTGACGACGTCGTCTTCCACGACGATGCCGGATCGAACGGGCCAGAGGGAGATCATCCGCCCGTTCCCGGGCAGGCGCTTGTCCATCGGGCCGGCACGGTGCTTCCACAGCAGGGCGCCCGTGTCGGCGGCGAGGCAGTAGACGTGCCCGTCGTCTGAGCCCACATATGCACGACCGTCTGCCACGGTCGGGGCCAATCGCACCGGCCCTTCGGTCGTGAACGACCACTGCACCTTGCCGGTCGCGAGGTCGAGGCAGTAGACCGTATCGTCGGCCGAGGACCCGTAGTAGAGGTGCCGTCCTGCGACGGCCACGTGGAACGCTCGATCGTAGGTCGTGGTGGGGCTGAGACGCGGGATACGACCCAGCACGTTCTGTATGGCCGGGGATTCTGGCCAAGCGGGTCGCGGCGGATGGGCAGCCCGGTGCGTCCAGACGGGCTGGAGGGGCAGTCTCAGCGTCTCGGCCGAGATCCCGCTGCGGCGAGCGTCCCGGTGGTAGGTGGGCCAGTCATCGCCCAGGACGGTCCGCGCAAGCTCAGTCAGTGATAGCAACAGGACAATGATCGCCAGGGACTTTTGCATCGGTGCGGTGTTCTCCCATGCTGCGGCGGCAACGGAGCCAAACAGCATACTCGCTTTCCTGTTCACGTGCCGCGCCCTCGCATGCGGATGACTAACCCAATGGCGAGTGCTAGAATGCCCGGATTCCGGAGTTCCCTTGATGTCAGAGCCCGTGGGCGCTGCGGCTTGATGCACCTGCTGAGGGATCCTCAGGGAGGACCAACGAGATGAGAGAACGCATGGAGAACGCGCTTCGGGTCGCCGACGCCGACTACGCGGAGATCCGCATCGAGAACGCTACGTCTACGGCCACGGCGTTCCGCGGCAAGGAGCTGGACAGCATCGACGCCTCGACGAGCGTGGGCGGTATCGTGCGGGCGCTGGTCAAGGGGGGGTGGGGGCAGGCCACATTCAACGCGCTGGAGGACCTCGAGTCGCGGGTGACAGAGGCGTGCGAGTCGGCGCATCTGGTGGGCAAGGAGCGGACGCAGTTCGCCGGGGTCGAGCCCGTTGTCGACGAGGTGGCCGCTGCGCTGGATAGGGATTTCCGGGGCGTCTCGCTCGCGGACAAGACCAGCGTGATCGAAGCCTACAACCAGATTGTCCTGGGCCACCATGACAAGATCGAGACGTCGACCGTTCGCTATCATGACCGGTTCAGGACCGTGTGGTACGCCAACTCCGAAGGGACGTTCATCAAGGACGAGCGCCCGGGCGTGGGCATCCTGATCTCCGCGACGGCGCGGGACGGCGACACCGTCCAGCAGGGCTTCGAGAGCGTCGCGGGCAACAGCGGGTTCCAGGTGATTGAGGGCAATCACGACAAAGCCGAGACCGTCGCGAAGCGGGCCGTCGACCTGCTCGGCGCCCCGCCCGTTAAAGGGGGGACGTACACCGTGATCACGAACCCGAAGCTGACGGGCGTGTTCGCCCACGAGGCCTTCGGGCATCTCAGCGAGTCCGACTTCGTCTACGAGAACGAGCGGATGAAGGAAATCATGGTGCTGGGCAAGCGCTTCGGCCCGGACATCCTGAACATCATCGACGACGGCGCCATCCCGGGGCTGCGAGGTACGCACCGCTACGACGACGAGGGCGTCAAGACACAGAAGAACTACCTGATCAAGGATGGGCTGCTGGTCGGGCGGCTGCACTCGCGCGAGACCGCGGCCAAGATGGACGAGACGCCGACGGGGAACGCCCGCGCGATCAGCTACGCCCATCAGCCGATCGTTCGCATGACGAACACCTACGTCGACAAGGGAGACGCGACCTTCGAGGAGATGATCCGGGACGTGAAGCTGGGGCTGTACGCCTGCGACATGGTCGGCGGACAGACGGCGATGGAGATGTTCACGTTCAGTGCTGGCTACGGGTACATGATCCGCGACGGCGAGGTGGCCGAACTGGTCCGGGACGTGGTGCTGACGGGCAACGTCTTCGAGACCCTGATGAACATCGACAGGATCGGTGATGCCGTTGAGTGGCCCTCCGTGGGCGGCGGCTGCGGCAAGGGCGGGCAGATGCCCCTGCCCGTCGGGTTCGGCGGGCCGCACGTCCGGATCCAGAACGTCGTGGTGGGAGGTCAGCAACAATGATGGTGACGCAGCTCGTCGAGAAGGCGATGAAGCGGGCCCAGAGCGCCAAGGCGTCGTTGTCTCAGGGCGAGTCGACCCAGGTGTCCTTCGAGAACGACAAGCTCAAGTCGGTAGGGTCCGCCCAGAGCACGCATCTGGAGGTCCGCGTCATCGTCGACGGCAAGGTCGGTTCGTCCCACACGACCGACGTCGATGACACCGACGGGGTCGTGGCCCGGGCCTTGGAGACGGCCGAATTCGGCAGCCCCGCGCATTTCGAGTTTCCCGGCCCGGCCGATGCGCCGGACGTCAAGCTCTTCGATGACGCCGTCGGTCCCGTCACGAAGGGACAGATGGTCGAGATCGGCGAGGAGATGATGGCGCTCGTCAAGGACTACAACTCGGACGTCCTCGTGGAAGCGGGCGTGTCCAAGAACGTGGGCAGGCGCGAGCTGGCCACGTCGGCCGGCGTGGTCCACGCGAGCGAAGGGACGCACTTCAGCGTTCACGTGCACGGCCAGTGGATTCGCGGTACGGACATCCTCGAGGCGGGTGACAGCTTCGGCTGGCGGAGGCGCCAAATCGACCACAGGGCCGTTGCCGGAAGGGCCGTCGAGCGATTCAGGCTGGCCGAGCGCATCGCGCCAATCCGGTCGGGCGAGATGCCCGTCATCTTCACGTCGGAAGGCGTGAACGTACTCGGCTACGCCCTGGTGCTGGGCGTCAACGGCAAGAACGTCTTTCTCGGGTCGTCCCCCCTGGCGGGACGGCTGGGCGAGGCCCTCGCGGACGAGCGGGTTTCCGTCGTTGACGACCCGCTCATCGACTACGCGTCCGGCAGCGGACAGGTCGACGACGACGGCGTTCCCCGCCAGGTGACGCCCCTCATCGAGAACGGCGTGCTGCGCAACTTCCTCTATGACCTCGACGCCGCGGGCCGATCCGGGGCGAAGAGCACCGGTAACGGCGTGGGCTGCTGGCCGACCAACCTCGTCGTCGAGGAAGGCACGACGTCCTACGAGCAGATGATCGCTGACACCCAGGAAGGCCTGCTCGTCCACGACGTGCTGGGCCTGGGCCAGGGCAACGCCATCAACGGGGACTTCTCCGTGAACGTCCAACTCGGCTACAAGATCGAGGACGGCCGTGTCGTCGGGCGGGTCAAGGACGTCATGCTTGCGGGCAACACCTACGACGCCCTGAAGAACGTCGCCGCCATCGGCGACCGGGCCGAGTGGGTCTGGGGCATCTTCGGCGGCGCGTCCCTGTTGCCGCCGATCAAGATCGGCGGTCTCAGCGTCGTGGCGAAGTGATTGCACGGACGTCGAGGCAGTCGAGATGAATCGTGGGGAACGTGATGAAGAGCGCCAGTACCAACAAGCGTGAGCTCACGCTCAAGGATCACCTTTCGCGCCTGACCTATCAAAGGGCCCGTCGCCTGCTCGGGGCCGAGGGCGACCGGCTGATTCGCCAGGGCGGTGGGCGCGAGATCGACATCGACCAGGACGTGTATCTAGGCGACGATCTGCTTCGAGTCAGCCTGCGCGACGCTGTCGTCACCATCACATTGATGTCGGAGGCGAGACAGCGGCTGCGATGGAACTGCACCCGCTGCGACACGCCCTGCGAGCATGTCGGTGCAGCGTTGTCACTGGTGCTCGAGGAGAAGACAGCGTTGGGTTTGGCGGCCCCGCCTCCAGAACGCGTGCCGGTCGAAAGCCTCGGCGAGGAGGAGCTGGTCCGCACGGCGATCGCCGACCGCCAGGAACGGGCCCGGTCCGAGCGGATGACCGTCCGGTCAACGACCCCGGAGAAGCTCTGGACGGACTACCTGGTGACCAACGCCCAATCGGGCAAGACCTACCGGGTGGCGCTGCGCGGATGGGAGCCCGGCGAGTCGTACTGCTCGTGTCCGGATTTCCGCAAGAACACGTTGGGCGTCTGTAAGCACGTCCTGAAGGTGCACCAGAAGGTCAAGAGCCGGTTCTCGGCCGCCGTTCGCGCGCGTCCTTACAGGCAGAAGAGGATCGCGGTTCATCTCCTGTACGGCAAGACGCTCGAGCTGCGATTGCTCCTGCCGAACCGGTTCGACGAATCGATCGAAGCGATCGTTCGCCCGATTCGGGACCGGGCCATCCAGGACGTGCACGACCTGCTCAAGCGGGTCCGGAAGCTAACGGCGCTCGGACACGACGTGACGATCTACCCCGACGCCGAGGAGCACATCCAGCGGCGTCTCTTCGCCGAACGGATTGCGTCGAAGGTGGCCGAGATCCGCAG
This sequence comes from uncultured Planctomycetales bacterium, assembly GCA_964390905.1. GTDB lineage: Bacteria > Planctomycetota > Phycisphaerae > UBA1845 > JAFGLZ01 > JAFGLZ01. The sequence continues at coordinate 34,835 of CAYMLO010000072.1, read as the reverse complement.
GGACACCCAGGCGCATCCGTTGCGCAAGGAACTGCTCAAGGCTGAGTTGCTGCCGTATCAGCTGGACGGGATCGCGTTCGCCGTCGGCGCCGGTCGGGCGATCCTGGCCGACGACATGGGGCTGGGCAAGACCATCCAGGGAATCGGGGTGGCGGAGCTGTTGGCTCGCGAGGCCGACATCAGCAAGGTTCTGATCATCTGCCCGGCCTCGCTGAAGTCGCAGTGGCGGAGCGAGATCCAACGTTTCTCGGGGCGGGACTGCCAACTCGTGCTGGGCAGTGCCCAGGAACGGGCTGCGCAGTACGACAACGGCAGCTTCTTTACGGTCTGCAACTACGAGCAGGTGTTGCGCGACATCCTGGCGATCGAGAAGGTCAAGTGGGATCTGATCGTCCTGGATGAAGGTCAGCGGATCAAGAACTGGGAGGCCAAGACCAGCCGCGTCGTCAAGGGACTGCGATCGCCGTTCGCCCTGGTCTTGTCGGGTACGCCTTTGGAGAACCGCCTGGACGATCTGTTCAGCGTGACGGAATTCATCGACGACCGCCGGTTGGGTCCGGCGTTTCGTTTCTACAATCGCCACCGGGTCGTCGACGAGAAGGGCAAGGTGCTGGGCTACAAGGACCTCACCGAGCTGCGCAAGACGCTCCAACCGATTCTGCTGCGCCGCACGCGGGCGTTGGTCATGAAGGACCTGCCGCCGCGGAGCACGGAGGTCCTTCGCATCGCGCCCACGATGGAGCAGGCCGACCTGCACGGCGCGCATAAGCGGATCATCAGTCAGATCGTCAACAAGCCGTACGTCACCGAGATGGATCTGCTTCGCCTGCAGAAGGCGCTGCTCATGTGTCGCATGTCGGCCGACAGCACGTTCCTCGTGGACAAGCAGGCGCCGGGCTACTCGAGCAAGCTGGAGGCGCTTGACGACCTGCTTGAAGACCTCCTGCAGGAGCAGGATCGCAAGGTTATCCTGTTTTCCGAATGGACCACGATGCTGGACCTGATCCAGCCGATTCTGGAGAAGCGCGGCGCTCAGTATGTTCGCCTGGACGGGTCCGTGCCTCAGAAGAAGCGGCAGCAGTTGGTCGGGGCGTTCCGGAAGGATCCGGACCGCAAGCTCTTCATCACCACGAACGCCGGCGCGACCGGCCTGAACCTGCAGGCCGCCAATACCGTCGTCAACGTGGATCTTCCCTGGAACCCCGCGGTGCTGGAGCAGCGGATTGCCCGGGCCCACCGCATGGGCCAACGGCGACCCGTCCAGGTCTTCGTTCTCGTGACCGAGCAAACGATCGAGGAGAGCCTGCTGGGAACGCTGTCGGCCAAGCACGAGCTGGCGCTGGCCGCCCTCGACCCCGACAGCGACGTGGACAGTGTGGAACTCGTCAGCAACATGGAGGAGCTCAAGCGTCGGATGGAGATCCTCCTCGGTGCGGAGCCCGAGGCGCCTATCGACCAGAGCGAACAGGCCAGACAGGCCGAGGAGGCCGAGCGGCTCGCACGGAAGGAGAAGGTCGCCGTCGCCGGCGGTCAGCTCCTAGGCGCGGCGTTTTCCTTCCTGGGCGAGCTGGTGCCTGCCGCGGACCAGACGGACGAATCCAGGCAGGTCGCTCAGGCCATCAAGGAGCGACTGGCCGAGTGCATGGAGACGGATCAGGACGGCCGATTGAAGCTGACCGTGACGCTGCCCGACGCGTCTGCATTGGACGGCCTGGCGGATTCGCTGGCCCGTTTGCTCGGCGCTCGCCATTAGTCGGCTTGGCTTGCGCTTGTGCGCATCGGACTGTGTCGACGGGGAGGTGCCTTGAGATGGTGTTGAGAACACCAGACGAATATCGTCAGAGCCTGCGCGACGGACGGCGCGTGTATGTCATGGGAGAGCGGGTGGAGGACGTGACGACGCACCCCATCCTCAAAGTGGCGGTCGAGACGGTCGCTCAGGACTTCGCGCTGGCCGAAAGCGAAGACCCGGAGGTCCGTGATCTCTTCGTGGCGACCGATGACGAGACGGGCCAGCCGATCAGTCGCTTCTTCAGAACGCCTCGGGACGCAGACGACCTGGAGAAGCGGAGCGAGATGATCGCTCGCTCGATTCGGCTGACCGGTGGGCTGCCCTTCGGCAAGGACATCGGCACAGACTGTTTGAACGCGATCGGTGCGGTGGCCGACGTGATGGGCAAGGCCGAATACAGGGAACGCGCGGACAGCTTCCTGCGCTACCTGAGGGCCAACGACCTGGCGATGTGCGGCGCGGTCACCGACGCGAAGGGCGACCGGAGCAAGCCGCCTTCCCAGCAGCGTCATGCCGACTACTACGTGCACGTCGTCGACACGCAGAAGGACGGCATCGTCGTCAAGGGGTGCAAGCTTCACATCACCAGTGCGCCCATGGCCAACGAGATCGTCGTCATTCCGACGCGGCAGATGCGCGAGGAGGAGAGCGACTACGCGGTCAGCTTCGCCGTGCCCGCCAACGCCGACGGGGTCACGATGATCTGCCGGCCAGGCCGGGGCGAGCGGACGGCGTATGAGTTCCCCGGCGGACCGCCCGTACGGACGCTGTCCGAGGCGATGATCGTGTTCGACAACGTCTTCGTGCCGTGGGAGCGGGTCTTCATGTGTGGCGAGTGGCAGGCGTCGATGATGCTTGCCTATACCTTCGCGAGTTTCCATCGGTTCACGGCCATCAGCTACAAGATCCCGGCCGTCGAGTACATGGCCGGGTGCGCCGTCGCGATGGCCGGCGCGAACGGCGTCAGGAAGGCGGGCCACATTCGCGGGAAGCTCTCCGAGATCGCCGCCTACGTCGAAACCCTCAAGGCCCTCACGCGCGCGGCGGCAAGGGACCCGGTCATGTCCAGCGGGATCGCCGTGCCGAATCCGCTGATCACCAACATGGCGAAGCTCCACTTCGCCAAGGACTACCACGCCTTCGTGCAGCTGATCCAGGACGTCGCCGGGGGAATCATCACGACGATGCCGACGTACAAGGACTGGACGAACCCCGAGACCCACGCCTACATGGATCATTACCTCGGCGGGTCGGACACCTATAGCACTGAGGAACGCCTGCGCCTGATCGAGCAAACCCACCGAGCCGTCGCCTCGGCCGAGGCGGGGCATATGGAGGTGACGACCGTCCACGCGGAGGGCTCGATGGAAGCCCAGAAGATGATGATCCTGTTCGAGGCGCCCCTCGACGAATACGCGCGGATGGCCGAGCGAATGGCCGGCATTGAGAGGTAGACGTCCGTTTCCGGTCAGTCAGTCCTCTGGCCCCAATCGGTGCTACGCATTGATCATCTCCAGGAAGTTGCCGCTCAGGATCCGCTCCTTGTCCGCGTCGGAGAGAGACATCTGCAGGATGTGCTCCAGGGCCCAGCTGTCGTTGACATGACCGTAGGGGCCGTCGGTGCCGTAGATGCATTTCTCGGGGCCGAGCGCCTCGATCGCGCCGCGTCGAAGCCGGTCGTCAACGAATGCAGCGCCGGAGAGATCCACGAAGACGTGGTCCTTGCCCTTCGCGTAGTCCCAGAGCTCTCGATAGAAGGGCATCCCTGCGTGGGCGTACACGATCCTGAGCTTGGGATGTCGCTCGGGTAGGTACCGGTAGTCGCCACGCTCCCGATCGCCGCCGAGGTGTAACAGCAGGGGCAAGCCCGCTTCGCTGGCGTAGGCGGCGGCGTCGTCGAGTAGGGCGGTGGGGTACCGATGCCAGAAGGGGTGTGTCTTGACCCCGATCCAGCCGGGTTGCCGCACCCATTTCCCCAATTCCGCCAGGGGGTCGCCGGCGTTGGGGTTGACGAACACCCAGCCGAAGAACCGGTCCGGATGTGCTTCCATGACACGGGCTACGCTCGCGTTGCGCGGCGCGGCGCAGATGCCGTAGGTCTTGCCCAACAGTGAGAACTTGCCATCGGCGGTGACGGTCCTGTTGTAGAAACGTCGCGCCAGGCCGGGCCATCTGCCAGTCAGCCCGCTTCGCAGCAGTGCGGACGCCCCTTCGGCGACGCGGCCCACCGGGATCGGCTCCACCATGCGGGGGATCAGCGCAGTGCGCTCGATGCCCTGTCCCGACATCCGATCGAGCAGCTCCTCCACGGTCTCCATCCGTCTCTCGAGATGGTAGTGAGCGTCAACGATCATTGCGGACCTGCCGGCGCTGAGCCGTTGCAGATTGTCCCACGACGCGTTTGTCTTTGCGACCCCCGCCTCGCGTCACTCCAGGCAGTACACCCACCCGTCCTGCCCGACCAGGAGAATCGACACGGTTCCGTCGCCACGCAGGTCTGCAATGGACGGGGGGCCCACGACGGCCGGCAGCTCGAGCTTCCACAGCAGCATACCCCGTTCGCCGCCCTTTGTTGCCCCGTAGCAGCACAACATCCTGCCGACCGCGAGGAGACATTCATCCCGTCCGTCGCCGTTGATGTCCCCGCTGGCGGGTCCCGCCTGGTGGCCACTCGGGCGAACGGACAACCGCCACTTGACCCGACCGGTAGCCGCGTCGTAGCAGCGGATGCCGTCCTCGTATCCGAAACCAACGGCCTCCGTCCTCCCATCCCCGTCCACGTGTCCGAACGCGAACTCACCCGACGCCTTGTCGACGGCGTCGAACCAGACCAGCGTCCCATCCGCCCGGACCAGGCCCGTCATCGCCCGCCCCGCCATGAAGACGCTGGCCCGACCCTTGCCCTCGAAATCGCCCGCCGCCGCCCTGCCCCAGTAGACGGGCTTGGTCGGCACGTCCTTCCAGCAGGCGTTCATCAGGATCAGGTTCTCGCCCGTCTTGCCCTTAAGGATGTAGAACAGGCTTGGATAGAAGGAGGCAACGTCGTCCAACCCGTCGCCGTCGTAATCGGCAATCGCAAACGGCGTGCCTCCGACCCCGCGGCTGTGCATCGACGTGTCCTGCCGAACACGGCGCCACAGCTGCCGCCCGTCGCGGCCCGACAGCAGAACCGCCTCCTCGCCGTGCATCATGGAACGGCGAATCGTCACCAGCACGTCCTGTCGGCGCTGGTCGGTGAACCGGCCCGCCTGCCACAGGACGATCGCCCCGGAGTTCCAGACCGGGGGCGTGCCGGGAATCCGCGGGAAGTCGCGGTGCCATACATCACGTCCAACCAAGTCCCAAGCGACCAACCGCGCACACCCGCTCGGCGCCGCCGTCGCATAGACAACCTGTCGCCCGCCGTCACCACGGAGGTCTGCGACAACCGGCCCGAGCGCACTTGGCCAGTTCGTGCTCTGTCCCCGACCGGCGATCCGCCAGACCTCGGTCGCGGGTTCGTTTGCAGTTGGTGGGTGAAGCCCGACCAACTCCTCGCCGTAGCCCTGAACCACGATCGTGGGTCGAGCGGCATTGGCCGGCCGGGCGGCGACCGCGGTGGCCGGCGAAACGCCCGACCTTCGGGAGCTGAGCGCCCGGACGCGACCGTGATGGACCGCTAGTCTGCCCCGCATGCCCGGCCTCGTGACGCCTCGGAACAACAGCCCCGCCTGGTCGTCGATCGCCAGCCCTTCGAGTCGCCGACCGCGAACGGTCGTGCCGATCCGGAATCCGCCATCAGACCACGTCGCGACCGACAGCGTGATCTGTTCGGGGTCGTCAGATGAGCCCCGCCGCAAGACTACAACGGCCCCCTTCGCCCTCGCCCGGGCCAGGACCGTCCGGCTCGCGTAAGTCGCGCCGCTGTTGACGTGCAGCGGCATGGGTTTGTCCCACATCTGCCAGCCCGAGTGTGCACACTCCCACAAGACCGTTGGTCGGCCGGGCTTGAAGCTCCACACTCGGATCGGTCCGAACGCCGGGACGTGCAGGCCCTTCGTTCGGGCGGTCAGCAACTCCGCCGCACCGTCCCCATCCACATCGACGACGCCCTGGAGGTGCTCGTCGGTCAGGTCGTCCTTCACCGCACCTGTCATGCCGTCGTGAACCGACACATGCCACCGGCCATCGTTCGACCCGTTGCACAAGTTGACCAGGACCTCGCGCTTGCCGTCGCCCTCCAGGTCGTCCACGCAGTCGGGATTGACGCGCAAGACGCTCTGGGGATTCGAGATGTCCAGTTCGATGTCCCGTTGCCACAGCAACCGGACCTTCCCGTCCCGATAGCCGAGCACGTCCACGTGTTTGGCGAAATCGGCCTGCACGATGAACTCGCCCTTGCCGTCGCCGTCGAGATCGTGGATGCCGAAATACCCGTAGTTCCTGCCCTTCGTGAAACGGCATCGGTCTTCGATCTTGCCCGTGGCGGCGTCGACGATCACCAACTGCCACCACGGCAGGAACGCCAGCTCCTGCCGCCCGTCGGCGTCGAAATCGCCCACGATCGGCAGAGCCTGGACCGTGTTGCCGAAGTCCATGCGCTCCGTCTCCCAGACCTTCTCCCACGCGTCACCGCGCCATGCGAGACACGTCGCTGTGCCCTCCCGATGGATCTCGAGCTTCTCGAGTCCGGGCGGGTCGGCCAGGACGTCTGCGTAGGTGTGGAAGCCTCCGCTCCGGATGGGCTGCGTGCGCCCCTGCAAAAGGCCAACAGGTGGGCGCAGTCCCCAGCGCGCGTTCTCCGCTTCGTTCCCCGGGTCAGCCAGGTCGGCCACAGGCAGTGCAACGATCGCGTCGCCGTCTGCCGGGTCGGCAACCAACACGGCTTCGTTGACGCCGACGAAGTGCTTCCAGGCGATCTTGGGATGCGTCAGCCTGCCCTTGAACGTCGTGCGGGCGTCGAGCGACGCGTTCCTGTTACGACAGGGCCACTCCCCCGGCTTCGGGAAGACGTGCTGCGAGCCGCCATGGCAGACTGCAGCTGAGGCGAACAGAAGCGATGCGGCGGTGAATGCGCGCAACAGAACCGGCCTCCTCTCGTCACGACCTGCCTCGCTCCATCCGTTGCGACGCCGGGCCCGACGATTGTACCAGGGCCCGGGCGTATACACTGGCGGCCTGTCCGGATAGATTAGACGAATGCTGCAATCCTGTATGGCGATTCTCGCTTCCGTGCTTCCGATCGCCCTGGCAGCCCCAGATCAAGCCAGCGGGGACCGGATCGTCACGTTCCGGCTCGAGCTCGTGCCGCTCCGGAGCTCGACGAGCATGATCGACATCGCCAATCTTGCCGTCATCGACGAGTTCTTCAAGCGTCATCCGGGTTGCCGGTACGAATCGACGACCGGCATCTTCCTGCCGAAGGGCCTCGACGAGGCCCAGGCCATGATGGCCTTCGCCGGCGAGCGCGGGCCGGACGTCTTCGAGATGAGCATCCGGCAGGTCCAGAACTACATCAGGTTGGGGCTGATCCGGCCGTTGGACGAGCTCATCGCCGACTACAAGCGCGATCATCCCGGGTGGGAGATGCCCACGCTGGGACTGTCGGAAGGCCACTGGGACGCGGCGCGAGGTCCCGACGGCAAGCTGTACGCCATGCTCAGCGACTACTGGATCCTGACGATGTGGTTCCGGCGAGACCTGTTCGAGCAGGCCGGCATCATTCCACCGCGCGCGCCCGCTGATTGGGACGAGTACTTCGAGTTCGCTCAACGGCTGACCTTCCCGCATAAGACCGTTAAGGGCGCCAAGTTCCACGCCGGGCAATACGGCACGGGTATTCGAACGACGTACGAGGCCGGCTTCATTTTCACCAACTTCGTTTGGCAGGCCGGCGGCAACATAACGATGCAGGAACGCGTCTGCCCCGATGACGAAACGGTCAATGAATTCGTGAAGGAAGACAAGACCTGCGCCTGTCGGAGATGTGGACGCAGCCTGGCCGACCAACCCCGCACGTGGAAGGTGACCTACGGGCGCGAGCCCGGACAACGGGCGATGCGCTTCTACAAGAGGCTGCGCTGGACCGAATGGACGCGCTGCCCCGCCTGCGGCACGCCCAACAACCTGCCCGTGGCCACGTGCTCGAAGTGCCAAGAGCCCAATCCCATTCGCGAGCCGACCTCAGCGGTGACGTGCCGCGTGTGCGGATCCAGCGTCCCGGTGAGCCCGGACGCGCACCGGTTTGCCTGCCGCGAGTGCGGGCGTGACCTTCGTGACGCGCCGGTCTTCACGGGCGTGGCCCGCGTTGGCGGCGATCCCCTCGAGATGTTCTATCGGGGCGAGATTGCCATGATGCTCGACCACGTCAACCCCGGCCACATCGATCTGGTGATCTCGAAGGGCGGGCTGCGACCCGATCAGATCGGCTTCGGCCCGCCGCCGCAGGCTCCCAGTGGCGGCGTCCGGCGTGCGTTGACGGGTGGGCGGGCGTGGTGTCTCAACGCGCAGGCCGCACGCGATCCGAGAATCCTCGAGGCCGCGTGGAAGTATCTCGTCTTTCAGTGCAGCGAGGAGGCGCAGCGGATCCGCACCGACGTGTACGTCAAGAAGGGCTACGCCCACCTGGTGCGGCCGCAGCTCCTCAAGAAGTTCGGCTATGATGAGGAGTACGAGGACTACGAGCCCGCCTTCCGCGAAGCGCTCGAGATGGCCCCGAAGTACGGTCGGGTCCAGCCTCACGATCTGCACTACCAGCACGTCGAAGGCCCGGAGCTCGCCGTGCCCATCGACACGATCCTGTTCGGCGGTGGGCAGTACAAGGATCCCGCCGAGACGATCATCACGAGCATGAACCGCGTCAACGAGAAGTTCTACCGGATCGTGCCGCCCGAGGTGAAGCGGCGCCGCCACTTCTGGGGGTCGGTGGTCTTCTGTCTCGCGGTGCCGGTGGTGGTCGGTGCGTTCATCTACACGCTCCGGGCGAGGTCGGAGGGCCAGTCCGGTGCGCTGGCAAGCAGGGCCGCTCAGGTCGTCGGCGCGGGAGCCGGCAGGCGGCGGAACCTCGTCATCGCGTGGTGCGTTATGGCCCCCGCGCTGCTGACCGTCAGCCTGTGGCAGTACCTGCCATTGGTCCGCGGGACGGCGATGGCGTTCTTCGACTACAAGATCTACGGCGGCAGCGAATTCATCGGGCTGGACAACTTCATCGAGGTCGCCACGAGCTCAGACTTCTGGAACTCGGTCCGCGCGACGGTCCTGTACGTGGGCATCACGCTGGGCATCGGGTTCTTCGCGCCGATCATCCTGGCCCTGCTGCTGAGCGAAGTCCCCCGCGGCAAGATGATCTACCGCACGTTGTTTTACCTCCCCGCCGTCACGACGGGCCTGGTGATCATGTTCCTGTGGAAGATGTTCTACGCCCCCACGCCGGGCGGCCTGCTCAACCGGGTTGCCATGCCGGTGCTCCATTTCTTGGGCATCGTTGCAGAGGACGTCCACTACATCGATTGGCTCCACACCCCGGGCCTTGCCATGCTCTGCGTGGTCATCCCAGGCGTCTGGGCGGGTGCGGGGCCGGCGTCTTTGATCTACCTGGCTGCGCTCAAAACCGTACCGGAGGACCTCTACGAATCGATCTCCATCGACGGCGGGACGTTCGTGCACAAGATCCGGTACGTCATGCTGCCGGCCATCCGGGCGCTGATCATGATCAACTTCATCGGCGTGTTCATCGGCAGCTTCCACGCGATGCAGAACGTCTTCGTGATGACGGGCGGCGGGCCGGCCAACTCGACGATGGTCTTGGGCATCCACATCTGGGCCAACGCGTTTCTCTACCTGCGATTCGGCTACGCGACGGCCATGGCGTGGGTGCTGGGGTCGGTACTGATCGGCTTTACGGTCATGCAACTGCGCATCCTCAAGCGCGTCGAGTTCACGGCGGCGCACAAAGTGGAGTGAAGGCGGCGCTATGCCCAGGCTTGTTGCTGCTTCTTGCTGGGTTATACTCGCGGGAGACCCCATTGGGATCGGCGACTGGTGCCTGGGCAGGACCCCTGACGCTTGGTGTCGGGGTCATAGAGAAGGCGACATGGTCTCGCGACGGCGAGGGGACACCTCATGAGCGTCGTTGATGCCGGGCTACTGGAGAGCGATCCGGTTCTTGCGGAGATCGTTCGGCGACTCGTGGCGTCGTTCCGGCCCGAACGAATATACCTGTTCGGCTCCAAGGCCCGAGGCGATGAGGGCACGGACAGCGACTACGATCTGATGTTGGTGGTTCCGGACGATGCCCCGCCTGAGCGACTCCGAAGCAGGGCGGCGTATGATCGCCTCTGGGAAACCGGAGCCGCGGCGGATGTGCTGGTGTGGACTCGCCGCGACTTCGAGAGCCGTTTGCACCTGAAGGCCTCTCTGCCGGCAACGATCTTGCGCGAAGGGAAACTCATTTATGGCCCATGACCCGGTTCGAGTTGGCGAATCCCGATCCTGGTTCATCAAGGCGCAAGAGGACCTCTCAGCGGCGAGATGGCTGCTTGCAGCCGAGCCTCCACTCTATGCAGCCGCCGCGTTTCATGCTCAACAGGCCGCGGAGAAGGCGATGAAAGGGCTCCTTGCCTGGCACGACCGCCCGTTCCGGAAGACCCACAATCTGGTCGAGATTGGCCAGGCATGCGCAGCAACTGACCCGGGCGTCGAGCCGTTACTGCGGCGTGCGGCAGGATTGACCGAATACGCCTGGAGGTTTCGCTACCCCGGTGACGCACAAGGACCCTCTGCTCAAGAAACGCAAGAGGCGGTGGGGCTGGCCGAAGAGATTCAGCAAGTCCTTCTCTCCAGACTCCCGCCGGACGTCCGGCCGTGAGTCACGCCTGCTTCGCCGTGCCCCGTCGCTTGCCAAACGAGAGCATGCGCTAACTCGATGTCAAGGTGACACGGCACCATGCCCCTCTTCGGTCCCGCTGAACGACGTAGCCCGACGGCCCGGATCGTCCACGGGACGATCTACGTCGTGCTCACGCTCGGGGCCGTCACGATGGTCTACCCGTTCGCCATGATGCTGGGCGCCTCGGTCACCACTGACCTCGACCTTGAGGACTGGCGGATCATCCCGGCCTACCTCACCGATGACGTCGCGCTCTATCGGAAGTGGATGGACGACCGCTACGGCGACAACTTCCTCATCGCCAGGCGGATCCACAGGTTCGACGCGTCCGACTTCCGGTTCCTCGAACAGATGCCCGACGTCGACGTCCAACCCCCCGCCGTTCAACGGCGGGTGACGGACTGGCTCGCGTGCGTCGAGACGATTCCGGACATCTTGCTGCAGGCGTTCTACCTGGACCTCATGCGTACCCGGCCCACCCATCAGAAGCTCGCCGCGTGGCTCACCGAGCGGTACGATAACGACATCGACGCCCTCAACGAGAAGTTCGATACGGTCTACAGGACCTTCAACGAGGTATCCCCGCTCGAGGTCGCGTTGACCCACAAGCTGAGACCCGAAGACGCGCCGCTTCGCCGAGAATACCTCGAATTCAGGAAGACCTTCGGCCCGGAAGATCTCATGCCTGTCCTAGCGACCGACGGGTTCCAGGGCTACGTGGAACGTCACATCGGCCGGGTCGAGCAGCTCAACCGGCATCTCGGGACCCGCTACGAGGCGCTGGAGGACGTCGTCTTCCCGACCGAGCGCCCGTCGACACCGGGGCCCTGGCGGGACCTGTGGGATCTCTATGTCACCAAGCGCTTTCCGCTAGCGGTGGTCCGGGTCGAAGGGGACTTCGACGAGGCGTACCGCGCGTTCCTGGCCGGCAAACACCGTGACTACGACAAGCGTGTCGCCGACTACAACGCCCAGCGTGGTACGGCGCTCCCGCCGCTCGCAAGGACACGGTATCCCCCGACGATGCCGCAGGACGACCTCCAGTTCGCCGACTGGGTCCTTTTCACCGATCAGCACGTGCCGCCCGACGCCAAGCGATTGACCACGGTCGAGGGCATCTGGCGGGATCGACTCCGCAACACGTACGGCACGCTGGATGCCCTCAACGACGCCCACGGCACATCCTTCAAGACCTGGACCGACGTCATGCCCCCTCGCGCCGAGACCGACGTCGCGACGTTCTGGCGGAACCGGGACGGCATCCGCAGCGAGTTCTTCTGGCGGAACTACCGGCTGGTTCTCGACTACATCCTGTTCCACGGCCGGGCAGTGCTGAACACGTTCGTGCTGGTGGCGATGACCGTGCTGGGGCATCTGACGGTCCAGCCGCTGGCAGCGTATGGCCTGTCGCGGTTCCGGCTCCGGTACGCGCACAAGATCCTGCTGTTCCTGCTGGCGACGATGGCGTTCCCGCCCGCGGTGGCCATGATCCCAAACTTCCTGCTGATCAAGGAGCTCGGCCTGCTCAACACGTACTGGGCGCTCGTGTTGCCGGGGCTGGCCAGCGGCATGGGCATCTTCTTGTTGAAGGGCTACTTCGACAGCCTGCCCCAAGAGCTCTACGAAGCCGCCATGATGGACGGCGCGGGTGAGCTCCGCATGTTCCTGCAGATCACCGTCCCGTTGTCCAAGCCCATCCTGGCCGTCATCGCGTTGGCGTCGTTCGTCGGTGCCTACGGCGGGTTCATGTGGGCGTTCCTGATCTGCCAGAAACCCCACATGTGGACGATGATGGTCTTCTTGTGGCAGCTCGGTCACGAGAACTACCAGTCGGTCTGGATGGCCGGCCTCGTCATCGCGGCCGTCCCCACACTGCTGGTCTTTATCTTCTGCCAGAAGATCATCCTACGCGGCATCATCGTGCCGACGATGAAATAGGGCCTGCATGACCAGCCCTACCTCCGGCGACTGGGCGCTGCCCGCTCGCAACCGCTCTTCAGCCAGTCCTCGATGACTTGATCCGACGGGAGCTGGCACCAAGCGTCCATCTGGCCGTCGGCGTTTGCGTCGAAGGCGACCTTCGCGTAGCTGACCACGTTGCGCACCGTGTAGTAGGTGAACGTCACCACGATCTGGCCTCGTCCGTCATGCTTGGAGCGCGGGATGAACCGCAACTGACGTCCTTTTGACGTGCCCTGCTGGGGACAGAGAACGCCGCACATCGGATCGGTGAAGGGCCCGATGTCGGATGTGCGGTACACTGCGGGCTCATCATCGCTGGGCGCCCCGGGTGGTCGGACCTTGATCTCAAAGACACCATTCTGCTCGATGGTCACTTCGACGGCGGGCTGTCTGCTTGCCACGGCTTCGGAGACGGCCTGGTCCCGCGTCTGGCCTGGCTTGACGCTCAGCGGATAGAACCGAGCCGAACTCTCCTCCTGCACCACCGCCACGACGTCGGGATGGATCAGCTGCGGCTTGTCTTCGTAGCCGAGTTGCCGCTTCTCGGCGTAATCCAGCTTGCGCGACGGCGTCGGATCGAAGAGGCCCGCCGGCGGCGAGCCGCCGTAGGCGCGGACCTCGATCGTCTTGTGCGGCTGGGACTCGCCCGACTTGTAGACCACCATCTTCAGCAGTCGCTTGTCGCTGTCGCGCAGCCAGCACTTGCAGACCCGCTCCTCGAACTCCCTGAATTCGTAGATCGTGGCGGGTTGCCCTTGGATCTGGCCTTGTCCGATCACCCGACCCGTCGCAGCGCGGAAGGTCCCCCGAGACCAATCGGGTTTGGCGTACCACTTCGCCTGCAGGGACAACTCGGTGCTTCTCCTGCGCCACTCGCGGTATACCGAACGGTGCTTCCGGATGAAATCGTCTTCGACGAGCAGGCCCCACTCTTTGGTGTTGGGGTCCCAAACGTAGAGGTCGTCCCCGTTCCACACCTGCTTGAAGACCGCGTCTGGCACCAGCGAGCCCAGCCACCCCATCTCGAAGAGCGTCCAGAACCGCCGCTCCATGCGGCTCTTCGAGGGCCTTTGGATCCACACCTTGGCCTCCGTGACGTGACGGAAGTTGGCGTCAGTTGACTTGAGCTTGCCCATTGTGACGGCGAGGTGGATATAGTCGTTCTGCGTCAGGTCGCGCTCGAATGCCGCCAGAACGTCCGCCAATACGATCGCCGAGTCGTTGCCGGACGGGAACAGCATCGCATAGATGAGCAGCCCGCCGACCATCAACGGGATCGCCGCGGCCACCGATCGGACCACGCGACGTTTCATCTTCGTCTGGCCAAACCATTGCCACCCGCGACGCGCCAGACTGGGGGTTCTGAGCGGCTGAGTCTGCTCCGGCAGAGAAGCCATCAACTGGTCACGAAGTCGATCGTGGTCTGTGTCGAAGGCGGCATACATGCGCCGGAGGTCATCCTCGGTCTGCGTGTTCATGCTCCGTCCTCCTGCCGATCCTGGAGGCACCCCTTGAGGCGTCGCCTCGCACGATCCAGCAAGCGATAGACGCCAGATTGAGACAGGCCCAACACCTGTCGGACTGCCCCGACCGACTCGCCGTTCAGGTAAAACGTGTGAAGGGCCAGCCGTTCTCGCTCCGGCAAGGACCGCATGGCCTCGTGCAGGCGGTTGATCCGTTCGTCGCTCGGCGTTGATCGTCCGGCGTCCGGCGCGTCGGGGACGACGTCCACGTACGTGTGGCGATCCCGACCCCGCCGACGCCGCCACTCGCGGCACACCATGCGCACAATGCCCACCAGCCAACCTGCGAATCGATCCGGGTCACGCAACTCGCCCAGTTTGCTGTAAGCCCGAAGGAACACCTCCTGCGAGAGATCCTGGGCGCCGGTCATGTCCTGTGTGGCGTCGTAGCAGATGGACCGAACCAGGCGCGCGTAGCGGTCATAGAGGTCGCCAAACGCGGACCGGTCGCCATTGAGTACGCCCTCGACCAGGAATGCATCGCTGCGGTTCACCATCGGCGCTTCCGAATCGTGCTGGCCATCATGTACATAGTGACCGGGGCCCCCTGTCTTTCTACCCAAATCGGGCGACAAAAAGGAAGCTCCCGCACGGCAAGCATGATTGCGGGTTGTCGGATCCTCCCGTTCGGCAGGTTTGTATACGCGTTCTTCGGCGATCGGTAAGATGCGCCGCGAGGAACGGCCGCAGCGCAGGACTGTGAGGGCGTGTCATGAGCGCGAGAGGGATGGTGGTTCTCGGGGCGTCTCTTGTGTCCCTGGTCGCAGGCCTGCAGGATGGCGCCGCTATGGCCAAGGAAAGCGCAGAACCGCCGAGGAGCGGGGCCACCTTCGTCCCGGACGTCTTCTCCCACTGGGGAGGCCATCGAGCACGCATTGATCTCAACGGGACGTGGGCGTTTCGTCGCGACCCGGATGACAGGGGCAAGGCCCGAGGATGGCACGAGGGCAAGGGCGAATTCGCGGACACGATGAAGATCCCCGGCGCTCCGCAAGCGCAGGGCTTCGGCGAACCCACCCAGGTGCAAAAGACGTTCTTCATGGAGCCGTTCTGGGTCCGGCGGACCTGTCGCCTGCCGAAGCTGGGCGCCGACCAGCGCGTCTGGCTGAGGATCGGCGGCATCCTGCCGGCTGCAGAGATCCATCTCAACGGGAAGTACGTGGGATACACCCAGAGCTCCCGCACGCAGCAACGGGTGGACGTCACGTCGTTCGCGCGGGCGTCGGCGGAGAACCTCATTGCCATCAAGGTCTGCGACTTCCCGGAGGTCCGGCTCGACGGCATCTATGAGATGGGGGAATACGCCAAGACTTGGACCGGCGTCTACCGCCCGGTCTCGCTCGAGATTACCGACCGCGTGTCCGTTCTCGACGCCTATGTCCAGCCAGATCTGGCGAGCGGCAGCGTCAAGGTGTCACTCGATCTGTCAGAGGCGCCGGCGGCGCCCGTGACAGCAATGTTGTCGGTCATGGGCGGCAAGCAGCGCATCGGCGAGGCCCGCGTCGTCATCCCAAAGGGGCACCGGCAGGCAACAGGCGAGGTGGCGCTGCAGGCCTACAAGACCTGGTCGCCCAACCACCCCCATCTCTACACACTCGAGATCGCCCTGGTGTCCGGATGGCAGGCGGATCCGATCGACCGCGCGGCCATCCGCTTCGGCATGCGGGAGATGTCCGCGAAGGGCACGAAGTTCTACCTGAACGGCACGCCCATCTTCTGGCGGTGCTTCGGAGACGATCAGCTGTACCTCGAGACCCTCTGCCCGCCCGCGGACAAGGACTGGTTCCTGACGCGGCTGAAGCGCGCGCGGGCCTACGGCATGAACGGGATGAAGGGCTGCGTCGAGACGATCTCACAGGATTGCATCGAGGCCGCCGACGAGGCCGGCATCATGATCATCCAGGAGATGCCCTTCGGACTCTCCGACCTGAGGGCCAACCGGTACACCATCGACACGCGCTTCCGCGACTACTACGCCGAGGAGCTGGACGGCCTGGTCCGGGTGAGCCGTAACCACGCCTCCGTCGTGGCCTACAGCATGTCGAGCGAGATGGAATTCGGACGGCAGACCCAGGCGTCCTTCGATTTCTTCAGCCGCGACTTGGTCCGGCAGACGCGCCGGCTGGCGCCACACGCCCTGGTCATCGATTGCACCGGCTACCTGACCTCAGAAGAGACGAAGAAGGGCAGGCGGGACACCGACTTCTACGCGTCCATCATCGGCACGTGGTCGAAGGAGGTGCTCGAAGAGGCCCCCGTCGGGACAGACCGAAAGCACCCGACCCTCCTTCACGAGTACAACTGGTGGAGCAACTACCCCGACCCGTCGCAGAAACCCAAGTACGCCAACGCACAGATGAAACCGTTCTGGCTGGACACGCTCGTCAAGACGGCGTGGGAGAACGGGCAGGGGGAGCTGATCGATCTGTACTGCAAGAACTCACTGTGGCTGCAGGCCCTCTGCAGGAAGGACGGCATCGAGTACACCCGGCGCAACCCGGACGTGGAGGGGTACATCCTGTGGCTCCTCATCGACTATCACCGGGCCTCTGAAGGCCTGTTGGACGATTTCTGGGACCCCAAGAACGTGTCGGCCGAGACCTTCCTTGAATCGAACGGCGACACCGTTGTCGTCCTGGCGAAGGAGGGCAATCGCTGCCTGACCTCGCCGGGTAAACACCGCATCTCGCTGGCCGTGGACCACTATGGGGAGGAAGCGCTGGATGGTTGCGTGATCCGATGGAAGGCCACCGGTCCTTATCTATCACAGCAGGGAACGCTCGAGGTGCCGACGCTGAACGTGGGCGAACTGACCCAGGCGGGAGATGCGGCGCTCGACCTGCCCGCTACGGAGCGGGCCCGCAAGTTCGAGCTGCAGGTGAGCTTGCACCAGCGAGACCGGCTCGTGAACACAAACCGTTGGTCGTTCTGGGCCTTCCCAGAGATGCGTGACGCGTTGGTCCGGGACACAGCCAGACAGGCCATCGTTCTGCAATCAAGGTCGGCGCCCGACCAGCGCAAACTCGCCGGCGCGTCGTTCGTGGTGACGGACATCGCCGACGCTGCGCTGGGCGAATACGTCGAAGGCGGCGGGGCTTGCTTGTTGCTGGGCCGTGGCATCGCCATCGAAAACACGACGTGCTACTACGGCTCCGTTAGCTTCTACCGGAAGTTCAGGACGATTCCCTGGAACGCGGGCAACAGCGGCAACTCGGGCACCGTCATCAGCCACCACCCAGCCCTGGAGGCGTTCCCCCACGAAGGACGGTGCGACCTGCAGTTCCTTTCGATGATCAAGGGCGCGTTGCCGATGGAATTCAGCCCACTGAGCAAACACGGCGTGACGCCGATCATCCGTGCGATCGACCACTACATGGCGAATCGCAACAACGCGTATCTACTCGAATTCAAAGTGGGCAAGGGGAAGGTCCTGGTCACCAGCTTGGGCATACTGGAGAAGCTGAACGAACACGTCGAGGCGAGGTATCTGCTCAAGTGCCTCTTGGATTACGCACAGGACGCCCGCTTCGCGCCGGTTGCGTCCGTGCCGAAGGACGAGTTCGTCAAACGCTTCGGCCCGCGCGCCGCGATGTCCGGCGAGGACCTCACTCCTAGAGAGACATTCCTCAAGTGATGATCTGGGACGTCGGGGCTGTGGGTCCGATCTACGGGCTTCGCCATCGACCGTTCTCGGCCAACCGACGGAGGCCTTCCGGTCGACGGGCCATGACGAGGTAATGGGACGGAAGCTTGCCTACGGATCGATCGGCCTCATCGATGTTCAGGTCGGCCCGCACGAGACACGCCAGGGCACGTTCGGCCGCCAATCCGCCGAGGGCGGGTTCCAGCTCCTGATGCACGTTGGAGATGTGGAACACCAGGACGCCGCCGTCGTCGAGCTTGCTCAGGTAGGCGTCGAGGGCCTGGCGGGACAGCAGATGCGTGGGGATTCGGTCGGAGGTGAAGGCGTCGAGAAGGATCATGCCGTAGTGTCCATCGGGCGCCCGCGCCAGACCGTCCAGGCCATCGCCTAGGACGATTTCATAGGTGCCGCGACATCGGGTCAGGAACGTGAAGTACTTTGGGTCGCCGGCGATGTCAGCCACCATGGGATCGATCTCGTAGAAGGTGAAGTGCTGCCCGGGCTCGGCGTATGCGGCCATCGCACCCACGCCGAGGCCGATGATGGCGACTTGTGCCTTGGCATCGGCCCCGTGCCAGGCGGCGAAGACGTCGCCCAGTGGGCCGCTGCGGTGATAGTAGGCCAGCGGTTCGTCGCGCCGCGCGGGGTCGGTGCTCTGGATGCCGTGTCTGGCTGCGTCGTTGAGAAGGATGCGCAGCCCTCGCTCGGCGTCGACCACGACGAGCTTCACGCCGAACGAATTGGCCGCGACGAACTGGGGTGCAGAGTCCATGACGCCTGCTACCGCCCAGCCCCCTTGCCCATGATGATCAAGTTCCGATTGGTGATCCTCTCATCGATGGCCGTCACCTTGTCGGCCCGGTACCGGCCGGCGATCACCCCGGCCGCCACCGCGTAGCGGGTCGGGTCGTCGACGTGGTTGATCCGCCTGAAGTAGATGCCGTCTCGGATGCAGCACGGCATGACGGCGTAGTACGCGCCGGCCGAATCAGCTTTCTCCAACGCCGTCATCGTCAGCTCGTTACAGGCGTGGATGCACACGACATAACCGCCGGGTTCCAGGGATGCCTCGGCGATGTCGCACTCGAGGTAGCGGATGTTGTCGAGTCGCAGGCCTTGATCTCTCGCGACGGCGAGGTAGTGCCCGAAGGCCGGACGCCGCTCGTTGTCCACGCAGACCACGCTGACCTTCCCGAAGCGGTTTGCCAGCAGCACGCCCAGCAATCCGTGACCGGCGCAGAACTCATAGATGATCCGGACCTGACCGTCCCGCCACCGCTCGTAGATGTTTTGGCCGATTCGCTTGTAGGCCTCCAGCGTCTCGAAGAGCTCTTTGACGCGGAGGTACAGCGGGTGGCGTCGGCTGATCTCCGACAGGATGGCCGACACCTCGACGCTATGCGTGGCTTCGGCGACGTAGACCCACAACAGGTCGAGCCGCTCGGCGTCCAGATCGTGGACCTTCGCGTTGGGGTCCATCGGATACCGAACCAGCATGTCCGGCTGCCACAAGCTGTCCGTGTCCTGGCTCACGCGATCTCATCCGTCTTTGGGGCCTGCGCGAGCCCGGCCGTCGAGTCGGCGGGCCACGCCCCCAGCTTCACCACCAGCAGGCCGGGGTCGGATTGTACCAGGTCGGCCGTCACCGGGCCCCCCTACGACAGCATGCGGACGCGTCGGAGCACGGAGCACGCCATCGAAACCGCCACGTCTTGTCCTCTGGGCCCCAATGCCCTAGTCTGTCGAGCGCCAACGGCAGGGAGAGACGTCATCAACAGAACAGTGGGAGCCACATGATCACGACGGCAATCGTTACGACGATCGCTGCGGGCCTTGCGGCGTCCGGGTCGGGCGCCTCCAGGACCCCGACGATCAAGCTGGGACACGTCGGCCACGACCACCACCTGGCGCTCTTCGTAGCGCTCTCACAGGGCGCGGGCTTCAAGACCCAGACGGACGGCGTGTGGTTTAGACAACTGAAGAAGCGACAGGTCTACGACCTGATGAACGATCAAGTCGTCATGGCCCGACTTCTGGTCTCGAAGGTAGGAGGGGGTTCGGGAATGCCCGCGGCGCTCGCCCGCAATGAGATCGAAGTCGGCCTGGGGGGCGTCGCTGCGACCGTGGCCGCCATCGACAAGGGCGCGGCCCTGAAGATCATTGCGCCCTGCAACTGCGACGGCGACATGCTGATGGTTCGGCCCGAGTTCCCCGCGCGCACGTGGGACGAGTTCCTCGAGGCGGTTCGGAAGCGCAGAGAACCCGTGCGGATCGGCTACAAGGCCCCGCGAGCGGTCGCGTACCTGATCTTGATGCGAGCCCTTGCGGCTTCGGGAATCTCATACGGTCCCAAGGCCGTCAACGCTGGCGGCAAACCCGTGCAAGTCGTGCTCATGAATCTTCAGAAGGGCTCAAACATGGTGCCATCCCTCCAAGGCAAGGTGGTGAATGGCATCGTGATGAACCAACCGACCGTAGCGATTGCTGAAGTCAAAGGGGTCGGACGGGTCATCGCCGACCTTCGCGACCTGCCGCCCAAGGGCAAATGGCGCGACCACCCGTGCTGCTGCGTGGTCGCGACGGAGAAGGCGCTCAAGGAGAAGCGTGCGGCCGTCGAGGCGATCGTCAAGGCGGTGGTGGCCGGCGGAGAGTTCATCCACCGCCACAGGGACAAGGCCATCCAGATTGCATCTTCCTGGACGAAGGCGAGCCGGCAGGTGGAAGCGCGAAGCGTTCCTACCGTCACGTATGTCCCCGTGCCCAACCAAGATTGGCAGAAGGGCATGCTGACCTGGTTCGAGATGATGAACGATCTGAACCAGTTCACGAACGTCCTGAAGGGCATGACGCCGCAACAGATGTACCGGCGGGTCTCTGACTACTCGTTGGTCCCAAACCCTCGTAAAGCCATGGGCGTGTCATCCGGCAAATGAAGACCCGTCTTAGAATCGCGCTGGTGGGAATGGTGCTGCCCGTGGCGCTCTTGGTCGCCTGGCACGTTGCCGCCAGTCGGCCGGGCGAAGTCGTCTTCCCACGACTGGCCTCCGTGTGGCACGTCGTCGCACACCCCACAGAGAAGCCCGAGACGATCGACGCACCGTCCCTGGCGTTTTCCGCCAAGACCAGCCTGCTCCGCATCGCGATCGGTTACGTGCTCGCGGCGGGGCTTGCCATTCCCCTGGGCTTGCTGATGGGCCGGCTGCGGATCGCGCACGAGGTGATGGCCCCCCTAACGACCATGCTTCGCGTCGTCTGCCCCATCGCCTGGCTGCCGGCGGCGATCGTGGTGATCGGCGCCGCGTCTCTGGCCGAGCACATCTGGGGACCGGGACAAGCGTGGCAACACGAAACATTGGAGGAGGTCCAACCCGCCATGGTCCTGATCATCGCATGGGGGGCCTTCTTTCCCATTCTGCTGGCCAGCAGCAGCGGCGCGCGGTCGGTGCGCAACGCCCTGTTGGAGACCGCGTGGCTGACGGGCATGGGACGGACCGGTCGCTTCTTCTGCGTGACGCTGCCCTACGCGCTGCCCTCCATCGTAAACGGTATGCGGATCGGCTTGGGCATCTCGTGGATGGTCATCGTCGCAGCGGAGCTCTATCCCGGGACCCGCAGCGGGCTCGGCTACACGATCTGGGTCAGCCACGACACCGTGCAGTACGAATACACGTTCGCGGCGATTGCCTACATCATGCTGATCGGACTGATCCTCGATGGAGGCCTGTGGAGCTTGGAACGACGGGTCAGCCACTGGCAGGCTGTGCAGCGATGACGGAATCCGCCTTCTCATTCCGACAGATCCACAAGACGTTCGTGGCGCGCTCCGGTGAGTCCGTTCCGGCGTTGGATGGCTTCTGCTGCGAAGGGCAGGTCGGCGACATCACATGCCTCGTCGGCCCCACTGGATGTGGCAAGACCACGCTGCTGCGAATGGCGGCGGGGTTGGAGTCGCCGGATTCAGGGAGCGTGGCCGTCAACGGACGGGCACCCGGGCAGTGCCGCGGCGAACTGGCGTACGTCCCGCAACAACACACGCTGTTCCCATGGCTTCGCCTTCGGGACAACGTCTCGTTTCCGCTGAAGGTCAAGGGAACGAGGCGACGGGAGCGACACCGCGGCGCAGACGCCCTTCTCGATCAGGTGGGGTTGGGGGGCAGGGCACGCCTCTATCCCCACGAATGTTCCGGGGGCATGCAACAGCGGGTCATGCTGGCCAGGCAATTGGCCGCGGGGGCGAAGAACTGGCTGCTCGACGAGCCCTTCTCCTCTCTGGACGAACGGACGCGATACGCCCTGCAAGACCTGCTGCTCGAGCTCCGACGGCGTCAAGGCCTCTCCGCGCTGTTCGTGACCCACGGCATCGAGGAGGCGGTCTACCTGGCCGACCGCGTCGTCGTCATGTCGCCGGGACCGGGAAGGGATGTGGAGACCATCGGTCTGGATCTGACCCATCCCCGTGATCGCCTGTCGGCCGGCTTCTCCGCCCTCGTCGAGCGAGTCAGAAGGCGCATCGACACGCTGATTCTGGGGCCGAACACGTTGGGCGTAGGCTGAGCTGCCGAAGGACGCTTGAACCTTTGGCGCAGGGCCTCCCGCAAGCCATTCCACTTCACGTGTTGAGCAAAGGGCTCCGGGGTCCGGAATCCGGGTCTCGGACTGGCAAGGTCACACCGCGGCGTGAGATTCGCCCGGCAGGCGAACCTAGAACTTGAGCTGCAGCTGCACGCGGAGCATGTCGA
The DNA here is from genome assembly GCA_964390905.1 of uncultured Planctomycetales bacterium. GTDB lineage: Bacteria > Planctomycetota > Phycisphaerae > UBA1845 > JAFGLZ01 > JAFGLZ01. Next base: position 12,310 of record CAYMLO010000072.1, on the reverse strand, counting down.
TCTCGTCGTTCTGTCTCCATCCCGCATGGGTCGAGGTGGACGGCGCATCGTCGATGTGGGTGTAGTCGGCCTGTAGCATCACGCTGTAGGTCTTCCAAGGGAAGTAGTTCATCCCGATGGCGTACTCGCAGGCGGTGTCATCCCCGAAATCCCAGACGCTGCCGAGCCGCGCGACCACCTCGACCGTCTTTGGTACGAGGAAGTAGCCGCCCTGTATGTAACCGCCCTGCATATGCGTGGCGTCCGAGCGGGCGGTCCGCAGCTCCCATTGACTGAGAGAATCGTTGCCATCGATGGTTTGCAGAAAGTACTCGGCCGTGACGGAGAAGCCCCGCCAGCGGAACGCCGTATCAGCACCGAACTGGTAGTAGTCCGTCCCGGTCAGATCCACGACGCCGTTACCGCCGATGCCGCGGCCTCGACGAATCCGATCAGGGACGTTGTAGGCGAACCGTCGGTTGCCGTCGCCGTTGTCGTCGTTGTAGACGAAACTGCCGCCCACCTCCCACTGCGGGTTCTTGGAGTAGACCAGGTCGCCCTCGGTTCTGATCGGGCCGCCAAGAATGTGGGTCACCAGGCGAGCGTAGTACGAGAAGTTCGTGTCGAGCTCTTCCTGACTGGGGCTGTCGAACGGATTGGAGGTCCCGTTGCCGATGGCCGTCGAATAGCTCAGACGCTTGGCGATCGTGCCGTGCACGCCCGCCAGGATGGTCCGGTTTTGCGTGAAGAGCTCATTGGCCATGGAGCGATCGATGAGCTGGAAGAACGGCCTGCTGACCAGCTGTTGCCGTCCGAAGGGAGGGCGAAGCAAGCCCGCGACAACGTGCAACGCCTCCGCGAATTCGTAGTCGATCCAGGCGATCTGCGTTCGCCAATCGTGGTTCACATCCGTGTCTGCAATGGTCACGATCTTGTAGGTGAGCCTCGGATCATGCAGATAGCCGCCGAGGATGAACCGAAGATCCTCGACTTCGAACCCGTTAACGTCGTCCTGCTTCTGCCGGCCTGTCATCCGGGGGTTGTCCGTCTGCCGATTCAGGCCGGTGTATCTCAGGCGCATGAAGCTGTTGATCTTCAGCATGTACGCCTCGTCGGAGCTCTTGATGTAGAAGCCCTTCTTGTAGCCGACCTGCTGGATATCGGGGTACAGCGACTCGCGGAACCCCGCGTCGGACATCAACTCCGATACGACCTTCCGGACCTCGGCGACCCGCACGGGCTGGGCGGATTCGCCCTGGGCCGCCTCGAGACGGCGCTTCAGCATTTCGGTCTTCTTTTGCTGGGCAGCGACCAGGGCCTCCGTTTGGGCGATCTCCCCTTCGATGGCCTGCCTCGACGGACTGCCCGACGTGTCGGCTGAGAGGCGGTCTGCCTGGCCTATCAGCAACACCAACGTCCACAGGCAGAATCCCGATCGGCGTATCAGATCGCCGTCCCACTTCGAAACGCGGCTCGCCATTTGTCTCGTTCCTGATCCAAGCTTGTCTTCCAGACGCCCCACCGCAGGGAACTCCCGGGGGGGCGACGTCACCGTGGTCCTGATATCAAACCCGACAGTGGGTCGGGTTCATCAACGACCGGTATGGACAGCTTGCCAAGGAATCCCCCGTCTACGCAGATCCATTGGGGCCAAAAACCCTACGTTCCGAGGCCACGCTTGTCAACCCTTGCGAATCCCCCGTGGGGACCTCTGCCCGCTCTGCGTCGGACGCGGCGGCCGGTCTTTGCGCTCGCGGTGGTTCATTGAGCCCACCGCGAATCGTTGCTACAGTGCCGGGAAGAGGTCACGTGAGAACCTCGAGGGTTGTGCGCATTGAATCGGGATCGGGTGCTGGCCAGGTTCCTTTCATCAGGAGAACGTCATGTGTTGTAGCTGCCTGAACCGGAGGGACTTCCTGAGCGCTTCTGCCGGTGCGATCACAGGGGTGGGGTTTGCGGTCCGCGCGGCCGCGGGGTCGGCAGGGAAGCCGAACTGGGACGCCGACCTGTGGGATCCGCACAGGCCCTTCCTCACGCTCGGCAAGAAGTTGCGCGTCCAGCCCATCCTGATGTACCGCGTCTCGCACCCAAGGAAGCAGGCCTCGTGGAAGTCGTGGGGCGGTGTGCAGAGCGACGCGGCCGCGGCCGAAGAAGCGGAGCAGATCGGCAAGGAGCTGCGATCGCTGGCGAAGAAGGCCGACTTCCCCCTGGAGGTCCTGCCCGTCGTCAAGGTCAAGTCCGCTGAAGAGGCGACGCGGGTGCACAAGGGTGACTACGACGTGACGTTGTTGTATCCGGCCAGCGGTTCGGGGGGGGTGCTGCGGGCCTGCATGGGCCGGGACCGCGACGCCGTCATCTTCGTCCGACGTCGCTCGGGGCCGGTCTACTACTGGTACGAAGCGCTCAGCGTCAAGTACCTGCGCACCGACAAGGGCAACACGCCGGACCCGGGACACGTCTGGGTCCACGACGTCGTGGTGGACGACTACGCCGAGGTTCTCTGGAGACTCCGAGCGCTGTACGGCGTGAAGAACTTCCTGGGCTCCAGGATCGTCGCGCTGGGAGGCCCGATGGGCAAGTACGCGCCGAATGCGCCCGACGTGGCCCGCAAGAAGCACAAGATCGAGATCATCGACGTCGGTTACAAAGACATCGAACCGCGGATCAAGAGCGCCCTGGCCGACAAGGACCTCATGGCCAAGGCCGAACGCTGGACGGACCGCCTTTTCATGGTGCCCCTGACCGATCTGAAGACCGACAGGAAGTTCGTCGTCAACGCCTTCGTGCTTTACGGCCTGTTCAAGGACCTGATGCGCGAGAACGACGCGCACGCGTTCACAATCCGGAGTTGCATGAGCACGATCATGCCCATGTCGAAGACGACGGCCTGCCTGACGCTGATGCTGCTGAACGACGAAGGGCTGCTGGCGTTCTGCGAGTCGGACTTCGTCGTGATCCCCGCGGGCATCCTGCTGCGGTACATCTCGGGCAAGCCGGTCTTCATGCACAACTCGACGTTTCCGCACAAGGGGATCGTGACCTGCGCGCACTGCAGCGCGCCGCGGCGGATGGACGGTGAGCACTACGAGGCCGTCAAGATCCTGACGCACTACGAATCCGAATACGGCGCCGCCCCGAAGGTGGAGATCCCCAAGGGCCGCTTCGTGACCTTCGTCGACCCCGAGTACGCCACCGGCCGATGGCTGGGCTTCAAGGGAATGGTCAGGGATAACCCGTTCTACGACATCTGCAGGTCTCAGCAGGACGTCCGGATCCAGGGGGACTGGACCAAGCTGCTGCACGAGGTCCGCGACTCCCACTGGATGATGGTCTACGGAGACTACCTCAAGGAACTGGGGTACGCCGCCCGGAGGATCGGCATCGACTGGGAGGGCATCCCCGAGGCGTAGGCGCAGGTTGTCAGGCCAACGTGCCCCCTACGCGGTCACCCCTCGCTTCCCATGCACATCAGGCGACCATCTCGGGTCGAGATGTAGAGCCGTCCGTTGGCGGCGATCATCCCGTCGAAGACCGGCGGGGACTCGAGCTTCTGCTCGGCCAGCTTGCTGCCATCCGCGGCCGACACCGTCCACAGCGTGGCGCCCTTCCGGCCCTCGAACGCGGCCATCGGGTCGGCCGGGTCCACGACGTCCGGCGGGCCGGCGACAAAGAGGTGCTTGCCCGCAAGCACCATTGCTCTCACGCGAACCGGCACCCACGCAGCCCACTTGGGGGGCCTGGTCCGGGTGAATCCGGTCCCCTTGTCTCTGTCGATGGCCGTGTCATCCAGGGCGAAGCCGACGGCCGGGTTCACAGGCGGCAGCCACTTGAGCGGGTTCGGCTTGCCGTCTGTGCCCACCAGGACCGGCTCGGTCTCGTTGTCGTCGGCGAAGAGGAGATAGCCCTTCTTGCCGGGGAAGAACATGGGGCTGTGGCGATTCCGTGTGGTGAAGCACTTCACCCCGTAGGTCGTGGCGGCGTCGAAGACGAGGAGCTGCCCGGCCTTGGGGGACTGATTCGCGATGTAGAAGCCAGGCCAGCGCTCGGTGTACATCCAGAACGTCCGGTTCCACCATGAACCGTTCAGCATACCCGCCGTGGAGAAGAGGTGTCGGCCGACCTTCCGGTCGCCCATGACGCTGAGGCGCGGGGCCTCTCGCTCGGCCAGCTTGGCGTCGAGCATGATCTGTTGCATGTAGAGGTACTCGCCGTCGGTGACGAGCACGTCGCAGAACGTGCCGTCCATGTCGAACGGCCGACCGATGTCCTTGTTGACGTCCGGATGCGGGCCGTCGAGCCGCCCTTCGTGAACCGTCTTGCCCGTCTTGGGGTCCAGGCCGTAGAGGTAGATGCCGCCGTCGAGGTAGGAGGACCGCCCCGCAGCGCAGTAGGCCACGCCATCCTTGAGGAGCACACTGCCGTGCACCGGCCAGGCCGACGCCAATTGCCCGAAGGCGACGACCCGTCGCGCCTCGGGTGCGGCGCGGAAGCGCCAGACGAGCTTCCCGTCCGCGAAACGCAGGCAGTAGACCCAGCCATCCGCGGAACCGAAAAGCACCCGTCCCTTGTAGACCGTCGGTGGGGAGTCTACGCGTCCGCCGGCCGTGTAGTGCCACACCGGCTGGCCGTCCTTGGCGCTCAGACACGAAACACGGTGAGCGTCCACCGATGCGATGAGTAGCTTCCCGGCGACGGAGACGGGCGGTGTGATCCTCCCACCGAGTTTGGCCTGCCAGACGGGAATCACCGCGGAGGGAACTGACGACGCCGTGGAGCCGCTGCGCTTGGGATCGTGCCGATGCATGGGCCAGTCGTTGCGATCGGTCCCGGTCGGCGGAGTGGTCGTCGCGCCGTAGGCCACGCCCTTCTGCAGGCGCGCGTCCGAACGGTCCGGTGCTTTGGCGCGCTTGGGAGGTAAAGAGGGCGCCAGTGCGTTGAATCCGCTCAGCTTCACACCGGGGTAGCAGAAGCACTGGTGGGGCGCGACATACAGAAGCCCGTTGCACGGCATGACGCCGAACTTGCACGGCGGTCGGAGCCAATCATGCCGCATGTGGTTGGTCCCTTTGAGGTCCAGGAATTCGACGCCGCGCTTGGGCCACAGGAGGTAGCGATCAGTCGCCTTGCTCCTGTAGCATCGAAAGTGGTGCCCAGGACTGATCAGACACTGCACCTCGACCGTTCTGGTGACCTCGCCCGTCCTGGGATCGCGTCCGCTCTTCTTGACCCGGGTGCTCATCCGCTGGTGTCCGCCCTCGGGCCCGCCGTGCCAGACCAGTCCGTCTGCCACGAAAAGGTCTGGCGGATTCGACACGCCGGGTCCCTTGCCGCCCGGCCCATCCCAGAGCCGCTTGCCGGTCTGAGCCGACAGCGCCACCAGCTCCTTGGGCCCCAGGAACAGCACCACGTCGTCACGTGCGACGAGCGTATGCGACGACCCCCACCCGCCTCCCCTGATTTTCTCGGTCCGGGCCTTCCACAGCTCCGAGCCCGTTTTCAGACTCAGACAGACGATTCCCTCGTAGTTGTGGAACAAGACGCGATTGCCGGTGATGGCCAACGTCAACGGGAGGATCCTGGGCATCTCCACGTCCCAGAGCTTCTTGCCGGTGTCCGCCGCGATTGCAAGGAGGGTTCCCCGACCGATGTGCTCGCGCGAGCGGCCTCTCCCACGCCGGGCCGAGCGTTTCACCGGCGCCTTGCCGGGCGGTTCGCTCACCGTGGCCGGTTTCTCTCTGACGCAGAGGGCCAAGACCCCCTGGCTGCACACGATTTCGTCGGTCCCCTCCGTCCCCTCGTAGGTCCGCACGATTTCACCGGTGGCGGCGTCCAAGGCGGTCAGCGGCGCCTCATAGCTGAGCGTGACGTATACGCGGTTCCCGACAGCCACCAATCGCCTCGGCAACACGAGCGGCGAGCGGGTCCGCTGACCGCGAAGCCCCGTCCAGTCCTTGCCCGCCAGAATCGGCTCCTTCCACTCCCGCCATCCCCATGCGGGCACCGGCCGCTTCCATAGCAGCACGCCATTGAAGGCGTCGCGGGCCACCAAAGACCACTTCGCGGGCAGCCGTTCGTCGGTCACGCCCGTCAGACCCTCATCAAGGATGTAGAAGACCCGTCCGCCGGCCGAGACCAGCGCACTGATGCTGGAATCGATTTCGTGGCTTCTGGAGTACGGCGGGTTGGCGACCCATTGGATCCGCCCCGGCGGTCCGACGAGCGTGTCGCTGGCAACGGCATTGCCCGTCGCATCGTGCAGGTAGTGGGTCCACTCGTCCATCTGCTCGGGCCAGCGCTTGACCGTCTTGGTCCACGTGCCGCCGGCCTTGATATAGGCCACCCCCTTGGGACACAGGACGCGCATGACCTCATCCATCGCGACGCCGCCGAGGTCGTCGGCCACTAGCAGGTTGACCAGGTTATCGGCGTAAGGCAGGAACCTGTCCGACCACTGCTCGACCGACACGTCGCCGCAGCGCTTCAGCGCACGGATGTGTTCGCGGGCCTTCTCGACGTTGGCCGCGTCAGCGTCGAGGCCGTGCACGAGGCACGCCTCGCCGGCCCACAGCGCAGCCGTGAGCTTCCCATCCCCGCAGCCCAGATGGACCACCAAACCGCCCTTGACGCCGGTGGCCTCGAGAATCTCTTCGGCCTGCCCCGCTTCGGCGGGCTGCAGCGCTCCAGCCCCCAACAGCACCAGGGAAGCCACCAGGCCGTGCACGCCAGTGCCGATCACGCTATTCGTTCCACCCATGACCCTCTGTCCTTTCTCGCAACGGCGTCGCCGCCGAGCCCTTGTGCCGCGACGCGTGACGCAGAACCTGGCCCATCAGCAACAGCCTAGCCGACAGCCCCAAGAGGTCAACCGCCACGGCCGATCCGAAGCGGTGTGCGTGACAGATTGGGCGGGCTATCGGAGGAGTGCCCCATGCTTCGCTCCCCTTCGCGGAACGTGAGGGGGAGCGAAGGGCCGGGGACCGAATCGCGCCACGAAGGACGGTTCGCGGTCGATTCCGTCCCCCACGCTACGCGCGTTCAGTCGGCCGTGATCTTGAACCATCGTATGACGCTGACGCAGTCCTCGTAACACCAGAACGCGACGAAGATCGTTCCCTCGTCGAGTTGGGTCAGGCAGGGCGCCCCGAACCGCAGGACGTTGAAGTTGTGGGCCATGTTCTCCGATGTCGCCGTCAATCCGCTGGCCTGCGTTCCCCACATCGGTTCGTCGCCGTCGTTGATCCATCGGTGCCCGTCCAGGTGCGACAGGTTGGCCCACAGGCCCGGTTGGTCCATGCGGCGATAGACGCAGAGGATCCGATCGTCGTCGAGCAGCAGCGGCGTCATCGTCTGACCCATCAGACCTGTGGAGGCGGGGGGTGACCAGGTTTGGCCGCTGTCCGTGCTGATCGCGAAGTGGTTGGGCCGGTCCTTCGTGGCAACGTCGTCATACGTCCAGGCGACGGCGAGCAGGCGGCGGTCGGGGAACTCGACGATCTTGGATTCCCAGAAGTAGACGCGTCCCGCTGATTCCTGCATGACGTCCCAGTAGTCGGGCCAGGTCCGGCCGCGGTCGTGCGAGACCAATGCCACCATCTTGACGCCGTCGGGACAACGTCCGTCCCAGGCGGGCCAGGTCAGCGTGGGGATGATCCACCGCCCGTCCCGCAGGACCGTGATCGGGCTGCACAGCTCGAACGACGGGCCCTCGAGCGGCGGCGTGATCGGCGTCGGATCGGTCCACGTCCGCCCGAAGTCGCTCGACCGCAGCAACGTCAGTTCCGTGGGGACGAACCCGAGCGTCTCGGGGTTGGTTAGGCCTTCGTCGGGGTGTTCCGACCGGTCCGCGCGCACCATGTACGCCAGGACCTCGCCCTCGGGCGTGGCCGTCAGACGCGAGGCGTCGGACGTCAAGCGGTCCGTCGTGCCCGGGTAGAGGGGGCCCTCGAGCTGCCACGTCTCGCCGTTGTCGGCCGAGCGGCACAGGTTTGTCCGCGCATTGGTCGCCTCGAAGGCCTCGCCGAGGACGACGCTGGCCAGCAGCTCGCCGTTGGCCATCACGACCACGGAGGGGAAGTACGCGTGGATGCTGCGAACATGCGCCTTGGCGTTCCGGTAGATCAGGCCGGACTTGATGATGTTGATGTTGCCCATGACTTGTCCCTTCTCTTATCGTTCTCGGCACGAATGGAATGACAATGAGCAACGTGTGTCAAGCGGCGACGCGACCGGGCGCCCGGATCGGGGAACAGCGCCCTCGAATCGCGGAGGTATTTGATGTAGGGTTCGCCCAGCTGGAGGTCGGCTGATGATCAAGACAAGACAGGCCTGCGCATGGATGGCCCTGGCCTTGACGTCGGTGATGGGGTTTGGGCAGTCCGCCGTGGCCGAGCCCGTGCCGTGCTCGATTCTGGTCAACCCAGGTGGTTTCGCCGACATCGAAACCGCCGCAGCGGGCGAGGAACAGGTGACCTGGCGGGACAAGGACCTGACCGACGACGACGCGTGCACGGAGTGCTTTGCGGCCGTGGAACTGCGTCGTTTTCTGGGTCGGTGCACGACGTTGGACGAGAAGGCCATCCGGTTGGCGCCGCCGAAGTCGCTGCCCGACCGGGGGCACGTCTTCCTGCTGGGCAGCAAACGGTCCAACCCGTTGATGGCGTCTGTGAAGGACCCCGCGGGGAAGCAGGCGGCGCTGCAAGGCCCGGAGTCATACCGCATCCGTGCGTTTCGGCAAGGCGGACGCATCGTCGTCAAGATCGAGGGCCACGATCGCGTCGGGACGCTGTACGGCGTCTATGCGTACCTGCACGTCCTTGGCATGCGGTTCTACGGTCTGGGGGAGCAGGGGACGGTCTATCCGGTCGAGCCCGTTCTGCTGCCGACGGACGTGGACGTCGTCGAGGGCCCCGACTACATCACGCGCGGGTTCTGGCCGTGGCTCGTCAACGCCGACAAGGACTTCTACCTGTGGATGGCCCGGAACCGCTTGAACCTGTGGACGCCCGAGGAGGGGCGGGTGCCGCTGATGCGGAAGCTGGGTCTCCGGTTGTTCCACGGCTGCCACATCATGCACTACGTCTGCCTCAACCCCAAACACGACTACCCCTACGACCATCCGAAGTTCGAGGGCGACCAGGGCAAGCCGAAGGATCCATACCCGCCGAGCCCTGAGTACCAAGGGGACGTCGACAAGGACGGCAAGCTGAGCTACTTCGAGGCGCATCCGGAGTGGTACGGCCTGCAGGGCGGGAAACGATCCGCCAGGATCGGCACGGACGGCGGCGACAACTACTGCACCAGCAACAAGGACGCCACACACGAGCTGGCCAAGAACCTGATCCGCGAGTTTAGCGAGGGACGGTGGCGGGACGTGGACGTCTACAACTTCGCGATGCTCGACAACGGGCGGTGGTGCACGTGCGAGGCATGCAAGAAGCAGGGCACGTACACGGACCGCTTGTTCGAGGTCCTGCACACGATCCGGCGCGAGATGGACCAGGCTCGAAAGGAGGGCCGGTTGGGGCACAACGTTCAGTTCCTTCCCGCGGCCTATCACGAGACGCTGCCCACGCCGTCCAAGCCCTTGCCGGCGGACTTCGACTACGAGAATTGCTTCATCGCCCTGTACCCCATTGAGCGGACGTATGCCTACCCCTTCGCCGACCCCGCCTCGACGAAGGTCAATCGGCATCTGCTCGAACGCTACGAGAAGTGGGTCAAGGGCGACGACCGGACGTACAAGGGGGCGATGGCGATTGGCGAGTACTACAACGTCAGCTCGCACAAGTCGATGCCGCTGGTCTTCACGCGGGTCATGGCGGCGGACATCCCATGGTACTACCGCACGGGGACGCGGCACTTTTTCTACATGCACACGCCGCTGCGGTTGTGGGGGACGTGGGCGCTGAATCAGCACCTGATGGCGCGGCTGCTGTGGGACGTGGGCGCTGATGCCGAGGCCATCGTCGCCGAGTACCTCGCCCGCTTCTACCCCACGACGACGACGCACGCCAAGGCGTTCTACGAGCACCTCGAGACGGCATCGCGAAACATCAAGGCCTTCAAGCATTACACGTGGGGGTACAGTCTCCGCAGCCGGCTGCGCGCGGCCATTCGGGACGAGTCCGCCAAGCTGTTTACCCGCGAGGACCTGCAGTACTTCCCGAACCACCCCAAGGTCAATGACGGGCCGGATGTGGTCGAAATCGTCGACGCCGTCCGCAAGGCCCGGCAGGCGATCGATGATGCCCTGCTGACGTGCACCGACCCACGGGAGCAGGCGCGGCTTCTCGAGGACGAACGTCGCTTCGCCTACGGCGAGGCGATGTTCCTGTTCTACTACCACATGATCCGGACCGTGATGTTTCATCAGCGCGGCAACGAGCGGCTGGCGCGGCACGAGTTCGCATACCTCGATCGGATGGCCAAGCGGCTGGAGCAGGTCACGGAGCTGGTCCAGGTGGCGGGCGAACACGCCAACGCCGCCAACGGGCTGGTGGCCAGCCAGGTCGCGACCGTCTACGACTTCCTCAAGAAGCACTACCGGGTGGATCGATCCGCGCCGCCCAAGGTGGTCGGCGTCTTGACGTCCGACAGGTCCAGGATCGAGATCGCCGGGAGTGATTTCCGGGGCGGCGGGCGGCAGCTCTTTCCCAAGACCGAGATTCTCGGCAGCGCTGCGGCGAACTGGGTCTACGGACAGCAGAGCGGCGCGGATTCGATGACGACCGCCTATCGACTGGCGGCGGCGCTGCGGGGCGCGAAGCTCATCATCGAGTACGCGACGCTGGCGGGCAAGGACGACGGCGCCCCCGTGCCGATCCGGATCGACATCTGCGACACCGTTGTCTTCGCGGGCATGCCCGAGCCGGCGCCGAAGGCGTTTCGAACGTTGGAGATCCCGATGCGATCGTCCCTGCTGAGCAAGGGGACGTACACGCTGAGGATCCAGAACCTCGAGCCGCGAGGCGGGTTGAACAGCAGGCCGTGGCTGGCGGTCCGGCGGGTCATCGTCGCGGCGGACTGACATTCTGTGACCGGTTCGATAGGATGCAGACGTCTTGGTAGGGGGGCGGCCTGCGCGACGGGGCCCAAGCAAGATGCATCGAGTACGACGGATGAAAGGCAGGCACGGTCGGTGACCGAGATCTGGCAGACACTCGCGTCGGTCAGGTCCGCCCTTGCGGATGACCTCGACGAGCTCGCGCAGCGCCAGAGTGCGGCGGTGCTGGAGAGGACGGAGGGGACGTCCGAACCGGTTGCGCAGGCAGAGCTGGACGTGGCCGCCGAATGCTGCCGCAGCGACTGCCTCGACGAGCTGTTGAGCGAACGGTTCGCAGACAAGGCCGCCCAGGCCGCCGGGATCGATGCTCCAGATCGTCAGGTCCTCGCTTTCGATCTTCGCCAATCGGCGGCGGCACTTCATATCGATCCCGCCGAGCCGCAGATGGAGGTCCGGGCCAGCTTCCTCACGATCGTCGCCGGTTTGGGGGCGCTGGCGGGGATGGCTGTGGGTGCCTGGCTGTGTGTCCTCCTGCGGGTTCAGCCGGAGAGCATTGAGACCGGGCGTCTGGCAGGGGGGTTGTTGGGACCGGCGGTCGCGGTCGCGCTGGGGGTCTACATCACGCATCGGGATCGGCTGCGCAGAGTCATTCAGTGGATGCTGGGCATCGGCGCGGTCGGCATCGGCGTGAGCGAGGTGCTCGGATGGTTCAGCCCCACCCGCCGTCTCTGGCGAGCGGTGACCGGAAGGTCGGGGGGGACGGGGTTCTGGGGCAAGCTGAAGCTCATCTTCGTGTGCGTCGGCCTGGTCGGCTTGCTCCAACTGGCCAAGCCCATCCGGCGAGCCAATCGCGAGCAGCTCCGCAGGAACGTCCGGTCGGCGATCCGGTCTTGGCTGGGGATCCATCTTGATCTGATGACGCTGCTGCTGATCACGCAGAAGGGCCGATCCGACGCATCGGTCCAGGCACCGGCTTCGCCCATCTCGTCGGTTCCCATTCTGCAAGTCGTGCAGAAGCTGTCGCTGGCGACGTCGGACGAAGAACGGTCGGCGATCGCGGCGGAGATGATTCAGGAGTGCGAAAACGCGGGCATTGTCTTGGGCGTGCACGGCGGGGACGGCGTCTTTGCCGAGACGTTGCGAGACGCGTACGACGTCGTCGGCCTGATCAACCCGGGCGATCCGTATCGCGAGCTCGAGCCCCCGATTCGCGAGGGCAAACGCGTGGTGGTCAAGGGAAGGATCACGCGGAAGAGGGGCGCCTGATGTCGGAGGCCAATCGACATCACTTGGGCATCGACTTCGGAACAGCCAACTCGTTCCTCGCGA